>NZ_JBFRCF010000005.1:0-558631 GCF_040965655.1 Paraburkholderia sp. EG286B | reverse complement strand
ATCGCCAGCGCGTCCTGCATCACCTGACAAAGCGCGCCGAAAAGCTTGGCATGAAGCTCATGCCTGCGCAGACCATCGAATAAAAAAGCAAATACAAAACAATCATTTGGTGTGTGTTTCTTGAGAGGACGTAGCCCCCACACCTAAAACTGATAATTTATGTTATGTAAAATATAATAAATCCCACCCAGGCACACCTCCTGCGCCGCCAACCCGTGCCGCCTCACCGGAGGAACCCATGACGTCCGCCCCCACATCCGGGCAACCCACCGGCGCCGGCTCGCACTCTGAGCCGACGCGCGCACAGCGCGTCGCCGCCTGGCTCGGTCTGTGCGCGGTGCCGCTCATCTGGCTGCTGCATCTGGCGCTCGGCGTCACGCTCGTTTCGACGGCCTGCGCCGACGCTGTCACGCAGGATCCGATGCCAGGCTGGCACGGCACGCAGTGGATCCTCGGCATCGCCTCGGTCTGCGCGCTCGTGCTTGCGCTCGCCATTACCTATGCCGCCGGCCGCGCCTGGCGCAAGATTGCCTACGTCGCGCACGAAAAGCACGACGCCAGGCGCTTCATCGCATGGTGCGGCGCGACCGCTTCCGTGGCCTTCACCTCCGGTCTCGCTTTTTCGATCTGCATACTGATCGCGGTACCGATCGAGCGCCTCTGCACGGCCTTCGACTAGGCATCGTGTTCTCCGCGTTGCAAACGCCGCCGAACAGCCCGAATGCGCCTGCATAGCGCGCGGCGTTTTCGCTTTGGACTGCAGAAGATAACTTCCATCCATTGCTCGACACACTCGCCGCAGCGGGAGATCCACCGCCGCCGCATGCCGGGAGTCTCGCCGCTATTTCCACAACCGTTGCGCGCGCACCGTAGTCTGAGGAAATGGGGAGCGCAAGTTTTACCGGGTTTAAAAGCTCACCGAGAAGGTCGAACGCTATCGCTGGTATCCCGTGGTTCAGGTGCGGTGACGTATCGCTTCCAGGCGCGCCTTCGCAAATCGATTCGTTATCCGATGGATTGGATGACGGGATCGTAGCGCCATCCCTCGCGACTCCATTGCATCGTATGCGTCGGCGCGAGCGCGGCGATGAAGTCGGCGTCGTGCGAGGCCACGATCAACGCGCCCGGGAAGTCGGCTAGCGCCCCTTCGATCGCGCGCACGGATTCCAGGTCCAGGTGGTTGGTCGGCTCGTCGAGCAGCAGCAATTGCGCCGGCGCGCCGCGCCAAAGCGCGCAGGCGAGCGCGGCCTTCAGCCGCTCGCCGCCACTCAGGTGGCGCGACGGTTGCGTCACGCGCGCAGCATCGAGTTGCAACAGCGCGAGCCGGCTGCGCAATTCCCCTTCTGCGAGCGGCGTGTCGAGCAACCCGAGCTGTTCGACGATCGACCGGTCCGGATCGAGTTGCGCGAGCTTCTGGTCGAGGTATGCGCTGCGGACATGCGTCACGCTGCGCCCCGCATTGGGTGCAAGTTGTCCCGCGAGGAGGCGCAGGACCGTCGACTTCCCGCATCCGTTCGGCCCCGTCAGCGCCACGCGCACCGGGCCGCTGCACGACCAGTCGAGCGTGGCGGCAGGATCGTCGTGTACAAACCACGGCAGCCTCGCCGCTTCGAGCGTGAAGACCTGGCGGCGCGCGCTAACCTCCGCGCCCGGCAGCGCCACCAGCACGGGCGCATCGGGTTCGACGCGCGCGGCGGCCTCGCTAACGCGCTCATCGAGCGCCGCCTTGTGCTCGCGTTGTTCGGCCCTCACCTGCCCCATCACATTGCGCGCACCGCCCTTGATCCCCTCTTTCGCCATCGAAGACAGATTGGCCGTCTTTGCGTCACGCAATGCTCCGGCGGCATGTCGCTGGATCGTATCGTGTTCGCGCTGAAGCCTGCGCGCGGCGCGCTCGCGTTCGGTACGCGCATGGCTGAGCGCGCTTTCTGCCGCTTCGTGTTCCGCATCGCGCTGGCCGCGGTAGCTGGCATAGTTGCCGCCATAGTTTCGCAGTCCTCTGGGCGTGACCTCGACGATGCGCTGCATGTGCGCAAGCAGCGCACGGTCATGGCTCACGACGACGAGGCCGCCGCGCCATCCCGCCAGCGCGCCGCGCAGCCACGCGCGGCCGGCGGCGTCGAGGTGATTGGTCGGCTCGTCGAGCACGAGCAAGCCGGCGTCCGCAAGCAGTGCGCCGATCAGCGTGACACGCGCAAGCTCGCCGCCGCTGAGCGTTTGCGCCAATGTGTCGGACTCCAGATGATCGAGCCCCGCCGCATCGAGCGCCGTGCGCAGGCGCGCGGCGAGATCCCAGCGCTCGCCGATTACGTCGAAATCGCCGGTGTCGGCCGTGCCGTTTGCCACCCGCGCCAAGGCCGCGAGCGGTGCGTCGAGCCCTGCGATCTGGGCGACGGTCTGGCTGTCGTGCGACGCGTCGAGTGGCTGCTGGGCCGCGAACGCGACCCTGACGTGCCGGTCGATCGAGCCGGACGTCGGCGCGATTCGCCCCGCGATCAGTTGCGCGAGCAGGCTTTTGCCGACGCCGTTGCGGCCGACAATGCCCGTGGGAACGCGATCGAGAACGAGGTCGAGCGAGTCGAATAGCGTGACGCCGCTATCGAACCGGAATGAAGTGTGATGGAGTGCGACAAGCGTCGCCGCTGGCGTGACTCGAGCCATAAGCTTCTCCCGAATGTATGAAACCACTCGCGCAGCGTGCATGACGCTGGCGCGAAAACATTTTTGGGGAAAGCTTAGTTGTCCACTTTGGCTGAAGTCCGGTGTGCAGGTATGGAAGGCGCATGATAACAACGAGCGATGCCTGGCACAAGCCGTACGCTTTAAAAGCGGTCGATCATGCCGAACTGCACGCCGCGCACTGGCGCGCCCGGCCATGACGGCGGCAGACCGGTGACGTTCACGCCGCGCAGCGTGAAAGTCGCCTCATTCCGATTGCGCAGCCACCCTGCGCTCGCATAGAGCAGCACGCGCTTCGAGAGGTCATATTCGCACGCGGCGCTGAACTGGTCGGCGTCGTTGTCGGCGCCCGAGAGGTCGTGCACCCACGCGTAACCGACTGAAGCGCGAAATCGCGAGGTGATCGCATAGCGCGCCGAGACCGAAACGCCGTTGTTGTGGTTGCGCGGCGTGCCGCCATCGCCGTTGAAGTAAGCGAGAAATCCGGTCACCGGGCCGAGCACGTACGACACGCCGCCCAGATTGGCTCGTAGGGCACCATCGCCGTTTTGCTGTTGATGTGCGTAGGAGATGCGAAACGGCCCGTGCCGCCACTCGACGGTTTCGATGTTGCCCGCCAGCCCGTTACTGCCCGTGGACGGATCGCGCAGCGAGGCCATCAGCGTGGTCGAGAAACCGTAGATGTCGGGAGACAGATACGTGATCGCGTTGCTTTCGTATGGCGTGATCTTCGAAAGATTGTTGAGGCCCGAAGCGATGGTGCCCGCGCCGAACGCGTCGAGTTGTCCCTTGAACGGAATATAGATCGGCGAGTATTGCCGCCCCACCCGCACCGTGCCCCACTGTGTGCCGAGGCCTATCCACGCCTGCCGGTTGAAGATGGTGTTGGCTACGGCAAAGGTGCCGTCGTTGGAGCCGAAGCCGTTTTCCAGCTCGAACAATATCTTGATGCCGCCGCCGATGTCCTCCACGCCGCGCAGCCCGAAGCGCGAGCCGCGATACGCGCCCGAGTCCATGCGCGCGACCCAGCCCGCGCCTGGATTCGTCACTTCGATGCTCGTGTCGAGTGCCCCGTACAGCGTGACCGAGCTTTGCGCGTGTGCGCTTATCGTGTGCAACGTGGCGAAGGTTGCCGCAGACAACACCGCCCAGGCGCGCATCGCGCGCAATGTTCGACTCATGAGGGAAAAGCGGGTGAAGCGCACTAGCGGTGCGTCGCGTGCTGCATGAAGGGCGGCAGGCGCCGTGCTTGTGGCCTGCCGCCGCGTGGAAAAACCGCAAGCGGCGGCCACCCGGTGCTGCCGGGCGGCCGCGCGTGGATTATTGCTTCGGCAGCGCGTAGGCAATCACGTAGTCGCCGAGCTTCGTGCCGAACGAGCCGTGCCCGCCTGCCGCGATCACGACGAACTGGCGGCCATTCACCGCGTAGGTCATCGGCGTGGCCTGGCCGCCCGCGGGCAGACGCGCTTGCCAGAGCCGGTTGCCGTTGTTCACGTCGAAGGCGCGCAGATAGTTGTCCGCCGTTGCGCCGATGAAAATCACGCCGCCCGCGGTCACCATCGGGCCGCCCAGCATCGGCATGCCCGTGCGGAAGGCCACGGGAATCGGCGAGCTGTCACGCGTCGTGCCGATGCGCTTCTTCCAGACGATCTGGTTGGTCTTGAGGTCGACGACGGAGATATAACCCCACGCCGGCTGCTTGCAAGGCAAACCAATCGGCGACATGAACGGATTCAGCGTCACGCCGTAAGGCACGCCGTATTGCGGCTGGATGCCCGCCTCCGTGCCGCTGCCCTTCGCGCCCGGTTGCGGCTCGAGCGGATTGCCGGGCCCGCGCGGAATGAGCCGCGAGACGAACGGCAGCGCGATGGGGTTCGCCACGGCGACCTGCCGGTCGGTGTCGATGGCGAGACCACCCCACTCGAACATGCCGAGGTTGCCCGGGAAGATCAGCGAGCCTTGCAGCGAAGGCGGCGTGAAGGTGCCTTCATAGCGCAGCTGGTGGAACATCACGCGGCAGATGAGCTGGTCGTACATCGTGGCGCCCCACATGTCGGCGTCGGTGAGATTCTTCGACGGCCGGAACGTGAGGGCCGAGAACGGTTGCGTGGCCGAGACGTGGTCGCCGGGCGCGGCGCCCTGCGGCACCGGCATTTCGGGCGCGGGCACGACGAGTGCGCCCGTGCGGCGGTCGAGCACGAACAGGTTGCCCGTCTTCGCAGGCGCGTACACCACCGGCACGGTCTTGCCGTCCTTGTCGGTGATGTCGGCGAGCGTGGGCTGCGAGGGCTGATCCATGTCCCACAGGTCGTGGTGCACCGTCTGGTAGAACCAGGCGAGCTTGCCGGTCGACGCGTGCAGCGCGAGCAGGCCCGTCGCGTAACGCTCGAGGTCGGGCGTGCGGTCGCCGCCCCAGATGTCCGGCGTCTTCACGCCCATCGGCAGATAAACGATGTCGAGCTTTGCATCGTAGGCGGCCGGCGCCCACGAGTTCGGCGAATTCCACACGTAGTGCTCGCCGGGGCCCGGAATCTTGTTCGGGTCCGCCGCGCCCGGATCGAACGCCCACAGCAGTTGACCCGTGCGCACGTCGAAGCCGCGAATCACGCCCGAGGGCTCGCGCGTCGAGAAGTTGTCTTCCACGGCGCCCGCCACGACGATCACCTTGTTCGTGACGACGGGCGGCGAGGTGGGCTCGTACATGCCCGGTGTCGTCACCGGCATGGCGTGCTGCAGGTCGAGGTCGCCGTTGTTGCCGAAGCCCGCGCAGCGCTCGCCCGTCAGCGCATCGAGTGCGTAGAGGTGGCCGTCGTTCACGGGCAGCAGGATGCGGCGCATGCAGGTGCCGTTCGCGGCGACCGGCGTCGCTGCGGCCGCGGGTGCGCTCGCGGGCGCGGCGGCTTCCGTCGCCGACGCGGGATCACTGGCTGGCGCAGCCGCTTCGGTGCCCGAAGCCGCCGCGGCATCCGATGCGGCCGCCGGCGTCGTCGCCGTCGCGCCCAGGTCCGCCGCCGCGGCGTTCACGGACGCCGCCGAAAGATCAACGAACGACACGCCCCGGCAGGTCACGTGCTGGAACGAGGGATCGGCCTGCAGCTTCGGATCGAACTTCCATTTGAGCTCGCCGGTTTGCGCGTCGAGCGCGAACAGGATCTGGTGCGGCGAGCACAGGTAAAGCAGATCGCCGATCTTGATCGGCGTGACTTCGTTGGTGATCTCGACCGGATCGTTGGGGCCTTTCGTGTCGCCCGTGCGGAAGGTCCAGGCCACCTGGAGGTTATGCACGTTCTCGGGCGTGATCTGCTGCAGCGGCGAATAGCGCGTGCCTTGCTGGTCGCGTCCATAGGCGGGCCATTCGGACGGCTCGATGCCGTCGACGTTCGGCGCGGGCGTGGCCCGCACAGCCGCGAGCGAGCCGTTGATCTGCTGCGGGTCGTTGAAGTGCGCATACACGAGCACGCCGCCCCACACGAGCAGTCCGACCACGAGCGCAAGCACGCCGAACTGGCGCGGGCGCTCGAGGTGCCAACTCATGAGCACGAGCAGCCAGATGCCGAACACCACCAGCACGCCCGAGCGCGGCACGAGCGCCCAGAAGTCCGGCCCCGATTCCCAGAGGCCCCAGATCGCGGTCCCGATCAGCACGATCGCATAGAGCACGAACGCCGAGGGGCTCGCGCGCCACAGCAGCCACGCGAAGACGAGCAGTAGCACGCCCGTCACGACGTAGTACGGCGAGCCGCCGAGCGACATGAGCCACGCGCCGCCAGCCAGCAGATACACCGCCGTGAGCAAGGTGAACAGCACGGAGATGACGCCGATGAAGCCCAGCGGTTTCGATAGTCTGGCCATGATCTCAACCTTTCTCGAAGAATGTCGTCTGCGATGGCGGAAAAAGCGCGGCGTCAGAACACGTGCATCATCCCGACGTAGGCGCCCGTCTGCGATTGGCCAGCCATGGGGCTGGTCGGCGTGCTCGAGTCGCGCGGCGTCGCGAACACCGAGAACGTGCCGTTCTTGCTGTTGTCCACATACGCGACCGTGCCATACAGGAAGGTGCGCGCACTGAGGTTGTACGTCGCGCCGAGCGCGTAGAGCATGGCGTGGCTCGCGGGGTCGTGCGAGGCGTCGCCACCGCCCTCGCCGACGTGAATATAGAAGCCCGCGGCGGTCACCGCCCACTTCGGCGTGGCCTGGTAGGTCGCGCCCAGCCAGTAGTGATCGGCGGTATCGGAAATGCCGGGCGGCGAATCAGGTGCGGAGTAATGCGTGTACGCGGCCTGGATCTTGAACTTCTGCACGCGCAGGTTGCCGCCCACGAAGTATTCGCGCGAGGCCGTGAAGATGTTGGAAAAGCGCCCGCTCGAATCGCGCAGTTCGTCGTAGATGCCGCGCAGGTCGAAGAGCGGCGAGTGATACGAGAGCATGATGCCGTCCGAGCGGCCGAACTCGCCTTCGGCGCCGGCGTTGAAGTTGCCTGGCTGGTTGCCGAACGAATACTGGCCCTGCAAGTCGAGGCCGTTCCATACCGGGCTGTGATATTCGATGTTGTTGCTCGTTTGTTGCCAGTTGCGCCCGCGCACGAGCGAGGCCGACGACACCGCCTGCTGCACGAACGGGTCGAATGCCCACACGCCGTCGCTGTCGATGAAGAGATTACGGCCGGCTTGCAGTTGCCCCCATGTGTCGTTCTTCAAACCGACATACGCGCGCCGCGACCAGAGCCGGCCGCCGCCCGTGGTGCCGTTCATGATCTGCACGGCGGTTTCGAGGTTGAATATCGCGGCGCTGCCGCCGCCGAGGTCCTCAGTGCCCTTGAGGCCGAACATGCTGGTGCCCCAGTCGCCGCCTTCGGCGCTCCAGCGGCTCGAACTGCCGCCGTTGCCGTTCGCGATGTGATTGAGGTATTCGATGCCGCCATCCACGCGGCCATACATCGTGACGCTCGATTGTGCGCTCGCGGCCGAACTGGCGGCGAGCAGGACCACTGCGCCCAGAGTCGTTTTCACGTTGGCTCCCTCGTGGAGTCTTCTTGCTTGGTCCGGTCCATGCCGGGGCGGATAACGTGGTTGAACGTGCAGACAAGCCGGCGTGGCCGGGCCCATGCCAGCCACATCGCGCACTAAAAAGCATAGCGCGTGGTGAGGAAAGCCGTATTCTGGCTGGACGGTGGACAGTTGCATGCGCGCGACGGCGCCGGTGGCGCTGAGCAAATTGCGTGCCGCGCCGCACCATGCGCGGCGCATCGTGGGGGCGCACACCACGCACGACAAACCGCACGCGAACGCGGCGCTGATCCGCGCGCATCACAACGCGACGCTTTCGAACATCCGCAGTTTCGGCCCGAAGATCCGCGCGGTGCGTACCGGCGAGATCGCGTTCGAACCTGCGGCGTGAGGTGATTGACGCTAGCGTGCGTCGTGCCGCGAATCGGCCTTCGCGGCGTCGCCACGCTGCGCCGGTTGCGGCTGAGCCGAGCGCACCGCGTGAAAAACCGGCAAACGCCAGCCGAAGTAGAGCGCGGCCAGCCGCAGCGACACGCAGGAAATCACGGCCACCCAGGGCGTCCAGAACGTCGACCAGCCCGCATACGTGAGCCCCACCTGCACGGCGGCCCCAAGCAGCGCCGCCGACGCATAGATCTCGCGCTCGAGTATGGCGGGCACGCGCGAGAGCAGCACGTCGCGCATCACGCCGCCGCCCACCGCGCTCACGATGCCGAGGATGATGGCCGGCTCCGCACTCTGGCTGTACGCGAGCGCCTTCTGCGCGCCCGCCACGGCAAAGAGCCCAAGACCGATCGCATCGAACAAGAGCACAGGATGACGCAGCCGCCGCACCTGCGGATACGCGGCAATGGTCAGTCCCGTCGCCAGCAGCGTGACGGCGAGGTAGGCCCAGTTCGCGAGCCCCGCGGGCGGCACCGCGCCGATGCACAGATCGCGGATGATGCCGCCGCCGCACGCCACCATGAAGCTCACGACGACGATGCCGAACAGATCCAGCCGCCGCTGCCGCGCGGCCACGGCGCCGGAGATCGCGAAGGCGAACGTGCCGATCAGGTCGAGTGCCGTATAGGCCGTGTGAGCGTTGAGATGCGCGCCCACGTGCGCCCCGAGTGCCGCGCTCACGCCGCCTCGCTTTCGCGGCCGACCCACGCAGCGGCCGCGCACAGCATCGCTTCGAGGCCGGTGCGCAAGGTGGGCTCGAGCACCGGCGCGAACTTCGGCGAGTGGTTGCTCGGGATTTCGTTGAGCTTCTTCGCGGCCCTGGCTTGTGCGTAGACCTCGGGGTCGGTGCTGCCCACGAACCAGAACGCGTACGGCACGCCCCATTCGCGGCCGAACACGCTGAAGTCCTCGCTGGCGGCGGCCGGCTGCGTTTCGTAGGCGCGCTTGCCGAACCATGCCTCGAAGGCCTTGCGCAGGCGCGCCGTGGTGGCGTCGTCGTTCACCGTGAGCGGGTAGCTCGACAGCGTCGTGAATTCCGGTTCGCGCGGTGCATTCGAGGCCGCGCATTCGGCGCAACAGATGCGGCGGATCGCGCCCAGCATGTACTCGCGCACGTCGTCGTCGAAGGTGCGCATGTTGAGCTTGAGCGTGGCGTCGTCGGGGATGATGTTTTCCTTCGTGCCCGCCTGCAGCGAGCCCACCGTGAGCACGGCGGCTTCGCGCGGCGAGATTTCGCGCGACACGATGGTCTGCAGGCGCAGCGTGGTGGAAGCCGCCATGATCACCGGGTCGATCGAGGTTTGCGGCTGCGAGCCGTGCGAACCGCGGCCGAACAGTTTCACCTTGAGGCTGTCGCCGGCCGAGAGGATCGTGCCGCTGCGATAGCCCACGGTGCCCGCCGGGCCCACCATCACGTGCTGGCCGAGGATCACGTCGGGCTTGGGAAAGCGCTCGATCATGCCGTCGCCCATCATGCTGCGCGCGCCGCGGCCCACTTCCTCGCCGGGCTGGAACACGGCAAGCAGCGTGCCGCTCCATGCGTCGCGATGCGACGCCATCAACTGTGCCACGCCCAGGAGCCATGTCACGTGCAGGTCGTGCCCGCACGAGTGCGCCACGCCGACCTGCACGCCCTCCTCGTCTTTCGCGGTCACGGTGCTCGCATACGGCAGGCCCGTGGCTTCGGCCATGGGCAGCGCGTCCATGTCGGCGCGCAGCATCACGACCGGGCCCTCGCCGTTGCGCAGCACGGCCACGACGCCCGTCACGCCCACTTCGCGGGAGACTTCGTAACCGAGCTTTTCCATGCGCTCCGCCACGAGCGCCGCCGTGCGGAACTCCTGCATCGAGAGTTCGGGATGCTGGTGCAGATCCTTGTAGAGCGCTTCGAGCTCGGGCAGCAGCGCGCCAATGGCGGGCGCCACGGTTTCGACCAGATTCGGCATGGACGACTCCTTCATGCGTATTTCATTGTGCAATGTGCGGCGTGCGCGCGGCGATCTCAAACACCGTCGATCAGGCTCTGCGCAAGCTTGGCGAGCAACTGATCGAGCGTCTTGCGCTCGTGATCGGTGAGGACGGCCGCGAGTTCGGCTTCGAGCTTCGAGCCGGCTTTTTCCGAGGCGTTCGCCACTTTCGCGCCCTCGGGCGTGACGCGCAGCACGACGCTGCGCCGGTCCTGCGCATGCGTGCCGCGGCCAATCAGGCCACGCGATTCGAGTTCGCCGAGCGTTTTGGAAAGCAGCGTTTTTTCGATGAGCGCGCGCTGCGAAACGGCCTTGGGCGTGATGCCCGGCTCGGCGCGGATGATGCGCAGCACGCGCATGGCGCGCACGTCGAGATCCCAGCGCTCGCGGTAGACCGCGTTGGCGCGATCCATCAGCAGCGCGCTCGTTTGATCGAGCCTGAAGGTGAGAAAATCGGAATACAAATGCGTGCTCCCCTCCGTACGCTAGCTGGACGCCAGTATAGTCAAATAGTTGAAAATTTCAACTATCTGGATCGAGGAAACACGCTTGAGCGGATGCAGGGATGCAGATGTGACAACGCGGCGGGTCCCCGTTTTAGAAGAAGCCCGCCGCGCCGTGGGAAACGTCCGGCGGGGGACAGATGCCCGCCGAAGTCATTGCCGAATCGACTTAGAACGCGTGACGCATACCCACCGTCACGGCGACCTGCGTATTGGTCGACGAAGGCGAGAGCGTGTTGATCATGGCGTGCGAAAGCACGGAGCCTTCCGGTGCGCCATGCACGTTCTGATACACGCCTTCGAGGTAGAAGTCGGTGCGCTTGCTGATGGCGTAGTCCGTTTGCAGCATCCCCGTGTTCCAGCCCGGGTTCGTGCCGTTGTAGGCGCCGTGCGTGTACGTATACGCACCCGAAACGCTCCATGCCGGCGTGAGCGCGTATTTCACGTTCGCTTCGAAGTTGTCGAGGCGCAGCGAACCGGCGAGCGAGCCGGCGGAGTCGTCGTTCGAGCCGAGATAGGTGCCCGTGCCGAACGAGTACACGCCTGCGGCGTTGTCGATCTGCGTATGGCTCCAGACGAGACCCACCGTGGCCGGGCCGTACGTGTAGTTGCCGCCGAGCGACCAGACACGCTGACGCTCCGCAAGGAAGTTCGCGCTCGTGTCGCTGGTGGTGACCGCGCCGCTGCTGTTGCCCGCGTTGTTGAACTGCAGGTAGCCGGCCGCGAGGTTCAGCGGGCCCTGGGTGTACGAAACAGCGAAGCCGTACGAGCGGTTGTTCGCGAAGTCGCCGGCCTTGTTGCTGAACGAGTACATTGTCTCGAACGTCACGCCGTACAACGTCGGGCTCGCGTACTTGACGGAGTTGTTGACGACCACCGAGTTCGCCGCGAGGTTGTCGTTCTCGAACGGGTGCGCCGCGAGGTTGCCGCCCCACGTGTTGGATCCAGCCGTGAGCGGGCCCACGAGGTCGTTCATCACGTCGAACTGGCGCCCGAACGTGAGCGTGCCGTACGGATCGCTTTGCAAGCCCACCCACGCTTGCGAACCGAAGCCGAGGCCCGAGAACGCCTGCGCGCCGTTGTTGAGCAGGAAGCCTTGTTCGAGCTTGAAGATCGCATGCAGACCGCCGCCGAGGTCTTCCGAACCCTTGAGGCCGAACACCGTGTTCTGCGTGGAGCTGCTGTTCAGCTGCCAGTTGCTATGGCCGAACTGGTTGTTCGTGTAGACGAGACCGGTATCGATCAGGCCGTAAAGGGTCACGCTGCTTTGCGCATGCGCCGAAATAGCAAAGGCGCTCAGCAGTGCCGCGGCGAGTAGCGATTTTTTCATGTTTTCAAGCTCCGGATTGGGCGGTGGGTCAATGCATCGAATTCAGGCGGCCGGCACCATCGACGTGCAATCTCATTCGCGTTCATTCCATTTCGGTGCAGATTCAAAAGCCAAAAGCTATCCGCCGATGATTATTGCGGGTTACGCAATTCATCGATGTTGAAAATGCAGTGGCAGAATGGAAATCGGGCGGTGAGTGCGGCGCGAATCGAATACCCGCATCATAGGGCGTCGAAAATAAAAATGGTGTCGAAATTCGAGCGACGTGGCGTCGATGGCACAACCGCGCCTGGCAAGGCTCGACGCGCATCGAGGAATGTGCGGGGCGTGAATATCGCCGGTCAAATTACATAAGGCTTTCGGGTTGTCGCATTAAAGCCGGCGAGAAAGGCCGATTATCCTCATCGAAAATCGCTGCGCTAATCGGCTCACGGAGCGAGTTGATGGCTCTTTTAATGCGCACTCTCTTTTGGCTTGATTCGTTTAAGCGGCCGGCGCAACCGAGGCGCCCGCTATTGCGTGGCGCACCAGGGCCTCTGCGACGAATCCCGATGCCTTCATCGTTTCGACGAACGCACCAAGCGCTTCGGCGGCCTGCGGACCGCGGCGCTTCGCGACGCCCATCGCCTGGCGAATCACCATGAAGCGTTCGTCGAGCAGACGCAAGCCGCCAACTTTCGCGGCATCGGCTTCGAGTTGCTGCTTTACGCCGGCGGCGACTTCGAGCCCTTGTTCGAGGAAGGTTTGCACGACGGTGGGCGAAGTCGGGGCGCGCACGATCTGCGCCTGCTTCAATTCGCGCGTGAGAAAGAGGTCATAGGCACTGCCCTTGCCCACGGCCACGCGATTATGCGGTTGATCGACTTCGGCATTGGTGCGCACCGGCGAATCGTCGCGAACCAGATAGAAGCCTTCGATCAGCACATAAGGCGCGGTAAACGCGATCGTTTCGCCTCGCTTGGGATCGACGGCAAAGAAGCCGAAGTCCGCACGTTCGTCGCTCACGGCTTCGACCGACTTGCCCGCTGCGTCGAATACGACAAGTTCGAGCGGCACGCCCAAATGCTGCGCGAAAGCACTCGCGAGATCGACGGAAACGCCGAACGGTTCGCCCGACGCCGCATCGCGATTCGCGAGTATCGGATTGCCGAGATTGATGGAGGCGCGCAACGTGCCCGTCGGCGCGAAGGCTTTGACGATAGCGGGATCGATGGTCATGGGGAGCGCGGGGCGAAATCGGGGTCTTTCGAGCATATCACCCCGCTCGCCTGTGCGCGCCCACCATCACGATGCGTGCATGGCTCAGCCCGTGTCGCCACCGGCGACCGGCAGGATCGAGCCGGTGATATAGCTCGCCTCGTCCGACGCGAGAAAGAGGATCGGCGCGACCTGTTCGTCGAGGCTGCCGTAGCGCTTGAAGAAGGTCGATTGCGTGACCTGGCGCACCGCCTCGCCCATCCAGGCCTTTTCCTGCTCGCTGTCGCCCGCGGCATTGCGCGGAACGCGGCGCGGCGGCGCTTCGGTGCCGCCCGGCGCCGTGGCGACCACGCGGATATTGTGCTCCGCGTATTCCATCGCCAACGATTGCGTCATCGCATTCACGCCGCCCTTCGCGGCCGAATACGGCACACGGCGAATGCCGCGCGTGGCGTTCGACGACACGTTGACGATGGTGCCGCGCCCGCGCTCGAGCAGATGCGGCAGCACGGCATGGCACGCGTATAGCGTGGGCATGAGCGAGCGGCGGATTTCCGCATCGATCTGCGCCGGCTCGAATGCCGCGTACGGACGCATGCGGATGGCACCGCCCACGCCGTTGATGAGAATGTCGATGCCGCCAAACGTCTGCGCGGCGAAATCCATTGCCGCTTTCGCGCCTTCATACGTTTCGAGGTCGGCGACGAAGCCCGCCGTTTGCGCGCCCTGCGCCTCGGCCGCGACTTCGGCGACGAAATCCGCGCGATCGACGAACACCACCTTGCCGCCTTCGGCCGCCGCCCGCAGCGCCACGCCGCGGCCGATTCCCTGCGCCGCCCCGGTGACGACGACGACCTTGCCTGCGAATCGTTGCATGATCATGCCGCCTTCGGGACTGCGTTGGGGGTGAACTTCTCGTAGTGGAAGCTGTTGGGCTTCACGCCTTCGTCGTCGAAATACTTGCGTACGGCGTCCACCATCGGCGGCGGGCCGCACAGATACACGTCGACGTCGCCATCGTTCAGGGCGTCGGCGGGAATATGCTGCGTGACCCAGCCTTTACGCGGATGAGTCGAGTCCGCGTCGGCGATCACGGTGGCGAAGCTGAAGTTCGGCAGCTTCGCCGCGTAGGCTTCGATGGCTTCGACCAGCACCAGGTCGAGGTCGCGGGTCACGCCGTAGATCAGGTGCACCTTCTGCTGCGCGTTGGTGCGCGCGAGCACTTCCAGCATCGAAAGGAACGGCGCCAGGCCCGTGCCGCCCGCGAGGAACAGCAGCGGCCGCTGCACGTCGCGCAGATAGAAGCTGCCGAGCGGCCCCGTCAATTCGAGCTTCACGCCCGCTTGCGCGGCTTCGAGCCACGTGCTCATCACGCCGCCCGGAATCTTCTTGATCAGGAAGCTGATTTTCGATTCGCCCGGCGCGGAAGAGAAGGAATACGAACGATGCTGACCGCTGCCCGGCACGTCGATGTTGACATACTGGCCCGGCAGGAACACGGGACCCGCTGCGTCGACGTCCAGTTCGAGCACGACCGCGGCGTCGTTGTGCTGTTCGACCTTAGCCACCGTGGCTGCAAACTTGCTCTGCGCTGTCTTGCAGACCGTGGAAGACGCGGGAATCGCGATCACGCAATCGCTTTCCGGCACCATCTGGCAGGTGAGCACGAGACCGCTGTCCTTTTCGTCTTCGGTCAACGCGTCCTCGATATAGTCTTCGCCCAGGTCGTAGCTGCCGCTTTCCGCGCGGCACTTGCAGGTGCCGCACACGCCGTCCGAGCAATCCATCGGCAGGTTGATGCGCGCGCGAAAGGCCGCATCGAGCACTTTCTCGCCTGCCTTGCAGTCGATGAAACGCGTTACGCCGTCTTCGAAATTGAGTGCAATCTTGTAGCTGGACATGGTGTCTCCTTCTATCCCATGTTGAAACTGAGGCTCGATGTCGAACGTGACTTCACACGTGATAGACGTCGAGCACCTGCCGGATGTAGTCGTTCTTCAGCACGATCTTTTTGTAGGCGATCAGGAAGCCGTCGCCGGCCTTACGCAAGGTGACGAACATCGTGCCGAAGAAATGATCCGTGGCCCGGTAGCGATGATTGAGCGTGTGGAAGTTGTAGCGCACTTCCACTTCGTCGCCGCGGTCCGCCAGCACTTCCACGTTCGTCACGTTGTGGCTCGTGCGCGGCTCCGGCATCGACGCGCCACTGCGTTCGGTCTTGATGCGGAATACACGGTCTTCGAGGCCGCCGCGATCGGGGTAGTACATCAGCGAGATCTGCGATTCGTGGTCGTCGGTGAGCTGGTCATCGTCGTCCCACGCGGGCATCCAGTACGTCACGTCTTCTGCGTAGCAGGCGAGCCACTCCTCCCACTGGCGATCGTCGAGCAGGCGCGCTTCGCGGTACAGCGCGGCGCAGATTGTCTGGTAATCGTTGCTCATGCCTGCGCTCCCGCTTGTTCGTGATTCCGTTCCTGCTCGAGGGCATCGCGCATGACGCGCACCCAGTATTCGTGCTGAACCACGAACAACCCTTCGTCTTCGCTGCGTTCGCCGGAAATGACCGGCTTGAGGCCCATCTTCTTCGCGTTGTCGTCCGCGCCTTCGACCCACAGCGGCGCGCCGCGCGAGAGATCGTTCCACATCGCCGTGGTGCCGGCGTAGCCCGCCTGGCAGGCGCGGAACTCTTCCAGGTCGTCGGCGGTGCCCATGCCCGTGACGTTGAAGAAGTCCTCGTACTGGCGAATGCGCGTCGCACGGTCTTCCGCGTTCTCGCCCTTCGGCCCGAAGCAGAAAATGTTCACTTCGGTCTTGTCCACGCTGATTGGGCGCACCACGCGAATCTGCGTGCTGAACTGGTCCATCAGGAACACGTTCGGGTAGAGGCACAGGTTTCTCGTCTGATTGACGATGAAATCGGCCTGCACTTCGCCCACGCGCGCCCTGATTTCGTCGCGATGCTTGTAGACCGGCCGCACTTCGGGGTTCATCGTGTTGGTCCACAGCAGGATGTGGCCGTGGTCGAAGCCGTAGACACCCGCCACCGACTTGCTCCAGCTATTGGCGTCCACCGCCTGGGTGCCGTCTTCCTTGCGGCGGCCCATGGTCGCGGCGTAATTCCAGTGCACGGTGCTGACGTGGTAGCCGTCGCAGCCGTTCTCCATCTGCATCTTCCAGTTGCCGTCGTAGACATACGAGGAGTTGCCGCGCAGCACTTCGAGGCCGGTCGGCGACTGGTCGACGATCTGGTCGATGATGATCTTCGCTTCGCCGAGGTAGTCTTCGAGCGGCTGCACGTCGGCATTGAGGCTGCCGAACAGAAAGCCCCGATAGTTCTCGAAGCGCGCGACCTTCTTCAGGTCATGCGAGCCCTGCTTGTTGAATTGCACGGGATACTCGGTGGTCTTTTCGTCCTTCACCTTGAGCAGCTTGCCGGTGTTGGAGAACGTCCAGCCGTGGAACGGACAGGTGAAGCTGCCCTTGTTGCCATGCTTGCGCCGGCACAGCATGGCGCCTTTGTGCGCGCAGGCGTTGATCACGGCGTTCAGCGTGCCGGTCTTGTCGCGCGTGATGACGACCGGCTGGCGACCGAGCCACGTGGTGTAGTAGTCGTTGTTTTCGGGAATCTGGCTTTCGTGCGCGAGGTAGACCCAGTTCTTCTCGAAGATGTATTTCATCTCCAGTTCGAACAGGTCGGCATTGGTGAAGATGTCGCGGCGGCAGCGGAACACACCGTTTTGCTTGTCGTCCTGCACGGCGGTGGACAGCAGGTGATCCAGGTCACTGGCTTTGTCGATGATGGCTGACATATTAGCTCTCCTATGCATACTCCACACGCGGTACGGAGTTCCTGCATCGGTGTCGATTGATGATCGCGGTGAAACGGGCGGCGGCGGCGTGACGCCGCCGCCGTGCGGGACGGTTACGCCGCGGCTGCTGCGCGCAGGCGGTGAACGAGCTGGTTGTCCGTGCCCTGGACCAGCGGCGTGAGCGTGAAGTTGAACTCGATGTCCTTGTACGTGTCGGCTTTCAGGCACGAGCGCCGTGCCGCCGGTCTTCTCGACCACCGGCGGAATCAGTTCTTCACGCGTCGCGTAGGCGAAGTCATCCCAGATCAGCGGGTCGCCTTCGATATTGAACTGCGTAGTGAGCTTGCGGCTGTTGTCGGCCGAGACGAAGAAGTGCACGTGCGCCGGGCGGTTGCCGTGGCGGCCGAGGCCGTCCAGCAGGCGCTGGGTCGAGCCCTGCGGCGGGCAGCCGTAGCCGACCGGCATGAGCGTGCGGAATTCGTACTTGCCGTCCGCGCCGGTCTTCACCGCGCCGCGCAGGTTGAAGTCGTCCTGTGCGCCGGTCGGGTCGAAGTGCGAGTAGAAGCCCTTCGAATTGGCGTGCCAGCATTCGACCAGGGCGCCGGCGAGCGGCTTGCCGTCGAGGCCGGTGACCGTGCCGTGAATGACGAGCGGGCCCGCATCGGCGTCGGCGTTGAGGTCGATGCGCGAAACGCTCTCGCGCACCGGCGCGCCTGCCACATACAGCGGGCCTTCAATCGTGCGCGGCGTGCCGCCTTCGAGACCCACCGCCTTGTCGGCGGCGTCCATGCGGATGTCGAGGTACTTCTCGAGGCCGAGACCGGCGGCCAGCAGCGCCGCTTCGCCGTCCTGGCCGAGCTTGTTCAGATAGTTCACGCCGGCCCAGACTTCATCGGGCGTGATGTCGAGATCGTCGATGGCCTTGAACAGGTCGCCCAGCAGTCGATAAACGACCTGCTGGAAACGCGCGTTGCCGCTGCCGCCGTTGAGATTCGCAGCGGCCTTCAGCAGGTCCTGCACTTCCTTCGTGTCGAATACTTTTGCGCTCATGGTGTTTGTCTCCTGGTGCTTGCTGGTATTGAGGGGGAATCAGCTCAGGCGTCGTTGTCCCTGACGGAGGACGGGTGGCGACACAACGGCGTGACGGTTATCTTCATGTACGGAAAAAGCGGCAAGGCGGTGAGAATGTCGTGCAGTTCTGCGTTGCTCTCGACATCGAAGATGCTGTAGTTCGCGTACTCGCCCACTAGTCGCCAGATATGGCGCCACTTGCCGCTGCGCTGCAGCTCCTGCGAGTACTCCTTTTCGCGCGCCTTGATTTCGTTGGCGACATTGGCCGGCATGTCGGCCGGGATGTTCACATCCATGCGTACGTGGAAAAGCATCGTCTTGTCCGTTTATCAGGTGTCCGGATTACTTCGTGACTTTCATGAGGCCATCGCGGGTGAAGCGCTTGACCTTCTCTTCGTCCAGTTCGATGCCGAGACCCGGGCCGTTCGGCACCGTCAGCTCGAAGTTGCTGTAGTCCAGCGGGGTCGTCAGAATTTCTTCGGTGATCAGCAAGGGGCCAAACAGTTCGGTGCCCCACTGCAGGTTGGCGAAGCTCGCGAACAGATGCGCCGATGCCACCGTGCTGAACGCGCCTTCGAGCATCGTGCCGCCGTACAGCTCGATACCCGCGGCGTCCGCAATCGTGGCCACGCGCTGCGCCGCGAACAGTCCGCCGCTTTGTTCGATCTTGATGGCGAACACATCGGCGCCCTCGTTCTTCGCGATCTCGAACGCGCTTTCCGGTCCCTGGAGGATTTCATCGGCCATCAACGCCACCGGGAACCGGCGCATGAGGCGCGACAGCGCCGCGGGCGAAGCCACCGGCTGCTCGACCAGCTCGCAGCCGGCTTGCGCCAGCGCGGGAATCGCCCAGGCCGCCTGCGTCTCGCTCCAGGCCATGTTGACGTCCACGCGCACGGCGGCACGATCGCCCACCGCCTTCTTGATGTCGGCCACGTGCTTGATGTCGGTCTTGAGGTCTTTCGCGCCGATCTTCAGCTTGAAGATCTTGTGGCGGCGCACTTCGAGCATCGCCTCGGCTTCGGCGATGTCCTTGGCGGTATCGCCTGAAGCGAGCGTCCATGCCACCGCCAGGCGTTCGCGGCGGCGGCCGCCCAGCAGTTCGCTCACCGGCACGCCGAGGCGCTTGCCCTGCGCGTCGAGCAGCGCGGTTTCCAGCGCGCACTTGGCGAAGTGATTGACCTTCACGAGCTTGCCCAGGTGCGCCATGAGCGCCTGGATACGCGTGGCGTCCTGGCCGATCATCGCCGGGGCGAAATAGGCGTCGATCGCCAGCTTCATCGCTTCCGGGCTTTCGGGACCGTAGGCCATGCCGGCAATCGTCGTACCTTCACCGATGCCGGTTACGCCATCGCTGCAATACACCTTCACCAGCATCAGGGTTTGCCCGTACATCGTGGCGACGGACAGCTTGTGAGGGCGAATCGTCGGCAGATCGACGAGGCGGGTTTCGATACGTTCGATCGTGGCGGAAGTCATGTCGAAGGCTGCGTAAGTGAGGAAAGTATGCTGGATTTATACACGCCGCGCCTGCGCACGATCCAATACTATTTGCGTCAAATTCAATACCTTTATAATATGGAAGCCCCGCAATCTCCCATGAACAGGCCGATATTGCGGCGCATCATATTCTCAGAGTATCGATAATTGGATGCTTCATTTGGGAAGGAACCATGGATCTCCGCCAGCTTCGTTACTTCGTTGCCGTCGTGCGCGAGCGCAATTTCACGCGCGCCGCGGAACAGCTTTGCATCGCTCAACCGCCGCTGAGCCGGCAGATTCAGTTGCTCGAACAAGAGATCGGCGTGCCCCTTCTGATTCGCAATACGCGACCGGTGCGCACGACCGATGCGGGGCGGCTCGTCTACGAGCAGGCCATGCAGATTCTCGGGCGCGTCGAACAACTGCAGGCCACCGCCAAACACGTGGGACTGCATCACCGCACCGTGTTGTCGATCGGCTTCGTCGCCTCCGTTCTGTATTCGGGGCTGCCGCCGTTGATGCGCAAGCTGCGCCAGAACGCGCCCGAACTCGACATCCAGATGGTCGAACTGATGTCGGTGCAGCAGATCGAGGCGTTGAAGGAAGGCCGCATCGACGTCGGCTTCGGACGCGTGCGCCACAGCGACCCCAACGTGGCCGGCATCGTCCTGCGCGAAGAGCCGCTGGCGGTGGTGGTGCCGATCGGCAGCGAGATGGCGCAGGAGTCGACGCCCATCCCCATCGAGCAACTGGCCGGACAGAAACTGATCGTCTACCCCAAGGAGCCGCGCCCCAGCTTCGCCGATCAGGTATTGAACGTGTTGCACGGCGACGGCGTGCAACCGGGTGAAGTGCTGGAAGTGCGCGAAATCCAGACGGCGCTGGGTCTCGTCGCGGCCGAGTTCGGCGTATGCGTGATCCCCGCTTCGGCGCGGCAGTTGCGCCAGGACGTGCACTACCGGCTGATCGACAGCGACCACGCGACTTCGCCCATCATTCTGAATCATCGCGTGAACGACAACTCCGTCTACGTCGATCTCGTGAAGCAACTGGTCAAGGAAATGTACGCCGAGCCCCAGACATGGCTGCCTGCGAAGAAGCAAAAGGCTTGAAGCGACGTGCCGCCTACGCCAGTTCGTTCAGGAATGCGCGCACGGCCGCGCCGATCTCGCGCGGCGAATCCTCCTGAACGTAATGGATTCCGCCACCACGGTTTCCCGCTGGGCACACCGTCACTGCGCCGCCAGCCGCTCCGCCGAAAAACGCAAGCCGTCGAAGAGCCGCTCTGCCACCCGCTCGGGAAAGCCTTCCGGCAGCGCCGCCGCGACTGCTTCGATCGCACCGGGCGTACGCGCCAGCACGCGCTCGATCAGCGGCCCCGCATCCGGCCCGTAGTGGCACAGCCGCGCGGTGGCGTCGAAATGCGTGCGCTTCACGTCGCGCATGCGATAGTGGCGCGCCTTGCCCCACACCGCCATGGCGAGCGACGCCTTGTGCCACGACCATTGATTGCCGCCGTCGCCCTCCACGGGCCAGATCGACATGACGTCATAGAGCGGCGCGAGCTGAAAGCGCCCTGCCGGCAGCAGGCGGATGCTGAAATTCTTCGCGTGACCGTCCGGCGCCGCGAGCATCCAGAAGACGATTTGCGCGGTGAGAAACGTATCGAGGTCCTCGCGCGCCTGCAGCGACTGGCGCAGGAGCCCCGCAATTTCGCGCACACCGGGGCCGCCGTGCGCTTCGTACTTGCGATGCGGCGGCACGCCGAGCGCCTGGCAGAAGTCCTCCTGCGGCAGCCGCAGCAGGCCACCGGTGCGCGAGCGCGTACGATCGAAGCGCTCCACGCTGAGCACCTTCTGCGCGCCGAACTGGAGGATCTGCGCCTGCGAAGCGGGCAACCCGTAGGCCCTCAGCAGTGCCAGGCAAAGCCATTCGTTCTCGACCGAGGTATTGAAGTCCACCTTGCGATGGCCGATCAGCCCCAGCGGCAGCTTGAGAATATGGGTGGTGGGCGTGGCGCCGCGCGGCAGCAGCCATTTGCCGCGGTGGCGCAGGAGCGCGGTCTTCTCCTGCGCGCCCGCCAGTGAAATGCGCAGATCGTCGGTCTCGAGCGCCCCACCGGGCAGCGCACCGGCCGTTTCGAGCAGCAGACGCTCGATGACGGCATCGCTCAGCGCCGTGCCTTCGATGCGGTCGATGCGCCCCGGCGTTTCGTCCTCGCCCAGCAGTTGCACCGCGCCCACGCAATCGCGCCCGATGGCCTTGAGCAGGTCGAAGGCCTCGAGCGTATCGGTGCGAAAGCGCGTGGCAATGCGGCGGCGAATGGGCTCGCTGTCGGGCAGGAGGTTGTCGAAATAGTGCGTCACGCGCTCGCCGCGCAACGGCACGTCGCCGATGCCGAACGGCAGCGAGAGCGAAAGCGGCCGGCCTACCGCCGAACGCTTCCAGGCGTCGTCATAGCGCAGCTCGGTGTCGCCGGCGGGCGTCATGACCCACGTGCCGACACGCTCGCCGTTGGCCCAGATCGATAGCGCGCGCGAATGCGATTTACGGCCCATGCTCACCACTCCGGCGCGCCGGCCGCCGCCTCGCGCGACTGCACGCAGAGTTCCAGCCCGTAGAGCGCGAACAAAGCGAGCATCTGCTCGAGCGAGAGGCTGGCGGCGCCCGTGGTTTCGAGCGCGGAAAGACGCGGCTGGCCGATGCCGAGATGCGCCGCGGCCTGCGCCTGGGTCAGGCCGCGCGCCTTGCGCGCCGATTGCAGAATCTCGCCAAGCCCGCCTGGCGTCTGGACGATGATCTTCATGGCATATTCCTGTGAGGCATAAATCGATTATATGCCTGTGGGGAATATTTCACAAATATCACTCACGCGAATAAATCGAAAACATCGCTCACACGAATAATCGCCCGGCGAGCCCCCTGGACCCGGCCCGCTTGCCGCGCACGGCGGCGCTCACGCGCGCGGACTCCTGGGCCCGCTCACGCGCACGCACGTCGAACGCACCGCCCGTCAAGGCCTGGTCGCGCAGCGTCACCGGCTTCTTGCCCGGCAGCAGCGGGAACACCAGTTCGGCGAAGCGGATCGCCTCTTCGAGGTGAGGATAGCCCGAGAGCACGAAGCTGTCCGCGCCGGCGTCCACGTATTCCTTCAGGCGCGCCGCCACGGTTTGCGGATCGCCCACGAGCGCCGTGCCCGCGCCGCCGCGCACGAGGCCCACGCCGGCCCACAGGTTCGGGCTGATCTCGAGCTTGTCGCGGCTGCCGCTGTGCAGCTCGGCCATGCGGCGCTGGCCCACCGAATCCATGCGCGCGTAGTTTTCCTGGGCGCGGCGGATGTCGTCATCGTCGAGCTTGCTGATGAGGCGCCCGGCGGCGGCCCACGCTTCGTCATTGGTCTCGCGCACGATCACGTGCAGGCGCACGCCGAGCCTGAGCGTGCGTCCATGGCGCGCCGCCCGCGCGCGGATATCGGCGAACTTCTGCGCGACGGCCTCGGGCGGCTCGCCCCACGTGAGATAGGCGTCCACGTGCTTTGCCGCCAGTTCGTGCGCCGCCGGCGACGAGCCGCCGAAATACAGCGGCGGATGCGGCGTCTGGACCGGCGCGTGAAAGTTCTGCGCGCCCTGCACGCGCAAATGCTTGCCCTCGAAGTTCACCGTCTCGCCGCGCAGCAGGTCGCGCCAGATCGTCAGGAATTCGTCGGCGGCTTCGTAGCGCTCGTCGTGCGAGAGGAACACGCCGTCGGCCGCGAGTTCGGTGGCGTCGCCGCCCGGCACGACGTTGAGCAGCAAGCGGCCGTTCAACGCCTGGTCGAGCGTGGCCGCCTGGCGCGCCGAAGCGGTAGGACCGCCGAGCGACGTGCGCAGCGCGACGAGCAACTTGATGCGCTGCGTGACCGGCGCGAGGCTCGCCGCCGTCACCCACGGGTCGAGGCAACTGCTGCCGGTGGGAATGAGGAGGCCGTCATAGCCGAGTTCTTCGGCGGTCACGGCGATCTGGCGCATGTAGGCGTTGGTCGGCGCGCGGCCGAAATCGGATTTGCCGAGGTAGCGGGTGTCGCCGGAAGTCGGCAAGAACCAGAAGATATCGAGGCTCATCAGTGATCCTGCTGCGGGTAAATGAAGGCGCGGGTGAAGACTGGAAGCGTGATGGCACGCGGCGCAATCGCGTGACTATCGCCGCCCGTGCGTCGAACTCAGTCGCGCCCTCATTGAAACAGCCTGCAGCGTTTTCCCCTACCAGTTAATCTGCAATTGCATATGATGTATTCGGCTAAACACCCGTATTTCCCCTTTCGCGAGGAACCCAGCCATGGACACCCGGACCGTCAAGATTCCCGGCCCCGATCATCCGATCACGGTCGAACCGGCGCACACGCGCGTGGTGGTGAAAGCAGGCGGCCGCGTGGTCGCCGACACGCGCCGCGCGCTCACGCTGCAAGAGGCGAGCTATCCTGCCGTGTTCTACATACCGCGCGAGGACGCCGACATGTCGCTGCTCTCGCGCACGGAACACAAGAGCTGGTGCCCGTACAAGGGCGAGGCTTCGTACTACTCGATCACGCCAGGCGGCGCGCGAGCCGTGAACGCGATATGGACTTATGAAACGCCGCATGAAGCGGTATCGGCGATCAAGGACCACCTTGCGTTCTATCCGAATCGTGTCGATTCGATCGAAACGTCCGACTGAGCGCCCTGCGCCGCCTTTCGATGCGTAGCGTATCGCCAGGCGAGGTGACATCTGCATCGTCGATGCCCACTCGGGCCCCAAGGTGTGCCAGGATTCGGTAATTCGTGCGGTGCAGCCCGCCGCACCCCGTTCCCTTACATCCAACCGACATGCAACAAGGCACCCCGGCCACCGCGGCCAGTTTTGCCAACATGGGCGTCGATCTGCTCGACTTCTTCGACGTGACGCCCACTTCGCTGTGGCTCGAAGACTATAGCCAGCTGCGCGCGCTGTTCGACCGCTGGCGCGCACAAGGCGTGACCAGCCTGCGCCAGTTCCTCGAAGACGATCCGCGCCGCGTGGCCGAATGCTCGGCCTGCATCCGCGTGCTCAAGGTCAATCGCCATACGCTCGATCTTTACGGTGCGCGGGACTACGAAGAACTCGCCGCGCATCTTCCGCAGGTGCTGCGCGACGACATGTTCCAGGCGCACGTGGGCGAACTCGAGCAGATGTGGGCCGGCCACGCCACGTTCGAGAGCAAGAGCGTGAACTACACGCTGCGCGGCCGGCGCATGGACATCCTGTTGCGCGGCGTGATCCTGCCGGGCCACGAAGCCGACTGGAGCCGCGTGCTCGTGGCCATCGAAGACGTCTCGGCGCTCGAAGAAGCGCGCCATCGGGCGACCGTGAGCGAGCAATACGCGCTCGGCGTTTTCGAACACTCGCCGGTTTCGCTGTGGGTCGAAAACTTCTCCGCCATTCGCGAGCTGCTCAACGAAGTCCGCGAGCAGGGCATCGTCGACTTTCGCACCTTCACCGACGTCCACCCTGAATTCGTCGAGCGCTGCATGAGCGAAATCCAGGTGCTCGACGTGAATCACTACACGCTGGGCATGTTTCGCGCACCGGACAAGGCCACGCTGCTCGCGCGCCTGCCCGAGGTGTTCCGCGACGAAATGCGCCCGCACTTCCGCGAGCAGTTGCTCGATCTCTGGGAAGGCCGCCTCTTTCAGCAGCGCGAGGTGGTGAACTACGCGCTCGACGGCAGCGAGGTCAACGTCCACCTGCAGTTTTCCGTGTTCCCGGGCCACGAAGCGCAATGGGACCTCGTGCTGCTCGCGCTCACCGACATCACGGCGCGCAAGAAAGCCGAGGCCTACCTCGAATTCCTCGGCAAGCACGACGTGCTCACGAAGCTCAAGAACCGCTCGTTCTATGTGGACGAACTCAATCGTCTGCATCGCAAGGGGCCGTTCCCGGTAAGCGCGATCGTCGTCGATATGGACAACCTGAAGACGGTGAACGACCAGCTGGGCCACGCGGCCGGCGACGCGTTACTGCGCCGTGCCGGTGAAGTGCTCGCGAAAGCGATCCAGAAGCCGTATCAGGCCGCGCGCATCGGCGGTGACGAATTCGCCGTGCTGATGCCCGGCGCCGACCTGCGCGATGCGGAAACCGTGGTGGACAGCATCACCAAACTGGTGGAGTTGAACAACCAGTTTTACGGCGGACCGAAGCTGAGCTTTTCAATGGGCTTTGCGAGCTGCGGGGAAGGCGAAAGCGTGGAAGCGATGCTGCGTGAAGCGGACGCGGCGATGTACGAGGCCAAGCGCCGCCGCAACGAAACGAGCCGCACGTCGCTGGAAGCCGACGCCGCGCGTGATGCGTGACGATCGAGAAACGCTTCGGATACCGTAAGAAAGGCGGGGAAGAAAAAGCGGCCGGCATGTGAACATGCCGGCTTGCCGTGGGCCTTGCGCCCTCGTTTCACGCACTCAGGCCAGCGGCGCGACGCCACCTGCCCGAGTGCGGGCCACCGCACTGGCGTGATGCTGCGCCGCGCGCCAGCAAGCTAGCCGGCAACGCGCGCGCCGCCATGACGGCGGACCTGGCATCACGACGCGTTGACGGCGTCCTTGAATGCCTTGCCAGCGGTGAACTTCACCGTCTTGGCGGCGGCAATCTGGATCTCCGCGCCCGTGGCAGGGTTGCGGCCCACGCGGGCGGCACGCTGGCCAGTCGAGAACGAGCCGAAGCCGACCAGTTGCACGGAGTCACCCGAGGTGACCGCACGCGTGACGACGTCGAGGATCGCGTCGATAGCTGCGCCCGTGGCTGCCTTGGTCTCGCCCGTGCTAGCGGCGACTGCGTCAATGAGTTCCTGTTTGTTCATCTGCTACCTGTGTTGAGTTGAGAAAACCTGCATACCCTACCTCACGCGGGCGAAACAGGCAAATCGCGTTGCATATGGAAACGCGCCGATCGCCCGCCCGGCACGTGTTTTGCCTCCGACGTGCATGACGGCGAAAGCCGAATCAATAGCACAACACGGAGTCAGTGTGTAGACAAAAACACGTTAAAAATGGGCAAAAATGCACAAAAACGACATTGCGGCGGTTTCAGGCGGGTTTATGCAGGAATAATTCGTGCAGATGGCCGCTGAGGCGTAGCGAAAATCGGCGATATTTCCGGTAATCACCAAGCCAGAAAAAAATGTCTCGCCGGGACTGCCGCCAGCCTGCTCTCCCCCCCTCGGAGAGGTCGCCCGGCAGCATCCGGCGAGCCAGCCGGGCCGCATCGACCGCGGCGCCTGGGTCGCCCCGCAGCTTCGGCGGCGTCCTCCGGAATGGGGATCGCGGCGGCCCGAATCGCATCCTGTCTTTCAGTTGCGCAACGTAAGGCGGCATGCGCGCCTTTCGACTCTGGTGTCGTCCGCGCAAAGGGAAATCGCGTCGTCAGCCAACGGATTGATCAGTGATGCTGATTACCGCGGTTCAGGTGAAAACCCATAGCACGCGCGCGGGCGCATCGGCGAGATTGGCGTAGCGAAAGCGGCAACGCGCTGGCAACTGGAAGCTGTCGTTGGCCCGCAGCGTCGCAGGCGCGTCGCTGCCCTCCACCCAGACCGTCAACTCGCCTTCGAGCACGAAGCCGCCCTGCTCGTCGCTGTCGTCCACGGGGCGCTCGCCGCTCGTCGCGCCGGGTTCGAGCCGGCTCTCCAGCATCGAGAAACCCGACGACATGCTGGGCGAAACGAGCACGTCCGTAATGCCGCCGCCATAGTAGAGCGTGCGCCGCTCGCCAGGCCGGGTGACCCACGGCAGCTCGCGCGGCATGCTCACGCTATAGAAGTACGTGGTGGGCGTCTGCAGCGCCTCGCCGATGGCCGTGAGATCCGCCACCGTGGGCCGCGAAAGCCCCCGCTCGACCTGCGAAAGAAAGCCGACCGAGCGGCCGATCTTTTGCGCGAGTTCGGCCAGCGTCACCTTCTTGTGCTTGCGCAGATCGCGAATGAGGATCGCGAGGCCTTCGATTTCGTCCTGCTGGTCCATGCGGTTCTCTCTGTCACACGACGTCGCGCAGGCGATACCACAGCTTGCCGAGCGCCTCGAGCGGCGCGGCGAAGCGCTCGCCGCCCGGAAAGCGCGGATTATGAATGCGCTCGTAGAGCGAGAGCAAATGCGGCTCGCCGAGGATGGCGTCGGCAACGGCACGCGCCGCCGCGAGCGTCGGCAGGATGCCGTGCCCGGAAAAGCCCTGCAGCCAGTAGCGATCGCGTGCGTGACCGACGTCGGGCGTGCGGCGAATGCTGATGTCGATATGACCGCCCCACGCGTATTCGAATTCGATGCCGCGCAACTGTGGAAACGCACGCTCGAGACTCGGCCGGATCGCGGCGCCGATGTCCTTCGGGATGCCGCCGAGATACGTGCACGCGCCGCCAAAGAGCAGGCGATCGTCCGGGCTCAGGCGAAAGTAGTCCGGCACGAACTGATTGTCGATCACGCAACTGTTGCGCGGCAGCAGCGAGCGGGCAAGCGCAGGGTCGAGCCTGCGCGTGGCGATCTGCCAGGTGCCCACGGGCAGCACGCGGCCCGCCAGCTCGCGATCGAGCCGGTCGATGTAGGCATTGCAGGCGAGCACCAGCGTGCCGGCGCGCACCGTGCCTTCCCGCGTGCTCGCCACGTAGCCCCCCGGCGTTTCGCGATAGGCGAGCACGCGGCTTTGCTCGAAGATGGCGCCGCCCGCGCGCTCGATGGCGTCGGCGAGGCCGAGCGCCAGCTTGAGCGGATCGAGATGCCCCGCCTCGGGATCGTAGAGCGCCGCGCGATAGCGGCGGCTGCCGATCCACTCCGGCATCTCTGGCTCGGTGATGACGCGCAGGCGATCGTAGCCCCACTTCTGCGCGGCCTCGTCGCGCGCGGCTTCGAGCATGGCGACACGCGAGCGCCGCACCGCCGCCCACAAGCTGCCTGGCCGGTAGTCGATGTCGAAGCCATGCCGCGCGGGCAACTCGCGCACCTCGGCGGCGGCCCAGCGCATGCTGTCCCACAGCGCCCGCGCGCCCGCCAGACCCAGCGCCTGCTCGAACGGCGGCATGTCGCACGACCAGCCGGGCAGCGCCTGACCGCCGTTGCGCCCCGAGGCGGCCCACGCCACGCGGCTCGCCTCGACAACCGCGACGCGGCGGCCGGCCAGCGCGAGCCGCAACGCCGTGTGCAGGCCGCTGAAGCCCGCGCCTACGACCAGCACGTCTGCGTGGTAGTCGCCTGCCAGCGCGGGGCGCTCGGGCAGCACCCCGCGCTGGGCGTAGTGACGGGCGTAATAGCTTTCGATATGACGAGTCGATTCGGCGAACATGACGGGTTCGTGAAATTTTTCATGTTAAATTTCATGAAAAACTAGCACGACAATTTCACGTGCGCAAATCGGCATATTCCCGGTGGCGACCCCCCCGGAGTCCGCTTAGCCTGGATCACGCCGGGCAAGTGAGGCCCGCGCCGGTGTTCGCGGTTATATCGTCATCCTCATCAACTGGTTAAAAGCCCGGCTCACGTCGCGTGAGCAGCGCATTGGCGATCCACTGCAACGCACCGCACAGCAGCAGATAGACGAGCCCGACGAACAGAAAGATTTGCGCCGGGTACACCAGAAGACGGTTATTGAGCTGATTGGCGAGGAACGTGAATTCCGGCACGCCGACGATATAGGCAAGCGACGTATCCTTGATCAACGCCACCCACTGGTTGACGAACGACGGCATCATGACCCGCACGGCTTGCGGCAGGATGACTTCGCGTAATGCCTGCCAGCGCGTCAAGCCCAGCGAAAGCGCTGCTTGCCGCTGGCCTTCGCTGATCGACGTGATGCCCGCATAGACCGAATGCGACAGATACGCGCCGCCGATCAGCGCCAGCGCGCACACGACGGTCGCAAGACCAGGAACGTCGATGTGCAGCAGGATCGGCATCAGGAAGAAGGTCCAGAAAATCAGCATCAGCACGGGTATCGCGCGAAAGAACGCGACCGCCGCGGTCAGCGCGAGACGGACGACGCCGCGCGTCATGGCGAGCGCGACGCCAAGCCCGAATCCGGTCAGCGCCGCGAGCAGCGCGGACACCACCGAGAGTACGATCGTCAATGCAACGCCTCCCAGCGGCCCCGCCGGAAATGCGCCGATCAGCAGATAACGCAAAGCGGGAAACCACGCGAACCCGTTCACGCACGGCCTCGCTGCAAACCGTGCAGGCCGGCGCGTTGCCAGAGCACCAATGCGACCTCGATGACCGCGATGGCCAGCACATAGAATACGGTCGCGGTGCCGAATGCCTGGAAGGTCCTGAAGCTTTCGGTATCGACCTGCCGCGACATGTACGACAGTTCGCCCACGCCTATCGCCATCGTCAGCGACGAGTTCTTGATCACGTTCATGTATTGGCCAGCGAGCGGCGGCGTGGCGATGCGCAACGCTTGCGGCAGGATCACGTAGCGCAGGGTTACGTACCGGCGCATGCCAAGCGCCGCGGCCGCCTGCCACTGCGCGTGGTTCACGCCGCGCAAGCCGGCCAGAAACTCTTCGCCGATGAACGCCGTGGTGTAGCAGGTCAATCCGACCCAGCCGGCGAACAATTCGAAGCTCGGCCAGCGCAGCGTGAGCGGCCCAAGCGTCGCCACGTGCGGCGTGTTAAGCCAGGTCATCCACCCGGACGGCAGAACGGCTGCGACGCCGAAGTACCAGAACAGCAATTGAACGAGCAGTGGAGAATTGCGGAAGACGAACACGTAGAGCGCCGCAGCGCGCGCAATCGCGCGAGTGCGGGCCGTGCGCGCAACTGCCAGCAGAAAGCCCAGCGGCGTCGCACACGACGCCGCGCAGGCAGAGAGCATCAGCGTGACGAAGAAGCCTTGTTCGAGCCACGCGAGATACTTCGGTTCAAGCCAGTTATGCATGAATCAAGCGCCGCGCTCAACTGTTCTTTTGCGGGTCGCCGATCTTGAAGAGACGGGGCAGCGGCGCTGCACTCTTCGGGCCGAACCACTTGTCGTAGATCTGCGCGGCCTCGCCGTCGCTTTCCAGGTGCGTCAGCGTGCTGTTCACCGCATCGAGCAGACGCGTCTCGCCTTTGGGCACGCCAACGCCTTCGTAGTCGTTCGAGATCGTGAACGGGGAAATCTCGTAGCCCGCCTTGTCCGGCGCGCGTGCCAGCAGCGCGACGAGCTTCGGGCCGTCCTGCGTGATGGCCTGCACGTTGCCCGTGCGCAGCGCAGCGAAAGCGAAAGGCGTGTCATCGTAAGCGACGATGGTTGCGCCCGGGAATTTCGCCCGCACTTGCTGTTCGTTGGTCGTGCCTTTGTCCGCGCCGATACGCAGGCCATTGAGCTGTTCCGAAGACTTCAGCACGCCCTTCTTCGCAATGAACTGGGTGCCCGACGCGAAGTACGGCGTGCTGAAATCCACTTCCTTCCTGCGATCGTCGGTAATCGTAAAGTTGGCGAATACCAGATCGACCTTGCCCGACTTCAGAAAGGCGATGCGATTGGCGGGATTGGTGGGCTGAACTTCGAGCTTCACGCCCAGGCTTTTGGCGACGGCGCGCGCATAGTCCACGTCGAGCCCAACGATCTGATTGTCTTGCGGATCGACGAAACCGAACGGCGGATTGCTGTCGAATGCAGCGACGCGCAATACGCCCGCCCGCTTGATGTCGTCCAGACGATCCGCCTGCGCGGACGTCGATGCCACCACCAGAAGTGCCGTCAACAGTGCGCCTGGCACTGCGCCCCAGATGCTGCTTTTCATTATCGCTTTTCCTTTTTTTCTCGTTGCCCTTGCGCTGCCGCTGAACCTGCGCGCCGGCGAAGTACGCAGCCTATCTGCATGATGGGTGCGAACGAACCAAGTATTTCTCAGATCGAAAGCATGGCTGGCGATATCGGCCAACGGCACGCCGCCTGCCGCAAGTAATGTTGACGCATGCTTCTCTGCATGCAGCCTCGCGCTGCAACTCTTGCCGGGAAAATCCATTGCGCCGGTAATGTCGACTATCGCGAATGCCATAGACATGCATTTCTTTCGCGCGAAAAAATTGAATGCGAATAGGTTCTTAAGTTCTTACAAATTCAAAGGGTTATCACTCTTGACCTGGGCACATCGGCTGCTTAGCATCAACGTGGGACTTTGCTTTGAGCTTCTTCATCGATGCGTCGATGAGTCAGTTTAAGACTTCAGCAAGACTCACTGTAAAGCCCGGTTTGTCTGCATTAGGGGGACTTGTATGTCTTACCGCCGCTGGACGTCTCCTGCCGAGACCGCAGAATGGATCATCCTCGTCGGCGCGGCGTTCGCAGTGCTGGGCGGGTGGATACCCTGGATGGGCCACGCGCCTTACTACTTCGTTGCCGGCGTTGCACTGATCGGCGCTGGCATCCTCATGCTATGGAACCGCTCAGCGGGACTATGGTGGTATTTCGGCATGTTCGCCGCCGCCCTGGGCTGGTCGATCTTCAAGGTTGGGCTGGATGGCTTTAGTCTGCTGCCGCGACTCTTCGTGCTCGCGCTGATCGGCATCGGGATAAGCCTGGTCGTTATCACCAGCAGTTCGGCAGTCGGCCGGCCGCTCCGCGTGGCGGCAATCATCACGGCAGTGTTCTACCTCGTCGCAATCGCCAGCATGCTCTGGTCCGCCATCGCCTGACCAGGATTGAACGCGACCGTTCGCGATCAAATTTTACGGGCTCGGCAATCGCCATGTTCGTCGTCGGTCGGATCTCCACGTAGTTGATCATTCAACGGACTAATCGAGCGGCAACTCATGCCGAAGGCCAAACGCATTCATGCGATGGTGCGGTGCGTTTTACCGCAAGTCCGTATTCCTCCTACCACCCTTTCACCAGGCATTAGTCGTCCGCCGCCAATTTCAAGCAATCGGAATACTTTCGCGCGCTGTGCGAGTTATTTCGATGGATCATATGGATATGCCTCCGATGTTCATACGTATCTCGTTCGGAGTCCATAGCGATAAGGAAAATGTGAGATTGACGCTCCGCCGAATCGGACTACCGGGACAACATGATGCGAAACTCACCGACCGAGACTGCTTTCCTTCCCGACGTCGCCGCCCGCGCGACCACGGGTAGCCTTCGCCACGAGATCCGCGTATGCAGCACCCACGCGGATTTCCTGAAACTGCGCCCTTGCTGGGAAGCCGTCTGCACGACGTGCCCGGCGACACTCGAGTTTACCTACTGCGAACTTGCGGCGGCCAAGGCATTCGCGCGCGGCGCGGCGGTCAGTGTCGCGCTGGTCTACGACGGCGCCGCGCTCGTCGCGCTCTGGCCGCTGTGCATTGCGCGCGAAGGCGCGTACCGGGTCGCACGCGCACTCGGCTGCGGCAGCAACGAGGAATATGGCGGCCCGCTCGTATCCGATCGAGGCGACGCGCGCTTCCATGACGCCGCCGTCGATGCGTTACGCAGCGTCGACGCCGACGTGCTGGAGATACGCTTCGTCGAATGCAATGGCCCGCTTCACGAGTCGCTCTCGCGTGCGCCTCTGTCGTGGGTCTTGCGCGCGCTGCCGGAGCGTTGGCGCCTGCTGTCCGGGTACTCCATGGAACTGTCGCGATTCCCCAGCTTCGACGCCTTCATCGCCACGAGGCCCGACTCGCTACGGCGACCATTGCGACGTCTGGCAAGGCGGCTTTCGGAGGACGGCGCAGTTGAATACGGCTGGTGCAAGGACGTCGACGACGCCCGAGCGGTACTCACGTGGCTCTTTGCGACCAAGCGCAACTGGGTGCTCTCTCGCGGCCTCGACGCCCCGTATCTGATGAATGACGACGTGCGCGACTTCTTCATCGAACTCGCCGGGCGGACCGATCTCGTCACGACTCCACTGGTCTCGTTCGTCAAACTGGACGGCGTTCCGATTGCGGCATCCGTCAATCTGACTGGGCCGCGCAGACTGGAGTATTTCATCACGACGTATGACGAGGCCTACGCCGCCCGCTCCGTCGGCAACCTGCTGGTGGACAGCATGGCGCGATGGGCGCTCGCGAACGGCCGTGATTTCGACTTCCGCCCATACTTCTCGAGCTACAAGGAGCGTTGGTCAAATCATAAAAGCTGGTACGAGTCGCATTTCGTCGTACTCACCTGGCGCGGCAGGCTCATTGAATTTCCCCTCGCCGCGGAGCAGCTTCGGCGCGTATTGCGCAGAGCGCGCGAGTTTGCCATCGACCCGCTGCGCGCGAAGCTGCACTCCCTCACGTCGGCGCGGTGAACGCCGCAGTCCGTGGTCAGCCGTCGCGCCGGTTTGACCAGGTCTTCACGTAAGCCGGAGCCTCGCGCTCCGGCGTTGCGGTATCGGCCACGGGCGGCAGCGGTGCGAGCGTCAGCGGCAGCACGCCTGCCCAGACGGGACGGTCCATGTCCTCCTCGTCGTCCTTCGGGCCGCCTGTGCGGATCTTCGTCACGGACTCCGCGAGCGCAATGCGCATGACCGTGGTCGCCGCCAGTTCCTTGCGGTTGCCCGCCCGCACTTCATGCCGGCGGCCCGGCGCGATGTGCTCCATGAAGGCATCGAGCACGGCTGCCTTGTGTTCCTCTGTCACGACCTCGAACACGCCGTAAATCACGGCGGAACGATAGTTCATCGAATGATTGAACGCCGAGCGCGCGAGCACGAGGCCATCGAGATGCGTCACGGTCACGCACACCTGGGCGCCGTCGGCCGCGAGGCGCAGCATGCGGCTGCCGTTCGAGCCGTGAATGTAGAGATGATCGCCCTCGCGCCAGCATGCAGTGGGGATGCAATGCACGCCGTGCTCGTCGCTGAAGGCGACGTGGCAGACGTAGGCTTCGTCAAGAATCGCATGCAGCGTCGCTGCGTCGTAGTGCGCGCGCTGCGCGACCCGGCGCACGCGCGTGCGTTGCGAAGGCGCCGCGCTGGTGTCGGCGGCGGGTTCGTTGACGGCATCGGCGAAGGACATCGTTTGGCTTCCTCTACGGTTCGGGTTGAGATGCCGCCTACGATAGACAAGCAGTGGCCCCATGGGTAGATCCAGACTTGCGTGGCGTGGTGGAGCCACGAAACGATCCAAAGCCGATTGACCGTAAGTAATACATCGTAAACCGTTAAACCTCTAACTAAATCACCCGCAATCCGCCTCATCGAGATTTGTCAGGAAAAAGCTGCAGGATCAAAAAATCTCCTGTACAATCCGGCCTCCTTGATTCCCCGATAGCTCAGTCGGTAGAGCGCCGGACTGTTAATCCGTAGGTCCCTGGTTCGAGCCCAGGTCGGGGAGCCAGACATGCGGGAGTAGCTCAGTTGGTAGAGCGCGACCTTGCCAAGGTTGAGGTCGCGAGTTCGAGACTCGTCTCCCGCTCCAGCATCCAGGCAGGCCATCCGCCTGCGATCGGCACAGCGTCTAAGCGCGCCTGCCACCGCCTCCGCCTCCGCCTTGAGGCAGCGAAAACCGGAAGCACGCCCCTTTCCCCTCCAGCGAAGCCGCTTCGATCTGTCCGCCATGCCCGGTTATTCCGGCCATTCGAGCGATTCGGGGTCGGCCAGGCGAGCGCCCCACGCCTCCAGCGACGCGGCGAGGATCATCGCCCCCGAATTCAACGGGACCTTGTAGCGGCGCGCCAGCGGCCGGAAAACCGCATCGCCTCGCTTGATGTGCTCGCCGGACAGCACACAGATGCCCGACTTTCTGGCGATTGCGCGCTTCCAGACCTGCTCGCGGTAGCTGCAGCGCGTCGGGTCGCTCCACGAGAGCGTAAACGACGAATTGGCCAGCCGCTCTTCTATCTTGACCGTGCAACTTGCGTAGGTGCTGTGATCCGCGGCGCGCAGATCGCTGCGCGTGCGCACTGCGGGCGCGCGGCGCGCAACGCTGGTTCTCGAAGCCGGCGAGGCCAGCAGGCCCGAGACCACGTGCGCCCACGGATTGCGCGTGCAATCCGGCGCTGCTGCTGCGGCGTCGCCATCCGGCGCGTGTGTTCGATCGTTGGGGTCATCGGCACCACACGGCTGCACGAGGCGCATGTTTTCGCCGGGGCCGCCGCCATCGAGCGCGCCTCCCGCGTATGTCGACCGCCACGAATCCAATCTCACCACGGCTAACTCCCATATTCTGGATGAGCGTGTATGTCACGCATGCCCCGTCTGCCGAAAGCGGAACGTCCCTGTGTCTTGCGCCCACTCATTGCGAATGACTGAAGCTTAAGGACAAGCGCGGCTGGCCGCTATTCTTCCCGCGCATAAACGGACAGACGCTTTTGGATGACGCCCCCATACGTAGGTATACCGTCGTCGTTCAGTGCACACAGAATAGCGGCAAGCGGATTACCATAACGGCCTCGCCGCATGACGGCAACGCACGAGATTCATAGAGGGCCTTTCCATGCATCAGCGGCTGTATGAGGCCCCTGCGCTGATTTATGTCCCGTCTTTCGCTTTCGCAACTCATTGTCAGGTACGCATTCATCGCGCTCACGCTAGCGGCCTGTGCCGCGGCGTTCGCATGGACCGCGGGCTGGATACACTGGCCCGGCGCCCGGGCCGCGCTCACGCCCGACCGGCTCATCGACGCATTCGAACGCAGCGCCGGCACGCATCCCGGGTTTCGCCGCAACCATGCAAAAGGCATCTGCGTGAGCGGCTATTTCGACAGCAACGGCAACGGCACGGCGCTGTCTCGCGCGAGCGTATTCGAGCGTGGCCGCACGCCGTTGCTCGGGCGCTTCTCCGCGCCCGGCGGCAATCCCGCTGAAGACGACGCGGACACGACCGTGCGCAGCTTTGCGCTGCGCTTCGCGATGCAAGACGGCGAGCAATGGCGCACCGGCATGAATTCCGCGCCCGTATTCGCGGTGCGCACGCCACAAGCGGTTTACGAACTGCAAGAGGCCATGGAGCACGACAAGCGCACGGGCCGCCCCGACCCCGCGAGACTCGACGCGTTCTTTGCGAGCCACCCCGAAACCAGCGCGCTGCGCGACTGGCTCGCCGCGCATCCGCCGGCTTCTGCGTTCTATAACGCGAGCTATTACGGTATCGATGCGTTTCGCTTCACCGACGCAAGCGGCAACACGCGATTCGTGCGCTGGAGCGTCGTGCCCGATGTGCCTTACGCGCCGCTAGATACGCGTGATCCGGACGCGAGAGACCCCGACTTTCTCGCGCACGACCTGAAGGTGCAATTGGAATCGGCTCCGGTGCGCTGGCACCTCATGCTGACGCCCGCGGGTGCGGGCGACCCGGTGGACGACGCGACCCGTGCGTGGCCCGACGAACGCGAGCAGCATCGCGTCGATGCGGGTACCATCGTCATCGAGCATGCCCAGTCGCAGATCGACGGCCCCTGCCGCGACATCAATTTCGACCCAACGGTGCTGCCGGTGGGCATCGCGCCCTCCGACGACCCGCTGCTCGCCGCGCGCGCCGCCGCTTACGCGGTGTCGTTCGACCGGCGCACGAGCGAAGAAGCGCGCGCCGGCACGAAAGGCCGCTGAAGGCCATTGAAGGCGGCGCGAACGCAACCCGAACGAAAGCATGGAATAAAGCCCACCGGCCAGGTGTTTCGTTACTAGTTCACCAAAATGGCCCGAGCCGCGCGCCCTTGACCAGACGGTCGCACACGACCGCAGCGCACGCCAGTCCGGATTGAACGGGGATCGTGGAGAAAACCCTTCGATGAGCGGTACAGACTTACCGGGGATGCTTCCCGCCATGATTCCGCGGCTTTGGGCATTTGCGCTGCGCCTGTCCGGGGACCAGCACGACGCCGAAGACCTCGTGCAGCGCGCCTGCCTGCGCGGGCTCGAACGCGCGCATCAGCTTCAACCCGACACGGCTCCGCTGAGCTGGATGTACTCCATCATGCATTCCACATGGATCAACGAGCTGCGAGCCCGCAGCGTGCGCAAGCGCGCGAGCTTCGAGTGGGACGACGATTTCCTCGAAAATCTCCCCGATCCCGTCGATAATGGCCCCGAAACACAACTCATGCACAGCCAGATCATCGAGGCAGTCGAGCGCCTGCCCGAAGCCCAGCGTGTGGTGATGCTGCTCGTCGCGGTCGAAGGCATGACGTACCAGCAGGCCGCCGACGTGCTCAAGATACCCATTGGCACCGTAATGAGCCGGCTCTCGCGAGCGCGGCAATCGGTCGGCGCCATGTTCAGCGGTGCAGCGCCCAAGGCGCCGCCCGCCCCGCAGCAGAAGGACTCACTCGCATGATTGCCGACGACGCACAGTTACTCGCCTATGTGGACGGCCGCCTGTCGCCGGACGAGCGCGCCGCGATCGAAGCGCAGTTGCGCGAGTCCGCCGAGGCGCGCAAGAAGGTCACGCTGCTGCGCACCTCGAAGGTCGATTTCGCCGGTGCCTTCGCCCAGCAAACGCTGCCGTCCGTGCCCGAATCGCTGCAACTTGGCATCGAGGAAATGGTGAGCGCGCAAACCGGGCAACCCGCGCAACCGTCTTCGAGTGCGAACGACGCCACGATGCCAGCCGCGGAGCAACAACCCTCGGCGCCCGTGAGATCGCGCCTGCGCCGCGTGCCGGTCTGGCTCGCGGCGGCATGCGTGACGGGCGCGTTCGTGGCCGGCCAGTTCGTGCGCTTCGACGCGCTGTTCGGGCCTGGCGGCCAGGGCTCCGGCGCCTCGCAACTCGCGAGCGCATCGGAGCCGTCGCCGTGGGTGAAGGCGGCGGTTGGCTACCAGAAGCTCTATACACGGGAAACCGTCGCCTACCGGCAGGACGATCCGGCGCTCGCCGCCCGGGTCGTCGAAGACATCCGCCGCGACGACCGTCTCGCGCTGCGCGTGCCCGATCTGAGCAGCGCCGGGCTCACCTTCAAGTCGGTGCAGCGCCTGCGCTTTCACGACAAGCCGCTCGTGCAGATCGTTTATCTGCCGCGCAGCGGGCCGCCCATCGCATTGTGCGTGATGAAGGACGCGCGCCCGGACGAAGCGGTCGCCTCGCGCACCGTCGACTCGATGGGCGTCACCACATGGCGGCAGAACGAGCTGGCCTACGCGCTGATCGGCCAGGCGGGCGACGTCGATCTCGCCGCGCTCGGCAAGCGCATCTCCAACCTCGATACGGCCGCGCTGTTCAGCGAGGCTCAGGAAGCCGTACCGCCGCATAACGGATAAGCGCCAGGGTCGGCGCGGAATAATTTCGCCGCCGGGCTGTTGTGTTGAAGAACCCTCGACCAATGGCTCGGCATGATTCATCGATTGCACTTCTGGGCAGCGGGCATCGTCATCGCGGCGGCGCTTGCGTCGCCCGCGCAGGCCGCCTGGCGGCTCGCGAGCACCGATGCACCCATCGGCGTCGTGCGCGGCGCGAACGTGACTTCGGCGGCGGCGGGCGACACCTTGCGCGACGGCGACCTGCTCGAATCGCTCGACGGCGTGGCGCATCTGCAGGACGAGCACGGCACGCTCGTCGCGCTCGGTCCGCGAACTCGCGCGATGCTCGTGGCCGACGCCCATGTCGCCTTGCTCAGCGGTTGGCTGAAGGTCGCCGCAGCCGCGTGTGCCACCGCGCCCTGTGCCCAGGTGCGCGTGGACACGGAACCCGGCGCGCTCGATGTTGGATCGAGCGCGGCGGCGATCATCGCAGCGCAAGAAGGCACGCAAACGGTCAACGTTTTCAGCGAAACCGGCACGCAGACCTTCGCGGCCAGGCCGCCCACGCAGATACCAACCGGCCGCTTCGCGAGCATCGGCAGCCCTGGCCATGTGCAGATATCGGCGCGCCCCACCGACGCTTTCGTCACGGGCATGCCGGTCGCATTTCGCGACGCCTTGCAGCCGCTCGCCGTCGCCAGGCCCGCACACACTGCGCCGCCATCGCACGCCGCCACTTACGACGACATCGCGCCGTGGCTGGACAGCAAACTGCCCGCGCGCAAGAGCTTTCCCGCACGTTTTCGCTCGCGTCTGACCGATCGCGCGTTTCGCCACGATGTTCAAGCGCATCTGAACACCCTGCCCGACTGGCGCGCCCTGCTCTATCCGCCCGAGCGCCCAGGCGTTCGCAAAGTGCGCTATCCATAAGGCTCGAACCTTCACTGCCATGAAGCCCGGACTCTCCCTCAGCGTCAAATTCAACCTGGTATTCCTGATCATCTTCGCAATCGCGCTGGTGGTGATCGGCGTGGTCTCCGACCGTCTGCTGCAAAAGCAGGCGCTCGAAGAAACCGCGCACGACGCCAACATCCTCGCGAGCGCCGCATCCTCGATGCAGAGCTACACCGCGGCGCACGTCACGCCGCTGCTCGCCACGCAGATCAAGTACAGCTTCGTGCCCGAATCGATCCCTGCGTTTTCGGCCATCGAGATGCTCAAGCTGCTGGGCAAGGACTTTCCGAACTTCTCGTACAACGCCACGATGCTCAACCCGACCAATCCGCGCGATCGCCCGACCGACTGGGAGACCGACGTCATCCGCCATCTGCACGATCATCCGGAACTCAAGGAGCTGACCGGCCAGCGCGATGCGCCGGGCGGCCGCTCGTTCTTCCTCGCGCGGCCCAGCAGCATTACCGACACTGCCTGCATGCAGTGCCATAGCACGCCGAACGCCGCGCCCGCGACGATGATCGAGAAGTACGGCACCTCGAACGGCTTCGGCTGGACCATGAACGAGGTGATCGGCGCGGAGTTCGTTTCCGTGCCGATGGCGCAGCCCATTGCGCGCGGTCGAGCCGTCTGGCGCACGTTCATGCTTTCGCTCTCCGCCGTGTTTGCGGTCGTGCTGATCGTCATGAACGTGATGATGCACGTGCTGATCACGCGTCCCATCCGCGCGCTGTCACGCGCCGCCGACGAGATGAGCCTCGGCAAGCTCGATGCGACCACGCTGCCAACGGGCGGATCGGACGAAATCGCATCGCTTGCGGTGTCGTTCGGACGCATGCAGACCAGCCTCATCGAAGCGTTCCGCATTCTCGACGAAGAGCAGACGTAAGCGATGTCCCACTCCGCCGACATCCCCACGACCTTCGACCGCTACGTGATCGAGCGCGTGCTCGGGCGCGGCGCAATGGGCGTGGTGTATCTGGCGTTCGACCCGCGCATCGAGCGCAAGGTGGCGCTCAAGACCATCGAGCGGCCTGCGGGCGGCGAAGCGGATCACGAACTCACCGCGCGCTTTCTGAACGAAGCGCGCGCCGCGGGACGTCTCGCCCATCCTCACATCGTTGCGGTGTACGACTATGGCGAAACGGGCGACACCGCCTTCATCACGATGGAATACGTGCGCGGCGCAACCCTCGCAGCGCATCTCGCGCTGCACGCGCGCGCGGGCACGCAGATGAATCCGCTGGCCGCCCTGCGCTGGTTCGCGCAACTGCTCGATGCACTCGACTACGCGCACGGCTCAGGCATCGTACATCGCGACCTCAAGCCCGCCAATCTGCTGATCTCGCCGCGCGGCGAATGCAAGGTCGCGGACTTCGGCATCGCTCAGCTCGACACGTCCAAGCTCACGCAAACCGGCACGCTGCTCGGCACGCCGAGCTATATGTCGCCGGAACAGTTCACCGGCGACGCCGTCGACGCACGTTCCGATCTCTTCAGCGCCGCCGTCGTGCTCTACGAAATGCTTACCGGCGTGTGCCCGTTCGCGGGCACGCCGGGCGCCGTGATGCGCAAGATTCTCGACGAGATGCCGCCTCCCCCTTCCGCTGTCGTGCGCGGCTTGCCTGCGTATGTCGACGCCCTGGTGATGAAGGGCATGGAGAAGCGCCCCCAGATGCGCTATGCCGGCGCGCGCGCATGGCGCGATGCGCTGCTTGCGGCACTCGCTGCCGATGTCCATGAGGATGCCGAACGAACCGTGCTCGCGCATGCGGCTCTCGAAGCGCCGATCCCCACGCCGCCCACGCAGACCCAGCTCGACCCCGAACTCGTCGCGCACCTGGAGAAGCGCCTCGCGAGCCATGTCGGGCCCGTGGCGTCGCTGCTGGTACGGCGGGCATGCGCAGGCGCGACGAACATCGACACGCTGCGCGAACGCCTGAGCGCTCACTTGCCCACCGACGATGCGCGGCGCGACTTCGATTCGCTGTTGCTTCCGGTGGGCGCCGGTGCGCCGCGCACGATCGGCGCGCAGACCATCAGCGCCGAAAGCGTCAACGCAGCCACCTCGCGCCTCTCGACGCTTCTCGGCCCCATCGCCCGTATCGTGGCGCGCCGCGCCGCCACCCACGCCACCGATCTGCGCGCCTTCCACACGCAACTGCTCGACGCCGTGCCGGAGCCGCACCGCGAAGCGCTGCGCCGCGAATGGGATGTCGACAGCGACTAGCGTGCGATATCGTAGGCTTCGAGCAGATCCAGGAACAAGCTCGCATCGAGCGCGCCCTCGTGTCGATGCGTTGCGCCATCCTCCTGAGTCCACCACATGCTGGCGCCTTCGCACGATGCCAATGCGACTGGCTGCTCGTGCAGCGTAGCAAGTTTCGACTCGAACGCCGTTAGTGAAAACGAAGGCGCCAGCGTCGAGAGGGCAAGCGCACATGCCTCGACGTGCCAGCGCGAATCGACGGCACGCGCTGCGCCTTCGATTTGCCGCGCAATCACGAATGGAAAATAGCGCCCCACGGCGTCGATGCCGGGCATGAGCACGCCGGTGCACGCGCAGTCGTCGATCACGGAGGGTGGCGCCGAAAAACGCCACACGGGCATCTCCAGATAGCGCTCGAGCCAGCCTCCGGCATGGCGCTCGCGCGCGGCCAGCAGGCCGCGTTGCAGCCACGCGTCCCAACGGCCGACGAAAGCTGCGGATAGTCCGCGTCCGACGAAATCGCCATGCGTGCGGACCTTCCCGTAAAAGCCGGCGTCGATTCGATCATCTGCGTTCATAGCGACGTCGGGCAACGAAAGCCACTGAGCACACCCGCGCGCAACGGATTGTTCACGCTGCCGGCCACGAGCGCGAGCATGACCTTGCCGCCGTCGAACGTGGCGTTGAAATGATCGGCCTGCCCGGCCTGCTCGATGCGCGCGGCGTCGAGCAGATGGAACAGCGCCCAGGGGCCTTCCGCGCGAGGCGGCGGCACAGGCGCGGGGTCGAGTTCGACATGTGCCTGCCCCGTGCCCTTCCCGCTCGGCCACTGGAACGCGGCGGTGGCGTTGGGCGCATCGCTCGTCGCGCTCAGTTGCGTGCCGTCGATATCGAGCACGAAGCGCTTCAGCGAAGGATCGAGCGAAACCACCTTTGCCGAGAAATGCACGGACACGTCGTGGCCGCCGTCGCGAAACAACGCATCCCGCAAGGTCGCCGCACGCTGGAACGCCACCGGCACATCGTCGGGAATACCGAGGGATTTCGCCTCGGCCCGCCACTTCCATACCGTGCCGGACGTATCCACCCGATTCTGCAGATTCTTCTGGAAGAACGCGTCGATCAAACCGCCCGGCGCCAGCACGCGCGCGAAGTCGTCGGGCGCGGCGTCGCGCGTCGAGGTCCTCACGAGCGGGTAGCGGCCGTCGAGTGCCTGCCTGCACGCGGGCGCGACCGTCGTGGCCCAGAGCGTCTGCAATTGCGCACGCTGGCCCTGGATCTGCACGGTATCGGCGTTGCCCGCTACGCCTTGCAGCACCGCCGCGAGCGGCGCGGGCGCGTTCTGCGAGAGCAGCTTCAGGTGGTCGAGCGGGCCCGTGGCGGGCGGCGGCAGCGACTGCCTGCGCGCCGTGTCTTCCGCCTGCAGGGTCGCCGCGGCGTCCTTGAGCGCGTTGATGTATTCGTCGAGCGCCGCGCCCGCCAGATCGTGCAGCGCCTGAAAATGCGTATCGACGGGCGTCGGCGCGGCGGGCGGCTCCGCCTGCGCGCCGATGCGGTTCTTGAGCGCGTCGAGCTTGCCGGGCGCGGCGGCCGGCGGCGTGAAGGTCGTTTCGCGCGCGACGCCCTGGATCAGCGCGCGCAACGGTGAATTCGCCGAGCCGAGCAGGTTCGCGATGCGCGCGCCCTGATCCGGCGCGCTGAACGGCACGACGGCGATATCGGCAAGCAATGCGTCCCACTGGCGGATCGCCTCCTCGCTGTAGAGCCGCGTGAGCGCCGCGCGCAATGCCTCGGTGCTTTGCGCATCCGTATGCGTCTGGCCCGCGCCGAGCACCCAGTCGTCCTTCGACAGATTGGCGAGCGCGTCATCGCGCAAACGCACGAACGCGTCGAAGCCCGCACGCGTGTAGGCGCCCTCGATGCCTTGCGTGAGCGGCGCGCCGCTGCGTCTCACGAACACGATCTGTCCGCTCGGCCCTGCCGCCTTCGCCACGGTGAAATCCGCCAGGCGCAGTTGTGCGAGTTGCTGATCGATACGACCTGTCAGGCGCTGCGCGAGCGGCACCCGGTTGAGCACGGCGCGCGCCTGGGCGATCAGGTTCTGATCGAGCGGCAAGTTCGCATCGAACTCGCCACGCCGGAACAACGCCTGCAAATGCTGCTCGATGTCCGCGCGCTGCGCGTCGCTCGCGTCTTTCATCGAAGCCGTTCGCCAGGTACGCAACGCCCAGACCTGCAGCGCGTCCGGGTCGAAATGCGTCGGGTCGCCCAGCATCAGGTACGCGCGCAGGGCTTCGTAGAGCGTGGCGGGATCTTCCGCGCTGCCGCGGCGAAGCTGGTCCTCCATGCTTTGCACGACGATCGGCAGCAAGGTCTGCCGCAACAAGCGCTGGTACACACGCTGCGCTTGCAGGCCGAGCTTCTCGCGCTGATCGAGGCCAAGGTGCGCCCACCACGGCGTGTCACGCGAAGCACGCTCCGCTTCGCCGCCGGGCAGATCGCGCGCGGCGTCGAGCAGCGGCAGAACCGTAAGCGGACCGTCGCCCGCGCTGGTCCTCTTCGCAAGCTCGGCGAGCGCGGCGGTCTGCTGACGGCTTGCATCGACGAAACGGCGATTCGCACGGTCGCTCGCGAACAGGGCGATCAGCCCCGCCGCCAGCAACACGGCGATGCCCGCGATCGTGGCCTGCTGAATGCGCGCGCGCCGCCGCACGGCGCGCGGATCGCTGCCCGCGATGCCCTGCTCGGCGAAAATCACGTCGCGCAGCAGGCGCTTGACGAAATACGCGCGGCCGCTCGAGGCGTCCGCCATCACGACCTCGCGGCTCAAGCCCAGCGATGCCGCCATCGCGCTCATCATGCGGTCGAGCGGACGTCCGCTCTGCGTGCCGCTCGTGAAGTACACGCCGCGCAGCGACGGCGCGCGCGCGAAACGCGATTCGCCGAATGCCTCTTCGAGAAACCGCCGCAACGCGCGCTCGATGCCCGCGAACTGCTGCGGGAATGCATAGATCAGCGCGCGCCGCCGCGCGTCGGTTTCCTGCTGCATGCGTTGCAGCACACGGCCTTGTAGCTGTGCATGCAAAAGGCCGAACTCTTCAGAGAACCGCGCGAGCGGCGCACTGCCTTCGCCGGCGTCGTTCTCCGCAGCGAGCGGGAACGTCATGCCCCAAACCTGCTCACGCTCGTCGCGGCCGAAGTCGTCGAAATACTCGGAGAAGCCCGCGAGCATGTCGGTTTTCGTCACGACGACGTACACCGGCAGATGCACACCGAGTTGCTGGTTCAGTTCGGCAAGTCGCTCGCGGATCGCGGCAGCATAAGTGGCGCGCTGCGCATCGGACTGTTGCAGCAGATCGGCGGCCGAAACCACGGCCATCACGCCGTCGAGCGGACGGCGCGGCCGGTACTTGCGCAGCAGCCCGAGAAAGCCGAGCCATGCGCCGCGATCGGCCTGCTCGTGGCTGTCCTGCGTGGTGAAGCGGCCCGCCGTGTCGAGCAGCACGGCGTGATCCGTGAACCACCAGTCGCAGTTGCGTGTGCCGCCCACGCCGCCCACCGCCTGCGCGCCGAGCCTGTCCGCGAGCGGGAAGCGCAGCCCCGAGTGGGCCAGCGCGGTCGTCTTGCCCGCGCCCGGCGCGCCGACGAAGAGATACCACGGCAAGTCGTAGAGCGTCTCGCGGCGCGGGGCGAGCCACGCGAACAGGTGCCGCATGCCGCGCGCGCCGCTGGCAGGCGCGCGCGACTCGCGCAGTGTCTTCAGGGCCGCCTCGAAGCGCGTGCGCAGTACCGCGACGTCGGCATCGGCGGCCTTGCGCGCGGGGTCCGGCGCGTGCTTCGCGGGATCGAGCGCATCGGACACGAGGCGCTGCACGAACGTCGAACTGGCGATGCGCGCCTTGGCAAACCGGACGCCCCAATAGAGCGCCCAGCACGCGAGGATGAACGCGATCACGGCCCAGCGCCTGGCGCTGCTCTCGAGCGGCGCCGAGCCATTGAACGCCACGAGCGGCCCTTCGAACCAGACCAGCGCGCAAAGCGCCAGTGCGCCCGCAAACGTGACGACAGCGGGCCTTTTGAACCACTGGATCCACTTCATGGCGCGGCTCCCGGCGCAAGGATGGCGATGGTCACGCGGCGGTTGCGCGCGCGGCCCGCCGCGGTGTCGTTCGATGCGACCGGCTCGGTATCGCCGCGGCCTTCGGCGCTCACGCGCGCAGGGTCCGCGAGATGCGCCGCGAGGATCGCGCGCACCGTCTCCGCGCGCGCCTGCGAGAGCGCGACGTTGGAAGGAAAGCGCGCCGACACGATGCGCTGGTCGTCCGTATGCCCGATCACGACGACATTGCCCGGCTTGTCCGCCAACGCCTCGCCGATGCGCTGCACGAGCGGCACGAAACGCGGGTCGAGTTCGGCGCTGCCGGACGCGAAGATCTGCGTGCCTTCGGCGCTGTTGTTGATGGTCACGGTCGTGCGGTCCCCCGATTCGCCGACGGTGACCAGCCCTTGCGCGATTTCCGGCGCGAGAAAGCCATCGAGCGCCGACCCGAACTTCGGCGCAGCCTGCGTCTTGGCCGCGAGCACGGGCGCGGGCGCCACCCGAATCCCGCGCATCGCCTCGAACACCGGGTCGGAGAACGCGTTGATGCGCAGCCCGAGCACGAGGCTGGTCGCCATCAGCACGAGGGCCGCGAGCGCCAGCGCGACCCACAGCGGCACGAAACCCAGCGTCCGTTCGCGCGCCTGCTCCGCGGGTTGCCAATGCGGCGACAGCGCGCGCTCGACCGGGCCGCGTTGCGCGCGGATCATCTGTTCGAGGCGTTCGCGAATCTCGTCGAGCTGACGCTTGCCGCCTTCGATGAGCCGGTAGCGCCCGTCGAAGCCAAGCGCGAGCATCACGTAGATCAGTTCGAGCAGGTCGATATCGGCGGCGGGGGTTTGCGCGAGCCGCTGCAACATGACGAACAGCCGCTCGCCGCCGGAGGCCTCGTTGTGAAACGTCACGAGCAGGCTCCTGCGGCCCCAGACTCCCGCGCCCCACGGCGTCGCCGCGATGGCCTCGTCGATGAAGGTGCACAGGCAATAGCGCGCCGGGCCGAGCTGCGTGTCGGGCACGCCGAACGCGCGGCCGTCGGCTTCGAAGCGGCGCACCATCTGGATCAGCTGCGCGCGCAGCGTGTCGAGGTCCGGGTGGCTCGGCAGGCGGCGCAGCGGCAGCGCGAGTTCCAGCAACGGATTGGCCGCGCGCAGCAGCGGGTTGCGCCCGGCGATCGCGGCATCGAGCGGCACGAGCGCGGGCCCGGCGGCTTGCGGCTTGCGCTGCGGCGCGGGTTCGGCTTCGGCGCCGGCCGCGCGCTCGCGCTTGCGCCCCGGCGTCGGCATGCGGATCGTGCGCGCCGCGTCGAGATAGTCCGCGTCGTCGAGCGGCGCGTTCGTGCTATCGGTCATGGCAAGGGTCCTCGATGCGAGACTTCAATGACGGATGGCCCAGAGTTCCATCGCGAGCCCCGGGAACTCGCCCGCCACGTGCAGCGCCATGCCCGCGGAAGCCGCCAGCGTTGCCCACGCTTCGTTGTGGTCGTCGAGTTCGAAATAGCTGTAGCCCGCATGGAACGGCAACTGGCGCGGCGCGACCGCCAGCGCGCGCAACGCGATGCCTGGCAGCTGCAGGTTCACGAGATCGCGGATCTTCTCGATGCTGCCGATCTTCACCTGGCTCGTGAACGCGGAAATCAGCGTGCCGGCCGGCACCTGCGCCCGCACCGCGAGCACGAAGGTCGCGCCGGCAAAGAGCGTGCGGTCCGCGACCCGCGCCACCCGCAAGCCATATTTGCGTTCTTCGAGCGCAATCGCCACGACCTGCGGATCGGCGACGCGCGACAGCGCGAGCCGCAGCGCATCGATCACGGGCTCGAACGTCTCCTTGAGCCGGTCGTGCCGGTAGGCCGCGAACGTGGGCGGCCGCCGCCCCGCCTGGCTGAAGGTGGCCAGCTCGCCCGCCAGCGCGATGCACGACTGATAGAACGCTTCGGGATGCAAACCATCCATCGCATTGAAGTGCGTGACGAGCGGCTGCGCGCGATTGACGATCTGCAGCAGCAGAAAATCGGCGATTTCGGCCATGCCCGCGCCATCGGGTTGGGCGAGGCGCCCGGCGAGCGCTTCGCCGCGCTGCTGAAGCAGGCCGCCCAGTTCGGTCGAGAAGCGCGCGAGGCGGCCCGCCACGCGATAGTCCAGGCACGGCGCGCAGTAGTCGTCGTCGAGTACGACGCGGCCGTCGCTACGGCGCTCGACCACGTGCGCCACGCCCGCGCACGCATGCGCATTGGCCACCTCGGGCGCGAGCGCGAGGCGCAGGCGCAGCTTGCCGATCTGCAGCAACGTGCTGGGCGCGTCGGCGTCGTTGCTGTCGTGCACTTCGAAGTCTCCCGCGCCGTAACGCGCGAGATCGTCAGCGTGCCCGTCGCCGCCCGACTCGGGCGCGCCGGCGCGGCGCACCGGCAGCGCGAGCATCACCGTGACGTTCGCGGCGTTTTCGGGAATATCGAGCGGTTCGGGCAGATCGTCGTCCGCGGGCAGGTTGAACGGCGTGCCGTCGGGCAGCACGCCTGCCGCCGCGCGCAACGCCAGTTTGCCGAGCTTGAGCAGCGCCTCGTCGATCTCCAGCGTCGTGAATCCCCAGCCATAGGCGCGCAGGCCGTTCACGCGGCCCGCGAGCAGCGCCTCGACGTGCCGGTCGTGCTGCTGGAGATGCTGCGGCTGAAGGAACATGCCCTCAGACCAGATGACTCTGTTGTTCCAGTACATGCTATGACTCAATCCTTCGGAAATTGCAGCGCGTCGAGCTGTGCCTGATAGGCGCGGCCGAACGGTTCGCCAAAGCGCTGCTGGAAATCGTCGCCCGCGTCGCGCGACACCTGCTCCCACGTCTTCACGAAGCGCTGCCACAGGCGCGCCCGGCGATTGCCGACGAGCGCCTCGAGGCCGGAGGGCGCATCGAGCGAGCGCTCGATCGCGGCGGGGTCGAGGCGCGCCATGGCGTCGTCGAACGCGGCGCGCATGCCGGCGACGAGCGCGAGTTCGTGGGCCTGGATATCGCGGTAGGCGGCGCGCAAGGCTTCGTCCGGCGCGAGATAGCCGCGCCCGGGCGCGCCCAGCATTTGCGTCAAGGCGCGGTCTGCGTCGGGGAAGAACTTGAGCGGGTTGTTGTCGCGCGCCTCGATCATCGTCATCGCCATGCGGGCCTCGCGCCGCGCCATCGCGCGCGAGCGCAACACGCTCATCGTGCCCTCCGTGGCTTCGCGCAGCAGCGCACCGGCGAGGCGCGCGACTTCCGGCGCGCTCAGGTGGGCGACATCGGCGGGCGCGATGCCGAGGCCCTCCAGCAATGCGTCGAGCACCGCGGAATCGTCCGCGCGCCGGGCCGCGGGGCGCGTCTTCGGCACTGCGGAATCGTCCGCGCGCGGGGCTGCGGGGCGCGTCTCCGGTGTCGCGACGCGCGCGTCCTCGGACCGGTGTACCGGTAGCGCAGCCAGCGCTTTTTCCGGCGACACATGCTCGAAACTGCGTGACGCCGCGGCTGGTTCGCGCGCCACCCGCGCGGGCGCGTCGCGCAACGGATCGGCGGCGCCCAGCACGTCCAGCAGCGCCTGATTCGCTTCGCCGCCGAAATGGCCCGGTTCGCGCAGCAGCGGCGTCGCCGCGAGCGGGTCGGGCGTGAACGGCGCGTCGTCGCGCAGTGGCGGCGGCGTGCCGGAAGCGCGCGGCGCATCCCAGTCGTCGGGGATGAGCGGCGGGCCCGGCGGCGTCTCGAACTCCGGCGTGCCCGGCAGGCTCGCCGCAGGCGGCTGCGTGGGCGTGGGTTGCGTCATCAGCGTTTGATCGAAGGGCGCCCAGCTTTCCTCGCCTTTTTCGAGCGAGACCGCAAGCGTATAAGCGCCGATCCGGATCTGGTCGCCATCGGACAACACCGCCTCGCGCGAGCCGTTCAGCGCCTCGCCGTTCAGGAGCGTCGGATTGCTGCCGGCATCGACCAGCACGTAAGTGTTCCCACGGCGTTCGATGCTCGCCTGCATGCGCGAAATACCGCGTTGCGCGTCGTTCAGCACCACCGTGCTTTCCGGCGCGCGGCCAATGGTTGCGCGTTCATCGATCTCCATGGTGTGAGGCGCGGCGTGCTCGCCGGCTTCGCCGCCCTCTACAGTCAGCGTCAATCTCACGGGGCCTCCTGATTGCGAATCTTGCTCGTGCCGTCGTCGGCGTCGCGCGGCGGCCTGGGCGGCGCGGGCGGCACGGCAAGCGGCACCGGCGGCACGCCCGGGCCGAGCGGAATCGGAAAGCTCGACATCTCGATCGTTTCCGGGCCGATGAGGATGTACGCCGCCCCCGCGCGCAGCGCGATGGTCGCGCTCGCCTCGATCTCCACGGCCGCGCCCGCCTTGATGTGCACGGCCGCGCCGGCGTCGAGCGAATACGCCTCGCCCACGAACTGCGCATGCGTCGTCATGCTCGCCGCCGAGACGCTGCCAAGCACACGCGACGTGCTGCTGCCCAGCACCGAATCGTTGCGCGCGCCGCGCGTCTCGCGAAACTCGCCGCCGCCGACGCGCAGATGCCGCTCGCCGGTGACGTTCATCAGCGCGTCGTGCTTGACCCATGTTTCGTGATCGCGCTCGGCGTGAAAGAACATCTGCTCGCCGCCCTTGCGGTCGTCGAAGCGGACTTCGTTGTAGCCGTTGCCGCCCTTCGTCGACTGGCTCTTGAGCGTGGACACCGCGCTCTGCGCGGGCAGGTCGTACGGCGGCATGTTGGTCGAGTTGTAGACCGCGCCGACGATCACAGGCCGGTCGGGATCGCCTTCGATGAAATCCACCAGCACCTCCTGGCCGATGCGCGGCAGGCACATCGCCCCCCAGCGCCGGTTCGCCCAGCCCTGCGCCACGCGCACCCAGCAGCGATCGAGCCGATCCGCGCCGCCTGCCTGCGAAAGCTGCTCCCAGTGGAACTGCACTTTCACGCGCCCGTACTTGTCCGTGAGAATCTCCTCGCCCGGCGGGCCGATCACGACCGCGGTCTGCGGGCCCGCCGCGCGAGGAACGGGCGTGATGCGCGGCGAACGGAACGAGTTGTCGCTGCGAATCGCCCTGAAATGGCAGTCGAACAGCGGCTGCGTGGGGTCGCTCGTGGAGACGTAGGCATCCGATACGATCTCGGCCTGATTCTCGATCACCAGATACTGGCGGTTCTGCGCGCCGCCCGGATGATCGCGCAGCCCGAACAAGCCGCCCGCCGCGATGCCGCGCGCGGTGGTACGCCCTTCCATCGCGTCGTTCTGCGTTTGATGGATCTCCACGTTGATGCGCGCGAGCCGCTCGCCGTCGCCCGCTTTCAGATGTCCGCTCAGATGCTCCTGCATCAGATAGCGCGGCGGATCGTAGGGTGCGCTGCGTGTCGCGCGCGAAACGAGCCCTTCGCTGTTGCTCACCGAGGCCTTTTCGAAGTCGTAGTCGTTGACTTCGTAGCGCCCCGTTTCGAGCGTCGCGCCCCCGTGCCAGCGATAGACGCATTCTTCGTCGGGTTCCGGCGTGTCCCAGCCCTGAAACGGCACCGACTCGTAGTGCGCGATGGGCCGATGCTCCGCGCCGGAATCGGCCAGCACGAGCGTATGCTTGCCGCCTGCGTGCTCGAAGAAGTAATGCATGCCCTCGCGCTCCATGAGGCGGCTCACGAAGTCGAAATCCGTCTCGCGGTACTGCACGCAATGATCGAGCGCGGGATAGCTCGCCGTACAGGCGTTGCGAAAGTCGATGTCGTACGTCTCCAGCACTTGCGCGACGATTTGCGGCGCCGTGCGCTGATGAAAGAAGCGCCGGTGCGAGGCGCGCGTGAGCAGCCACAGCCGCGGATGCACGACCGCCTCATAGCGCGCCATGCGGTTCTTCGTGGCGTCGCCGGGTGCGAGCAGACGCAGCGTCGTGACGATGCCGTTGAACTCGCGCGACCCGCCCGCCGGATAATCGAGCGTCACGGAAAGGTTCTGCCCGAGCACCGCACCCGGATCGATATCGTTGTGCAGGCTCAGAAATGCGATCTCGAAGCGGCTCAGGCGTCCCAGCGCCTCGCTCGTCGACATGCGCAGGAACACCGCTTCGTCGCCGAGCGCCGCACAGGTCATGCGCACATGGCGGTCAGTCGAAGGCATAGCCGAACTCCTCGCCCTCGACGCTCACGTGCACGCGTGCAAGCGCTTTGCCGTCCATCACGCGCGCAAGATACTCCGTGCTGATGCGCGGCAGCACGCTGTTGGTGAGGATGGCGTCGATCATGCGGCCGCCGCTATCCATGCGGGTGCAGCGCTGGGCAATTTGCGCCACCACGCTCTCGTCATACGTGAACGGCACGCCGTGCGTGAGCGTCACGCGCTCGGCCACGCGGCCGAGTTGCAGCCGGATGATGGCGCTCAGCATCTCGCTGGAAAGCGGGTAATACGGAATGGTCACCAGACGCCCGAGCAACGCGGGCGGGAACGTCTCCAGCAACTGCGCGTGGAGTTCGCGTTCGATCACCTCCATCGGCGGGTTCGTGCGCGGATCGCGGCACAGTTGCGCAATGCACTCGGTGCCCGCGTTGGTCGTGAGCAGAATCAGCGTATTGCGGAAGTCGATGGAACGGCCTTCACTGTCGTCCATGCGGCCTTTGTCGAAGACCTGGAAGAACAGTTCGTGCACGTCCGGATGCGCCTTCTCCACTTCGTCGAGCAGCACGACGCTGTGCGGCCGCCGGCGCACCGCTTCGGTCAGCACGCCACCCTCGCCGAAACCCACGTAACCCGGCGGCGCGCCCTTGAGCAGCGACACCGTGTGCGCTTCCTGGTACTCGCTCATGTTGATGGTGATGAGGTTCTGCTCGCCGCCGTAGAGCGCCTCGGCGAGCGCGAGCGCCGTCTCGGTCTTGCCCACGCCGGACGTGCCCGCGAGCAGAAACACGCCGACGGGCTTGTCCGGATCGTCGAGACCGGCGCGCGAAGTCTGCACGCGCCGCGCGATCATTTGCGTAGCATGCTGCTGGCCGATGATGCGGCGGTCGAGCACCTCGTTCAGGCGCAACACATTGCCGATCTCGTTCTTCAGCATGTTGAGCACGGGCACGCCGGTCCAGTCCTGCACGACCGCCGCCACCGCATGACGGTCCACGCCCGGCAGCACGAGCGGTGCGTCGCCCTGATGCGCGGCGAGCTGCGCCTGGCGTTCGCGCAACGCGGCCAGATCGGCGTGCGGTGCGCCCTCCCGCAGCGCCTCGCGGCGCACGAGGATGTCCTCGACCATCTCGCGCTCCACCTGCCAGCGCGCGTGCAGATCGGCAAGGCGAGCGGTTTCGGTTTGCAATGCCGCCGCCGCGGCGTCGCGACGTGCCGCCGTATCGATGCCGATCGCCGTTTCGCGCCCGATCACCGCCAGCTCCGTGTTGAGCGCATCGATACGCCGTTGCGCGTCGTCGACGGCAGGCGGCGTGGCGTGCTGGCTCACCGCAACGCGAGCGCATGCGGTATCGAGCAGGCTCACCGACTTGTCCGGCAGTTGCCGCGCGGGCAGATAGCGATGCGAGAGCTTCACCGCCGCCTCGATCGCCTCGTCGAGCACCTGCACGCCGTGATGAGTTTCGAGCGCGGCGGCCAGGCCCCGCATCATCGTCACGGCGCGCGCCTCCTCGGGCTCGTGAACCTGCACGACCTGAAAGCGCCGCGTGAGCGCCGGATCCTTTTCGATGTGCCTGCGGTACTCCGACCACGTCGTCGCCGCGACGGTGCGCACGCTGCCGCGCGCGAGCGCGGGCTTGAGCAGATTCGCCGCGTCGCCGGTGCCCGCCGCGCCGCCCGCGCCGATCAGCGTGTGCGCCTCGTCGATGAAGAGAATCACGGGATGCAGCGCCGCCTGCACGGCCTCCAGCACCTGGCGCAACCGCGCCTCGAATTCGCCTTTCACGCCCGCACCGGCCTGCAGCAGTGCAACGTCGAGCGCGCACAGGCTCACGTCGCGCAGCGCGGGCGGCACGTCGCCCGCCGCGATGCGCAGCGCGAGGCCTTCGACCACCGCTGTCTTGCCGACGCCCGCCTCGCCCGTGAGGATCGGATTGTTCTGCCTGCGCCGCATGAGGATGTCGACGACCTGGCGAATCTCCGCGTCGCGGCCCACCACGGGATCGAGCCGGCCCTCGCGCGCCTGGGCCGTGAGGTCGACGGTGAAGCGCTGCAAGGCGTCGTCGGTGCGATGCGCCGTGTCGGGTTCGTGCGCCACGACAGCCGCCGGCGTCGACGCTTCCGGCGAACCGTCGAGCACGTCGGCAAAGTTGGCGACGAGGTCGTCGAGCTTCACGCGGTCGAACTCGCGCGAAATGCCGCGCAATGCGTTGCGTAGCACCGGCGTCTGCAACATGCCGACGAGCACATGCGCGCTGCGCACCTTCGGCGCGTCGAAGAGCAGCGAAGCATAGACCCAGCCGCGCTCCACGGCCTCTTCCAGTTGCGATGAAATATCGCTGACGGACGCCGCCCCGCGCGGCAGCCGGCCGAGCGCCTCGGTCAGATCGCGCGCGAGCGCGGCGGGCTCGATATGGGCGTGGCGGATCACGCGATGCAGGTCCGAATCGGGCAACTGCAGCATCTGATGCAGCCAGTGTGCGAGCTCGACGTACGCGTTGCCGCGCAAGCGGCAGAACGTGGTCGCGCTCTCCATCGCGCCGAAACTGAGCGTATCGAGTTTGCCGAACAGGACGGCACGGCTGATGTCTGCCATTGAACTAGTCCTTTGCATGAGAGGGGGCCGACGGACGCAGCTTGAGTTGCGACGCGTCGGCCGTGGCCGCGCGCGCGTGCAGCCAGGTCGTGTAGCCGAGGCGCTGCTTGCGCCCCAGCGCGAGACGCGGCACCTGCGCGCGCCGCAACTGCAGGTTCACGTCCCATTCGAGTGGATCGCGCACGTACAGACGCACCCAGTCGGCGAGCCGCGCGAGGCTTGCGCCGCCCGGCAGGAAGCGCTCATAGTCGTCCAGCGAAAGCGGTCCGAGCACCACACGGAACTTGTGCTGCCGATCGAAGACTCTCGCCCCGAGCATCGTGCCGACGCCCATGCGGGCGCTTTCGTCGCGCAAACCGACGCGCGTCAGCGCAGTTTCGGGCAGCTTCATCCAGTGCCCCACGTTTTGCACGACCTCCACCGGCAAGCCGAAGAATCGCGACAGCACGATCCGCAAACCCGCCGCGTGGCGCGTGGGCCCCGCGAGCAGCCCCGCGAAATGCAGCTTGGCGAAATCGGGCACGGTATCGCGATGGCGCAGCGCGCCTTCGTTCAGGCCAAACACGGTGCCCACGTAGGCGGAGAACCGGTCGTCGTCGTCGCGGTCGAGGCTCACCACCGGCTGCGCCGTGGCCCACGCGCGATAGAACAGCGAGGCCATGCGGTGATGAAAGACGTCGAGAAAACGCGCAAAAGTCGGATCGCCCGCGTTACGCGCGCGGTGACGCACGTATTCGGTCAGATGCGTGGGCATCGGGCCATTCGGGCCGAGCAGACCGAAGAAGTTCACGGCGAGCTTCGGTGCGGTGTCCTGCGTGCTGGCGAAACGGCGCAGCGCCGTCGGAAAGAATATCAATTCGGCCTCCTGACCGAATCGCACCGCGTCGTCGCGCGGGCGCAGCGACGACCCCACGCGCGGCAACCCACGATGCGCGCATTCGACCAATCGCACGGCCTGAAAGAAGTCGAAGCGGTTCGCCTCGGCGGAAAAGCGCTCGAATAGCATCACAGCGTCCGGCATTGCCCGCTCCCCGGCGCCCAGCGCATGATTTCACCGCGTGTAGTCGAACTCACGCAGGTTTCGGTAAATGAATTCATCGACACGTATTGCTCGAAGAAGCGCGCGAGCACCGCGCCGAACAAAAACGCGCTCGCCCCTTCAAAACCGCTCTCGTCGAGCAGCACATCGAGCGCGAGGCCGCGGCCGAACACGATCGGCCCGCGTGACGGCAAGCGGCGCGTGACCGCCCGCGTGCCGATGGAGCGCAGGCCTTCGATCTGCCGCGCGGCCGCGCCGTCGCCTTCGGGCGCGTAGAGCGCGAGCAGGTCGCGCATGGCGCGCGCGCCGCTCCCGTTCGCGTCGTCCACGAGCGATGCGTAGTTGAGCGACAGGTGACTCAGGAGGCGCCACGCGACTGCCCCTTGCGCATAGGACGGCAACGGGCGGCTCGGGCCGGCGACACAGCGCACGCCGGAAACCGGCGCTTCCAATTCCAGCGTGAAGTCGGTTTCGCCGCGCCCGAGCGGCAGGGTCAGCGTGAGATCGCGGTTGGTGCACAGCACGCTGACACCGAGTTGATGCAGATCGCCGGGATACGGCGCTTCGTGCGTATCCACCAGCGCGATCCAGGTTTCGCTGCCCGCATACGACGAACGCGCGCCGCGCTCCTGCTCGCGGGCGGACGGCAGACGCTTCTCGCGCCGCACCTGATAAAACGCCGTGTCGGGGTCGCCTGCGCCGAGATCGCGCATGCGGTAGAACGGCTGAAACTCGACCGGCGCGCTGCCGCCCGAGCGATGGCCCGTCACGCTTTGCACGCGATAGACCTCGAAGTCGCGCGGCCGCGTGCGGTCCACCACCACGTGATGCTCGAACTGCTCACCCGTCACCGCGATACGATCGGCGCGGCGCGCAAACAGATTGATCGCGGGCGTGCAATGGAGCGCGAAATTCTCGTGGTCGACCCGTTGCTCGAGCGCGGTATCGCCCTTCGAAAGCAGGACGACCAGTTCGATCTCGCGGCTTTCACAGCGAGCGAAATGCGCATGCAATCCATCGATGCCGACGAACATGAAGCGCTGCGCGAATGCGAAATACTCCTGCAGCAGGCGATAGCCCGGAAACGATTGATCGCTCACGGGCAGCAGCGCTTCTTCGTCGGAGAAGCCGAGCGGGCGCAGCGACGAAGGCGGCAGCACGCCACTGGGCGTCGCGATGGCGAGCGTCGCGCTGACCAGCAGTTCATGGAGCTTCGCCGCCGTGCCGTCGCTGCCGCGCAGGTAGATGGGCAGACGATCGATGGCGAGGTCGTTGATCTTGCGTTCGCCGAGCGCGCGCAGTTTGAGGCGCAGGCCTGCCTTCACGCCGCGCGGCATGGCGGCGGGGACGCCGGGCAGCGCGCCGGCGTGCGTAAACAGGCGCGCCTCCACCAGTTCGAGCGGCGACAAGGTGAGCGCGTGCGCCGTGCGAAACTCGCAGCGCGTCGCACGCTCGCCGTCGAACCGGCCCTGCAGGGGCGTGCCGCGCGGCACGGCAACGCCGTCCGCAAGTGCGGGGTGAGTCTTGTCGGGCTGCAGTTGCACGACCGTCATCGCGGGCGTCGGCGCGAGATAGTGCGGGTACACCAATTCGGCGAGATGCTGCGTGAAGCGCGGGAACTCGGCATCGATTTTCATCTGCACGCGCGCGGCAAGAAAGCCGAAACCTTCGAGCAAACGCTCCACATAGGGATCGGCGCAGTCGAACCCTTCGAGGCCCAGCCGTCCCGCGATCTTCGGAAACGCCTTGGCGAACTCGCCGCCCATCTCGCGAACATGCTGCAGTTCGCGGCTGTAGTACTGGAGGAAGTCGGGGTTCATCGGGGCGTCACCTCTTCGTACACGTTTGCCTTGCCGGCTTCCAGATCGAGTTCCGTGCGCAAATAAAGCCGCTCGGGCACCGGATGCGCATGGAGATCGCCTTCGACGATGAACGCCAGCGCGTGGTGTGCGATATCCACGCCACCGGACTGAATGGCGCGCACGCGCAAGGTGCCGCGCACGATGCGCGGCTCGAACGCACCGATCGCTTCGGCGATCAGCCGTTCGACCCGCGTGACGTCCACGTCCGACGCGCTCTTGCCCGCCAGCTCCGCGAAGCCGAAGTTGAGCACCGAGTCGGCCACGCGCGGATAGCGCGCGATCTCCTGCGCCGACGCGATGCCCCGCGCATTGAGGAGCCAGCCGATATCGCGCATGACGCTCAGGCGCTGCGCACGCGCCGAACTGGCCCGATGCTCGCGGACTTCGCTGGTCGCTTCGGGCGCATGGTCGGTCAGCCGCTCCAGCAGCGAGGGCTGCACGCGCTCGGCGTTTCTCGTGCGCATGATCCGCTTACGCCGTGGCGCTGGCCGGAATGTTCCACTTGCACTCGACCACGCCGCCGAGCGCCGAGCCAGTGGTCGGGTCCTGCTGCTGGTAGGTCACGTGGAACTTCTCGAAGTTTAGCGTCACCGTTTCGGTGAAACGGTCCTCGCCGTCCGAGCCGCCCGTCGCGTAGTTCGTGACGAGCACCTTTTCGAGGTCGATCGTGTAGTACTCCAGCGGTTTGGTGCCGCCCGCCTTGCGCACGGTGAGTTTGCCGGTGGGGAAGTGCTTGCCCGTCACGCACGCGGTCATGATGGCCGGCGTGGCATGATCCGTGTACTTGGTGATCGACAGATCATGCACGTCGACCTTGCCGCCGCCACCGCCCGTGCCGAGGTGCATCGTCCCGGACTGATCCATGCTCCAGCTCCAGGAGAGCACGTCGATCTCGTCCTTGTGAGTCTGATCCAGCGACTCGCCCGTGACCGTGCCAAGTTTCAAAAAAATATCGACTGCCATTTGGATTCCTTATTGATCGGGTTGGTGCAGATTTGATGAAGGCGGTCGCTCAGGCCGCTTTGGCCGACGGCAGCCGCGAAACGAGCCGCAACGAGACGGTCAGGCCTTCGAGCTGATAATGCGGACGCAGATAGAATTTTGAGGTGTAGTAGCCCGGATTGCCCTCCACCTCCTCGACCACGACTTCCGCGGCCGCGAGCGGCCGGCGCGACTTCGTCTCTTCCGACGAGTTGGCGGGGTCGCCGTCCACGTACTGAAGAATCCAGTCCTGCAGCCAGCGCTGCATGTCGTCCTTCTCCTTGAAGCTGCCGAGCTTGTCGCGCGCAATGCACTTGAGGTAGTGCGCGAAACGGCTGCAGGCGAACAGATAAGGCAGGCGCGCGGCGAGGTTCGCGTTCGCCGTGGCGTCGGGGTCTTCGTATTCGATCGGCTTGTTGAGCGACTGCGCGCCGATGAAAGCTGCGATATCCGAATTCTTCTTGTGGACGAGCGGTATGAAGCCGTTCTTCGCCAGCTCGGCTTCGCGGCGGTCGCTGATGGCGATCTCCGTCGGGCACTTCATGTCGACGCCGCCGTCGTCGGTGGGAAACGCGTGGACCGGCAGATTCTCCACCACCCCGCCCGACTCGATGCCGCGAATGCGCGAGCACCAGCCCCACGTCTTGAACGAGCGGTTGATGTTCACGGCCATCGCGTAGGCCGCATTGGCCCACGCGTACTTCGACGCGTCCGCGCCCGCGGTGTCTTCCTCGAAATCGAACTCCTCGACGGGGCTCGTTTTCGCGCCGTAGGGCGTACGCGCGAGAAAGCGCGGCATGGCGAGGCCGATATAGCGCGAGTCTTCGGAATCGCGCAGCGAGCGCCATGCGGCGTGCTCGGGCGTCTGAAAGATCTTCGTGAGATCGCGCGGATTCGCCAGCTCCTGCCACGAGTCCATCAGCATGACGGCCGGGTCCGCGCCCGCGATGAACGGCGCGTGCGCGGCGGCGGAAATCTTGCCCATCTGCGTGAGGAAATCGACGTCGGGGCCGCTGTTGTCGAAGTAGTAATCGGCCACCAGCGCGCCATAAGGCTCACCGCCGAACTGACCGTACTCTTCCTCGTAAAGCCGCTTGAAGAGCGGGCTCTGGTCCCACGCCACGCCCTTGTACTTGCGCAGCGACCGGTGCAGGTCGGCCTTCGAAATGTTCATCACGCGCAGTTTGAGGCTCTCGTCGCTCTCGGTATTGGTGACGAGGTAGTGCAGCCCGCGCCATGCGCTTTCGAGCTGCTGGAACGGCTCTGCATGCAGGATGACGTTGATCTGCGCGCTCAGCTTTTCGTCGATGCGCGCGATCAGCGCTTCGATGGTCGCGAGCGCATCGTCGGACACGCGGTGCGTGTCGAGCAGCGCCTGCTCGGCGAGCGTGCGCACGGCGCTTTCCACCGCTTCGCGCGCTTTCTCCGTGCGCGGGCGGAATGCCTTCTGCAAGAGCTGTTGAAACTCGCCGGAGGGGCTTTCCGCGTCGGCTTCCTGCCTTTCTGGCTGCGCGAACGCGGATGGATCGAGTTGAGTGTCTGCCATCTTGGGTCCTTTATTCGGAGTCGGTCGCGTCCTGCGGCTTCGGCGCGGCGGCGAGCGCATTCATCAGCGCGGGGTCTTCGAGCAGGCGAGCGACGAGCTTTTCCGCGTCGGTCTTGCCGTCCATATAGGTCAGCAGGTTCTGCAACTGGCTGCGCGTTTCGAGCAGCCTCGCGAGCGGCTCGACGTTGCGCGCGATCGCGGCGGGCTCGAAGTCGTCCATGCTCGCGAAGGTCATGTCCACGCCGATCTTGCCCTCGCCGGTCAGCGTGTTGTCGACCTGCATCGCCACGCGCGGCTTCATCGAGCGCAGCCGTTCGTCGAAGTTGTCGATGTCGATCTCCAGAAACTTGCGTTCCGCAACGGGCGGCAGCGCTTCCTGCGGCTGCCCCGAAAGATCGGACAGCACACCCATCACGAAAGGCAAGTTGACTTTCCGCTCCGATCCGTACACTTCCACGTCGTACTCGATCTGCACGCGCGGCGCCCGATTGCGCGCAATGAACTTCTGACTGCTCTCCTTGGCCATTTGACCGTTCTCCTGGTTGAGTTGCGTTGCAATGCGGCTTCGATCATTCCACCGGCGTTTCGACGGCAGCCGTACCGACCACCTGGGTAAGCTGCGCGAGCCCTTCCGGCGCGAGGTCCTTCAAGAGATCGACGAAGGTCTTCTCGACGAGGCCGCGCGCCCTTTCGAGCAGTAACGGCACGGGGCTGGCAGGTTCGTGTTGCGCGTACCAGGCGCAGATCCGCTGCAGCGCGGCGGCCACGTCGGCGCGGCTGCCGATGGCATTGGTGGGGGCGTTACCGTTGGCGCCGACGGGCGACGCGACACCGGTCTCTTCTGCGTGCTGCATTTGCGCTTCGTCCCGGTGCACGCCCACGCCCGTTGCAAGCAGCGACGATGCGCGCGCCAGCAACGCCTTCAATGAGGCGAAATCGAGCGATTGGGTCGCGCCAACACGTTGGGCAAGCGTCGCTTCGATCGCGCGGACGCTGTCGTACGCGGTGTCGAACGCCTTCTTCGCGTTGCGCGCGGCATCAGGCGACACAGCGATCGACGCTTCGATCGCCGCGAGGCTCATCGCCGTGTGCCCCACGGGCGCGACGGCTTCGCCATTCGCATACGACCACTCGCGCAGCGTGACCGGGCAAATACCTCCCAGCAGCGGGCTATCCATCAGACCGGCGAGCACGCCGCCCGCCTCCGTCCATCCGGCAAGCGCGTTGATGCGGGCCGTCGCGTCGTCGCCGTCGCCGGCGTCGAGTTGCGGGTGCACGTGCCCCCAGTGGCGCTCCAGCAGTGCGGCAGTCAGGACGAGCCCGTCCGCAAGACCGGCAATGCCCTCGCGAACCCAGCGCGCCCGCGCCAGATGCATCACCACGCGAAGGTCTCGCGTGCGCGCCATCAACGCGGTGCCCAGCACATCGGCGGCCTCCCAGTCGGGCGGGACCGCGGCCACGAGCGTGGCGCCATACTCTGCCTCCGGACGCCCGCTGACCGCTTCTTCGAGTTCGCGCAATTGCGCGTCATATTCGAGGTCGGGGCCGCAGGGTTCGGCCTGCGTGAGTGGCTCGAGCCACGCGGTCCAGTCCTGATGCGTAATGAAATCGATGGTCATGGCCAGGTTGAATCGATTAACTTTGCATTCCGAACTAATTGTCGATCCATCTTTCCTGACGGACCGTACAGTGATCGGTCTTCTTACCGATAGAAGATGTAATTCGCGATATAAGGCGAACTACCCGACTCGTGCTCGACGGTGCACGGCGCAGCCGGCTTTACGCCGCCAACCGTCCTGACCCGTTGCACGTAGCGCACCGGGGCGAGCATGCCCTGCGATCCAGTGGAGTGCGCCTCGAGCAGCAGTTGAGGCACACTGCCTGGCGTATCACTGGGCGCTTGCGCGACGACTTTTCCCTCGATGCGGCTGCCGTCGCGCGCTTGCCACGACGGACCGGCCGAATGCTCGATCACCTCGGCGCCGTGTGCGTCGTAGAGCGTGGCGCGCGGCTGCTGGAAGACCCAGCCGAGTGCGTGATCCGCACCGTACTCGCAGGCGTAGATCTGCACGCCCGCTGCGGTCGTGCTCAGAAACGGCTGTGCGCCCGGCATGTCGACCGATTCGGCTTGTGCGGACGGTCCGCTCATCATCGAAATCAGCCCAGCCCCAATTGCAATGTGCTTCCCGCGTGAGAGGCGATGCATGGAGACGCTCCTTTGGCTCAGCGGGGTCGATCCAGTTCGATCCGCTCTTCCACAACAGCCCGGCGCGGAAAACTATTCCATTTGTTTTTGCAGCCGGGTGCCAGGCACTGACGGGAATATCTGGAAACGTCCGGCTGTTATGGCTGCATCCGCAATTGAATGGAGCCAGGCCATGAAAGCCCGCATGACGATTGCCAGTCTCGCTGTGCCCTTGGAGCGGATCAAACCCATCGGCGGGCGCTCCTCCAGGGGCACCGCGGGTCATCAGTTCGACCTGACGTTTCGCGCCGAGGTCAAGGCGCCCATGCTCGGCAAGCTCATGGCCGATGACATCGAATGTCCTCAACTGGAATGGAACGAGTGCATCGAATGGTTCAGGTTAGACACCGCGACGCAGAAATGGGACTTCGAAGGCAGGATCGTGCGAAACATGTATGCGCACAATCGCGAGTCGAATACCTTCAGGAACTGGCACAGGTCGCGTTATACGATCGCGACCGATGTGACCAACCGTCCGCCCGCCGCACTCATGGCCATGAAGCACGAGGAGGATGCAAAGAAGTGGATTGCGCGCCATGGCTTCAGCTGGAATCTCCACATCCGGGATATTCCCCAGATGGGCGTGCTCGGCGGCACCGGTGGCGGCGGTGGCCTGAGCCTCGTCACCGGGGATACGCGTCGCCGTGTCATCTATTTCGATCTGGGCTTCGAGGGCCAGCGGGAGCGCGCGCGGCTAGTGCAGATCCTGGAGACACAGCAGGGGCGGCTCACGATTCATCACCTGATTCGCGGCGACATCGAGAAGAAGACCGTGGATGAACTCTCGAATCTCGAGCGCTGGCGCTTTCAGTTACGCACGAGTCACGGCTAACGCCCGTGCGCGCTGCGCAACCTGCAATCAATATCTGGCCAGCTTCGGGATCATTCCGTGCGGGTGCGCGTGGCCGTGCCCTCTGTGCGGCGTCGTGACGGCCAGCCATACTCGGCCGCTTGCCAGGCAAGCAGCCCGGGCAGATAGAACATCAGATCGCGCACGCGCCTTGCGCCTGCGAGCGCGAGGCAAGTGGGCGCATCGAAGCCCAGCAGTCCGCCGATTATGACGAAGCCGCCCTCCTGCACGCCAAGGCCGGCCGGCACCAGAAACGCGATGCTGCTCAGCATCTGGATCAGGGCTTCGATCACGAACGCCTGCACGAAGGTCGCGTCCGTGCCGAGCACGCGCAACGCGATCCAGATTTCGAGCGCGTAGCCGAGGCATTGCAGCGTCTGCCAGACGAGCACGTAGCGCACGACTACGCCGGTCTGGCGCCAGATCAGCTTGAGGGATAGATCGACGCGCGCGGACTTGCCCACGAGATCGACGACCTTGCCGCTCGTGACGCGGTTGAGCGTGCGTGCCGCGCGCTCGAACGGCCGCGCATGCTGCACGAGTGCAAACAGCACGAGCAGCGGGATGAAGCCCGCGAGGCCCCATGCGAGCCGCCCCACGAACCGCGCGGTATCGGAAGAGGAGTGTTCGAGCAGATAGCCGGCTGCGAGCAACGCAAACAGCACCTGGCTGATCAGCGTGAGCTGCATGTCGGCGATGAGACTCGCGACCGCCGTGGCCGGCCGTACGCCCGCACGGCCAAGCAGGCGGAACGACACGAGTTCCCCGCCCACGCGCGCCACCGGCAGCAAGCCGTTGATCGACTCGCGAATCCACACGAGTTTGAGCATCGTCGCGAACGACGGACGCTGCGCCGCGCGAATCAGGCTGCCCCAGTCCCATGCATTCGCGCACATCGGCAGGATATGCACGATGGCCGCCAGCACAAGGCCCATGCCCGCGCCGCGCAACAGTTGCAGCACTGCCGCGGGATGTTCGCGCCATACGAGCCATACGGCGATCGCAAGACCGACCAGGGCGGCGATACGTCCCATGTGCTTCATCTGCGGGTATGCTCCCGTCTCATTGTGCCCCCCAATCTACTGTGACGCTCAGGTCTCGTGGACTGGCGAAAGCATGCCATTCCTGTCGACGCGAAAGCGCGTGCCGCGCCAAACGACGCCAGACGAACAAAAGCTCGCGACATAGATCGCGAACTGGACCATTTCCCAAAGCGGTAAGCATAGCAGTCCGCTGGACTTGTCGCCGGTCGCGCGATCGGTCCGCCAGATCAGCCACGCGCGCGCGCACAGCGCCACGGCGGCCAGGATCCACGCGGGCGCCGCGCCGCCGGACAAGGCCACGGCAAGCATGGCGAGCGCGAACGGATGCATCAGCACAGCGCCCAGATGTCCCGAGCGGTCCGCCGCGCGAACGGTGCGGCTCCAGCGCAACTCGTGCGCAAAGAGCTTGGCGAACGTATTCTCCACGCACGCGTGCCGCACGAGAATGGGCGGAATGGAAACTTCCGCGCCGGCGCGGCGCACGGCTTCCCCAATCGCGTGGTCTTCGGCGAGGTGATGCGCGAACTGCGCCAGACCGCCAATGCGGTCGAGCATTTCACGCGTCATGGCGATGGACTGGCCAAAGCACGGCCGCGCGCGCCCGATGGCGAGCCCCGTGACGACGCCGGGCAGGAAATGATAGTTCGTCAAGGCCGACGCGACGCGCGGCCAGAATCCCGGCGCGCACAGGCCCCGGTAAACCGCGCTCACGAGGCCGACGCCCGGTTGCTGCAGCGCCCCGACCACCTGGCGCAGATAGTTCTGGTCGACGAGCACGTCGCTATCGGCAAAGCACAGCACATCGTGCTCGGCCTTTTCGAGCATGTTCACGAGATTCGCGATCTTGCGGTTGGGACCGTACAGGCGCGCATCGGCGACGACCGTGATGTGTGCATCGGGATAACGCGCGCGTAGACGCTCGATGGCGTTGAGCGCCTCATCACGCGCATCGTGAACGCCGAACAGATACTGGACTTGTCCAGGATAGTCCTGCTCGAAAAAGCTCGCGAGGTGCTCCTCGAGGTGCCATTCGTCGCCGTGCAGCGGCTTGGCAAGCGTGATGGCCGGAAAGTGCTGCGGCGTCGCCACCTCGCGTGCGAAGAAACGGCCGACCAGCGCGCTCGCCGTGCAGGTATAGATAATGCCGACCACGGCGCAAACGCCGCTCAGGACCGCGAGCGAATCGAAGAGCAGGTGCGAGAAGCCCGGCAATTCAGCACGCATGACTTCGATTGCCGCAGAAGCGACCGCAAGCACCGTCACGGCCATCGCAACGATGGCGCCCGTTCGCCCCGTCGCATGCGCGCGGTCCATCATGCCTCGTGTGCGCGCAGGAAGCGGAAGAACTCCACGCCTTCGCGCAGACGCCGCTTCATCATGTCCCAGCTCGTGAGCATCTCGCGCACGATCTCCCAGATCTTCGACGGACGGAAATAGAACTGGCGATAGAACTGCTCCAGGTGGTGATAGATCTCGTCACGCGACAGATGCGCATAGCCGATCGCCGCCAGCTGCACGCCTTCCTTGCTCACCAGGTTGATGGTCTTGTTCTCTTCCATCCAGCCGTTTTCCACGGCCTGCTTGTAGAGCGTCGTGCCCGGATAGGGCGCAGCCAGCGACACCTGAATCGTATGCGGATTGATTTCCTTCGCGTACTCGATCGTCTTCCTGATCGTGTCCTGCGTCTCGCCCGGCAGCCCCAGAATGAAGGTGCCGTGCACCTTGATGCCGAGCTTCTTGCAGTCGGCGCTGAAGCGGCGCGCGAAATCCGTGCGCACGCCCTTCTTGATGTTCACGAGAATCTGGTCGTCGCCCGACTCGAAGCCCACGAGCAGGAGGCGCAGGCCGTTTTCCTTCATGACCTTCAGCGTCTTGTACGGCACGTTCGCCTTCGCGTTGCACGACCACGTCATGCCGAGCTTGCCGAGACCCATGGCGATCGCTTCGGCGCGCGGCAGGTCGTCGGTGAAGGTGTCGTCGTCGAACATCAGCTCCTTGACTTCCGGCATGTTCTCGCGGATCCACTTCGCTTCCTCGAGCACGTTCTCGACCGAACGCGTGCGGTAGACGTGGCCGCTCACGGTCTGCGGCCACAGGCAGAACGTGCAGCGCGACTTGCAGCCCCGGCCCGTGTAGATCGACACGTACGGGTAGTTCAGGTAGCCGATGAAGTAATTCTCGATCTTCAGGTCGCGCTTGTAGATCGGCGCGACGAACGGCAGCGAGTCCATGTCTTCCAGCACCGGACGGCCCGGGTTGTGCTCGATCGAGCCGTCCTTCGCGCGCCACGAAATGCCCTTGACCTCGGCGAGCGGCATGCCTTCGGCGATTTCCTTGCAGGTGAAGTCGAATTCTTCGCGGCAGACGAAATCGATCGCCTCGCTTGCCGTGAGCGAATTGTGCGGATCGACCTGCACCTTCGCGCCCACCAGCCCGATGACGATCGACGGCTTGCGCTTCTTGAGGTCTTCGCAGAAGAGCGCGTCGGTCGGGAACGACGGCGTGCTCGTGTGGATGATGACGAGGTCGTATGCGGCTGCAATCTTCAGCGTCTCTTCGACGGAGAGGCTGTCGGCCGGCGCGTCGAGCACGCGGCTGTCGGGCACGAGGGCCGCGGGCTGCGCGAGCCAGGTGGGATACCAGAACGAGCGGATCTCGCGCTTTGCCTGGTAGCGCGAGCCCGCGCCACCGTCGAAGCCGTCATACGACGGGGCCTGCAGAAACAGCGTTTTCATATTCCTCGATTGTCCGCGCAGTATGGTGAAACCCGGTTAGCGATCGCGTGCGCCTATCGGCTTGCACGGCCGGCGTCCCGCGCCGTGCAATTCCCTCGAAATGCATTACGAAAATCATACGATCAGCATTCCGGCTCGCATGTTTGTTGTCGAATTGAAGGACTTGGCGCCACGGGTGAACCCTAAGATATTAAGCCGAAAATCTGATGCTGACCTTAAGCGCTTTCCCTTCTTCCGATGTATTGAAACATGCCAAACCTCCAGTGTGACGCATTGATATGACAGTTTTCATCGCACCGCGCCAATTGATGTCCATTGTGATGACAATCAGTTACGAACCACGCATAACCCGCCCTCTGGCACCTGGAAATCGCGTCAATCGAACCAGGCCACGCAAGTCGTGTGCCATTCCGTGTGTGCGCCTTGCGTATTCCTCGGGAGAATTGACCGGCAAGGTTTCATCTGCTTTGCATCGCCTCCGCCATATCGGACAAGTTTTCGCTGATCACCGACATTGCGTAAAAACGCCTCGCAATCGGGTTACGATGCAGCAAACGGCGCGACTGCGAGTCCCCGCCGCGATTGTGCGAGCGGTTTGGCGCAGCCAACGCTGCCCGGCAGGTCAGGACGACTGTCCGGGATTTCATGCAGGCCAGGCACCCGTGGTGCGCTGCCTGCTCAACCAAGCGCCACCGTGAGCCGTCATTGTCCATGCGTATACTGTTCGTCATCGGCAACCTGGGCGACTATCACGTCCCTCGCTACGAGGCTCTCGTCAGCGCAGCCTCCAGTCGCGGCCACCAGGTGGCGCTGCTCGAGGTCTTCGCGCGCTCGGGCGTCTATGGCTTCCCGCAGGAACGCCGCGCGGCATTCTTCGCGAACCGCCCGCGTATGGCGGAAACGCTGGTCGAGAACGGCGCCGACAGCGACGGCCTCGGCGCGCTCGACACCGCACGCCTGATTGCGAAGGTGCGCAACTTCGAGCCCGACGTGGTCATCACGCTCGGCTACAACACCGGCTATTCGGCCGTGCTCTGTTTCCTCAGACATCTCACGCGGCGCTTCAAGCTCATCTACATGTCGGACTCGAAGGCCGACGACGGACTGCGCCAGCGCACCAAGGAGCGCCTCAAGCGTTTCATCGTGAGCCGCTTCGACGGCGCGCTCGTCGCGGGCGAGAAGCATCGCCGCTACGCGCAATCGCTTGGCATCCCGAAGGAACGATCCCGCATCGGTTTCGACGTGATCGACGTCGACTATTTTTCGGATCTCGCGCAGGCCGCGAGCGTCAACCCGGAGGCCGTGCGATCCCGCTTTGGCCTGCCGCAGCGCTATGTGCTGTGCGTGAGCCGCTTCGTCGCGCGCAAGAACGTCGACGTGCTGATCGACGCCTACCGCAAATCCGGGGTGTACAACGAAAATATCGGCCTCGTGCTGGTGGGTCAGGGTCCGCTCGAAGCGCAATTGCGCGCGCGCATCGATTCGCTCGGCCTCACGCCGCACGTGACGATACTCAGCTCACTCGCCAACCAGGAAATGCCGAATCTCTATGCGCTCGCGGAATTCGTCGTACTCGCGAGCGAATTCGACCAATGGGGCCTGTGCGTGAACGAAGCGTTCGCGGCCGGGTGCCCTGCCATCGTCACGCGCACCTGCGGCGTGGCTGGCGAAGTGGTGATCGACGGCGTGAACGGTTTCGTGGTCGAACCGCGCGACGTCTCGACGCTCGCGCAGCGTATCGGCGAACTGGGCGGCGAGCCTGAGTTGCGCGAACGCTTCGCCGTCGGCGCGCAAAGCACGATCCAGCGCTGGACCCCCTTGCTCTTCGCCTCGAGCGCGCTGGAACTTGCCGAGGTCACGACCCGCCGCGCAAGCGATCCCGCGCGGCACGAACTCGTGTAGCAGCGCGCCATATCGTTCGCTACACGACGCCCCGCCGCTCAGAGATTGGGGGCGAACACGCGCCCGGGCGCAATTTTCCGTTTAAGCGTACGCATCAGCAAATAAACCGTGCCGTGGCGCTCGACGCCCAGCCGCTGCGTGAGCGTCGCGCCGAATCCATTGAGGAAGCTGAATGTCGACGGGCTCGAAAAGCCGTCGAAGTCGAAAGTGAGCTTGCGCTCCAGCGCGCGGCCAATGCCGGTCCACAGCAGCAGGCTGATCGAGCCGCTGTGCGCGTCCTGCGCGCGCGACGACAGCAGGTAATACATGGCCTGATGGTCCCAGACGAGGCCGACCGCCGCCACGAGCTTCCCGCCTTGCCCGTAGGCGCCGAGCAGCATCCCCGCCTTGCGCTCGACGAACGCGTTGACGAGGTCGCGCATGACCGCATCCCCGTACGCGTTGGTACGCGAACGCGCCGCGAGATTCGCTTCGTAGAACGCGATGAACTCGGCGGGCGCGATGTCCGGCACGACGGTCAATTCACGGGAGGCGCTGCGGATCACGTTGCGCGTCTTGCTGTTCAGGCGCTTCCATGCTTCGTCGGCCGTCGTGTTCCGGTCGATGCGGAACGTATAGCGCGCCGTCACGGTAAAGCCGTGCAGCGCGAACGCCAGGGCGTCGTCGATGCGCGGGTCGAGCACCTGAAAAAAGCTGTCGCACTCGGGCAACTGCTCGATCAGCTTGCCGGTGACGTCGAGTTCATGATGCAGTTGGCGGGCCTCGCTGCCCGTCACGGACTTGATGACCGGCCCGAGCGTGCGCGTGAGCGGCGGCAGGTGCGAGACACGCCACAGTCGCGTGCGCTGCATCGCGTACGGCATCTCGCCGATGACCTCGTCGTCCTGCTTCACCACCGCAAGCTTCCAGTCGCCTTGCGTGGCGATGTCGAGCCACCAGCGCTCATGAAAGATCGAAGGCGCCGCGCGTACCGGCACCGGCGTAGCAGTCGCAGCCGGTGCCTCGAGAACGGGCAACGTCCGGTCGTTTATGGTCGTCATCGATCACCGGTATATTCTGACTGCAAGCGCCGCGGGATCACACATGCGCTCCACCTCCCCCAGCACCTACGCTCCTCAATGACTTCTCGTCGACGTGGCAGCGGCGTGTACTCAATATGACAGTTCACGCGGAGGGGTTTTGCCCCTCCCGGGTCTTGCAGGACTACACGCAAGACGGCGCTTCGGGCGTTTCTGTTTTCGTTTCCGGAGTCACCGGCTCGCGCTGCGATGGATTGCAAAGCTCCATGGCGGCGAACTGCCATTTCGTACACCGCCTTCAGTCTACGAATAGCCACCTGACCGTTTACGCCAAAACCAAGACGCATGCGAACAGGTTATCCCCTGGTCAATTTTCGTCCGATCATACTGCTCGATTTCGCAATGCAGCAATGCAGCAATGCGCGCGCCTGCTGAACGTCTGCACGCCAATCATCCAATGAGAACGATTCGCGATCAGAAGATTTAGTTAGGAATGCATTCGACTGAATCGATCCTCGCCCGTCGTCGCTCAAGCCAATGGTTGCGTCGTCATCGCTCGCGTGAGCCCATGCATGGGACGGCGCACCGCCACATCGAACGGGTTCGTTTGCGGCCCGATGATTTCGGCCTGCCGCTTGAGCAATTCGACGATCGTCGGCAACCGGTCTTCCGTGAGACGAGCAGCCAGCGTGCCCACGCTCAATGCGCCGACGGCGCAGCCGGTCTGGTCGAGAATCGGCACGGCCACGCCCGCCATGCCCTCGAGCACCCCGGTGTTGCGCCCCGCGTAGCCGAGCTTGCGCACGCGCTCGATCTCCGTGCGCAAGTACACCTCGTCCAGCACGCCGTAGCTGCGCAAGCGCGGCACGTTGAAACGAATGATTTCTTCGCGCTCGGCCTCGGGCTGGAAAGCGAGAATGGCAAGACTGCCCTGGCCCACGCCCAGCGCTACGCGCCCGCCGATATCGCCCGTGAACGAGCGGATCGGAAACGGACCTTCGCACATGTCGAGGCACACCGCGTCGAAGCTGCTCTTCACGAGCAGGAAGATGGTGTCGCCAAGGCTTGCGCACAGGCGCAGCAACGCGGGCCGGCATAGCGTGCGCATGCCGCTGGGATTGCCTGCCTGCGCTGCGAGCGCAAAAAAATCCACGCTCAGCCGATAGCGCCTCGTGCCTTCGTCCTGCTCGACCACGCCTTCGGCGATCAGCCCCTGCAGCAGCCGATGCACGGTAGCCTGGGTCAGGCCCACGGCCTTCGCGAGCGCGGTCACGCGGCTGCCTTCCGCCTGGCTCGCCCCCAGTGCGCGGATCACCGCGAAGGCGCGCTGCAACACGCCCGCGCCGCGCGCGTCGTCGGCCGGCGTTCCACTTTTCTCGTTCATTGACCTCATATCGACCTCGATCTATTCCATACAGCGGAATCTCCGCCGAAGCTCGTACGAATTGGCGCACTACCCGAAAGGTGGGACCGCCAAACGGCGCTGCGCTTGCGGCTAGATCGTTCAGGGATTTCCCGAAGTTCATCCGGTGAAACGATCAACAGACCAACTCGCACGCGCATTCCATCAAACGGAATATAAGTCAGATTCCTATCGCTTAATGGAATTTTAAATTGACGACCAAAAATTTGGCTAGCTACAGTCGGTTCAACGCCCTGCATCGCGATCCGCTCAGCGGGTGCCGGCGCAACCCAAGCACTGGAAGGCCACACCATGTCGTTCCTCACCCTGACCGATGTATCGAAATCGTTCGGCGACCTGCAGGCGGTCGCCGGCGTCAATTTGTCGGTGGAAAGAGGCGAGTTCGTCTCACTGCTCGGCCCCTCGGGCTGCGGAAAAACCACGACGCTGCAGATGATCGCCGGCTTCGTGGAAACCACGCGCGGGCGCATCACGCTCGACGGGCGCGACATCACGCACATGCCGCCGAACAGGCGCGGCCTCGGCATCGTGTTCCAGAGCTATGCGCTCTTTCCGCACATGAGCGTGGAGCAGAACGTGAGCTTCGGCCTCGAAATGCGCGGCGTGGACAAGACCGAGCGTCGGGATCGCATTCGCGAGGCGCTCGCGCTCGTGCGCCTCGACGCCTACGCGCAGCGCTTTCCGCGCGAGCTGTCGGGCGGCCAGCGCCAGCGCGTGGCGATCGCGCGCGCCATCGTGATCGCGCCGCCCGTTCTGCTGCTCGACGAGCCGATGTCCAACCTCGACGCCAAGCTGCGCGAAGACATGCAGTTCGAGCTGCGCGCCATTCAGCGCAAGATCGGCACGACCACGCTGATGGTCACGCACGACCAGTCGGAAGCGCTCTCGATCAGCGACCGCGTGGTCGTGATGGAAAGCGGCCGCATCACTCAGGTCGATACGCCTTATCGCGCGTATGAGCGGCCCGAGAACGACTTCGTCTCGCAGTTCATCGGCAAGGCCAACATGCTCGCGGGCCGCATCGTCGCGCGCGAGGGCGACACGATTCGCGTGGATCTCGGCAACGACCTCGCGGAAACGGGCTCGACGGCGCAACTCCCCGAACGCGGCCGCGCGGTGGGGGTGGGCGACGCGATCACGCTGTGCATCCGCCCCGAAAAGCTCAAGCTGTGCGCAACCGGTTCGGGACGTCTCGCCGGACGCGTGACGAGCCGCTTCTTCCTCGGCAGCCAGTGGCTCTATCGACTCGACAGCCGCGCGGGCGAAATGCTCGTGTGCTGCCAGAACGAGGGCAAGGAGCCGCTAGCTGAGGGCGACCAGGTGGGCATTGACTGGCATAGCGACGCGATCCGCTTCATCCACCAGGAGGGCGCCCGTGTCTAGTACGCTGCGCACTTCTCAGCCTGCCCCGCGCGCCACGGTGCGCGCCGGCTGGCAGGCTTACGTGCCGCTCTGGCTCATGAGCGCGCCCGCGCTGCTGCTGTTCGCCGCGCTCGTGCTCGTGCCGCTCGCCATGACCTTCGTGCTCACGTTCTACCGCTTCGATCCGATGAGCGGCCCCATCGCCGCGTTCGATCTGCACAACTACGTAGAAGTGCTCGGCTCGTCGTACTTTCACACGATCTTCCTGCGTACCTTCGGCATTGCCGCACTCACCACGCTGCTGTGCGTCGTGATCGGCACGCCCGAGGCGTACATCCTCTCGCGCATGCGCGACCCGTGGCGCTCGCTCTTCCTGCTCGTGATCCTCGCGCCGCTGCTGGTTTCCGTGGTGGTGCGTGCGTTCGGCTGGAGCATGCTGCTCAACATGAACGGTCTGGTGAACCAGTTCTTCGGCCTGTTCGGCGCGGGGCCCTTCAAGCTCGAATACACGACCTTCGCCATCGTCATCGCGCTCGTGCATGTGATGCTGCCGTTCATGGTGATTCCGGTGTGGACCGCGCTGCAAAGGCTCGATCCGCAAACCGAAAACGCGGCGCTGTCGCTGATGGCCTCGCCGGTCACCACCCTGCGCCGTATCGTGCTGCCGCAGCTCATGCCCGGCATTCTCTCGGGCAGTCTCATGGTGTTCGGCCTGTCGGCGAGCGCCTTTGCGATTCCGGGCCTGCTGGGCGGCCGGCGCCTGAAGGTGGCGGCCACCGCCGTGTACGACCAGTTCCTCAGCTCGATGAACTGGCCGCTCGGCGCGACCATCGCCGTGCTGCTGCTCGTCGCCAATCTCGTGGTGATGCTCACCTACTACCGCGTGCTCGAACGGCGCTACGCGCGCAGCATGGGCTAAGGCCCCAGGACACAACATCATGCGCAAAAACGGACCGCTCGCCCTCACGTTCCATAGCTTCGTCATCCTGTTCGTGCTGGCGCCGCTCGTCATCGTCATCCTCGTGGCCTTCACGCCCGACGAAACCTTGACGCTCCCCACGCACGGCCTCTCGCTGCGCTGGTTCCGCGCGATCCTCGACTACCCCGACTTCATCACCGCGTTCTTCAACAGCCTCAAGCTCGCGTTCGCCTCGGCCACGCTCTCGCTCGTGATCGCGTTGCCCGCGGGCCTCGCGATCGGCCGCGCGCGCTTTCCGGGCCGCGGCTTTCTCAACGCGCTGCTGCTTTCGCCGCTCGTGATTCCGGGGCTCGTGCTGGGCATCGCGCTGCTGCGCTTTTTCGCGCTGATCGGCGCGACCGGCTCGTTCGCGTGGCTGATCCTCGCGCACATGATCATCATCACGCCGTTCGTCATGCGGCTCGTGCTCGCCTCCGTGAGCGGCCTCGACCGCAGCATCGAGCATGCGGCCGCGTCGCTCGGCGCGAACGCGTGGACCACCTTCCGCCGCGTCACGCTGCCGATGATCGTGCCCGGCATCACGGGCGGCTGGCTGCTCGCCTTCATCAACAGCTTCGATGAATTGACGATGTCGATCTTCGTGACCTCGCCGCAAACCGTCACGCTGCCCGTTCGCATGTACATGTACGCGACCGAGTCGATCGACCCGAAGATGGCTTCCGTTTCCGCGCTCGTCATTTTCATCACCGCGGGCGCGATGTTCCTGCTCGACCGCGTGTACGGGCTCAACCGCATTCTGATCGGGCAGCACTGAACGCCGCCCGCCTCTTTCGATTCCAGCTGCCGCGCCACCGACCTTCCATGAGCACCGTCACGCTGCTTTCTCTTGCCCAGTTCGTCCGCGTTGCCGAAACCGCGCGCGCGAGCGTTTCCTTCGTGTTGGACGGCGTCGAAGTCAAGGCGCTCGCGGGGGATACGCTGCTCACCGCGATCCTCACGCATCAGCGGCACGTGCGCCGCAGCGAGTTCAGCACGGAACCGCGCGCGGGCTTCTGCCTGATCGGCGCCTGCCAGGACTGCTGGGTGCGCAGCGAAGACGGCACGCGCCTGCGCGCCTGCTCCACGCCGCTGCGCGAAGGCATGCGTGTGCTGACGCGCACCGCTTCGGAGACCGAATCTTATGACGGAGGTGCGCGATGAGCGCGGCCAGGCCTGATCGCATCGTCATCGTCGGCGCGGGCCCGGCCGGCATTCGCGCCGCGCAAACGCTCGTGGCCGCGGGATTGCGCCCCACCGTGATCGACGAAAACGCGCGCTGGGGCGGCCAGATCTATCGTCAGCCCGCCGACGGTGCGGGCTTCTCGCGCACGAAAATCGCGCTCTACGGCTTCGAGGCGAAGAAGGCCGATGCGGTCCATCGCGCCATGGCCGAACTGCTCCCGAAGATCGACTACCGGCCCGACACGCTGGCCTGGTCGTGCGAGCCGGGCCGGCTCGACACCTTGCGCGAGGGCCGCGAAGCGAGCGTGCCGTGGTCGCATCTGATCATCGCGAGCGGCGCCACCGACCGCATCGTGCCGCTGCCCGGCTGGACGCTGCCAGGCGCCTATACACTCGGCGGCGCGCAGGTCGCCCTGAAGGCGCAGGGCTGCGCAATCGGTCAGCGCACCGTGTTCGCCGGCACCGGGCCGCTGCTCTACCTCGTCGCTTATCAGTATGCGAAAGCCGGGGCGCACGTGGCCGCCGTGCTCGACACGAGCCCGTTCGCGCGCCAGGCCGCCGCCGCGCCGAAGCTGCTCAATCAGCCGGGAACCTTCGCCAAGGGCGTCTATTACGTTGCGTGGCTCAGGGCGCATGGCGTGCGCATGGAGCATGGCGTCTCGCTCGAAGCCATCGAAGGCGGTGCGGCCGTGCAATACGTCCGCTGGCGTGCGGCCGACGGCAAGGAGCACGCCATCGCCTGCGACGCGGTCGGCCTCGGCCACGGCTTGCGGCCCGAAACCCAGCTCGCCGATCTCGCGGGCTGCCGCTTCGCCTTCGACGCCCTCAACCGCTGCTGGCTGCCCGAGCGCGATGCGGCGGGCCGCAGTTCCGTGCCGGGCGTCTATCTGGCCGGCGACGGCGCGGGTATCGCAGGCGCCGATGCTGCCGAACTCGCGGGCCGCCGCGCCGCACTCGCGGTGCTCGAAGACATCGACATCGAAGCGCCAACGCACGATGCCGATTTGCCCGATGCGGCAACGATCGAGAAGCGCCTCGAACGCATTACGCGCTTTCGCGTGGGCATCGAGCAGGCGTTCGCCCCGCCGGCCAACTGCGCCGCCAGCTGGCCCGACGATCTGACCGTCTGTCGCTGCGAGGAAGTCGACGCGGGCACGCTGCGTAGTTGCATCCGCAACGGTTTCGCCACCGAGGTCAACCGCCTGAAGGCGCTCACGCGCATCGGCATGGGGCGCTGCCAGGGGCGCATGTGCGGCGAATCGGCCATGGCGCTGCTGAGCGCGGAGACCGGCAAGCCGCTGCACGAGGTGGGCCGCTTGCGCAGCCAGGCGCCCATCAAGCCGATTCCCATTTCACCAATGCTGTTCGACGACGGCGTGCAGGTCATCGAAGAGGAAGCCCATGATGAGTGACACGCGCCACTTCCAGGTTGTGATTGCGGGCGGCGGGCTCGTCGGCGCATCGGCGGCGCTCGCGCTCGCGCGCAAGGGCGTGAGCGTCGGTTTGTTCGAGCGGCGCTTTTGCGGCGCGCAGGCGAGCGGCGTGAACTACGGTGGCGTGCGCACCCACGGCCGCAGCGCCGAGCAACTGCCGCTTGCGGTGCGCGCCCGGCGCGTGTGGAGCCGCTTGCCCGAGCTGATCGGCAGCGACGGTGAATTCGTCGTCTCCGGGCACTTGCGCCTCGCGCGCCGCGACAGCGATCTCGAGGCGCTCCACGCATGGTCCGCCATGGCGCGCGATTTCGGCGTCGAGTCGCTGGTCATGAGCGGCGAAGCGTTTCGGCGCCGCTACCCGTGGCTCGGCAAGGCCGCCATTGGCGGGGCGTTCTGCGCGAGCGACGGCCAGGCGAATCCGCGTCTCGTCTCGCCCGGCTTCGCGGCGGCGGCGCGGCGCGCGAGCGCGCACGTGCAGGAGCAGACCGCACTCGGCGACCTGAGCTTCGACGGCCGGCGCTTCCAGATGCGCGCGGGCAACGAGCGCATCAGCGCCGACTGGCTGATCAACTCGTCGGGCGCCTGGGCCAATACGGTGGCGGGCGCGTTCGGCGAAACCGTGCCGATGAAGCCGATCTACCCGAACATGTGGGTGACCGAGCCGCTGCCGCGCTTTATCCAGCACAACCTGGGCGTGTACGGCGGCGGCGTCTACGCGCGCCAGGTGGAGCGCGGCAACTGCGTGATCGGCGGCGGACGCGGCCACGGCGACGGCGAATACGCGCAGCCATCCACTGCCACCACGCGAGCCGTCATGCGCGACGCCTGCGCGCTGGTGCCCGGCCTGCGCGACGCGCTGCTGATCCGCACGTGGAGCGGCGTGGAAGGTGAAACGCCGGACAGCAACCCGATTATCGGTTTCAGCAACACCACGCCGCGCCTCCTGCATGCTTTCGGCTTTTCCGGCGGCGGCTTCCTGCTGGCGCCGGGCGTGGGCGAAGTCCTTGCCGAACTCGTTACGGAAGGCACGACGAGCACACCCATCGAAGCGTTCGCAATCGGGCGCTTCGCGCAGTCTTCCGTTCAAGCCGCTCTCCCAATCAAATAAGGAGTCCCCTCGATGAAACTCACACGCACCCTGGCCTCGCTAGCCGCACTCGTTGCCTTGGGCATCTCGCAAGGCGCCTGGTCGCAAACGAAGACGATCTACATCGGCATGAACGGCGGCCCGATGGAGAAGGCCTACACGAGCCAGGTCCTGCCCGACTTCGAGAAGGCCAACAACGTGAAGGTGGTGGTCGTGCCGGGCACCTCCTCCGACGTGCTCGCGAAGCTCCTCGCCAACCGCAACAGCCCGCAGATGCATGTCGCCTTTCTCGACGACGGCGTGATGGCGCGCGCCGTGAGCATGGGCGTGTGCGAGAAGCTCGACGATTCGCCGGTGCTCAAGGAACTGTATCCGTTCGCACGCATGAAAGGCGACGTGGGCGCGGGCGTGCAGCTCGGCATGACCGGCATCGGCTACAACACGAAGGTGTTCGCGGACAAAGGCTGGGCGCCGCCCACTTCGTGGCTCGATTTCGCCAATCCGAAATACAAGGGCAAGGTGGTATTCCAGTCGGCTTCGAGCAGCACCTTCGGGCTGCACGGCTTTCTCGCCATCAACCGCCTGATGGGCGGCAGCGAGAGCAACGTCGAACCGGTCTTCACGAAGTGGGCGAGCACCGTGGGCCCGAACGTCGTCGAATATATTCCGAACTCGGCCAAGCTCTCGGAGATGATCCAGACCGGCGAAGCCGGCATCTTCCCGCTCACGCCCACCGCAGTGGGCGACCTGAAGGACAAGGGCCTGCCCGTGGCCTACGCCAACCCGAAGGAAGGCGCGGTGCTGCTGCTCGTGGACCTGTGCGTGGTGAAGAACAATCCCGACCCGCAACTCGCGCAAAAGCTCGCGCAGTTCCTGCTTTCAGCGCCTGCGCAAAGCAAGGCGGCCGCCGCCGGCAAGCAGATTCCGACCAACCAGAACACCACCATGCCGGCCGACATGCAAAAGAGCCTGGGCAATCTCGACCAGCTCGTGAAGAAGGTGACGGTGGTGGACTGGGATGTGATCAACGAGCACCGCGCGCAGTGGGATTCGCGCTGGAACCGGCAGATCGAGCAGTGATCGTTTGATTTTCGGGCATCGGCGAGGGCGGCGGGCGCGGCGCGTCCTGTATCATCCACGGGTTGTCGAACCGCCCGCTCGCCCATGCGCTCCGCCCTCGATTCTTCGTTTCGCCTTTCCGCTTTTGCCCGGGCGCCGCGCGCCCGCTTCTTCGCCCTGGCGCTAGCCGCCGCGTGCGTGCTGCCGGGATGCGCAACCGGCCCGGCCTCGCAGAGTCAGGCCGCGCAGGCACTCCCGCCCGATACGGTCACACTTTTCCCGATCGAGCACTACGACCAGAACGTCGATCACTGGATCGATCCGGCCAGCGCCGCTTACGACAAGCCCTTCCTTTCGCCCGACGTCCAGCGCGCGCAATTCGATGCGCTCGTCGCGCGCTATTTCGGTGCAGGTCCGAACGATCCCTCGCCGTGGAATCGCGCGTTTGTCGAGCAGCGCGTGTATCGCGACGGCGGCAGCGACATCGCCGCGCTGCAGACGCGCCGCCTCGCGTACTTCGACAACACCGGCAAGGCGCCGAACCGCGTTGGCTACGGCATGAATTTCCGGCCGCACACGAAGGCGTGGATCGACGCCATCGAGCGCAACGCCAACGTCAACCAGTTCGAGCAGGCCAGCGGCTTCGACGCCACGCGTCGCGCCATCGCCACGACGGCGCTGTACGTGCGCGAACTGCCCACCATCGACCCGTCGTTCTATTCACATCGCATAGCAGGCGAAGGCTATCCGTTCGACAACCTGCAGGTGAGCGCCGTGCGGCCGGGCACGCCGCTCTACGTGCTCGGCACGAGCACCGACGGCGCCTGGCGCTACGTGCAGACGCCGGACGTGCAGGGCTGGGTGCGCAGCGACGGCGTGGCGAGCGTCGATGAAAGCTTCGTGTCGACGTGGCGCGCGGCGGCGCACCAGTCGCTCGGCGTCGTGGTCGTGGCGTCCGCCGCGCTGCGCGACGACGCGGGCGTGTTCCGCTTCGATGCGCCCACCGGCACGCTGCTGCCGCTGCGGCCTGCTTCCGGCGCGAGGCCGGGCGAAGTGCTCGTGCCCGCCCGCGACGTAGACGGCCGCGCGGCGATCCGCACGGCGGCGCTCGATGGCAACGCGATCGCGCCCGCGCCGCTCGCGGCCACGCTGCGCCATCTCGCGCAGTTGATGAAGGCGCTGATCGGGCGCCCCTACGGCTGGGGCAACACGAACTTCGACAACGACTGCTCGGCCGAACTGCAGAGCATTTTCGCGGCATTCGGCGTGTGGCTGCCGCGCCATTCGTCCACGCAGATGAACGCCGGGGCGATGACCGATCTTTCGGCGTCCACGCCCGCGCAGCGCCTTGACTGGCTCGTGCAGCACGGGGCGCCGATGCGCACGCTGATCTATATAGGCGGTCACGTGATGCTCTACCTGGGTAACACGGAGCGCGACGGCAAGACGGTGCCGCTCGTCTATCAGGACGTGTGGGGCCTGCGCCCCGCCGACAACAGCCGCCGCGCCGTGATTGGCGGCTCGGTCATTTTCCCGTTGCTGCTCGCCTACCCCGAAGACCCGGGCCTCGAATCGCTCGCAGGCACGCCGGTATTCCAGGTCAGCATTCTCGGCGCGCCCGCGGGGAGCACGCCGCCGGCGCAGGACGAGGAGAATCCGGCGGGGTGAGTCAGACGCCCGTGTGTCGATTCATGCACCGGGTGCAACAAATTGATGCGCAAATGTGATCGTTTCTCCCAGGGTGACAGATTCCGCACGGTCGTACAAAAATAACCCCCATCGAACGTAGCATTCCGTCAACGTTGCACACCTCTCGTCAGGGGAGAAGCGATCGGTGAACGCGCATTCAATCCGGCTCATGCCTAGCCGCAAGCCCACGATGACCACGCGCTCGTCCACGCTGCTTCTGCGCACGCGAGAGGACCCCGGCCGCCGCGCCAGACCGCAGGTCTCCGCACAGTCCTGCGCGTAGTACTTCGAGCAGCACTCCCAGCAATCCGTTTCGTGTGGTTCTGCGAGGAACCCCGGCCCCCTTTTGCCCGAAGCTTTCTCCCCGGCTTTGCCTGGAGCATGGCCTGAAGCGTGCGCAACACCCTGTCACATCAATCTCAATCCATAAATAACACTAAGGATGACGAAATGTTACAACGCGACAACCTCGGCATGAAATGGCTGGTCCGCTGCCTTGCGGCGGCCGGTTTGATGGGCACAGTAGGTGTCGCAAGCGCACAGAGCAGCGTCACCCTGTATGGCATCGTCGACGGCTCGATTCTTTACACGAGCCATACGCTGAACACGCAGACGGGCCAGAACGCCGGTCATCAGTTCTCCTTCACGGACAGCGGCATGTCCGGCTCGAACTTCGGCATGCGCGGCGCCGAGGACCTGGGCGGCGGGATGCGGGCGGTATTCGCGCTCGAAAGCGGCATTAGCGTCGCGAACGGCCAGTTCGGCAATTCCAACGGCAACTTCTTCGGGCGTCAGGCGTGGATCGGCATGGAAAGCCCCTACGGTACGGTCAAGGCTGGTCTGCAGTACTCACCGTTCTTCCTGTCGCTCTACCAGACGGACCCGCGCGGCATGGCGTATTTCGGCAGCGGTCTCGTGAGCTACGTGAACAACGTCTACGTGACCGGCCTCTTCAACAGCAACGCGATTACGTATACGTCTCCGGAAATCGCCGGCATTCAGGCGATGGGCATGTTCGCCATGGGCGGCGCAGCGGGCAACTTCCAGGCGGGACGCCAGTATTCGGCGAGCCTGCGCTACCACATCGCAGGCTTCACGATCACGGGCGCGCTGTATAGCGGCAACGCCGGAGGCAGCGCGGCCACCACGCCGGTGCCGAGCACCATCGAGTTCGTGGGCCGCACGATCGGCGCGAGCTATCGCTTCCCGAACTCGCTCACGGTCTACGCTTCGTATGCGCTTTACAAGGTTGCGCAGTCGTTCGACAACAGCGTCTACTCCGGCGGACTCAGCTATATGATCACGCCCTACCTCGACGTCGACGCGGGCGTCTGGTACACCCGCGACGGCAACGACGGCACCAACCACTCGCTGCTGGCGTCGAGCGGCGTGCAGTTCTTCCTCTCCAAGCGCACGACGCTCTATGGCCAGGTCGGCTATGTGAACAATCACGGACGCATGGACACGGGCTTGTCGATCAACAACGCGCTCTTTGAAGTCTCCGGCTCGACCGTCGGCGCGAGCATCGGCATCCGGCATCTGTTCTGATGCGCGCAAGTGTTCCGCGGCGCGCGCGTGAAGTGACGCGACGCGACGCGACGCGGAACACGCGCTCGGGCTAGCTGCGACTCAGCGAGTTTCGCGCCACGCGCACACGTCACCTCGCGCAAGCTCGCGCGCGCCCAGCACGAACTGCGCCCCGTCGGGGGCCGGCGCCTGAACACGTTGCTCGCCAAAGTTGAAGGCGAAGCACAATCCGCCGCGTCGGCTCACGCGCAAGCCTTCGGGCAAGCGCTGCGTTGCGAGGCCCGCGCCGCGCGCGGCTTCTTCGAGCATGGCGAGGTGCAGTTCGCGCGCAAACCACGCTGCGGCGTAACGCACGCGGCCATGCGAGAGCAACGCTGGCCAGCCGTCTTCGAATTGCGCCTGAATACGCGTGGCGCCGTTGGCGCGCACGTGATCGCGCCAATGCAATGCTTCGCCCTGCTCGCCGGCTAGCGTGACCGCAGGCGCGAGCGTGGGCCGCAGCGATTCCGCCTCGAGCACCTGCAACGGCAGCACGCGTTGCAACGCGCCGGGCGGCAGGTCGCCGGGAATGGCGAAGTGCGCGGTCTTCGAGCCGCTGCGCGGCCCGAACACCCAGAGCCCGTCGCTGCGCTCGATCTGGTCGACGAAGGCGTCGTCGATCACGGCCAGCGACGGCACCACCACGAGCCGGTAAGCCGAAAGATCCGCATGGCGCGAAACGATCTCGACATCGAGGCCCAGTTCGCGCAGCGCGCTGTAGTAGTCGAACGCGAGCGTCTGATAGTCGAAGCTCGCGCCGTGGCGCTGGATCTCGAACATCCACTGCGTTTCGTAGTCGAACACCAGCGCCACCTGCGCGCGTCCCGCCGGCGCGAGCGTGCGCAACACGTCGCTCGCCGCGATCTCGCGCGCGGCCTGCTCGACCTCGCGGCCACCGGGAGACAGCTCGTTATTCGGCAGATTGAGGCCCGAATGCATCTGCTCCTGCGCATACGGGCACTGCCGCCAGCGGAAGTACGACACGAGTTCCGCGCCGTGCGCGAACGCTTCGTAGGCCCACAGCCGCACCATGCCCGGCGCGGGCACCGGGTTCCATGGCGCCCAGTTCACCGGCCCCGCCTGCTGCTCCATCACCCAGAAACGTCCGCCACCGATCGTGCGGTAACGGTCGTGATCGAACGACGAGACGTCCGGGTGCGCGGTGCGTGCGTAGCGCGCCTTTTGCGCTTCCGGCAAGCCGATCACTTCGGTGCGTGCGATCGGATAGCTGTCCCACGTCGCCACGTCGATGGCCTCGTCCGCTGCGAACCGGTAGTGGTCGAAGGTCGTGAAGAAGCCCATGAAGTTGTGCAGCACGTCGGCGTTCGGCGCGTGGCGGCGCAGCACGTCCGCCTGCTCGCGGTGAAAGCTCGCGACTTCATCCGACATGTAGCGGCGAAAGTCCAGATGATGTGCCGGATTGGCGTCGGTCGGCGTGCGCACGGGCAGCCCCACTGCTTCGAACGACGGGTACTCCATGCTCCAGAACACGTTGCCCCATGCCTCGTTGAGCGCCTCGATCGTGGAGTAGCGCTTCGCGAGCCACGTCTGGAAGCGGCGCTGCGCAGCACTCGACCAGCTCGGCACGGTGTCGTGGCAGCCCAGTTCGTTGTCGGTCTGCCATGCGACCACGGCCGGATGCGCGCCATAGCGCTGCGCCATCGCCTCCGTAATGCGCACGCAATGGGCGCGATAAGCCTCGCTCGCAATGTCGTAGTGGCGGCGCGAGCCGTAGTTCCAGGGCGTGCCGTCGGCGCGCACGGGGAGCATGTCGGGCGTCGCGTCGACGAGCCACTTCGGCGGCGAGGCCGTGGGCGTGCCGAGCACCATCTTCAGGCCCCGAGCCGCGAGCGTTTCGATCGCGTCGTCGAGCCATGCCCATTCATACACGCCGGCGCGCGGCTCCATGCGGCTCCAGGCGAATTCGCCAATACGCACGTGGGTAATGCCGAGTTCGGCCATGCGGCGCGCGTCGTCGGCCCACATCGTTTGCGGCCATTGTTCGGGGTAGTAGCAGACACCGATTTGCATGAGTGACAATCCGCCTCGGAATAACGTCAGTAATACGAATGAGATGAAAAAGGGCCTTCGGCTGCGGCCGGGCTCGATCAGCCCTTGCTCGCGCCGAAGGTAAGCCCCGCGACAAAGTGTTTCTGCATGGCGAAGAACATCAGCACCGAAGGCAGCGCCGCTAGCACCGAACCCGCCGCCACGAGATTCCACGCCGTGGTCCACTGCCCCTTGAGCGCGGCCACGCCCACCGTGATCGGCGCGGCGTCGTCGCCCTGGGTGAGACACAGCGCCCAGAAGTAGTCGTTCCATACGAACGTGAAGACGAGAATGCCGAGCGCGGCGAGCGCCGGCCGCACGAGCGGCATGACGATGCGCCAGTAAATGGCCCATTCGCTCGCGCCTTCCACGCGCGCGGCCTCGATCAACTCGAACGGCAGCTGCTTGATGAAATTGCGCAGGAACAGCGTGCAGAATCCGGTCTGGAACGACACGTGAAAGATGATGAGCGCCCACACGGTGTTGTAGAGTCCCACGCGCAGCGCCATGTCGCGCACCGGGATCATGAGAATCTGGATCGGCACGAAGTTCCCGGCGACGAAGGCGAACAGCACCGCCGTGTTGCCGCGAAACCGATACGTGGAGAGCGCGAAGCCCGCCATCGAAGCCAGCGCGATAGCGCCGATCACCGAAGGCACCGTGATCAGCACGCTGTTCGCGAAGTAATGGAGCATGGGCGTTTGCGTGAGCGCCGCGCCGTAGTTTTCCAGCAGCGCGAAGTGCTTCGGCCAGCCCCAGTAGTCGCCCTGCTGCAATTCCTCGGTAGAGCGTATCGACGTGACGAGCACGGCGAGCATGGGCAGCAGCCAGATGACGAGCGCAATGGGCAACGAGATCTTGTAGAGCGCGCGATTCGCGGGTTTCCAGCGATCGACGGGAAGCGGATACATGGGCAGCGACTCCGACGGGAAATTCAGCGTTCTTCGCGCAGCATGCGGCGCAAATGGAACACGATATAAACGAGCATGATGGCGAACAGCACGACGGCAATCGCCGCCGAATAGCCTTCGCGGTAATACTTGATCGCCTGGTCGTACATGAAGTACGCGAGCACGGTGGAGCTATCGAACGGGCCGCCGCCGCTCATCACGGCGATCAGGTCGAAGCTGCGCAGCGCGCCGATCACCGTGAGCACGATAGCCATGAACGTGGCCGGGCGCAGCTGCGGGAGCACCACGTGCCAGAAGAGCCGCCAGCCCTTCGCGCCTTCCATGCGCGCGGCTTCCACGATCTCGGGGTTGATGCCCGTGAGGCCCGTGAGATACAGGATCATGCAGAACGGCGTTTGCGGCCAGAGCGCGGCGAAGATGATGCCGAACGTCACGAGCTTCGGGTCGCCCAGCACGGGGATGCCGTGCCCGACGATCATCTTCAGTAGACCGAAGGTCGGATCGTAGAACCACGAAAACACGAGACCGACCACTACGCCTGAGATCACGAACGGCGCGAAGAACAGCGACTTCACCGCGCGAATGCCGCGCACGTGCTGGTTCAGATAAAGCGCGAACACGAGACCGAGCGGCGGCGCGAGCAGGAAGAACACGAGCCACAGCAGATTGTTCTTGAGCGCGGTATAGAACGTGTCGGTCTGGAACAGTTCGACGTAATTGGCGAGGCCGACGAATGTCTTCGCGGTCATGCCGTCCCAGTTATAGAAGCTGAGCGTGATGCTGCTGATGATCGGGTAGACCACGCACAGCGTGAAGAGCGCGCAGCCCGGCAGCAGGAAAAACAGCGCGGCACGATTCTGCTGCCGCCGCACAGTAGAGACGCGACGTGGCCGCGCCGCCCCGATGGGGCGCGCCAAGGTATCGGACATGGTGAAGTCTCGCCGGTGATCGAAGAAGGTGCGGCCGGCGGCGCAATGCGCCGGCCGCACCGCGGCTTTACTTGTGGTAGATGCGCTGGCGCGTCGTTTCGAGGCGCGCGAGCAGCGTATCGAGCTGAGACGGGTCGCTGTAGAACTGCTGCATGGCCTTCATGCCTTCGTCGGCCATTTCCTTCTGCATGTCGCGGTCGTAGAACTGCGCAATACCGCCGCGCGTGCTCGCGAGCGTCTGGAAGCCCACCTTGGAGATGGGATCGTCAGGCTCGGCGGCCTTGTTGTTCGAAGGCAGCTGGCCCCAGCCATGCGCGAGTTCGGCGTTGATCGCGGGCGTTTCCATGAAGGCAAGCAACCGGCGCGCGTCGGGTTTGTTCTTCGCCTTCGCCGGAATGAGCAGCACGTTCACGGGACCGTCTTCGGCCGTCGGCACGTTGGCGTCGATGATCGGGAAGCGGAAGAAGCCCACGTCCTGCTTCATGTTCGCCGGGAAGCTGGCCGAGAAGAACGTGCCCATCAGCATCATCGCCGCCTTGCCGTTCACGAGCACCGGCGCGATCGAATCCACGTCGTAGGACAGCGCGTTTTCCATGAAGCAATGGTTGTCCATCAGCGTCTTCCACGTCGTGTAGACCTTCTTCACGCGCGGATCGGTATAGGGAATCTGACCGGCCATCAGCTTCTGGTGGAACTCGTTGCCGTTGATGCGCAGGTCCAGATAGTCGAACCAGGCAGCGAGCGTCCAGCTGTCGCGCGCGGCCACGGCAATGGGCTGCACGCCGATGGCGTTGAGCTTCTTGCAGCTTTCGAGCAACTCGTCGAAGGTCTTCGGCTCGGACTTGATGCCGGCCTTGGCGAACAGGTCCTTGCGATAGAAGAAGCCATAGGCGTCATAGCCCAGCGGCGCGGCGTACTGCTTGCCGTTCCAGGTGGACGCACTCTTCACCGACGCGTACTGCTCGTTCCAGCCGTTTTTGGCCCAGTCCGGGGAGAGGTCTTCCAGCAGGCCGCGCTCGGCGTAATAGGCCATGCGCTCGCCATCGTGCCACGACACCACATCGGGCGGATCGGTCGCGAGCCAGCCGCCCATCTGCACCTTGTAGGCCTCCTCGGTGATATAGGAGACCTTGAGGTCGACGTCGGGATTGGCTTTCTTGAACTGGTCGAAGGCGTCTTGCCATGTCGAGCGCTGGTTGGCGCGCGCCGAGACGTTGACGGTCAGCGTCCCGGCGTCGGCGGCCATGCTCGTGAGTGCCGTCGCCGCCACGATCGCAACGGCGGCCGAGGCGCGGGCCAGCGAACCGAACGTTTTCAAGCGGTTGGAAAACATCTGTTGTCTCCTGTGTCGATCCATCCAACATGCTGTTGGACTGCCTTTGTCGACTGACGGCACTCGCGCCGCCAGACCTGGTGACCCGCTCTACCGGCGGGGTATAACGAAATCAGGCCAGTGCCGGCGCGTGCGCTGCCGCGAGCCGGCGCAACGCCGCGCCTTCCGCGTCGAACAGATGGCACGCCTGCGGCGGCACATGCACGCGGATGCGTTCGCCCACGCCAATGAGCGAATCTCCCGGCGCCTTCGCCACGAGCGTACCCGCCGCATGATCCGCATGCAGATAACTATGTTCGCCCAGGCGCTCGGCCAGCACCGTTGCGCACGCAATCGATTGATCGTCGCCAGTCAGCCGCAGATGTTCGGGCCGCACGCCCAGCGTGACCGGTTGGCCACGTTGCAAGGCGCGGCCGTCCACGCAGGCGAGCAGCGTCTGCCCGCCTTCGAGCGTGACGCGCACGCCCTCTTCATCGACCGAGTCGACACTCGCATCGATGAAGTTCATGCGCGGCGAGCCGATGAACCCGGCCACGAAGCGCGACTTCGGATGGTGATAGAGATCGAGCGGCGCGCCGCTTTGCGCCACGCTGCCGTGGCGCTCCATGTCGGCGCCCGCGTGCAGCAGCACGATGCGGTCGGCGAGCGTCATCGCCTCGACCTGGTCGTGCGTGACATACACGACGCTCGCATCCGTGAAGCGCTGGTGCAGGCGCGCGATCTCGATGCGCGTATGGCTGCGCAGCGCGGCGTCGAGATTGGAAAGCGGCTCGTCGAACAGGAACACGCCCGGTTCGCGCACGATGGCGCGGCCGATGGCGACGCGCTGCCGCTGCCCGCCCGACAACGCCTTGGGATGCCGGTCGAGCAGCGCCTCCAGTTGCAGGCTGCACGCCGCCTCGCGCACGCGCCGCTCGATCTCGGCTTTCGGCACCTTGGCGATCTTCAGGCCGAACGCGATGTTGTCGAACACCGTCATGTGCGGAAAGAGCGCGTAGCTCTGGAACACCATCGCCACGCCGCGTTCGGCGGCGGGCACGTCCGTCACCACGCGCGACCCGATGCGCAGTTCGCCTTCACTCAATTCCTCGAGACCCGCGATCATGCGCAGCAGCGTGGACTTGCCGCAGCCGGAAGGCCCGAGGAACACGCAAAACTCGTGAAGCCCGATGTCGAGATCGACCCGCCGCACCACCGGCGGATGATCGCCGTAGCGCTTGCCGACGCCCGAGAGCTGTATCGTCGCCATGTTCTCGCCTCGAAATTTAAGCGCTTAAATTTTTACGCAGAAAACGTCCCGTAGCCCTTGCGCAGCGGGCATTTAACCGCTTAAATTCGAATCCGGCATAATCGCGCATTCGTTGTCTCCGTTGATGTTGTGGGAGAAAAGTAGCAAACCCGGCCGCAGCATTGCAACATCTGAATCATCTTCCCTGAATGTGGGAAAGGTCCGACATGGTCACCTTGTCAGAAGTCGCGCGGCGCGCACGCGTCACGGCGGCTACCGTTTCGAACGTGCTGCGCAATCGCGAGAAGGTTCGCCCCGAGACGGCCGAGCGCGTGCTGCAGGCCATCGCCGAGCTGGGCTACCGGCCCAACCTCAATGCGCGCGCGCTGGCGCAGGGGCGCTCGTCCACGCTCGCGCTCATGCTCTCGAACATCTCCAACCCGTTCTATCCCGAGTTCGTGCTCGCGGCCGAGCGCGCCGCGCGCAAGGCGGGCCACTTCCTGATGGTCTGCAACACCGACGACGACGCGCAAATCGGCCGCGCCTACCTGAACCAGATCGCGGGCACCTTCGCGGACGGCGTGCTCGTGATGAACACCGACATCGCCATGAACGAACTGTGCATCTCGGCCATGCACAACGGCCCCATTCTGCTGGCGATGTGGGAGCACCCCGAGAATCCGCCCGTGCTGCCGTGCGTGGCCGTGGACTTCGCGCGCGCGGGCGCGCTCGCGGCGCACCATCTGCTTGAATTGGGACACCGAAATATCGCCATGCTGATCGGCGACGGCTGCGGCGGCCTGCAGGATGCGCGTTCGGAAGGATTCCGAATGGCCTTGCGCGAAGGCGGCGTAGATCCCACGGACGTGGCGCAGATGCAGGTGCGCGACTCGATCGACTCCGGCTACGCGGCCTGCCAGCAATTGCTCGCGCAACACCCGCGCGTGAGCGCGATCTTCGCGACCAACGACCTGCTCGCGATCGGCGCGATTCAGGCGCTGGTCAGCATGGGCCGCGCCGTGCCCGACGACGTGTCGGTGATCGGCATCACCGACATTCAGCTCGCCCATCAGATGCGCCCCGCCCTCACCACGGTCGCGATCCAGACCGAGGCCGTGGCCGAGCTGTCGATCCGCAGCCTGATCCGGCTGATCGACGAACCGGACCGGCAGCCGCCCATGGTGCTCGGGCCGCCGCCGGAGCTCGTCACGCGCATGTCCACGGGGCCGCGCAAGCGGCGCGCGCGGGCCTGACCCTGCGCGCTCCCCGCCTCGCTCGACAGGTGCGGGCGAAGCGCCGACAATGAATGCCCTTTACGGCGCGCCCGTCCCGCTCTGCGGGGCCGCGGCCCACACACGTTCGCGCGCCGCGGCGCGCACGGGGCACTACATGCAGGACACAAACGCAAGCAATCGACATTTCGACACGCTCATCGTCGGTGCAGGTTCGATGGGCATGGCGGCCGGCTATTATCTGAGCCGCCTCGGCAACAAGGTACTGCTGCTCGACGCCGGCGATCCGCCTCACGATCAGGGTGCGCATCACGGCGCGACGCGCCTCATTCGCCACGCCTATGGCGAAGGCGCTGCCTATGTGCCGCTCGTCTTGCGTGCCCAGCAGCTTTGGGAGGACCTCGAGCAGCAAACGCAGACCACCCTCTTCGTGCGCACGGGCGTCGTCAATATCGGCTCGCCCGACGACGTGTTCATGCGCGAAGTGCAGGCGAGCGCCGCCAGCCACGGCATCCCGCTCGAAACGCTCGACGCCGCCACGGCCGGCAAACGCTGGCCCGCGTGGCGGTTGCGGCCCGAGCAGATCGCGAACTTCGAACCGGGCGCGGGGGTGCTCTATTGCGAACGCGCGATCAGCGCCTACCGCCAGCTCGCGACCGCGCTCGGCGCCACGCTGGGCACGAATACGCGCGTCACGCGCATCGAGTGTCACGGGCGGGAAAGCGTCAACGTCTGGACCGACCGGAACGAAAAGTTCACCGCGCGCGACCTGATCGTGTGCGCCGGCAAATCGACGCGCGATCTGCTCGCGCCGCTGGGCGTCGAGGTGCCAGTCACGCGCGTGCGCAAGGGGTTCGCGTGGTTCGAGGGCGAGCCCGGCCTCTTTGCGCCGGAGCGCTTCCCGGGCTTTTTCGTCGCCTCGGAAGTGGGCGGCTATTACGGGTTTCCCGATCTCGACGGCAGCGGCCTGAAGCTGGGCCGTCACGACACCGGTGTGCCCGTCGCGGCGGACGCACCGCTCGCGCCATTCGGCGCCGAGCCGAGCGATTTCGGCGATCTGCAAGCCTTCCTGGAACGCTACTTACCGGGCGCGGGCAAGCTGCGCGCAGGCCGCGCATGCGAATACGACATGACGCCGGACGAGCATTTCATCATCGACCGCGTGCCCACCTGCCCGAACGTGCACGTCGCGACCGGCTTTTCCGGGCATGGGTTCAAGTTCGCCAGCGCGATCGGCGAGGCGCTCGCCGAGCGCATCACGCAAGGCGAAAGCCGCATCGACCTCGCCATGTTCGCGCGCAAGCGCTTCGCGTAGCGACGCCGCTCACGCCTAGTTCGCGGGAATCGTCACGACCGGCGCCTTGCTGCTCGTTTCGGCCTCGGCGAGCGCCATGAGGTTCTGCAGGACCGTGAACGCGTATTTCGAGTCGAAGTCGGCACGATCGACCCAATACGCCGTCCCCTCGTACTCGATCGCAACATAGGCGTCCGCGGGCGCCTTCGGCCCCTGGTGCACGATGATGATCGGCCGCGTTTCGCCCCCGATCAGCCCGACGGTCGGTTTGGTCGCGCCGCTCTGCACCTGGGCGTCCGGCACCTGGATCTGCGCGCCGATATTCGTGAGGATGCCGAGCACCGAGCGCGTCACCATCGGAATGCGATTGCCGCCCTGCGCCGAAGGCCCATAGACGACCTCGTAAGTACGCGTGTCCGCCGCGAGATGGAGCAGTTCGCGCACGCGCGCCAGGTCCGCCGAAACTTGCGGCGACTGCGCGCTGTTCGTCGCGCCGAGCGCGAGATACACCGTGTTCTTGCCGTTCTCGCTGCGCGACTCCACGTTCAGCTCGCCGGCCAGCTGCAGGCGCCGCAGCGCCTGCAGCAACTGGAAGAAGCCCGCCGAGCCCGCGCTGCCCTCTCCGCCCAGCGCGCTGCCGTTCTGCAACCCGCCGATCGATTGCGCGCCGATACGCAGCAGCAGATCGACCGGCATGCCGCCTTCGGCGAGCGGCATCATGAGTTCCGGCGCGAGCGGCCGGATGTACGCGGAGGCGAACGCTTCGCCCGTGGTCGGCGTGAACGTGAAAGTCGGCCGATTCGACCAGGAGATATTACCGGTCGCCAGCGCATAGTTCGGTTGCGCGCCCGAACCGAGATTGCCTGTGGCGCCCGCCGTCGAATCGAATTGATACGCGGCGATGATCGAAGTCACCGAGAGAAAGGCGGGCGCGTCGCCGTAACGCAACCCGATCACCGCGGCGAGTATGCCGCGCTTTTTTGCATCGCCGAGCGCTCTTGCGTAGTCGACCTGATCGGCACGCAAGCGCGTCGGACCGAGATGCACACACGCCGTGCCCAGCAAGGCCGAGCACGAAACCGCCAGAATCGTCGTTTTTGAAATCATCGAAGCCTGCGCGCCGGGCCGCGCAAAGTGAGTGGGTTCGCGCGCACAGGTAGCAAGCGTTGTGCCCCGATATTTCAGAAGCGCAAGCGTGACCCTTCCGGCGACGGCGCCCTCAAGCGCGCGGCGCGCACGATTGCGCCCGCGCCAGCAGCACTTCCCGGTCGCGCGCGTTTTGCGTGAGCGCGGCCGCGCGCTCGAATTCCGCGCGGGCTTCGGCATGGCGCGCCAGCTTTTCGAGCAGATCGCCGCGCGCGGCCGGCAGCCACGGATAGTGGCGCAGCGCGGGTTCCGCGCACAGTGCATCGACGAGGTCGAGCGCCGCTTGCGGCCCCTGCGCCATGCCCACCGCCACAGCGCGATTCAGGCGCACGACGGGCGAAGCATCGAGTTCGAGCAGCGCGTCGTAGATCGAGACGATCTGCGCCCAGTCGGTCGCCGCCGCGCTCGGTGCGCGCGCATGGCAAGCCGCCAGCGCCGCCTGCAGCGCGTACGGTCCTGGCGAGCCCGCGCAGGCCGCACCGCGCGCGATCGCGGCAAACCCGCGCCGGATCAGGAGCGCGTCCCAACGGCTGCGGTCCTGGTCGGCGAGCAGCACGGCGCGCCCGGCCCGGTCCACGCGCGCGGGCAGGCGCGAAGCCTGCAGTTCCATCAACGCGACGAGGCCGTGCGCCTCGCCCTCGAGCGGCACGAGTTCCGCCAGCATGCGGCCGAGCCGCAGCGCTTCTTCGCACAGCGCGGGCCGGGTCCAGTCCGGGCCCGCCGTGGCCGCGTAACCCTCGTTGAAGATCAGGTAAATCACTTCGAACACCGAAGCAAGTCGCGGCTCGAGGTCGGCCAGGCGCGGCACTTCGAACGGGACCTTCGCGGCCGCGAGCGTGCGCTTGGCCCTCACGATGCGCTGCGCGACGGTTGCCTCGGGCACGAGGAACGCGCGCGCGATCTCGGCCGTGGTGAGGCCGCCCAGCAGCCGCAGCGTGAGCGCGGCGCGCCCTTCCTTCGGCAGCACCGGATGGCACGCCACGAACACGAGCCGCAGCAAGTCGTCGCCGATCTCGTCCTCGCGCGCGGCGTCGAGCGCCTCCACGAAGTCGGGCGCGAAGTGCGCTTCGAGCGCCTCGAGGTCGGCGCCCAGCGCCTCGTGCGCACGCGCATGCGAGGCCGCGCGACGCAGCCGGTCGAGCGCGCGATGTTTCGCGGCGGTCATGAGCCACGCTCCGGGGTTCTCGGGAATGCCGCTCGCGGGCCAGCTTTCCAGCGCGGCGACGAACGCGTCCTGCGCGATTTCCTCGGCCACGCCCACGTCGCGCACGATGCGCGCGGCGTGGGCGATCACCTTCGCCGACTCGATGCGCCACACGGCCTCGACCGTGCGGCGCGTCGCCGTGAATGGGTCGTGAGGATCGCGCGCTTGCGTCACGAGCCGTGCGCGCCCTTTTCGACCGCCGCCGGCGACATGTACATCAGTTCCCAGATGTGGCCGTCGGGGTCTTCGAAGCTGCGGCCGTACATGTCGGTGCCGCACTCCATCGGCGGGCGCTTCGAGCTGCCGCCCGCCGCGAGCGCCTTCTCGACGAGCCCGTCCACTTCCTCGCGCGACACGCACGAGAGGCAGGTCAGCACCTCGGTGCTTTCGCGGGCGTCCACGAGCGCCTTGTCGGTGAAGCCGCGCATGAAATCGAGAGTGAGCAGCATGGCGTACATGTTCTCGCCCAGCACCATGCAGGCGGCCTGGTCATTGGTGAATTTCGGGTCGAACCTGAAACCGAGCTGGCCGAAGAAGTCCATCGAGCGCTTGAGGTCGCGCACGCCCAGATTGACGAAGATGTGCTTATGCATGATTGAAGCCTCGTGTGATCGGGTCAATGTTCAGGATGCCTTACGCTCTTCCTGGAGCTGGCGAAAGCTCTCGACGCCCTCGCACTGCGGAAGTTCGTCGAGTTCATAGAGTTGGCGCACTTCGACCTCGCCTTCGGCGTGCTTGCCGAAGGGCGACGGGAAGCGGCGCGCCCATTCGAGCGCTTCGTCGCGCGAGCGGACCTGGATCAGCGTATAGCCGGCGATCAGCTCCTTCGTTTCGGCAAACGGGCCGTCGAGGATCGTGGGCTTGCCATTCGTGTAGTGCACGCGAAAGCCGCGCGAGCTGGGCTGCAGACCCGAGGCGTCGAGCAGCACGCCGGCCTTCGCCAGTTCCTCGTGATAGCGGGCCATCTCGGCGAATACTTCCACGTCGTCGGGCGGCTCGCCCGCTTCGGTCAGCGCGTTGGCGCGCACCATGATCATGAATCGCATTGTCTTCTCCTGAATGTGACGTTCGGGGTCGTTCGAAGCAAGCGGCACCCTTGGGTGCGCTCATGAACACGACGCGTGGGGCGCACGGAAATCGACAACGGACAGCGAATTTTTTACGTGCCTGGGGAAACTACCAGGAGTAGCGCGGCTTCAGCGGAAACACGGACCGGTCTCCCGCACTTCGACGCTCGCCCATTGCGCCGCGGGACAGCGCTGCGCAATGGCGAGCGCCTCGTCGCGCGTGGCGCAATCGACGAGGAAAAAGCCGCCGATCATCTCCTTCGCCTCGGCGAACGGGCCGTCGACGATGCTCGTGCGGCCTTCGCGCACCTGCACGCGCGCGCCGCGGGTGTCGGCGGTGAGCGCGTGCGCGTCGATCAGCTTGCCTTCGGCGGCGAGTTCGTCGGCGAACGCAACCATGCGCGCGTAAAGCGCCTCGCCTTCGGATGGCGTGCGCGTGTCGCGCTGGCCGCGCGGCTCGGCGATGAGCAGCATGAATGGCATGAACGTGTCCTCTCAGTCAGCCTGCGATCCTGAAAGGCAAGAGTCTATGCCAGAAGAACCGTTGCGCGCCGGGGCCGCGCGCGGTCAGGCGCTCACGCGTAGCGCGCGAGGAAAAGATCGGCCGACGACTCGGCAATCTGGCACTGCTGCGCGTCGTCGAGCGGCGGCTGGCCCATCGCGACCTGCGGCCAGAAGGCGAATGCCTTCACGATGCCGTGCAGCTGCTGCGAGGCGAAGGCCGGATCGGTCGTCTTCAGGCGGCCATCGGCGGCGGCGGCACGCACCCAGACCGTGACGTCCTCTTCGCGCTCGCCGATGCGGGCCACCATGTCGCGCGCACGTTCGGGCGAATGGATGCCCGCCGCGATCGCCACACGCGCGAGCTTGAAGAACGCTTCGTCGCTCAGGAGCCGCAGCTTGCGCATCAGCAACTCGACGAGCTGCGTGCGCAGCGGCTCGCCGGCGCGGTAGGCCGGCGCGTCGGCGGTCGCGCTCGCGTCCCAGAGCTGGCACAGGATCGACGCGAACAGCGCCTCCTTGCTCGGGAAATGGTTGTAGACCGTGCGCTTCGAGACGCTCGCGCGCGCCGCAATGCGGTCCATGCTCGTGGCGTCGAAGCCGGAGGCCAGAAATTCGTCGATGGCCGCCGCGACGATGGCGGCGCGCTTGCGGTCGGTCAGGCGTTGGGGGGTAGCGGGGATGCAATCCATTCCCAAATCTTACACCAGACAGTTTACTTTTCGCCAGAATAAACTACACTGTGCAGTCTACTTCCTGTTTCCAAAGGCAGCCGCCGACATGACCTCGCCTTTCGCATCGCTGAGCCGTACCTTGGGCCTGAGCGCCGCACAACGCGGCCGCGAGCTCTCGTCCACCTCGCCGCAACATGATGGCGAGCGCTTTCGCAACGTGCGCCCGCGCCCGGCCGAGGGCCTCGGCAAGACGCTGAAGATCATGTGGAACATGATCTTCCACAAGCCGGGTGGCACCATCCCCGCCGGCGCGCTGCCCGTTCAGGCGCTCACGCGCAGCCAGCTCGAGGCCGCGCCCGACCGCAGCGTCTACCGCCTCGGCCATTCCACGCTGCTCTTCAAGCTGCGCGGCCACTTCTGGCTCACCGACCCGGTGTTCGCCGAGCGCGCCTCGCCGTTCCAGAACCTCGGGCCCAAGCGCTTTCATGCGCCGCCCATTGCGCTTGCCGATCTGCCGCCGTTGCGCGGCGTGATCCTGTCGCACGACCATTACGACCACCTCGACCGCGAAACCGTGCTCGCGCTCGCCGCCAAGACGGGGGTGTTCCTCACGCCGCTCGGCGTGGGCGACCGCTTGATCGAATGGGGCATCGACGGGGCGAAGGTGCGCCAGTTCGACTGGTGGCAAGGCGCGAATGTCGAAGGCGTCGAGTTCACCGCCACCCCCGCGCAGCATTTCTCGGGGCGCAGCCTGTTCGACGGCAACAGCACGCTGTGGGCGTCGTGGGTGATCGCCGACGCCAACCTGCGCGTGTTCTTCAGCGGCGACACCGGCTACTTCGACGGCTTTCGCGCGATCGGCGAGCGGCTCGGTCCGTTCGACGCGACCTTCATCGAGACCGGCGCCTACGACCCGCAATGGCCCTACGTCCACATGCAGCCCGAGGAAACGGTGCAGGCGCACGTGGATTTGCGCGGCGAGTGGCTCGTGCCGATTCACAACGGCACGTTCGATCTCGCGATGCATCGCTGGCAGGACCCGTTCGAACGCGTGACCGGCCTCGCGCTCGCGCGCGGCGTGACGCTCTCCACACCGCGTATGGGCGAGCGGCTCGACCTGGCCGAGCCGCATCGTGGGGAGCGCTGGTGGCGTGAGGTGGCCGAAAGCGCAGAGCCGCCGCGCACGGCGCGTCGGTGGTTCGCTTGCCGCGACGCGCGCGAGGCGCGCTCGTAACACCCAGCCCCACATCTCCCTCGACTTCCCGCGCGCGATACCAACGCGCGCGGGCACGCCCGCTGCTCGTTCCCCGCTTCTTCCCCTTCGCGGCCAAAGTCTCCTAAGCTTTTGCATCAGGGCCCGCATCGCGCCGGCGCCCTTCATCCTGCCCCTTTACGCTTAACGGGATTTCCCCAGGCTGACAGCCCCCGATTTCTGGCATTAAATAAATCAACTTGATTTATTTAGTCGGTCGCGCAGTTCCAGGCCGACCCTCTCTTTAGCTTTGCATGGGACCGGAGTCAGCGCTCAAGCGCCCACTCCGGATCGACCGGAGGAGACACGTGAGAAGTCCGCATATCGGTCAGGGCAGCAATTCCGCCAACGTCCGCCGCTTCAACGAACGCCTGCTGCTGCAGGCGCTGCGTCGCGCGGGCGAGGCGTCGAAGGCCGATCTCGCGCGTCTCGCGAATCTCACGAGCACCGCGGTGGGCACCATCATCACCTCGCTCACGGCCAATGGCCTGATCGAGGTGAGCGGCCGCCGCGACGGCCAGCGCGGCCAGCCCGCCTCGCTCCTGCGCCTCTCGCCGCGCGGCGCGTTCGCCATCGGCGTGCGGCTCGACCGGACCAACATCGAAACCGTGCTCGTGGATTTCGCGGGCCAGATGATCGAGCGCCGCTCGCGCGACATGCTGCTGCCGCAACCCTCGGTCGCGCAGGAGATCGTGCAGCGCGACATCGCCGAGCTGTTAGGCTTGCTCACGACCGAGGAACGCAGCCGCCTCGCCGGCATCGGCGTGGCGCAGCCGTACAACCTCGGCAGCTGGCTGCGCGAACTGGGCCTGCCTGCCGACACCTTCCGCGTCTGGAACGACGTCGATTTCGCGGGCGAACTCGCGCGCGCCACGGCGCTGCCCGTGTTCAGCGAAAACGACGGCAACGCAGCTGCCATCGCGGAAATCTTCTACGGCTGCGGGCGCCAGCGCGACGACTTCCTCTACCTGTTTCTCGGTGCGGCGATCGGCGGCGGCATTGCCATCGACGGCGACTGCGTGCGCGGCCTCACCGGCAACGCGGGCGATTTCGCGGTGATGCCGGTGCCGCCGAGCCGCCTGCCCTCGGCGCACAAGCCGCCCGGCCAGTGGGACATCCTGCTGTCGCGCGCGTCGCTCATCGCGCTGCGCCGCCATCTGCAGTATTGCGGCGAGACGATCGACAGCCGCGCCGATCTGCAAGCGTGCATCGCGCGCGGCCACCCCGGCGTGCAGGAATGGCTCGACGACTGCATCGATGCGCTCGCCCCCGCGCTGCGCTCGGCGTTCTGCGTGCTCGACGTGCCGGCCGTGGTGCTCGACGCCGACGTGGACGCGGGCCTCATCGACACGCTCATGCAGCGCCTGCGCCTCGCGGTCGCCGCCACCGCGCCCGAGGCGCGCGGCACGCCCGCCCTGGTGCGCGGCACCTTCGGTCCCGATGCGGGGGCGCTCGGCGCGGCCACGCTCCCCATGTTCTTCAACTTTTCGCCGCGCGCGGGCATCCTCATGGGCGCCGGCGCACAAACTTACGCACAAGCGCAGGAGGAGAGCCATGTCGCCCTCTGAGTCCACGCCGCCGCTGCTGGAAATGCGGGGCATCACCAAGACCTTCCCCGGCGTGCGCGCACTCGACAACGTGCGCCTCACCGTCTACCCCGGCGAGGTGCACTCGCTCATGGGCGAGAACGGCGCGGGCAAGTCCACGCTGATGAAGATCCTCTCGGGCGCCTATCAGGCCGACCCCGGCGGCGAGATTCTCATCGAGGGCAAGCCGGTCGTGATCGACGGGCCGCATGCGTCGCGCGAGCTGGGCGTGGCCGTGATCTATCAGGAGCTGAGCCTCGCGCCCAATCTCTCCGTGGCCGAGAACATTCATGCGGGTCGCGAACTGCGCAAGGGCGGCCGCCGCTTCGGCACGGTCGACCGGCGCGCCATGGAGCGCGGCTGCGAAGACGTGCTCAAGCGCCTCGGCGCGAGCTTCGGGCCCACCACGCTGGTCGGCTCGCTTTCCATCGCCGAGCGTCAGCTGGTGGAAATCGCACGCGCCGTGCATAGCGACGCACGCATCATCGTGATGGACGAGCCCACCACGCCGCTCTCCTCGCGCGAAACGGAACGCCTTTTCAAGCTCATCAACCAGCTGCGCGACGAAGGGCTTGCGATCATCTACATCAGCCACCGCATGGCCGAGGTGTACGAGCTTTCGGACCGCGTGTCCGTGCTGCGCGACGGCAGCTACGTGGGCACGCTCATGCGCGACGCGCTCAACGCGGAAAGCCTCGTGAGCATGATGGTGGGCCGCGATATTTCGGGCTTCTACAAAAAGGCGCACGCCCCTTACGATCCGGGCAAGGTCGTGCTCACTGTGCGCGATGTGGCCGACGACAAGCGCGTGCGCGGCTGCAGCCTCGACCTGCACGCGGGCGAAGTGCTCGGCATCGCGGGCCTCGTGGGCGCGGGCCGCACCGAGCTTGCGCGCCTCATCTTCGGCGCGGAGCCGCGCGTGCGCGGGCAGATCGCCATCGACGGCAAGACGCTCAACGTGCACACGCCGCGCGACGCGATCAACGCGGGCCTCGTCTACCTGACCGAAGACCGCAAGCATCAGGGCCTCTTTCTCGACATGAGCGTGCGCGACAACATCAACGTCGCCGTGGCCGGGCGCGACGCGCGCATGGGCGTGCTCGACCTCGCGCGCGGCGGCGAGCGCGCGAAGGAAGCCATCCGCTCGCTCTCCATTCGCGTGCCGAACGCGCGTGTGAACGTGGGCGCGCTCTCGGGCGGCAACCAGCAAAAGGTGCTGCTGTCGCGCCTGCTGGAAACGAAGCCGCGCGTGCTGATACTCGACGAGCCCACGCGCGGCGTCGATATCGGCGCGAAGTCCGAGATCTACCGCATCATCAACGACCTCGCCAAAACCGGCGTGGGCATCATCGTGATTTCGAGCGAGCTGCCCGAGATCATCGGCGTGGCCGACCGCGTGCTCGTCATGCGCGAAGGCGTGTTCGCCGGCGAGCTTGGCGGCTACACCGGCAAACCCATCAGCCAGGAGGCGATCATCGAACTCGCCACCGGCTCGCAGCACCCGCTCGACGAAGCCGCTTGACCTTCACCGCATACGCAAGAAACGTCCCTCAGGAGTACGACATGAAAAGCATTCTTCCCCGGCACGGTGTCGCGGCCTCGCCCACACAGCCCGCGCAAGGCGCTCAACCCGCACGCAGCGTCGCGGTCGACGGTCATCGCCAGCGCATGAAGTCGCTCGTGCGCACCGCCGGCATGCTGCCCGTGCTGGTGCTGCTGTGCATCGGCTTCGGTCTGCTCAACGATGGCTTCTTCACGCTGGAGAATCTTTCGATCGTCACGCAGCAGGCGTCGATCAACATCGTGCTCGCCGCCGGTATGACGTTCGTGATTCTTACGGGCGGCATCGACCTCTCGGTGGGCTCGGTGCTGGCCGCGGCAGCCATGGCCGCCATGATCGGCTCGAACTTCGCGGGCTGGGGCTGGGTCGGCGTGCCCATGGCGCTCGCGGTGGGCCTCGGCTTCGGCCTCATCAACGGCGCGCTCATCGCGCTCCTGCGCCTGCCGCCGTTCATCGTCACGCTCGGCTCGCTCACGGCGGTGCGCGGCATCGCGCGCCTCATGGGTCACGACACCACGATCTTCAACCCGCAGCTGTCGTTCGCGTTCATCGGCAACGGCACGGTGCTCGGTGTGCCCTGGCTCGTCATCATCGCGCTCGTGGTGGTGGCCGGCTCGTGGTTCGTGCTGCGCCGTACCGTGCTCGGCCTGCGCATCTACTCGGTGGGCGGCAACCCGGAAGCGGCGCGCCTCTCGGGCATCAAGGTGTGGGGCATCGAGATGTTCGTCTATGCCGTGTCGGGCCTGCTCGCGGGTCTCGGCGCGGTGATGTCGGCGGCCCGTCTCTACGCGGCCAACGGCCTGCAACTGGGCCAGTCCTACGAACTCGACGCGATCGCCGCGGTGATTCTGGGCGGCACGAGCTTCGTGGGCGGGGTGGGCTCGATCATCGGCACGCTGATCGGCGCACTCATCATCGCCGTCCTGACCAATGGCCTCGTGCTGCTCGGCGTCTCGGACATCTGGCAGTACATCATCAAGGGCCTCGTGATCGTCGGCGCCGTGGCGCTCGACCGCTACCGCCAGCGCGGCTCGGCCCGCACCTAAGCGTGCATCGAATACACCATCAGCCGGAAACAGGCGCGAGCGCAGGCGGTCCTGCTGCGCTCGCCCGGAAAGCACCCAAACAGGACCCCTCAGGAGACAACCTCATGTTCAAGAAGAAAGTCGTTCTCGCCGCTGCCGCCCTCACGTTCGGCTTCGCACTGCAAGGCGCGCATGCCGCCGACAAGCAGCTCAAGTCGATCGGCATCACCGTGGGTTCGCTCGGTAACCCCTACTTCGTGACGATCGTGCAGGGTGCGGAAGCGAAGGCGAAGCAGATCAACCCGAGTGCCAAGGTCACGGCCGTTTCCGCCGACTACGACCTCAACAAGCAGTTCACGCAGATCGACAACTTCATTTCGGCGCACGTGGACATGATCCTCCTGAACGCGACCGATCCGAAGGCGATCCTGCCTGCGGTGAAGAAGGCGCAGGCGGCCGGTATCGTGGTGATGGCCGTGGACGTGGCCGCCGCGGGCGCCGACGCCACCGTGCAGACCGACAACGTGAAGGCCGGCGAGATTTCGTGCGAATACCTCGCGAAGAAGATCAACAACACCGGCAACGTGATCATCCAGAACGGACCGCAGGTCTCGGCCGTGATCGACCGCGTGAACGGCTGCAAGCAGGTGCTCGCGAAGACGCCCGGCATCAAGATCCTCTCCGACGACCAGGACGCCAAGGGCTCGCGTGAAGGCGGCATGAACGTGATGCAGGGCTACCTCACGCGCTTCCCGAAGATTGCCGGCGTGTTCGCCATCAACGACCCGCAGGCCATTGGCAGCGACCTTGCCGCGAAGCAGCTGCATCGCAGCAACATCGTGATCACGTCGGTGGACGGCGCGCCGGATATCGAAACGGCGCTCAAGACCGATACGCTGGTGCAGGCCTCGGCGAGCCAGGACCCGTGGAAGATGGCGCAAACGGCCGTGCAGGTGGGCTACGAGATCATGAACGGCAAGAAGCCCGCCAACCCGATGATCGAAATGACGCCGCAGCTCGTCACGCGCGACAACGTTGGCAGCTACAAGGGCTGGTCGTCGCAGCACTAAGCCCTGGCATTGCATGAGCACGGGGCGCCCGTGCTCGCGCGGTCAGGCGAGCACGGCGTCCTTCGTCACCACGCGGCGCGGAATGATCTTCAGATCGTAGAACGTGTCCGCGATCTTCTGCTGCTGCGCGATCACGGCGGCGTCGATGGGCCGGTATTCATGCGCGTAGTGCGTGAGACCGGTCTGGATCGTCGCCGCGTCGAGGCCCTGGATCGGTGAGAGTTTCGCGGCCGCTGCCGCCGTGTTGGCGCGCACCCATTGCCCCGTCTTGCCGAGTTCGTCCAGCGCGATCGCCAGCGCGTCCTTGCGGTTTTGCGCGAATTCGCGCTGGCTCAGGAAGAACTGATGATGGCTCGCCACGCCGCTGGCGTCGGCAATGAGGCGTGCGCCGTCCTGCGACTCGACGGCGGCCAGGAACGGGTCCCAGATCGCCCATGCGTCGATGGCGCCGCTTTGCAGCGCCGCGCGCGCATCGGCGGGCGCCAGATACACGGGCTGCACGTCGCCGATCGAAAGGCCCTGCTTTTGCAGCAGCGCGACGAGGAACCAGTGCACGTCCGAACCGCGATTCAGGCCGATCTTCTTGCCCTTTAGTCCTGCCACGTCACGGATCGGCGAGTTTTTCGCCACCACCACGCCTTCCGCGTGCGGCGTGGGCAACTCATACGCCGTATAGACGAAATCCGCACCCGCGGCCTGGGCAAACACGGGCGGCGCCTCGCCCACGTAGCCAAAGTCGATCGCGCCCACGTTCAGGCCTTCGAGCAATTGCGGGCCGGCCGGGAATTCGGTCCACGACACCTTGATGCCGAGCGGCGCGAGGCGCGTTTCGAGCGTGCCGTTGGCCTTGAGCAGCACGAGCGTGCTCGCGGCCTTCTGGTAGCCGATGCGGAACTGGTCGGGCTGATATTTCGCGAACGCGGTGGCGGGCAGCGCCGCGCTGGCGAGCGTCGCGCCCAGCGTGGCGAGGAAGTGGCGGCGGGTATAGGGTCTGGGCGGCGTGGGGCGAGTCATCTTCAGCGCTTCCGTGTTGGCATGGGGCATGCGCCGACACGGCGCAGCCATCGAAGCGTTGATGCTACCGGGCCGCACGCGTTCGCCGAACCGATGTTTGGCGCTAAGCAAATCACGCCGGCAGGAATACGCGGGCGCCCTAGGTGCCGGCCGTCATGTGCGGATTGGGCGACATATGCGCCCCGTTCGCGCGATACCAGCGCACGAACGCCTCCGACGGCATGGGCCTCGCGTAGAAAAAGCCCTGGATATAGGTGACGCCGCGCGCGCATAGATAGTCGCGCTGCACCTGTGTTTCCACCCCCTCGGCCACGAGCCGCGCGCCAAGGCTATGCGCGAGATCGATAATGGCGTCGAGCACCGCCGCCTTGCCGCCCTGCGCGTCGATGGTCAGCACGAAGCCGCGATCGATCTTCAGGATATCGAACGGAAATTTCTCGAGATACGAGAGCGAGCAATATCCCATGCCGAAGTCGTCGATGGCGACCCTCACGCCCTCGCGCCGCAAGGTCACGAGATTGCTGCGCGCCTGCTCGGTATTGCGCACCAGCGTGCGCTCGGTGATCTCCAGCGTGATCGTCGCGCCGTGCGGCGCCACGGCCGCGCGCAGCGCCTGCACGTCGCTCACGAGCTCTACGCCCGACAGATGCTCGGGCGCGAAGTTGACGCCGAGGTGAAATCCCCGTGCGACGTCCCACGTGGCGACATCGTGCTCGATGAGCTTCAGCAGATGCTGCGTGAGCGGCACGATCACGTGCTCTTCTTCGGCCACCTGAATGAACTCGTCCGGACGGATCGCGCCGGTGCCTGGCCGCACCCAGCGCAGCAACGCCTCCGCGCCCTCGCAGCGCCCCGTCTCGACGCCGTAGAGCGGCTGGTATTCGACATGGAATTCGTTCGCGCGAATGGCCCGCAGCAGTTGTTCGCGGCGCGATTGCCCGCTTTGCTGCAGGCGGCGCACGAGCCAGACGAGGCACGCGGAGAAGGCAGCCGCCCACGGCATGTAGCGCAGCAGCAGGGCGCGCCAGTATTGCAGAATACGCTCGGGCCGCCCGTAGATCTTCAGATCGATCGTGGTGCCCGACATGCGCTTTTGCAGATCGACCAGCAACGGCGCGCCTCGCACGTTCACGAGCGCCATGGCTTCGCGCAACACGGTGCCCCCGCCCACCCTCAACTCGGCCTGGCGAAACACCGTGAGCGGCGCCGCGCCATGCAGGAGGTCCATCAGATACTGCACGTCCACCACGGCCACGACCGCGCGCCCCGCTTCGCCCGCGACGCCAACCAGCAGCGAGGGGCGGTTGCGCACCATCGGCGTGTCGTCGACGATCAGGAGCCATTCGTCCTGCGAGGCCGGCACGCTGCCATTGAGCCAGCCGCGATTGGGCACCGCCTGTTGCGCGTACGCGGACGAGCAGTCGATGCGGCCTTCGTAAAGGATATTGAGCGTGCGCACATAGGGCACGGCGGCGGCCTTGCGCGTGAGATCCGGCGAGAGCGTCTCGCACGCTTCGTTCGCACGCGGCGCGAACGAGCGCGCCGCGCTCTGCGCCGTCTCGACGATCGAGACCACCTGCCCGACGATGAACGCGGAAGCAAGGCTCGCCTCACGCTGCGCAATGCGTTCGGCCTCGTAACGCCCGAGCGCCACACACAGCAGGATCGGAATCAGCGCCACGACCAGCAGCACGAGCAAACGCGAGACTCGCGAGCGGACCGCGCCGGGGTTGGGCGAGACTTCGGGCAAGGCGTCCTCCGCACCAGGGCCGTCATGGGGGCCGCTACGGTATGACGCCAACATACACCAACGCGCCAGCCGCGGGCGCGTGCGGTGCCCGGCGCACGCCAACGTCAGCTAACGTGGGCGCCCATCATGCCCAGACGCGTGAGGCCGTCGGTTGCATCGCGCGCACCGGCAGTCCTGCAGCTGCCCCGCAAGCCTCAGGTGTCGCCGCGGCGGCGGAACACCCACCATCCCAGCAGCGCCGTGAAGGTCGCGACCAGCACCACCATGAGCCAGAAGCCGTGGCGGTTTTCCGCGAGCGGAATGCCGCCCACGTTCATGCCGAAGAAGCCCGCGACGATGTTGATCGGCAGCGCGAGCACGGTAACGAGCGTGAGCGTGAAAAGCGTGCGGTTGTTCTGCTCTTCGAGCCGCGCGGCGATTTCTTCCTGCAGGAGCTTGATGCGCTCGACGAGTCCGGCCATGTCGCCCAGCACGAGCGAGAACTCTTCGGTCGCCTCGCGCAGGTCCTGCATGTCGGGTGTCTGGAGCCAGCGCGGCGGGCGAGCGAGCAGACGGAAAATCGAACCCGGCTCCGGCGCGAGCATGCGTTGCAGGCGCACCAGGATGCGCCGCATGGCCGCGAGTTCATGGCGGCTCCTGGAGCGGCGCGAGGCGAGAAACTGGTCCTCGGCACGATCGACGTCAATACTCGTGCGGCGCACGATCTCCACCATGAGGTCGGCCTGGTCGCGCATCAGGTGGATCAGCAGCTCGGCCGGCGAGCGGAACGTCTCGCCGTTGCGCACGTAGCCGCGCAGACGGTCGATGGAGCGCAACGGCTTCAGGCGCGCCGTGACGAGAATGCGCTCGTGCGTGTACGACCAGAGCGTCGCGATCTGCGAGGGCGTGAGTTCGAAATCGAACATCACGTCGTTGACCACGGCGAACAGGCCGTTATCGACGTGTTCGATGCGCGTGGAGTGCGAGCCTTCCACGAGCATCTCGAAGAAGGCGTCGGGCAGGTCGAGATGCGCGCGCATCCACGGTTGCGCCGCGGCGTGGGCGAGATTGAAGTGCAGCCAGTAGAACGTGTCGTCGCGCGCGCCCTGCGGCTCGCCGCTCTCGTGCGTGCGCCGCAGCGCCTCGAGGACATCGTCGCACGTGACGGGCTGCCCGGGCTGGCCGGGCGTGAAGTGAAAACCGCAAATGAGGCCCGACAGGTCGGCGCCATAGGTTGCGACGGACGAAGCGAAATCCATGGTCGTCATGGCCGGTTGATCGGCGCACAGCATGCCACACGCGTGCTTTGACAGGCAAGCGCGCGAATCGATGCGCCGACACGCGCGGGTCATGTGCCCATGTTAGGCAACGCCGGGCAGGCCAAGCTGGGTGCGGCCGAGCGGCGTGAGATCGGCCACGCCCGCCCGGTCCGCCAGATCGGCTTCGATATGTTCGGCGGGAAAGTCCGGCGGGCTGCGGCCTTCGAGAAAGCTCGGCAACTGGCGCTGTAAATAGGCGTCGTTCTTCGCGCAACCCGGTGTGGCCGGAATGTACATCACGTTACTGTAGCCGCTGCCGCGGTGCTCGTCTTCCACGGAGTGAATCACGTCGCAGTGCCAGAACACGGTGTCGCCGGCTTGCATCTGAGGAATCGAAATCAGCGCATCGATCAGCGGCGCATGCCACTCGCGGCTGATCGGCAGCCCACGGCCCGGCTGGGCGCCGCACAGGTCGTCCTCGGCCACGTCGTCCTGCAGTGCGCGCAAGAGGACGTACGCCATCGCGTTGGCAATGGGCACGATCTGCAGCGTGCCGTCGCCGGGGCCCTGCGGCGTGAGCGCGGTCCAGCCCTGGAAGGTGCGGAACATCGAAGAGGCGATGCGTGAGGGAATCTCGCTCGCATGCGTGCGGTACGCGCCGTCGAACGGGTCGTAGCGCCGCCAGTCGCCCGAGAACACGTGGCGATAGACCTGGCGGAAACTCTCGTCGACCCAGCGCTCGACCGCGCCGCCGTCGCAATGCGGGGCGAGGCCGGGCGCAGCCGTTCCAGGCGGCCGGCGCCGCAGACGGTCGGCGTAGACGGGCACGACATCGGGATCGAAATGCACGCGCCCCTCGCTCTCGTGGCGCCACAGGCGGTTGAGGAAGACGCGCGCGGCCGTCAGTTCGGCGGACTCGCGCGCCTGCACCTGCGGGCGGGACCAGTAGAGGCCATAGATCAACGGGCGGCTCGCCTGCGGCGGGAGGGCATTGCGCTGCGCCGCGCGCTGCGCGGCACGCGCGTCGAGATCGTTGCGCGCCACGTACCCGGCGATTTCGGCGTCCCAGCGTGCGGCCTGCTCCGGCTCGAACACGCGGCGGATCACGCAGGCGCCGCGCGCCTTCACGAGCGCGATCGCCTCGGGACTCACGCGCTGCGCCTGGATGTCGGCGAAAGCGATCTCCGGGATCACGGCCTCGCCCGCTTCGCGCAGCCGGGCAATGTGCCGTGCTTGTTCGCCTATGGCCTGCGCGACCTCCTCGAACACTTCGCGATAGTTCGGCAGTTGCGCGCGCAACATGCGCTTGGCTTGCCGGATCGCGGCCGGGACATCGTCGATTTGAAGTGCCGCCATGCGTGTCTCCATCGGGGTTGAATGCCGTCGTTTGATGGCAAGCATACGCCTCCATGGCGCTCGTCTGGCGTTAGCCGTTTGGCATCCCACTTCCTGGGTTTTCAAATTTTCAACAGGTAAACTTGCAAGTTTGGCTGTTTATATTCATGATGGGCTGACGTTCCCCAGCCGAATCCGCGTGAATCGTTTTCAAGGCGGGCGACATCATGAGAAGGCTGGCTGAACGATGAGCGGCACGCGTGAGCCCAGCGGTGCCGGCAACCGGATTTCCGCGTCCGTCTGGAAGGTCGCCGTGGTCGTCTCGATCGGCTCGTTCATGGCACAGATGGACTCGACGCTCGTGAACGTCTCGCTATCGGCCATCGGCCATGCGCTCCACTCGCCCGTTGCCACGACGCAGTGGATCATGAGCGGCTACCTGCTGGCCATGGCGCTCATGCTTCCGCTCAACGGCTGGCTGGTGGATCGCGTCGGTGCGAAGCGGCTTTATCTCTTTGCCTTCACGGCCTTCACGCTCGCTTCGGTACTGTGCGGCGCGGCGCAAAACATGGGGGAACTAATCGGCGCGCGCATCGTTCAGGGCCTCGTGGCGGGGCTGCTCGCCCCCATGGCGCAGATGATGATCGGGCGCGTCGCGGGTAGGAACATGGAGCGCGTGATGGGCTACGCCACGCTGCCCATCCTGCTCGGGCCGATCCTCGGCCCGGTGCTTGCCGGCGCGGTGCTGGCGCGCGCGGCGTGGCCCTGGCTGTTCCTGATCAACGTGCCGGTCGGCATACTCGGCGTCACGTTGGCCACGCGTTTGCTCGCGCCCGACACAGCCCAACCACAAAGGCGCCGCTTCGATTTCGCGGGCTTTGCGTTGATCTCGCCGGGGCTCGCCGCGCTCGTCTATGGCTTCCAGAGCGCCATGCACGCCGAAGGCGCGGGGTTTCTGCTAGCCGGCGCCGCGCTACTCGCGGGATTCGTGTGGCACTCGTTGCGCCGGCCAACGTCGGCGCTGATCGACGTGCGCCTCTTTGCGGACCGGATGTTCGCGGTGCCCGCCATCACGCAATTCTTCGCCAACGGCATCATGTATGGACGGCAGCTGGCCGTTCCGCTCTACCTCATTGCAGGCTGCGGCCTGAGCGCCGCGCATGCGGGCTGGCTGCTCGCGGCGACGGGCGCGGGCATGATGGCCTCGTTCGCCTTCATGGGCTTTCTCACCGAGCGGCTGGGCTGCCGCGCGCTCGCGGCGGGCGGCGCACTGCTGGCGCTCGTCGCCACGCTGCCGTTCCTGTGGATGACGGGCCACGCGTTCTCCACGGGCCTCGCGTTGGCGAGTCTCTTTATCGCGGGCGTGGGTCAGGGAACCATTAGCATTCCTTCGATTTCCGCCGCGTATGCCCGCATGCCGAAGGCACGGCTTCCGGTCGCGAACACCGCGTTGAATATCGCGCAGCGGATTGGCGGCCCGTTCGCCACGACGCTCGTCTCCATCGCCGTTTCCCTGGCAATGCCGAGTGCTTCCGCTGCCGAACCGCGGCACTTCCTGCCGGCGTTCGCGGCGCTCTGCGGGCTGCATCTCCTGTGCTTCGCGGCGGCCATGCTGCTCCCGGCGAGAGTGCGCCGCGCAAACGAGGGCTGACGCCCCGCTCACACCATGTCGCTTGCCGCAGTTCGGCGCTGCCGCCGGAAGAACTGCCACATCAGCGCCATCGCGTCGGGACCTCGGTCCGAATGAAACGCTTCGCGCGGATCGCCGCCGCTCCATGCGTGCCCGAGCCCGCGAACGACACACACCCGCACGACGAGCCTGCCCGACTTGACATAGTCGGTGTATGCCACCGCGTCACGGCTATAGGTCCGGATCTCGCCGACGCGCAATTCGCCCTGCGCGTCGAGCAGCCGGTTGACACGCGCGAACTGCATGCCGAGCTGTGCGCCGTTGCGCTTCGCCACGACCGCGTCGATTTCGCCTTGCACGATGAAGGCGGGCACACCTGGATGGGCGGCGACGTCGAGCGCGGCATCGACCAGATGCACCGGGTCTTCGCGGCTGCCGTGGCGCATGACGCTCATCGCGCTCATGGTTGAACTGGCCGCACCGAAAACCGGCCCCGAGTGCAGGCCCACTGCCGCGAAGCGCCACGGATGGCGCATGGCGAGCACGGACGCGAGACCCGCTCCCGCCGAGATGCCCGCGAGGTAGACGCGCTCGCGATCGAAGCCGTGCTCGCGCGCGACGGCATCGACGAGCGAGGCGACCGCTGGCGCTTCCGACTGCGCATGATCGCCGTGCCAGTGCCAGCATCGCTGCGCGTGCGCCGTTTTCGCCTGCTCGGGAAGCAGCACGGCGAAGCCTGCGCGATCCGCCAGCCGGCAAACCCGCGTGCCCGCGGCAAACGACTCCGCCGTCTGCTTGCAGCCGTGCAGCATGACCACGAGCGGCAGGCCCGTGGCGCTGGCCGCGCCGGCGGGCAAATAGAGCGCATACGCGAGATGGTTGACGAGATGCCCGGCCCTGGGCGGCGCGGAATGATAGGAGCGGATCCACCTGCCGGCCGTGCCCGCCGGTTGCGCACGCCCCACGTGCGCCTTCCCTGCGCGCCTCGCCGGTTTGGCTGCCGGCCTCGCGACCTGCGCGGCCCTGGCGGGCACCGTTTTGCGTGCGGCGGCCTTTTTCTTCGGTCGCGGTGCGCTCATGCGGGTGAGCAGTTCGAGACCTTTGAGCCAGACGCTGGTCTTTTTCCTGGGCATGAGCAATGGCGACAAGGCGTTTTGTTCACGTCACGCCAGGCGGCACACGGCGGACAGCGCAAATACATCGATCGCAGCGATGGCAACGATCGAGCCGCTGCGAGTCCTACCATCATAACGGCCCTGACCTCGCGCTGAATTTTGCGTGACCGCGCGCGCCCGCGTCACAGGTGTTGCGGCGCTATAATTTCGGCCACCGCCGCAAGAGACGATCGCCGAACCGTTCGGCATTACCCGCCTTCCGTCATCCCCGTGACCGCTTCCACGCCAAACGCCTCGCCGGGCCCCATGCTGTTCGGACTCTTTCTGATCTTCAGCCGCATTGGCATGACGAGCTTTGGCGGCGGTTTGAGCGGCTGGCTGTTGCGCGAATTCGTCCAGGATCGCAACTGGATCAGCGAAGAGGACTTTCTCAACGGGCTCGCCATTTCGCAGGCGCTGCCCGGCATCAACGTCAAGAACATGGCGATCTGGATCGGGCACCGGCTGCTGGGCTGGCGTGGCGCCGCCGTGGCCGTAACGGGCATCCTCGTGCCGCCCGCATGTCTGATCGTCGTGATCGGCAGCGTGGTCGGCGCGCTCATCTTCCATCCGCTCACGCAGATTCTGATCGCGGGCGCCGCCGCGGCGGCCACCGGATTGTCGCTGTCGATGGGTGTCGTCACCGCACGGCGCGTGCGTCGGCAGGTCCTGCCGCTGCTGCTCATGGCAGCGACCTTTGTTGCGATCGGCATTCTGCGTTGGTCGCTGGTGTGGGTGGTCGTGGCAGGCGGCACCGTGAGCGTGCTCTACGAATACGTGGCGATCCGCCGGGGTGCGCGATGAATGCACGCCTGCTCGGTCAGCTCGCCGCCATTTTCGCGCCACTTTCGCTCGTGACGATCGGCGGTGGCCAGGCGATCGTCGCCGAGATCCAGCGCCAGGTCGTGGACGTGCATCCGTGGATGACGCATTCGCAATTCGCGGCCGACTTCGCGATTTCGCGCATGGCGCCGGGGCCGGGTTCGCTGCTCGTCACGTTGATCGGCTGGCAGGTTGCCGGCTTCTGGGGCGCGCTCGTGGCGACCGCCGCGCTCCTGCTGCCAACCGCTATCCTCATCTATGGCGTCACGCATATCTGGGGCCGCTATCAGGGCGCGGCGTGGCAGTTGGCGCTCGAGCGCGGCCTGCGCCCCATCGCGGCCGGCATGATGCTCGCGGCGGGCTGGGTGCTGCTCGAGTCGCTCAACGGCGGCCTGCCCGCGAAGGCCATCGCCGTCGTGTCGCTTTGCGTGCTGCTCAGGACGCGGGTCAGTCCGCTCGTCCTTCTGTTTGCCGGCGCGCTCGCGCTCTTTGGCGTCAGCCTGATCGGCGCGGACCTGCCGCATTGGCTCCAGGTGCAGCTCACGTAGAAAAACTCCCTGCGGCAACAACTTCACGGGAATAACAGCCCACCCGCGGCGGTATACCCATTGCAGTCTCCGTTGATTCGACCGTGCGCCAGCCGGTCGCCGAACCATGCTATTTAATCAGGAGTTCGAAATGATCATCCGCCGCCCGCTTTTCGCCTTGCTCGCCGTGACGGCTTGCATCGGCGCCGTATCCACCGCGTCAGCGCAGGGACTCACGCGTGCCCAGGTGCGCGAACAGTTGATCGAAGCGCAGGCCAACGGTTCGCAATTCGTGACCGATAGCTCGTATCCCGACGTGAGCCCCATCTCCGCGCAGCAAGTCGCGCGTGCGAAGGCCCAGCATCAACAGCAGGAACCCAGCGGCATGGGCGCGCCGATGCAGGGCACGAGCGACTCCGGCGCACCGCACACGACGTGTGTCGGGCCGGTGAGCTTCTGCAACCTGTATTCGGGTAGCTGAAAGCGATCGCCGGAACCCGCTCCCGGCCCCGCCAAAGCCGAAGCCCCGCTCGCGACGAGCGGGGCTTTTCGCGGGGCTTTTCGCGCGCCTGCTCGGCGTCGCCCCCACCCTTTCCTGAGCATCCTGACCTGCCGCGAAGTCAGCCAGGCGTCATGTTCGATGCGCCGCGCATGCACCGTGACGCCTGCGTGCCGATTTGCGTGCGGTACAGGACAAACCCTGCCCCCCAATTGTCTTGTGGCGTGACTACACTATGGACGTCGGCATTCGTTTGCTATCCGCGTTCGCGTGCCGCCCGCCAGCACGATGACCACTGGGAGGTGTGCTGTGCTCCGCCTGACCTTCGCCCGCACTTCGCGCCCTGCGGCGGCGCTTGCCCTCGCGCTTGCCAGCGCTTTCTGTTACGAGGCGAACGCCGCAACGCCGCCTCCGGCCGCCGCCAAGCCGCCCGCCAACAAAGCCGCCGCCAATAAGGCCGCTAACAGCAAGGCCGCTAACGACAAGGCGGCAAGCGATACGGCAGTTGGCGACAAGGCGGCTGGCGACAACGCCGCCGCGCCGAAGGCCACCGCCGAGGCAAACGCGCCCGCGGCCGTGGCCGCGCCCGACTTCTTCTCGCTCGCCGAGCGCTACGGCCCAGCCGTCGTGCACGTGATCGCGCGCAGCGCCGACGACCCGTCCGCGCCGCCCGAGCAGGAAGCGATCGATGACGCCGATCCTTTCTTCGCGTTCTTCCGGCGCGCGCCGAAGCCGGCGTCCGACGCCGAGGCCGGCGGACCGCGAGTGATGACGGGCGCGGGCTCCGGCTTCATCGTCAGCCCCGATGGCGTCGTGCTGACCACGGCGCATATCGTCGACAACGCCGAGCAGGTGACCGTGCGGCTCACGGACAAGCGCGAGTTCAAGGCGGAGGTCGTGGCCGTCGACCCGCAAAGCGACGTTGCCGTGCTGCAGATCGACGGCCACGATCTGCCGTTCGTGAAGCTCGCCGATACGGCGAAGGCGCACGCCGGCGAGCCCGTGCTGTCGATCGGGTCGCCGGACAGTTACCAGAACACCGTGACGACGGGCATTCTCAGCGCGACCTCGCGCACGCTGCCCGACGGCAAGCCGTTCCCGTTCCTGCAGACCGACGTGGCGGTCAACCCCGACAACTCCGGCGGCCCGATCTTCAATCGCGCGGGCGAGGTGATCGGCATCGGCGTGCAGATTTACGCGGACGGCGGCCGCTACCAGGGCCTGACTTTCGCGATTCCGATCGACGCCGCCAACCAGTTCCGCGCGCAGTTGCAGGCGCGCAAGGCGGCGCCCGCCGCCAGCGCCAATGCGGCGAACGCGGCAACCGCGGGCAACGGCGGCACGATCCGCACCTTCGGCATGCAGGTGGAAGACGTCAGCCCCGGGCTTGCGGCCGCGCTCGGCTTGCCGCACGCGGGCGGCGCGCTCGTCGACGCCGTCGATCCTGGCTCGCCCATCGGCAAAGCGGGCATCCGGACCGGCGACGTGATCGTGCAGGTCGGCAGCAAACCCGTCGACCGGGCCGCGACGCTCGCCGCCGCGCTCGCTGCCGTGCCGCCGGCGACGCCGGCGTCGCTGAAGGTGATCCGCAACCGTCAGCCCGCGGTGGCGGGCTTCTCGAACACGGCGTTCGAGGCGAAGGCGGCGGATGGGGATGCGCCTGCGGCGGCGACAGGCGCAGCGGGGGCCGCTGGCGCCGCTGGGGCGACGGCAGCACGGGCTACCGAAGCCGCACAGGCGGCGGAGAAGACCGACGCGCCCGTCGCGCCCGCCGTAGCGGATCCGGTGAGCAAGACGCCGCCGTCTGACGTGCACGCCGTCAAAGCGGCGATGACAGACCCGAACGCGCAGCCCGCCGCTGCGACAGCACCGGCCGCGCGCCATGCCGCCGACCGCCTCGGTCTGATCGCGCATGCGCTGAGCGCCGAGGAAAAGCGCACGACCGGGTTGCCGCTTGGTTTGATGGTGGAAGCCTCCACTGGACCCGCCGCGAGCGCGGGCGTGCGGGCTGGAGACGTCGTGCTGTCGCTCGACGACACGCTGGTCGAATCGCAGGAGCAAGCTGTCGCGCTCGAGGCGAAGGCGACGAAGAGCATGTCGCTGCTGATTCAGCGGAATAATGCGCGGAGCTTTGTTGCTGTGAAGATTCGGTGATGGGCGCTGTGCGCGGTTTCTGGCTGCTTTCGGCGTTTCCTTGCTTTCGCGTCATACCGACGCGAAAGCAACGAAAGGCTAACCCGGCCAGGAACAACAACAAAAGACCAACCCTCACCGCGGCGTCAGCTGCGCATAAACATCATGCGCAAGCTGCAGCAGCTCCTTACGGTCGATCCCGCCCGAAAGCGCATAACCAAAGTCGCCATCCACCCAATAAAACACATTCACCGGCCCGTCCTGATAAAGCTTGAACGCGGTCGTGTTGGCGCTCGTCTTACGGTGCGAGATACACAGCGTCACCCGCTCGCCTCGCGCGTTGTGATACATGAACTGCGCAACTTCGCCGCCGTCGTCGGCCGGCAACAAGCGCCCCCCCGAAAGCTCGAACCCGCTCTTCGAGAGCATCGGCGCGTGCACGTTGGTGCCGAGCCGGTTCGCGAGCCACTTCACGAAGTCCTGCTCCTGGCTGACGTCCATCGTGTCGGGCCGCGCCACCGTCGGCATGTAGACCACATGCGCCAACGCCGCTTGCTGCGCGAAGCGCATGGAGTTGTCCGCGCTCACCGCCCGCAGCTCGCCGCCGCCAGCCGCGCCTGCGGCTCCGCCCGTGCCGCTCATGCCGTAGTGCATGCCCCACCCGATTCCCACGCCCAGCACCAGCGCCGCCGCAAGGCCCGCGAAGCGCGGCCAGTTCGCCGCCGGGCGCGTGTCTCGCACCGCTTGCGACCCGGGTTCGGGAGCGGCCACGCGCAGGCGCGCGGGCAGCGGCTCGTTGAGCACACGGTCGTAACGCTCGTGCAGCAGGTTGTTGAGCGCGAAGAAGTCGCTCGCGCGCGCGGCAAGCTCGGGGTTGCGCTCGAGCTCGCGCTCCACGTCGGCGCGGCGCGCCTCGGAAAGCGTGCCGTCCACGTAGGCGTGGATCTCGTCTTGCGTGACTGGATTTTGTTGCTCGCTCATCGCACCACCTTCAGATTCGCACGCGGGACGGAACCGGCCATGAGCGCCCGCAAGCGCTCACGTCCCCTCGACAGACGCGACATGACCGTGCCGATCGGTATGTCGAGCGCCAATGCGACATCGGCGTAACTCATCTCCTCCAGTCCTACCAGAAGCACCACCTCGCGCTGCTCCACGGGCAGGCGCTGCAGCGCGAAGTCCAGATCGCGCACTTCGAGCGCGCCCGTCTGCGTGGCGGGCACGGCATAGTCGGTTTCGGGCACGCTGTCGTCGTCGACGGAAACGTGCGCGCCGCGTGCCGCCGACTTGCGCACCTGGTTCACGAACAGGTTGTGCATGATCGTGAAAAGCCAGGCGCGCAGGTCGGTGCCCGAACGAAACAACTCCGTGCGGGCGATGGCGCGCTCGAGCGTGTCCTGCACGAGGTCGTCGGCGAGCTCGCGGTTGTTGATCAGCGCGCGCGCGTAGCGTCGCAGGCGCGGCACGTGTTCTATCAGCTCGTCACGGATGTCCATGTTTCATCCTGGATTGCCGCAAGGGTCATTGCGCGGTTTGCATCGTCGGGCAGGTTCACGATCCTTCGCCTTCATGCGCCGGCTGCGTGGCGAGCGTCGCGAGATCCGCCGCGCGCATCAAGCCGCGCGTTTGGGCGTTGCCCGCGAGCACCCAGCGCGTGCCGCGCTCGCGCCACATCAGGAGCCGCAGCGGACCCGCGCGGTGGGCGCTCCACTGCGGCGCCGCGCCGGCCAGCCAGGCACGGCTCGCGAGCAGCACCACGCGCTCGCCCTGGTTGTTCTCGTAGACATAGCGCTGCGCCCTCGCGAACGGGCCGACCCGCACTTCGCCGCCGCCGAGAAAGTGCAGGCCCGCCGCGCCGAAATCGAACGGCGCACGCGCCGCGCCCGCTTCCAGCGCCTCCGGCTGCGCGTTTTCGGCTTCCATCAGCGCCATCACCGCGGCATTGTTCAGCACTTGCTGCGACGGCTCGGTCACGCCGATCCACGCCACTGCGGCGCCCGTCATCGCCAGGGCGGCCGCGAGGGCGATAGCGTAGCGCAACACCCGCCTGCTTCGGGCTGGGGCGGTGCGCGAGTGCGCCGCCTGCGCGGTCGACGCACCCGGCGCACCCGGCGCCGGGTAAGCATCGCGGATCTGCGCGTTCAGGCGCCGGTAGAACAGGATGCGATGCCATTCGCCGGGCTTGCCCGCGAGGTAGCGCCGCACGTGCGCCGCCCGCGCGCCGGCAAGCGTGCCGTCGCTATAGGCCTGGATATCGGCTTCGGAAACCGGCGGCTCGTCGAGCGGCCCGCGAAACTTCATGATCGTGAATCGATGCTGATTGGGTGGAGATGCGGGGGCTAACGCGCGGCGGGCGCGGATTATTCCCGCGGGCGGCGAAATTCCCCTTTTGCGCGGCGCTCGAGCGATTTTGCGCCACGCGGGTGCCCCATTCACCGCATCCGCATAAAAAAACGCCACATTACCCGCATTGAATAATATTTGAATTATTTCCTTAAAAGCGCATGCGAGCATCACGCCCAACTGCCGCGCACCCTGCGGCAGGTTCGTGATTGATGGGAATTCAAGTGAAAAATGCTGCTCGCCTCATTGCCTTGTCGGTTGCGCTGCAAGGTCTCGCCATTCAACCCTGCGTTGCGCAAAGCACGCTCAACTACACCACGTCCTGGATCGGCAACAGCTTCGGTTTCGGCGACGGCAAGTGGATGCAGCAGGACGTCCAGGCGATTGCCGTCGCGCCCGACGGCACCGTCTACGCGAACGCGCCCTGGGACGAAAGCGGCAGCGAGATCGGCGTCTACCGCGGCGGAGACAAGCTCGCCGTGGCCGGCAACACGCACGGCTGGGGCAATGCGGGCGGCGACGCCATCGCGGCGAACAGCACTTACGTCTATGCCGCGATGTCGATCGGCAACCAGAGCAACGCTCTCGTGGGCGCGGACTATCCGCCCGCCAACCAGACGTGGTTCGGCGTGACGCGCCGGCTGCGCTCGAACGTGGCGCAGGGCGCGCCGTTTGCGAGCGGCATCGGCAACAGCGCGAACGCGACGAAAAACAGCTTCCTGCGCGTGCTCGCGGCGCCGGGCAGCAGCGACGGCGCCGTGCGCGGCCTGGCCGCCACCGACGCCGAGCTGTACGTTGCCGATACCGCGGACAGCCGCATCGTGGTCTACGACGCGCAAACCATGCGTCAGATGCGTGCTTTCTCCGTGCCGACGCCGGGCCGCATCGCGCTGGCCACGGACGGCACGCTCTGGGTGATCCAGGGCATGCAGGACGCGAACGGATCGAGCATCGGTCACTACCGCAAGGACGGCACCGCGCTCAACGATGCGCCCGTGCTGCCCGCGGGCAGCGTGCCCACCGACCTTGCGTTCGCGCCTTCCGGCCAACTCTCGATTGCCGACAACGGCCCCTCGCAGCAGATTCTGCTTTACGCCCGCGCGTCGAGCGGCCAGATGGCGGCCGCGGGTACGCTCGGCACGCGCCAGGGCATCTTCCACGTCGTGGAGGGCACGCCCGGCGACTGGCGCTTCAACGGCATCACCAGCATCGGCTACGACCAGGCGGGCAACCTGTACGTCGCGCAAAACGGCCAGGGGCCGCGGCCGTACGGCACCGCGCTCGTCGGTCAGGGGGCGGTGCTCGAAAGTTACGCGATGGGCACACGTACGCTGGGCTGGCGCCTCGATGGCCTGACCTTCGTCGATGCCGCCGCCTTCGACCCCGCCAACACCGCGAACGTCTTCACCGGCTCGAAGCGCTTCACGCTCGACTACCGCCAGGCGCCCGGCAAGCAATGGACCTATGCGGGCTTCACGCTCAACCGCTTCGCGTATCCCGACGATCCCGCGCTGCACTCCACGCGCGGCGTGCGCGGCTCGCCCATGGTGCGCCGCTTCAATGGCCAGCCATTCCTCTATACGCTCGACCAGTACGCACACTACCTGAACATCTACCGCTTCTCGCCTTCAACCGATGGCGAAGTCGCGATTCCCTCGGGCCTGCTCGCCCAGAATCCGATGCCCGGCAACTGGCCCGCCGGCCAGCCGACCTACGGCGAGTGGATGTGGCGCGATGCGAACGGCGACGGCCACGTGGACGCCAGCGAGATCGCCTCGAACCCCTCGACGGGCGCGACCGTCGGCAACGGCTACTGGTGGGTGGACACGCCCGGCAACGTGTGGCTCGCCACGCCCCTTTCGGGGATTCGCGAGATGCCGATGCAAGGGCTCGACGTGCAGGGCAATCCGCAGTACACCTACGCATCGTCGAAGATGTTCCCGATGCCGGCGCCGTTCAACCGCATCGCGCGGATCGTCTACGTGGCCGAAACCGACACGATGTACATCACCGGCTTCACCGCGAACATTCCGTGGGATGCGTCGCACTGGAAGGAAGCGGGGCCCGTGCTCGCGCGTTACGACAACTGGTCGAGCGGTTCGCCCACGCTCACGTGGCAGGCGTCATTGCCCTGGAATACGGGCAGCAGCCCGCAGGTGACGACGGTGGGAATCGCCGTGGCCGGCAACTACGTGTTCATCGCGGAGCTCTACACGCAGAAGGTCGACGTGTACGACGCGCGCAGCGGCCAGATCGTCGGCTCGATGACGCCCGGTGCGAACGTGGGCAACACGAGCGGTTGGGTGGACATCTATATGGGCATGAGCGCCGCGCAGCGCGATAACGGCGATTACGTGGTGCTCGTGGAGGACGACGCGCGCGCCAGGATCCTCATGTACGACTGGACGCCAGCTTGAGGCGCCGCGGCTTTACGGCCGCCCCGACGCGTGCGTGGAAAACGCCACGCGATTACGGCCGTCCCGCTTTGCACGATACAGCGCGGCGTCGGCTTCCTCGATCAGCGCGGTTTCCGCGAGCCCCGGCGCGGGCGTGAGCGTCGCCACGCCGATGCTGATCGTGAGGTGCTCGCTCACGGCGGAGCCCACGTGCGGCAACGCGAGCCCCACCACGTCGCGGCGCATTTTCTCGGCGAGCAGCCGCGCGCCCGCGCTGCCCGTGCCCGGCAGCACCACGGCGAACTCTTCGCCGCCGAAGCGCGCCACGAGGTCGCGCGGCTGACGTATCTCGCGGCGGATCGTCGTCGCCACCGAGCGCAGCACGTTGTCGCCTGCCACGTGGCCGTAGGTGTCGTTGTAGGGCTTGAAGTAGTCCACGTCGATCATCAGCAGCGACACTTCGGTGCGCTCGCGCTCCGCCCGCTTCCACTCGGCGCTCAGGAATTCGTCCAGATAGCGCCGGTTCGAGAGGCCGGTCAGGCCATCCGAATGCGTGAGGCGGCGCAGCTCGAGGTTCGCCCGCAGCAGTTCCTGCTGCGAGCGGCGCAGCGCGCGATAGGCCTCGTCGCGCTGCAGCATGCTTACGTAGGAGCGCGAATGATATTTCACGCGCGCGATCAGCTCGACGCTGTCCGGCAGCTTGACGAGGTAATCGTTGGCCCCCGAGGCGAACGCCGCGCTCTTGATGGCGGGTTCTTCCTTGGTGGAGAGCACGATGATCGGCACGTCGCGCGTCGCTTCGTTCGCGCGGTAGGCGCGCACGAGCGTGAGGCCGTCGGTGCCCGGCATCACGAGGTCCTGCAGGATCACGGTCGGGCGCACTTCCTCGGCCATGCGCACGGCCTGGTCGGGATGCGCGCAGTAGTGGAAATCGATCTCGCGCTCGCTGGCGAGCGCCCGGCGCACGGCCTCCGCCACGATCGCCTGGTCGTCCACCAGCAGCACCATCATCGGCATGTCGGCGGCGGGCAGCGTCTGCTCCAGCGCGCTGCGCACGGCCTCCAGCGCGACGGCGAGCGAAGCGTCGTCGGCGCTGCCAGGGTCGAGACCCGCGTCGACGCCGACGTCCGGCCCGATGCCGTCGGCAACGTTTGCGCTGGTGGGAAGATTGGACTTCTCGGTCATGATATCGGTCGCGTCTCGTGATGGCTGGCGTCTAGCCGGCGGGTTGATGCAGTAGTTTCACCCGGCTCGCAAGCTCGGCGGCAATGGCGCCGAGCGGCAGGATCGCGCGCGCGGCGAACAGCGCGGCCGCCGCCTTGGGCATGCCGTATACGGCGCTCGTCGCCTCGTCCTGGGCGATGGTGTGCCAGCCCTTGGCGCGCATCGCCTTCAGGCCGATGGCGCCGTCGCGCCCCATGCCCGTGAGCAGCACGCCGATCGCCTCGCCGGTCCAGGACTCGACGAGGCTGTGAAAGAACGTGTCGACGGAGGGACGGTAGGGTGTGTCGGCCGGCTCGCGAGTGTAAGCCAGCTTGCCGCCCGCTGTCATGCGCAGATGATCGTTGGTCGCGGCGAGCAGCACGCAGCCGGGCTCGGGCTGTTCGCCTTCGAGCGCGATGCGCACCGTGAGCGGCGTCTGGCCGTCGAGCCAGGCGGCCATGCCCGCGGCGAACGACTGGTCCACGTGCTGCACGATCACGATGCTCGCGCCGAAACTGGCGGGCAGCGCGCCGAGCACGGCGGCGAGCGCGCTGGGCCCGCCCGCCGAGGCGCCGATCGCAATGAGCGGTGCTTTTGCCATGCCGGCAGCGCTGAACGCCGGCGTGCGCGCGGCGAGATCGAGCGCGCCTGAAACGCGCCCGATCTGCTCGATCTTCGCGAGCAGCAGGTCCATGGTGCGGCGTGTATCGGGCCCGGCAAGCGTGGGGGTATCGACGGCATCGAGCGCGCCCGCGCCCATCGCCTCGTACACGCGCCAGGCGTTCGCGCCTACGCTGCTCGTGACGATCAGAATGGGGCACGGCGAGCGCGCCATGATCTGCCGCGTGGCCTCCACGCCGTCGAGCTTCGGCATCACGAGATCCATGAGGATCACGTCGGGCACCTGCGCCGCGCAGAACTGCACCGCATCTTCGCCGTTCGCGGCGACCCACAGCACGCGATGGCCCGGCCGCGTCGCGATGGCCTGACGCAGCGCCTCGACCGCTAGCGGCATGTCGTTGGCGATACCGATGTTCATCCTGCCGCCTCTCCGATCAGGTCGTTCACTGCGTCGAGCAGCGCTTCGTCATGGAAGCTGCCCTTGGTCAGATAGTAGTCGGCGCCCGCGTCGAGGCCGCGCCGCCGGTCGTCTTCACGATCCTTGTACGAAACGATCATCACCGGCACGTTGCGATGCATCGCGTCCCCCTTGATCATCGTGACGAGTTCGATGCCGTCCATGCGCGGCATGTCGACGTCGGTGATGACGAGGTCGAAGTGCGCGTTGCGCAAGGTGCTCCAGCCGTCCATGCCGTCCACCGCCACCGTGACGTCGTAGCCGCGTTTTTCGAGCAGCTTGCGCTCCAGCTCCCGCACCGTCAAGGAGTCCTCGACAACCAGAATGCGCTTGCGAGCGCGCGCCCCATCGTGTGCGCCGCCGCGCGCCACGCCCGCGAGCTGGCCGTCGCGCACGAGCCGCGCAACCGACGTCACGATGTCCTCCACGTCGACGATCAGCACGACCTCGCCGTCGTCGAGCAGCGCCGCCGCCGAGACGTTGCGCACCTTGCCCAGACGCGCGTCGAGCGGCTGCACGGCGAGCGTACGCTCGCCCGCGAAGCGGTCCACGGCCACGCCATAGAGGCCCGCCTCGCTGCCCACCAGCACGACGTTCAGGTCTGCCGCGGTCGTGGCTTCGGCACCCGCGCCGAGCAGCTGGCGCGCGGTCACGAGCCCCACGGGCCGCCCTTCGAAGGCAATGTGCTGCTGGCCTTCGAGCATCTCGATCGTGCTGCGCGGCACGCTGAGCGCGCGGCGCACGTGCGCGAGCGGGAACGCATAGGCCTCGCCCGCGACCTCGACGATCAGGCTGCGCACCACCGAGAGCGTGAGCGGCAACTGCAGCACGAAGCGCGTGCCCCGCCCGGCCGCGCTCTCGATGCGCACCGTGCCGCGCACGGCCTTCGCGAAGTTTTGCACGGCGTCGAGGCCGACGCCGCGGCCCGACACGTCGGTGACGGTGTCGCGCAGCGAGAAGCCCGGCAGCAGCAGGAAGTCGAACAGCTCGGCGTCGGACATCGCGGCCACGGCCTGGGGCTGCGCGAGCGAGCGCGAGACGATGCTCGCGCGCAATGCGTCCAGATCGATGCCCGCGCCGTCGTCGGCCACGGCGATCAGCAGCTTGCCGGCGCTATGGCGCGCTTCGAGCGTGAGGCTCGCCTCTTCGGGCTTGCCCGCGCGCCGTCTCGTTGCGGGATCCTCGATACCGTGGTCGAGCGCATTGCGCAGCAGGTGGCCGAGCGGCGCGTCGAGCATTTCGAGGATGTCGCGGTCCACTTGCGTCGACTCGCCCACAATCGCGAAGCGCACGCGCTTGCCGAGCGAGCGTGCAAGGTCGCGCACCACGCGCGGATAGGTGTGCGCCGTGTCGCCGAACGGCCGCATGCGGCATTGCAGGGCCTCGTCGTAGAGGCGTTGCGCGAGTTGCGTGCCGCGCCGGTCGATGCGATCGACGTCGTCGAATCGTTCGGATAGCTGACGATCCAGCGACCCTACTGCATTGCGAATTGCTGCGAGCGCGGCGCGCGCATCGACGTCGAGCGCATCTCCGTGGCGTTCCTGGAACTGGCCCAGCGCCGCGAGCACGTCGCCCTGCGCGCGGCGCGTGCGCAAGAGCCCCTCCGCAAACGGCCGCATGCGGCGCGACGCCACCAGCGATTCGCCCGCGAAGCCGAGCAAGCGGTCGAGCGTGCCGGCGCGTACGCGCAGCATGCGCTCGGCGTCGGCAGAACGGGGGGGCGAGGGTTGCGCCAGCGGCACGGGTTCGACGTCGCCAGATGCGACCGCCTCCGGCTCTGGCTCGGGCAGACGCAGTGACGCCGCCAGCGCGGCGAGGTCGTCGGTTGCCGGTACGCTCGCGGCGACGTCGGCCGCGGGTTTGGACACGTCGGGCTGCGCCCCGCCCTGCAGACGCGCGACGAATGCCGCGACCGCCTCGTGCGAAAGCGGGGGCGCCGCGGCATCGCCTGCCGCGCTCAGCAAGTCGATGCCGACGAGCAATGCATCGATGCGCGCCGCGTCGATGCGCAGTTCGCCGCGCTGCGCGGCCACGAAGCAGTCCTCCATCGCGCTCGCCACCTCGACCGCCTCCGGCAGGCCGACGATGCGCGCGGCGCCCTTGAGCGAGTGCGTCGCGCGCATGCAGGCTTCGAGCGTGGCGGCATCTTCCGGCGCGGACTCCAGCGCGAGCAGGCCCGCGGAAAGCGTGCGCGTCTGCGCCGCCGCCTCCTCATGGAAGAGGTCGAGCAGCGAGCGGCGGCTCAGTTCGTCGTCGCTCATCGCAAACTCCTTGCAAGCGCATCGAATAGCACCTCGGCATCGAGCACGCCCACCGAACGGCCGCGCCAGTGCGTCACGCCGCGCACGTGCCGCCCGACCGACTGCGCGAGCGTGGCGGGCGCAGGCAGGAGCGCGTCGGCGCCGAAGCTCGCCACGCCCTCCACGGCATCGACGGGAAACGCCGTCGTCGCGCCCGCCCATTCGGTCACGAGCAGGCGCGGCGTGGCGGCGCGCGACGGTGCGCCGGCCGCCGCGGCATCGATGCGCAGCAGCGCCGCCAGCGATACCGCGAGCGTGAGCACGCCGCGCACGTTCACGACGCCCAGCACGGCGGCGCTGCGCCGGTGCGGCAGCGTGTGGATGGCGCGCGCCTCGTGCACCTGGCGCAGCGCGGTGGCGGGCAGCGCGAGCCACTCGCCGCCCACGCGGAACACGAGCGAGCCTTGCTCGCGCGTGCGCGTGTCCGCGGACTCAGGCGCGCGGTCGAGCTCAAGCGCGGACGGCGCAAGCGGCGCGGGACGGTCGAGCATGCGCGCCGCCGCTGCTTCGAAAACCGGGCAGTTCAGGCAGCGCACGCATGTTTCGAGGCGCGGGCACGAGTTGTCGCCCAGCGTGCCGATGACTTTCCAGCACTGCTCGGGCAGTTGCGCCGCCGGCGCGAAGTCCTGTTCTAGTTCGCGCTCAGGCATGCGAGCCTCCTGCGTCCGCTTCGCCGCGCTGAGCGACTTCCTGTGCGGCTCGCTGCGCACGGCGCATCAGCCGGCGCGCACCTTCGGCATCGCCCTGCACTTCGAGCAGCGCCGCCAGATGCGTGAGCGCCTCATAGTGCGAAGGCTCCAGATAGATGGCCTTGCGATAGTGCGCAAGCGCAACGGCTGCGCGGCCCTGCGCATCGGCGATCAGGCCTAGCAGATACCAGGTGCCCGCGTTCTGCGTCAGCGCCTGCGCCGCTTGCGTGGCGAGGCGCTCGGCCTCGTCGAGCGCGCCGGCATCGGCCAGACGCCGCGCGTCGGCGAGCGCGGCTTCGGGCGTGGCGCCGGTGGACGGCCCTCCCGCCGCATGACCATTCACGACAGCCGCCGCGCGCGGAGCCGGCGCGCCGTGCAAGGGCCGCAGCGAGAGCCGCGACGGCGCGGACCCGCGTGCTGCCGCGGCCACGGGCGCGTCCAGCGGCGCGAACACCGGCGCGCTGCCGAGGGCGGGCGCCGCTGCCGTGGCGGCCATCACCGGCAGCGGCGTGAGCCCGGGCGGCACGGCGGCCGCCGGGCTCGCCGGATGTTGATGATCCGCCGTCGCACCGGGTTCCGGCGCGCGGAAACCGAACGCGAGCGGAATATAGGCGGACACCATCTCGTGGCGCATCATCAGCCCGGTTTCCGCCGGTCCGACGAAGATCATGCCGCCCGCCGTGAGCCGCGCACGCAGCAAGTTGATGGCGCGGTCCTGCGAGGCGCGGTCGAAATAGATCAGCACGTTGCGGCAAAAAATGAAGTCGTAGCGCACCGGATGCGGGGCGAGCCATTCGAACAGGTTCGCGCGCTCGAAAGTCACCGCCCGGCGCACCGTCGCGGCGATCCGCCAGCCGTCCGGCGCCGCCTCGAAATAGCGCTCGCGAAACGCGAGGCCGTCGCCGCGAAACGCATTGCGGCCATAGACGCCGCGCGCGGCCGCCGCGATCGACTGGCCGCTGATGTCGATCGCGTCGATGGCGGATTGCCCGGGCGCGAGGCCCGCGTCGAACAGCGCCATGGCCGCCGAGTACGGCTCCTCGCCGCTCGAGCACGGCGCGCTCAGCACGCGCAGCACGTCGCCGGGCTGCGCGGCCAGCCGCTTGGCGCCGAGGCGCGCGAGCGCCGCGAAGGCCTCGCGCTCGCGAAAGAACCAGGTCTCGGGCACCACGAGCGCGTCGATCAGCGCCTGGCGCTCGGCAGGCGTAGTCGTGAGACGCTGCCAGTAAGCTTCGCGCGCCCATTCGGGCAGCGCGGCGCCGCTCATCCACTCCTTGCGCGTGAGCGCCGGATGCAGGTCGGCGTGGACCTCGAGCGTCACCGCCGCCCGTGCGCCCACCGCGCGGGCGAGCGCGTTGGCGCCCAGCGATTCGGCGTCGATGCCGGTTTCGTCGAGCAGCCAGGCGGCGAAGCGCGGGTCGGCCTGTCTCATGGCGTGCCTTGCCACGAAGGCGGATCGGGAAAGAGCCGCGCGCGCACGCGCGCGTCGAGCAGCTGGGCCACCTTCACCCACTGTACGAAGCCGCGCTCGTCGCGCGCAACAGGGCCGAGCCAGCGCGCCTCGGGCGTCGCGATGCCGCCTTCGGCAAAGCGCTCGGGTGCAATCGACTGCGTGCGCGTCGCGCTTTCGAGCAGCAGCGCGAGGCGGCGCGGCGGCGCATGAGCGGCAGCCGGGCCGGCGTCGTCCTGACGGTCATAGACGAGCACGAGCCGCGTGGACATGAGCGCGCGCGCGGGCCGCCCGAGCGCGAGCATCGGCAGATCGACCACGGGCACGGGCGCGCCCTCGTACTCGATCACACCGGTGATATACGCGGGCGTGCCCGGAAACGCGCGCACGGGCGCGAGCGGCAGCACGTGCGCGATCTCGCGGGCATCGAGCGCGTAACGCTCGCCGTCCAGTTCGAACACCAGGAAGAGCATCGCCGCTCCCGCGTCACGCCTCGATCCTGAACCGCGACACGCCGGTGCGCAGTTCGTTGGCGACGAGCGTGAGATTGTCAATGGCCTGCGACGACTGGCGCAGCGACTCCGCCGTCTGCTGGGCGGCTTCGGAAAGCTGCGTGAGCGCCTGGGTGATCTGCTCGGCGCTGGTGGCCTGCGCCTGCATGCCGTCATTGACGACCTGGAAGCGCGGCGCGAGCGTCTGCACTGCGCCGATGATCTGCGAAAGCTGCGCGCCCACGGCCTGCACGTCGTGCATGCCGCGCCGCACTTCTTCCGCGAACTTGTCCATGCCCATCACGCCCGCCGACACCGCCGACTGGATCTCTTTCACGGTCTGCTCGATGTCGTAGGTCGCCACGGCCGTCTGGTCGGCGAGGCGGCGGATTTCGGTCGCGACCACCGAGAAGCCGCGCCCGTACTCGCCCGCCTTCTCCGCTTCGATCGCCGCATTCAGCGAAAGCAGATTGGTCTGGTCGGCCACCTTCGTGATCGTCGCCACGACCTGATTGATGCTCACGGCCTTCTCGTTGAGGATGGCGAGCTTGGCGTTCACCGAGCCCGCCGCTTCCATCACGCTGCGCATGGTGTCTTCCATGTGCGTGAGGCCGCTCTGGCTCGTGCTGGCGAGCCCGGCCGACTGCTCGGCCACCGTCGCGACCTCGCTCATGGTGCGCACGAGGTCGCGCGCCGTGGCGAAAATCTCGCGCGAGGTCGCGCCGATCTCGGTCGTGGTGGCCGCCGTCTCGCTCGCGGTGGCCTGCTGCTCCTTCGATGTTGCGGCCACTTCGGCCACCGAGGTCGAGACTTGCAGCGACGACTTCTGCGCCTGGGCGACGAGGCTGGCCAGTTCGTCGCTCATGCGGTTGAAGCCGTCTTCGAGCACGCCGAATTCGTCGCCGCGGTTCAGCGCGAGACGCTGCGACAGGTTGCCGGTGCGCATGGAGTCGTGCACCTCGACGAGGCGCGCCATCGGCACCGTGATCGCGCGATAGAGCGCGTAACCCGTGGCGAGCGCGGCGAGCAGCACGATACCCAGCGCCGTGGCGAGCGTGATCTCTGTGCCGGTGACCGAGTTGCGGATGGTCTGCGCGGACTCGTCGGCCTGCTGACGGTTTTCCTCGACGAGCGCGTTGGCCGTGGCGAGCACCTCCTGCCAGGCCGGGCCGATCTGCGCGAACGCGGCCTGCGCAGCCGGGCGCGAGGCGGGCAGCTGGCTCGCTACCGCCTTTGCCAGCGGCAGATAGCGCGCGTACGCGTCGCGAAAGCGCTGGAAGCGTTCGCGGTCGTCGCTGCGAAACAGCGTGCGTTCGTACTGCCGTGCGGTCTCCTCCACCTGCGCCAGGGCCGCGGGCAGGCCAGACAGGTCGTGGGCCACGCTGTCCGCGTCGGCATCGACGAAGGCCGCGCGCTCGACGAGGCTATAGGTCTGGTTGGCCGCCGCGCGCAGCGAGGTCGCGTAGAACAGGCCCGGCACCGAATCGCCCGTGAGGCTCATCGCCTCGCTATCGATCGCGCGCAGGCGGTCCCACGAGATCGCGGCCATCGCGAGCATCAGCACGAACAGCAGGCCGAAGCTGAAGACGATGCGCGTGCCGAGGGTGAAGCGACCCTGAGTCTGTCGAGGCAGGCCGGCTTGGCCGGAACGGGGCATGGCGGTGCTCATTGCGCTAAAGACTCTCCGGTGGCGTGGACCGGCGCGCCGGCCCTGCCGGCGAGGCGGGGCGCGGCTGCGCTGGGCGTGGCCGCACGCGGCGGCCGTGACCGCCGTAGTGTAATGCGTTTGCGCACTTTTATGGGACAAGCGATGCTAGCTGTCAGCCACGTGGGACGGGGCTCGCCGGGCTATTGGAGATAAATCTGCAGGGTTCGCCGGGAATTTTCGGCGACCCGGCGCGGCGCCGTACGGGGATCGGGCGCACCGTGGCCAATGCGTCCCGCATCGGCAGGCGCTCGGGAAGCGGCCAAAGCGGCCGGGGCGGCCGCGGCGCTGAGCCTTACTTCTTGACGAAGCGCAGCGTGGCGTCGACGACCATCTCGCGATGGCGCGCGCGCAGGCGCGGATGCGAGGGGTCGCGCCCGAACGCCGCGCCGAACGTGTGGCGGTTGCCCACGCGGTGAAAGCACATCGAGCTGATGAGCAGGTGCAGGTCGATGGGATCGATGTCTTCGCGGAACGCGCCGCTCGCCACGCCGCGCGCGAGCAGGTCTTCGATCGTGCGGATCGCGCTGGCGTTGCGGCTGCGGAAGGTCTTCAGGCGCTCGATGTACTTCGCGCCGTGAATGTTCTCGATCGTCACGAGGCGCACGAAGTCGCGATGGCGGTCGTGATAGTCGAAGGTGAATTCGACGAGCCGCCGCAGGCCTTCCATGGGGTCCAGTTCGTCGATGTGCAGGTCGAGTTCGAGCGCGCGGATGTCGCCGTAGACCTTGTCGAGCACCGCTTCGTACAGCCCTTCCTTGCTGCCGAAGTAGTAATACAGCATGCGCTTGGTGGTATTGGTGCGCTCGGCGATCGCGTCTACACGCGCGCCTGCGAGACCCATGGCCGAGAATTCGGCCGTCGCCACTTCGAGGATATTGCGCTTGGTCTGCTCGGGATCGTACTTGCGCCGGCTTTCGGATTGAGCATCGTTGCGTTCGGCCGAAGCCGCCGGTCTTGCCATGTTTTTTTGGGCCCGCAGCAGGGAAGGAATGCCGGGAATTTTAGCACGCGGGGCGCGGCCCTTTAGAAGGTGCCGCGCCCCGCTATCCCGCTGAAAGCCGCCCGCAGGCGGCCTGCGAGCCTTACAGCTCGATGCGCTTGATATCGCCCACGATGAAGATGTACGAGGCCGCGCCGATCAGCGCGATCACGCCGATGAACACGAGCGCCCAGACGAACGAGCCGGTCGCACCCACGATCAGCCCCACCACCAGCGGCGTGATGATGCCCGCGAGATTGGCCGCCAGGTTGAAGATGCCGCCCGTGAGACCGAGCATGCCGGCCGGCGCGATATCCGAAACGAGTGTCCAGCCGAGCGCGGCCATCCCTTGCGCGAAGAACGCCACCGAAAGGATCGCGATCACGGCCACGTTGCTGTCCACGAAGTTCGCCAGAATGATGGTCGAGGCGAGCAGTAGACCGGCGATGATCGGCAGCTTGCGCGCCACGTTGGCCGAGATGCCGCGGCGCAGCATCCAGTCGGAGAACGTGCCGCCGAACATCACGCCGATCGACGCGGCAATGAACGGCATGATCGCGAAGAAGCCGATCTTGAGCCAGCCCATGTGGCGCTCGGTGGCGAGGTAGGTCGGGAACCACGTGAGGAAGAACACGAGCGTGGAGTTGCCCGCGAACTGCCCGAGGCAGATGCCCGCGAGCTGACGGCGGCGCACCAGCTGGCCGGCCATGCGCCAGTCGAAGCCCTGCTTTTTCGGTTCGCCGGCAGCGGCTTGCGTGTCGGCCTTGCGCTCGTGGCGAGCCAGACCGCCGCCCGCCTCGATGTAGTCGAGTTCGGCGCGGTTGGCCGCGGGGTGCTCGTGCGGCTCGCGATACAGGAACCACCACACGACGCCGAACGCGATGCCCACGCCGCCGACCACGTAGAACAGCGAGCGCCAGCCGTACGCGCCCATCAGCGCGAAGAGGAACGGGCTGAAGAACGCGAGGCCGATGTATTCGCCCACCGTATAGGTGCCCGTGGCGAACGCGCGCTCGCTTTGCGGGAACCACGTGGCGACCACGCGGCTGTTGGTCGGGAAGCACGGCGATTCCGCGGCGCCCAGACCCAGACGGCACGCGAACAGCGCCCCCACTCCGCTGATGAAGCCCTGGGCGAGCGTGCACATCGACCAGAGCGTCATCGAAAGCCAGTAGGTGAACTTGCTGCCGAAGCGGTCGAGGAACACGCCGCCCGGAATCTGCGCGACGACGTAGCTCCACGAGAACGCCGAGAACACGAGGCCCATGAGGGCCGCGTTGATGCCCAGTTCCTTGGTGAGTTGCGGCGCTGCGATGCCGAGCACGGTGCGATCGAGGTAATTGATCATCGTGCCGACGGCCAGCAGGCCCAGGATGCGATAGCGCGCTTTCGAGCGGCGCATGACGCCCTCGGCGGGCGCGGCTGCGGAAAGGTTCGGCGCGTCGCCGCGCCCCGTGGATACGGGTGGTGCCATGTCTTCGTCTCCGATGTGTCGACGGGAGTTGGCGCTTTAGCGTTTACTCCCGTCCCATGCCTGTAAGGCGGTCGGCGGGAGTCAGCGACTTGACGCCGACGCCCGTCGCGCGCTGTCGTTGTTATTCGCCGGCGCCTGCAGCATTCGCCGCCAGCATGGACTGCAGATGCGCATACATGCGTTCCGCGTCGGGCTCGACGCCCGTGAACAGCCGGAACGCATCCACTGCCTGGTACACCGCCATGCCGCCGCCGCTCAGCGTGCGGCAGCCGCGCGCCTCGGCCGCTTCGAGCAGCGCGGTGCGGATCGGGAAATAGACAATGTCCGCCACCCACAGCCGCTGGTGCAGATACTCCGCAGGCAGCGGCATGCCGGGCAGCTTCGCCATGCCGGTGGGCGTGGCGTGTATGAGGCCCGTGGCGTGTTGGAGCACTTCGCGCAGATCGCCGCCCGCACTCACGCGCGCCGCCGGGAAGCGCGCCTGCAATTCGCTGGCGAGCGATTCGGCACGCGACGCGTCCACATCGAACAGCGTGAGCGCCTGGGCGCCCATCTGCAGCGCCGCGTGGGCGACCGCCGCGCCCGCGCCGCCCGCGCCCAGTTGCACCACTGCTTCGAGCGAGACATCGGGCAGGCCGCGCTGGTACGCGCGCGCGAAACCCGACCAGTCGGTGTTGTGGCCGATGCGCTTGCCGTCGCGGAACAACACCGTGTTCACGGCGCCGAGCGCGCGGGCGTCGTCGGAGAGTTCGTCGAGCAGTTCGATCACGGCCTGCTTGCACGGATAGGTGATGTTCAAACCGTCGAAACCCATGCGCTCGGCGGCCAGCAACAGCTCGGGCAGCGCGGCGGGCGTGAGCTTCAGCGCCTCGAGGTCGATGCGCCGGTACACATAGTGGAAGCCGAGTTCGCGGCCTTCCTGCTCCTGCATCGCGGGCGTGAGCGAGCCGCCGATGCCCGAGCCGATCAGGCCGCAGAGAAACGAGTTGGCGGTTGCGCGCGCGCCCAGCGCATTCGTTTTGGCGTCGTCCTGGGCGCTCATTTCGTCACCTTTTTGGCGAGCAGCGTGGCCATGCGCTCCAGCGCGAGCACATACCCCTGCGTGCCGCAGCCGACGATGATGGCCTCCGCGATGGGCGAAACGAAGGAATGGTGCCGGAACGCCTCGCGCTTGTGCACGTTCGAGATATGGACCTCGATCACGGGCTTCGCTATGGCGGAAAGCGCATCGGCGATCGCCACCGACGTATGCGTATAGGCAGCCGGATTGATGACGATGCCGTCCACGCGCGTGCGCGCTTCATGCAGCCAGTCGATCAGCTGATGCTCGGCGTTCGACTGGCGAAAATCGATCTCGAGCCCAAGACGCCCCGCCGCTTCGCGGCACAGGTTGGCGACGTCATCTAACGTTTCAGCGCCGTAGATCGCGGGCTCCCGCGTTCCCAGCAGATTCAGGTTCGGTCCGTTCAGGACCAGCACCGAAGGCATTCCCATTACGCACACTCCAGAACAGCTTGACGACCGGCACGGCGCATGCTCGAGAACCGTTGCATGTTTCACCGCATGGTCGCCAGTGTGCCGCGAAGCGGTGCACCGGTCACCTGGGGTTTGCCAGAATTTGTACTAACTAGTTAGTTTGGCGTATCCTTCGGACACTCCAGCGGCAAGTGTGTCTGCGGTGCGCCAGTTAGTTAAACGCCCGCCCCACGCCGCCGCACCGGACCCTTGTTCAACACCGAAGTCGCAGTCAGCACGCTCGCCATGCCCAAGTCCAAGCCGCTCCACACCCCCTCTCGCGCGCTGCGCCGCTCGATCGCCACGGTGTCGATCAGCGGCACGCTCGCCGAAAAGCTTGCCGCGATCCGCGCCGCGGGCTTCGACGCCGTCGAGATCTTCGAGAACGATCTGCTCTATTTCGAAGGCTCGCCCGCCGACGTGCGCCGCATGGCCGGCGATCTCGGCCTCGATATCGTGCTGTACCAGCCGTTCCGCGATTTCGAGGGCGTGGCGCCCGAGCGCCTCGCGCGCAACATCGAACGCGTGAAGCGCAAGTTCGACGTGATGCATCAACTGGGCACGGACCGTTTGCTGGTGTGCAGCAATGTCTCGGCCGACACGATCTGCGACGACGGCCTCGCCGCCGAACAGCTTGGCGCGCTCGCGCAAGCCGCCGGGGAAGCGGGCGTGACGATCTGTTATGAGGCGCTTGCATGGGGGCGCCACGTGCGCACCTATGGCCACGCGTGGCGACTCGTCAACACCGTCGATCACGCGAACCTGACGCTCGCGCTGGACAGCTTCCACACGCTCTCGCTCGACGACGCGCCCGACGGCATCGCTGCGATTCCGGGCGCGCGCATCGGCTTCGTGCAGATCGCCGATGCACCGAGAATGCAGATGGACGTGCTCGAATGGAGCCGGCACTATCGTTGCTTCCCGGGCCAGGGCGACTTCGCGCTCGCGGATTTCACGGCCGAGGTGGTGAAAAGCGGCTACACGGGCCCGCTCTCGCTCGAAATCTTCAACGACGGTTTTCGCGGCGCGCCGCCCGCCGCCACGGCCGCCGACGGCCATCGCTCGCTCTTGCTGCTCGAATCGCTCACGCGCGAAACCCTGCAGGCGGAGCATGTCGAAGCAAGCGCGCTCTACCATCCGAGCGCCGCGCCCGCGAACGCGCAGTGGCAATTCCTCGAGTTCGCCGTCGACGACACCGCGCGCGCGCATGTGGCGAACTGGCTCGAAAAACTGCATTTCCGCCGCGCAGGCCAGCATCGCTCGAAGGACGTGACGCTCTATCAGCACGGCTCGGCCGCGATCGTGCTCAACGCCGAGCCCGACTCGTTCGCCAATGCGTTTTTCCAGCGCCATGGGCTCTCGCTTTGCGCCTCGGCGTTTCGCGTGGACGATGCGCGCCTCGCGCTCGAACGCGCTGCGGGATTCGGCTACCAGCCGTTCTCGGGCCGCGTGGGTCCGAACGAGCGCGTGGTGCCCGCCGTCCAGGGCCCCGACGGCAGTCTTAACTATTTCGTTAACGAGCAGCCGGGCGAGCCCACCCTCTTCGAAGCCGATTTCGCACTCACGGATATCGACGGCCCGGTCGAGGTGGGACCGATTGCGGGCATCGATCACGTGAGCCTTTCGCTGCCTGCTGGCTCGTTCGATTCGTGGGTGCTGTTCCTGAAGTCAGCGTTCGGGCTCGAAGCGACGCCCGCCGTGCTGCTGCCCGATCCGTACGGACTCGTGCGCAGCCGCGCGCTCATGAGCCGCGACCGCGGGCTGCGCGTCGTGCTCAACGCCTCGGTGGACCAGCACACGGCCGCGGCAGAAACCGTGCGTGCCTACCACGGCACGGGTCTGAACCACGTGGCGTTCAACACCGGCGACATCTTCCGCGCCGTAACCGAATTCGAGGCGGCCGGCGTGCCGCTCCTGCGCGTGCCCGCGAACTACTACGACGATCTCGACGCGCGCCACGCGCTCGACGCCGAGTTTCTCGACGCGCTGCGCAGCCACAACCTGCTCTACGACCGCGACGAGCGCGGCGGCGAGTTCCTGCACGCCTACACGGAGACGCTCGACCAGCGCTTCTTCCTGGAGATCGTGGAGCGGCGCGGCGGCTATGACGGCTACGGCGCGCCCAACGCCGCCGTGCGCCTCGCAGCGCAGGCGCGCCAGCGCGCACTCGCCGCACAGGGCGCGAGCCAACCGCAGGATTGATTCAAACGCAGTCACCGTAGTCACTTCGCGCAGCAGTCCGCACGCCGCATCGATCTGAAAATCAGGCGGCGTAGCAAAGAAAACAATAAGCAGTCCAAATCTCACCCGGAGACACACAACGATGAAGAAAGCAGGCTTTGGTTTTGGCACGTTCCTCGCGACTAGCGCAGCCCTCGTGGCCAGCCCCGCGTTCGCGCAAAGCAGCGTCACGCTTTACGGCGCCGTCGACGACGCCATCACCTACGTCAACAACCAGAACGGTCACTCGAACGTCTATCTGCGCCAGGGCAACCTGTATGCGTCGAAGTTCGGCCTGCAGGGCAAGGAAGATCTCGGCGGCGGCACGTTCGCGATCTTCGACCTGCAGAACGGCTTCGACCTCAACACCGGCGCGCTGTCGTCGAGCGGACTGATCTTCAATCGCCAGGCCTACGTGGGCCTGCAGAACCAGAACCTCGGCACGTTCACTGCGGGCCGTCAGTACACGCCGTATTACCTGTTCGTCGGGCCGCTCACGGGAAGCTCGTGGCTCACCGGCGCAACCGGCGCACACCCCGGCGATATCGACGGTCTCGACACGACCGTGCGCATCAACAATTCGGCCACTTACACCTCGCCGATCTTTTACGGCCTGCAGGCCAGCGCCATGTACGCGCTCGGCGGCATTGCGGGCAGCACCGGCAAGGGCCAGACGTGGAGCGCCGCGCTGCGCTACTCCGCCGGCCCGGTGAGCCTCGCCGCGGCCATCCTGCGCATGGACAACGCGCAGTTGACGAGCGGCTTCGACAGTTCCTCGACGGGCAGCTTCGGCAAGTCGTCGCTGAACACGGGCTATGTCTCGGCGAGCGCGGTCCAGCACATCGCGGCGGGCGGCAACTACACGCTCGGCAACCTGGTCCTCGGCGCGTCGTATTCGAACGTTCAGTACATTGCGGGCGGCAAGTCGATCTTCCACGACACGGCCATCTTCAACACCTGGGCGGCGCTCGCCGTGTATCGCTTCACGCCGGCCTTCGACGTGGGCGGCGGCTTCGCCTACACGCTGGCTTCGAAGGCCAACGGCATCACGAGTGCGGCGCGCTACCAGCAGTACTCGCTCAAGGAGTCGTACCACCTCTCGAAGCGCACCACGCTGTATGCGCTGCAGGCCTACCAGCACGCGGGCGGCCAGACGCTCGGCGCGAACGGCGCGGGCAACATCGTCAACGCGAGCCCGGCAGTTGGCGACTCGCAGAACTCCACGCCTTCGTCCACGCGCTCGCAGTTCGTCGGCATGGCTGGTATCGCGCTGTTGTTCTGAACGTTGTGCCGATGCACCGCCGGGGGCCGCCTGCACGGCCCCGGTTTCGTTCGCCGCCCCTCGACGCAGCGGCACGGCGCTGAGTACACTCGCGGGTATCGCCTAAACGAATCCGCGCGAATCCGCGAACTCACCGTGCCGCCCCCCGTTCCCGCCATCAGCCCACGCCTGCGCAGCAGGCTTCGCACGCTCGCCAAGACCCAGCCCAAGGCTGTTCAGCGCACCTACGACACGCTGCTCTCGCTCGAAGGCTATAGCGCGCTCTCGGCGGCGGCGCGCAAGGACATCTTCTCGTCGATCGCGTTTTCCGCGAACCAGTGGTTCCAGTGCCTGCTCGACGGCACGCCGCCCACAGCCGAAGTCATGGATCAGACTGCGGCGTTCGCGCGCCGACGTGTCCACCAGAACGTGCCGCTGCGTTCGCTGCTGCGCGCCTTTCGCCTGGGCGCGCGTGAGTTGTGGCGCACCTGCACGGAGCTCGCCGAGGCCGACCCGGCGCTCGCGCATGAACTGCTATTCGATATTTCGCCTTATCTGCTCGATTACTTCGACGCGATGGCCGAGCACATCGCCGAGGCCTATCTCGACGAGCAGCACCAGCAGGCGCGCTGGCGCGGCTCGCTGCTGCAGCAGCTCTACGACCTCGTGTTTCATGCCCCCGACGACGCCGCGCGCTTTCGCGAGACCGTCGAGGCGCTCGGCCTCGACGCCACGCTGCCGCGCATTGCGCTCGCTGTCGATCTCGATTTGCGCGACCACGCGCCTTCGGTGCGCGAGGATGCGCTCGACCGTTTCGCGCTCAGCGCCGCGCGGCACTTCGAGCTGAAGCCCGACGCGCTGGTGCGTGCGTGGCATCGCGAGCGGCTGGTGTTCTGGCTGCCGTGCGTGCGCGGCGATTCGATGACGCGCAACGATCAGCGCGTGGCCGAGCATGCGGCCGCGCTCGCGCGCGCCGAGCCGCGCGTGCGCAGCATCGGCATCGGGCTCATGAACGAAGGGGCGCGCGGCTGGGCGGCCTCGGTGGAAGAAGCGCTCAAGGCGGTGGACTTTGCGCCGCGTGGCAGCCGCGCGGACGACAGCGAAGAAAATGGCAACTTCCTGCGCGTGCACCGCTTTTCGTCGATCGCCATCGAGGAGAGCGTGCGCAGCAGCGCCAACGTGCTGCGCTATCTCGTTTCGCTCGCCGAGCAACTGGCGACCGAGGCGGACCTGCTCGCCACGCTCGAAGCATGGTTCGCGAGCGGGCAGCGCCGGCGCCAGACGGCCGAAACGTTAGGTGTGCATCCGAATACGCTCGACTACCGGCTCGAGCGCATCGAAACCCTGCTGGGCGCGAAGCTCACTGATGCGCACTGGATCGCGCGGCTGGATATCGCGCTCAAGCTGCGCGGGGCGACGCAGGGTGCCGAGCGCGACGGCAAGAAGAAGGAAAAGAAGGGGCGCCTCGGGGTGAAGAAGGCGAAGAGCGCGGCGCCGCGCTGAACGACGCAGCGCGCTCCTGCCGCGTGTCACCCCGCGTCGCGCAATTCCCGCCGCAGGATCTTGCCCACCGTCGATTTCGGCAGCGCCTCGACGAAGCTCACCACGCGCGGCACCTTGTACGCCGCGAGTTGCGCCCGGCAATGCGCGATCACGGCTTCCTCGCTCAGCGCCGCCTCACGCGCGGGCACCACGAACACACGCACGGCCTCGCCGCTGCGCTCGTCGGCCACGCCCACGCACGCGCACTCGGCCACGCCGGGCAACGCGGTCACGACCGCCTCGATTTCATTCGGATACACATTGAAACCCGAAACGAGGATCATGTCCTTCGAGCGATCGACGATGCGCAGGAAGCCGCGCGCGTCGAACATACCCACGTCGCCGGTGCGAAAGTAGCCATCGTCCGTGAAGGCGGCGCGCGTGGCCTCGGGCTGGTTCCAGTAGCCCTGCATCACCTGCGGGCCCTTCGCGCAGATCTCGCCCGGCTCGCCAGGCGCGGCCTCGACGCCGTCGTTCATCAGCTTGACGTCGGTGGAGGGCACCGGCAGTCCCGTCGTGCCGGTGAAGTGATCGACGCTCCCCGGGTTGAACGACAGCACCGGACTCGTTTCCGAAAGCCCGTAGCCTTCGCGGATGAAACCGCCCGTAATGGCCTGCCAGCGCTCGGACACCGTGGGAATGATCGCCGCGCCGCCACCGCCCGCGAGCCGCAGCCGCGAAAAATCGACCTCGCCGATGCGCGGATGCGCAACGAGCCCCGCATAGAGCGTATTCACGCCCATGAAGCTCGTGGGCCGCGCAGCCTTGAACACGTCGATCATGCTGCCCAGATCGCGCGCGTTCGCAACGAGCCAGTTCTCGGCGCCAATCGAGAAGTAGGTGATGAGATTTACTGTCAGCGCGAAGATGTGATAGAGCGGCAGCGCGGTGACGACGACTTCCTCGCCCGCGTTCATGAAGCCCGGCATGAAGGTCTTGAACTGCTCGACGTTGGCGACGAGGTTGCGATGCGTGAGCAGCGCGCCCTTGGAGAGCCCGGTCGTGCCGCCCGTGTATTGCAGGAAGAGCGGATCGTCGCCGCACAATGCGGGAGCGTCGAACGGCAAGCCGGCGCCCTGCGCGAGCGCCGCCGCGAACGAGCCGGGCTGCGCATCGCGCTCGCCGCCCGCGCTTGCGCAATCGCTCGCGGCAACGCTGAGCACGGTGTTGACGGCCGTATTCGCCTTGATCGCATCGAACGTCGGCAGCGCCCCATCGAACACCACGAGCGTTTGCGCGCCGGAATCCGCCAGCTGGTGCTGAAGCTCGCGCGGCGTATAGAGCGGATTCACGTTCACCTGCACCGCCCCTGCCCGCACGATGCCGATCAGCGCGATGGGAAACGCAAGCAGGTTCGGCAACATCACGGCGACGCGGTCGCCCTTCTTCACGCCCGCGTGCTGCAGATACGCCGCGAAATCGCGCGACAGACGATCGACATCGGCGTAGCTAAGCGAAGTATCGCCCGCGCGCAATGCCGGCCGGTGCGCATGTTCGCGCATCGCCTCGATGAACATATGCGCGAGCGACGGATGCCGGTCGGGATCGATGGTAGCGGGAATCTCGCCATAGCTGGCGAGCCAGGGGGCTTTCGACACGTTCGTCTCCATGAAATCAGTGCGCGACTTGTATGCGAGGTGCCGCGTTTCACGCCCATGCTACGGGCTCGCCCGCGCCGGGAGAACTGGGAAAGCAGATAAGGTGATTGTGAAAAGTCACAAAAGCGCGTCCGCGCGCGGATCGGTGCGGCGTCACGTCCGTGTCTGATTTCTGTCAATTGTGCGACACTGCGTCGTCTCGTCCGCATCGCGCTTTCAGCGTGCCGACGCGGCACCGCGCCACGCACGTTTGCGAACCCGCATACGCTGCGCCGAGGCGCTTCCCCAAGCGGATTGATCAGAGCCACCACGCTTTCATGCCGGACATACCCTTGTCCCCCTACCGCGCGCCGAGCGCACGCCGCCGCGGTATTGGCATCGCCCTATTTCTCGCCATCATCGCGGCCGGGGCGATTTACGTAATCGATCATCTCGTCGTTGATTTGCGCGCCGTAAGCGAAAGCTCGGCGCTGCCCTTCATCCTGCTCGGGCTTGCGCTCCTCATCGCGCTCGGCTTCGAGTTCGTGAACGGCTTTCACGACACCGCCAACGCCGTCGCTACTGTCATCTACACGAACTCACTCGATCCGCATCTCGCCGTGGCGTGGTCGGGCGCGTGGAATTTCATCGGCGTGCTCGTCTCCAGCGGCGCGGTCGCGTTCGGCATCCTGCAGCTGCTGCCGGTGGAACTCATCCTCCAGGTGGGCAGCGGCGCCGGCTTCGCCATGGTGTTCGCCCTCCTGCTCGCCGCGATCGTCTGGAACCTCGGCACCTGGTATTTGGGCTTGCCGTCATCCAGTTCGCATACGCTCGTGGGCTCGATCATCGGCGTGGGGATCATGAACCAGTTCATCAGCGGGCCTTCGGGCACGAGCGGCGTGGACTGGGACCAGGCGGCGGGCGTGGGCAAGGCGCTGCTGTTCTCGCCCGTGGTCGGCTTCGTCATGGCCGGGTTGCTGCTCCTCGTGCTCAAGCTGCTCGTGCGCGTGCCCGCGCTCTATGCCGAGCCCAAAGCCAACCAGGCGCCGCCGCTCTGGATCCGCATCCTGCTCATCCTCACCTGCACCGGCGTTTCGTTCGCCCACGGCTCGAACGACGGCCAGAAGGGCATGGGCCTCATCATGCTGATCCTGATCGGCGTCGTGCCGACCGCCTATGCGCTCAACAAGGCCGTCACGCCCGAGCAAACCACGGCGTTCGTGGTCGTGGCGCGCGAGGCGTCCGCAACGCTCGGCCGATACGCGCACGGCGCGCCGCCCGACAACGCGCGCGCCGAGGTCGAGGCATTCGTGCGCACACGCCAGCTCACGCCCGCCACGCTGCCCGCGCTGCGCCGGCTCACCGACACGATCGCCGACCAGGTCGCCTTGTCCGGCTCGATGGCGACGGTGCCCGACGCGATCGTCGACAACGTGCGCAACGACATGTATGTGGCGAGCGAAGCGATCCGCCTGATGCAGAAGGCGAAGGCACCGGAGATGTCTCCCGCTGACGTTAAAGTGCTCGACACCTTCCGCAAGCAGATGGACCACTCGACCAAGTTCATTCCGACCTGGGTGAAGGTGGCCGTGGCGCTCGCGCTCGGTCTCGGCACGATGGTGGGCTGGAAGCGCATCGTCGTGACGGTGGGCGAAAAGATCGGCAAGCAGCATCTCACCTACGGTCAGGGCGCCTCGGCCGAAGCGGTCGCCATGATCACGATCGGCATGGCCGATGTCTACGGCCTGCCGGTGTCGACCACGCACGTGCTCGCTTCGGGCGTGGCCGGCACGATGGCCGCGAACGGCTCGGGCCTGCAGTGGGCGACCGTGCGCAACCTCGTGCTCGCGTGGGTGCTCACGTTGCCTGCTTCGATTGCGCTTGCTGCCGGTCTTTACTGGATGTTCCGGCGGCTTCTCTGACATCGGCTTCACGCAGCATGTCGCGCAAACGGAACTTCTGCACCTTGCCTGCGGGCGTGGTCGGCATGGCGTCGAGCAGCCAGAGCCGTTCGGGCAGGTACTGCACGGCAACCTTGTGCGACTTGAGAAAGCCGACGAGCGAAGGCAGATCGACCGCCTCGCCGGGCCTCGCCACCACCACGGCGCAGGCGCGCTCGCCCAGCCGCTCGTCCGCGTACGCGACGATCGCCACCTGTGCCACGGCGGGATGCCGGTAGAGCAGCGATTCGATCTCCACCACGGGAATATTCTCGCCACCGCGGATGATCACGTCCTTGCTGCGGCCGCTGATGCGGATGTAGCCGCGCGCGTCGACGATCGCGAGGTCGCCCGTGTCGAACCAGCCTTGCGCATCGGTCGCGTTGAGATGCGCGCGCTTGAGGTAGCCGCCGAAACCCGAGCAGGAGCGCACGAAGAGCCGGCCCGCTACGTTCGGCGGCAGCGCGTGATCGTTCTCGTCGACCACCTTCACTTGCACGCCCGGCAGCGGCGCGCCATCGGTCGTGGAGGCGCGTTCGTCATCGTCGTCCAGATGCGTGAGCGTCACCGCGCCCAGCTCCGTCATGCCCCACGCGGAGACGATCTTCGCCCCCAGCGCCAGGCGTGCGCGATCGACCAGTGCGCCGGGAATGGGCGCGCCCGCGCACAAGAACGTGCGCAGCGTCGGCACGCGCGTGCCCGTCTCGACGGCCGCGTTGGCGAGATCACCGAGGAACGCCGTGGACGCCATCGTGAACGTCGCGCGTTCCTGTGCGATTAGTGCCAGCGCCGCCTCGGGCTGCCATACGTCCTGCAGGACGGCGCTCGCCCGCAATGCAATGGGCATCATGAGGCCATACATGAAGCCGGTTTGATGCGCCATCGGCGAGGCCATCAGCACGACGTCGTCGCGGCCCAGACGCATGGCCTGCGCATACGGGAAGATGTTCGAAAACAGCGTGTTGGACGTGTGCATCACGCCCTTGGGCTCGCCCGTGGTGCCGGAGGTGTAGAGCAGCTGCGTCACGTCGTCGGGGCCTGGGCGATTGCGCGTGAGGATGGCTTCGGCGTCACTCGCCTCTTCCCAGCGCGGGCCGCTCAGGAGCGCTTCGAAACTGTTGCGCGCCGGCTCGCCTGCGTCGGTTGCGCCCACGACCACCACGTGCTGCAAGGCGGGGAGTTCAGGCCGCAGCGCGCGCAACATGGCCTCGTAGTCGAAGCCTCGATAGCGCTGCGGCACGATCATCACCTTGCTGCCGCCATGGTTGAGCATGAACGACAACTCGCGCTCGCGAAAGATCGGCATGAGGGGATTGAGCACCGCACCGATGCGCGAGCACGCGAGATAGAGCAACGTGAACTGCCAGCCGTTCGGCAGTTGCATCGAGACCACGTCGCCCTTTGCGACGCCGAGCCTGGCCAGGCCCACGGCGATGCGGTCCGCCATGCGCGCCATCTGCGCGTAGGTGAAGCGCGTGGTCCCGCCTTCCTCGATGCGTACCGCCGTGAGCGCGATCTTCGCCGGACATTCGGCCACGCAGGCGTCCAGCTCGTCGTTGATGGCGCGCCCGGGCCACCAGCGCCTTGCGTCCTCGCGCGCGCGGCGCGGCCCGATCAGTACCGCGTCGAACTCCATGTGCAGCCTCCCGTGGCGTTGCAGGAAACGTCGCTGGCGGCGCGCATCATGCCGGCACCGCGTCGCGGCCCGCGTTCGAGCGCGCGATGATGGTCTTCATGATCTGGGCCGTGCCGTCGCCGATCTGGAAGCCGAGCACGTCGCGCAGGCGCTGTTCGAGCGGGCCGCGGTCGTAGCCGCCGTGCCCGAACGAAAGCAGGCATTGGTGCACCACGTCGTAGGCGAGCTTCGGCCCCCACCACTTGCACATGGCCGCTTCGGCCGTATGCGGCAGTCCACGGTCCTTGAGCCACAGCGTTTGCAGGCACAGCAGGCGCGCCGCCTCCACCTGGGTGGCGTATTCGGCGAGCGGATGCGACACGCCCTGAAACGCAGAGAGCGGCTTGCCGAAGGCTTCGCGCTGGGCGACGTACTCCCACGTTTCTTCGAGGCTCACGCTCGCCACGGCGAGCACCTGCAGGCCGATCAACGCGCGCGAAAAGTCGAAGCCCTGCATCACCTGAACGAAGCCCTTGCCCTCGTCGCCCAGCAGGTGGTCCACCGGCACGCGCACGTTCTCGAAGAAGATCGAACCGCGCCCGATCGCGCGCTGCCCGTGGCAGTCGAAGCGATTGCGCGTCACGCCCGGCAGGTCCATCGGCACGAGGATGGCCGAGACGCCGCGCGCGCCATCTGCCACGCTGCCGGTGCGCGCGAACACCACGGCGGCGTCGGCCTGATCGGCGGCCGAAATCGAGGTTTTCTCGCCGTTGAGGACGTAGTGGTCGCCCACGCGCTCCATTTTCAGCCGCAGGTTCGCGGCATCCGAACCGCCGCGCGGTTCTGTGAGCGCGATGGCGAGCAGCGCGCGGCCCTGCGTGAGGCGTTCGAGCCACGGGCGCGCAATCTCGGGCGCCGCGTGCTTGGCGAGGATCTGCCCGTTGAGCGAGGCAAGCAGGTTGATGTACGAGAGGCTCAGGTCCGCACGCGCAATCTCCTCGTGGATCACCCCCGCGGCCAGGCAGCCCAGGCCCTGGCCGCCGTACTGCTCCGGCAATTCCGGCGCGATGAAGCCCATCTCGCCCATTTCGCGCATGAGGCCGCGATCGAGCACGCGTGTGGTGTCTCGCTCGATGAAGCCTGGCGCGGCGCGCCCTTGTGCAAAGCGCCGCGCGTGCTCGCCGAGCGCGGCGAGGTCTTCGTCGATATACGGATTCATGGTGTCTCCTTGAAGCGACCTGCTCTATTCATTCGTCATCCTGATCGTCAGGGAGACGCCTTCATTTGGCGTACTTGCGGAACTCGGGTTTGCGCTTCTCCTGGAACGCGCGCACGCCCTCGCGCGATTCTTCCGTGTCGTAGTAGAGCTTGAGCGCATACATGCCCATGCCGGCAATGCCCGCCTGATGCGCGGTGTCCATATTGAACGAGCGCTTGGCGATCGCAATGGCCGTGGGGCTCTTTTCCATGATCTCGTCACACCACTTCTGCACTTCCGCGTCGAGTTGATCGTGCGGCACCACGGCGTTCACGAGGCCCATGGCCAGCGCTTCGGCAGCCGGATAGCGGCGGCACAGATACCAGATTTCACGCGCCTTCTTTTCGCCGACCACGCGCGCGAGAAACGCCGTGCCGTAGCCCGGATCGACCGAGCCGACCTTCGGGCCCGCCTGCGCGAACACGGCCTTTTCCGATGCGATGGTGAAATCGCAGATCGTGCACAGCACGTTGCCGCCGCCCACCGCATAGCCTTGCACGCGCGCGATCACGGGTTTAGGCACGTCGCGGATCGCGGTGTGCAGCTCTTCCATCGGCAGGCCGATCGTGCCGCGTCCGTCGTACTGTCCCGCGTGCGCGGATTGGTCGCCGCCCGTGCAGAACGCCTTGTCGCCCGCGCCCGCAAGCACGATCGCGCCGATCTCGCGGTCGTAGCCCGCCTTGTTGATCGCGTGAATCAGCTCATCGCAGGTGCGGCCGCGAAACGCGTTCATCTTGTCGGGCCGGTTGATGGTGATCCATGCCGCGCCGTTGCGCACTTCGTAGAGAATGTCTTCGTAGTTCATGATCGATGCCTTTGATGTTGCGTAGTCGATAGAGCGCGTGTTCGTCGCCGTTAGCCCGCCATGGTCAGGCCGCCCGATACGCTCAGCACCTGGCCCGTGATGTAGTTCGCGTCGTCGCTCGCGAAGAACACGATCGCGCCGGGCAGATCGTCGGGCTGCCCGATGCGGCCGAGCGGAATGGAACGCTGGAACGCTTCCAGCAGCTTTTCGGGGTTGCCCGCGCCTTCCTTGTATTCGGCGAAGAGCGCAGTGTCGGTCGGGCCCGGACACACCACGTTCACGGTGATGCCGTGGCGCGCATGTTCACGCGCAATGGTTTTCGAAAACGCCACGAGGCCGCCCTTGCACGCCGCGTAGACCGCTTCGCCCGACGAGCCCACACGCGCGGCGTCCGAGGCGATGTTGATGATGCGACCGCGCTTGCGCTCGACCATGCCGGGCAGCACCGCGTGATGCATGTGCAGCGCGCCCGTGAGATTGATGGCGATGAGCTTGTCCCACTGCGCCGGTTCGGTCTTCGTGAACGGGCGGAAAACGTCCCAGCCCGCATTGTTCACGAGCACATCCACGGGGCCGAGCTGCGCTTGCGCCTGCTCGAGCGCCGTTTCCACCTCGGCGCGATTCGTGATGTCGCAACGCAGCGCCAACGCCTGGCCGCCCTTTTCGTGAATCTCCTCGGCCACCTTCAGCGCCGCGTCGAGCGACAGATCCAGCACCGCCACGCGCGCGCCCTCGGCCGCGAAGCGCCGGCAGGTCGCCCCGCCGATGCCGCCGCCACCGCCCGTCACCACGACTGTCTTGCCTTCGAGTTTTCGCACCGCGATCCTCCATTCGGTTGAGCAGTACCATAGACGCCTTCGATGCTGTCCCCATCTTTGGGTCTCGCTTCGAATTACGTCAATATGTTGACGTATACTAGGTAACACTCAGATCGAAGACAAGCGTGGAAGCACCAGGAGAAACCCTTGCCAAAAACACCAAAAATTCAGGATTCAAGCCGCTTCGATCTTGCCAACCGGCTGTTCTTCCGGCTCTACCAATGCGCAAACATGTTGCATAAAACGGGCACGCGCGCCGTGGAGGCCGAGGGTTTGACCACGCAGCAATGGGCCGTGCTCGGCGCGCTCTCGCGCCCGGAAGCCCAGCCGGGCATGAGCGTGGGCGACCTCGCGCGCTATCTGATGGTGAGCCGCCAGAATCTCTCGGGTCTGATCAGCCGGATGGAACGCGATGGCCACGTGAGCACCCAGGCGGACGCGCGCGATCGCCGCTCGCGCCTCGTCTGCATGACCGGGCCGGGCCGCAAGCTATGGGTGGCGCAGGCCACGCCGAAAATCGAGGCGTACTACGAAGCCGTGCTGGACAATTTTTCGTCGGACGACATGACGCACGCGCTGCACTATCTGCTGAAGCTGCTCGATAACATGAAGCGAGTGGACGAACAGGAACGCGTGGCGGACGACGACGATGCGTGAGCGCGCTCCGCTACACTCTGACGTCACGCACAAGGAGAAAACCGCATGAGAATGGATGCATTTCGCTTCGGCACCACCGACTGGTCCAGCGTCGAGCCCACGCAACACAAAGGGGAAACGGGCATGGCCACCTGGCGCACGCGTTTTTTCGGCGACGAGGCCGACCCGATCCGCGTGCGCATGGTCGAGTATTCGCCGGGCTACCTCGCGGATCACTGGTGCAAGAAGGGGCACATTCTGTTCTGCCTCGAAGGCGAACTCGAAACCACGCTCGACGATGGGCGCAAGTTCGTCCTCACGCCCGGCATGAGCTATCAGGTGGGCGACAACGCCGAGGCACACCAGTCGTACACGCGCACGGGCGCGAGGCTCTTCGTCGTCGATTGAAAGCGATGTCGCTTCAGCGCGGCGCGCCGAGATCGGCGTCGAGCCGCTTGCGCAGGTCGCGCACCACGCGCGCGGCGGGAACCAGCCACCATGTGGGCGCCGCCACGGAGAAGTCGTATGCGAGCGCCGTCTGCGCGGCGCCGGTCGTGTGCGCCCGGCAGCGGAACGCCACCATGTGGCGCCGCGTGGCGGTTTGCGAACCAGGCGAGAAGCGCATGACCGCACGCAGCGCGAATTGCGTATCGTCGGGTGCGGCCTCGTACGATTCGATGCTCCACTCCGCTCCGTAGTGCGCCTCGTGACGCAGCGCCGCGCTCACGCGCAGGCGCGTTTCATCGGCGGGCAACGCCACGGCGTGCTCGCGCCCCGCACGCCCGGCGCGATACAGCGTGCGCTGCGACCAGCCCCAGCCGAACGTGAGCACCACGCCGCCCGCCACGAGCGCCCACTGCAGAATGTGCGTGAGCCAGCGGCCCACCTCGAAGCGCGCAATGGGCGCGAGCAGCAAGCCCGCGATCCAGTGCGCGGCAACGAAGATCACGATGCACGCGAACACGCTTGCGGAAAGCGTCAGCAGCCAGCCCCGCGACGGGTCGTCGAATTTCGCAAACAGGAAATCGCGCACGCCGCCTGAACGCGCGTGCACGGCATCGGTTTCGGGCGCGGTTGCGCCCTCGGGCTCGCCTCGCTGCGCGGCATCCGCTTCGCCGCGCAGCCCCGTGAGTTCGCCATGCAGCGAGTCGCGTTCGGTCCGCATGCGCTGGAGCTCGTCGAGGGTACGCGTGCGCTCGGCGCGCAGCCCGTCCAGCTCGGCGCGCACGCGTTCACGCTGCGCCAGCAGCGCCTGCATCTGCGCGTGCAGTTCGTCGGCCTGCGCGACGCTCAGCGCGGAGCGGCTCACCGGCGGCGCATGATGCACGGACCAGTACGCCTCGAGCAGCTCGCGCGCCTCCTTGACGCGCTTGAACTGGTCGTCGGCCCAGCGCATCGAGGCGGCCGTGGGGTGCCGCCATTTGTCGGGATGCAGGATCTGCGCGAGATGGCGATAGTGATGCTTGATGTCGGCCTCGCTCGCCCCCGGCTCCAGATCGAGCCGGTAGTAGAGGCGGTCGTAATCCACGGGTCGGTAATCGCGGCCTGGCATGACCTGTATCTATTCGTCAGTGGATGGATTGGCAGGCGGCGCAACGCCTGCCCGCTCAAGTTAGCGCAATGCGCCCGGTCCGGCAAGGAAAGCGCCGCTGCCCCTGCCGCTACCGTTGCCCGCCCGGTTTCAGTGCGACCGGCCCGCGAGCAGGCGGCTCAACGTCGCAAACGCGGTGACCGGCAGCTCGTGGAGCTTGCGCACGACCACGGCATGCGGATAAAACGCCTCGACGGCGTCGTCCAGGATGCCGATGCCGACCAGCTCGATGCCCTGCTCCCTGACCGCCTGCACGCGCGCGAGCAGGTCGCTGCGCAACACCGCCGGGTCGCCGTCGCTCGTCGAAGGATAGCCGTCCGAGAGGACGAACAGCAGCCGCCGGCGCGCCCTGCGCTGCGCGAGCCGCGCCGCCGCCCAGGCGAGCGCTTCGCCGTCGGGGTTCTCGTGGCCGCACTCGATGGCCGCGAGCCCGCTCAGGTCGCGCGAGTCGAAGCGCTTGAACACGCGCAGATCCAGCCGCTCGACGAAGCGGTTATAGGCCCGCAGATCGGCGCCGGCGGCGCGCTCGCGCTCGTAGCGCGCGCGCATTTCCGGTTCTTCGATCGAACTGTAGCCGAGCACTTCCGAATCGAAGGCGAGCTGCGTGAGCGCGTCGGCGAGCGCCGCCGCGCACAGGCGCGCCAGCTCGATCTTGCGGCCCGCCATCGAGCCACTCAGGTCGAGCAGCAGCGTGACGACCGTGTCGCGCCCGCTCGCATGACGCGCCACGCGAAACGGCGTGCGGTAGCCGCGCGAAGCGGCGAGACGCGCGAAGCGGCGAGACGCGCGAGCGCCGCGCGGTCGATCTCGCCGCGCTCCTGCTCGCGCTTCCAGTGCGTGAGTTCGTCGGCCTTGAGCACGCGCTCGAGCTGGGCCTTGAGCGCACCGGTCTCCGCGCGTGCCAGGGCGCGCAGCTTGCGCCAGGCGGTGGCGTCGCCGCGGCCCGTGAGATCGGAAACGGTGTCGTAGGCCGTGGTCAGCGGGATCGACAGACGTGGCCGCCCGGGCTCCGGGCTGCGATTCGTGGCGGCGCGCGGCGCATCCGGTTCGGAAAGCGCTGCGTCGGCGGCGGAATCGGACTCGGCGCTCGCGCGTGCCGCAGCGCCGTCGTCGCCTTCGCCTTCGCCGGCGTCATCGGGCTGCGCGGCGGCGCCCGGTGGTTCGATGTCGTCGTCTTCGCCGAATGCGTCCATTGCCTGCGCGAGTCGCGCCGATTCGTCGTCGAGCCCTTCGGACAGGGCCGCCGTCTGCATCATGTTGTTCGCGCCACGTGACGCGAGCGAGCGCACCCCCGCCACGATCGCCACGGCGGCACTCACGCTGGCGCGTGTCGACTGGCTCGCGCGGGCCGCGCCGAGTGGAGCGTCGATCGCACGCAGCGCGGCGGCCAGCGCCGCGGCATCGCGCTCGAGCACGCCCGGCGCTTCGTCCCACAGCGTGCGTTCGATCGCCCAGGCAAGGCACTCGCGCCACGCCAGTTTCGACCAGCGTCGTGCGACTGCCTCACTGCGCTGCATACGCCAGCTTTGTGCGTAGCGTTGCGCGCCAGGGAATGCCCGCGCGAGTTGCGCAAGCACGCGACGGTCTTCGATCGCCTGCGCAACGCGCCCCGTCACGCCGGCTTGCGGCGTGTCGAGACGCGCCGCTTCGCTGTAGCGATGGCGCGCCGCCAGCAAATCGAGCGCGCCGAGCAGCGGGGCTTCATTCGCACCATCATTCGCGAGGCGCGCGGGCAGTACGAAGCGTTCGCCTTCAATGCGCGGCTCGCCCGCGCCGAACGTCACGCTCACGCGCGAGTCGCCGGTCAGCACCCGCGCGAGGCGGCCGAGCGCGCCCGCGGGATCGGCGCTCGCCGTCAATCGTTCTGTTTGGTCCTGCAAGCTGGCCACAGGGCCTCCACGCTCACGCGTCGAAGATCACGTGATGCCGGATGACGCTGCGGATGAGCGCCGCATCGTCCGCGCTCACCTTCGCGTAGATCGCCGGCCCCGCCGCGCGCTCGACATCGCCCGTGCGCAGCATGAGTTCGGCCCAGTCGATCAGGCGACGCGTGGAGAACGCGCTCGCGAGATCCTCGCGGGCGAACGCGGCCCGGCAGTCGGCGGCGATGGCGGCGAGTGTGCGCGCGAGCGGCCGCGTGAGCACGGGCAGCGTGCGCAGCAATACTTCGGTTTCCTCTTCAAGTGAGAGATAGTCGATCAGGTAGACGCGCCAGCGGTCGAGAAACGCCTCGTTGAGCAGGTTCGCGCCCTGGTACAGATGGCGGTACGCGCTCATCGCGCCCGCGGCGTTCGCGGTGGCGAAGAGGCGGAACGACGGATGCGGCTCGACGATTTCGTTGCCGCGCTCCTTGAGCAGAAGGCGGCCGTTCGGTTCCAGCACGGCGGTGAGCACAGCCAGAATGGACGGCTCGGCAAAGTCGAGTTCGTCGATGATGAGCCAGTAGCCCTCGCGCATCGCCACGGGCAGCACGCCATCTACCCAGATCGTCTCACCGCCCATCACGGTCCAGAAGCCCACGAAGTCGCCGATGGTGGTCTGGCCGTTCATGTTCGCGCGCAGCACGCCATAGTCCGCGCGCGCCGCCACCTGCTCGATGAAGCTCGTCTTGCCCGAGCCCGTATGGCCGATCAGCATGACGCGGCGATTTTCTACGATGTCCTGAACGATATCGTCGCCGCGTTCTGTGAAAAGGTAGGCTGCGTTCACGCGTGGCACCAGCGCGTTTGGTTCGCTGCGCGGTAGATCTACGGTGCCGATGCGTACGGTGGGCGTGTGGGTTTGCGGCCTGGCTCGAGCGGCTTTGTCCTCGCGCGCCGTTTCGACGGCGCGCTGCAAGGCTGCGGAAAATGTGCTGCCCGCCTGTGTGGCTCGCGCTTCGTCGGCGCGCTGCGCTTCGGAGACGAAGCCCTCGCGGCGCCACTTGAGCAGCTTCGCTTCGAGATTGTCGAGATCGATTTCGGTGTCGATGTCGACTTCACCGTCCTCGCCCTGGCCATGCTCGATGCGGTACATGTGCGCGCGTTCTGAAGGCGAGACGCGCCACCATTCGCTCGCCCGGCCGGCGCCGCGGGAGTAGAGGCCGAGCGGGGCTTCGTCTTGCAGTGCGGGATCGGTTGCGTTCATGGGAGCGAAAGCGGGCAGCGTGGCGCGGTAGGTCGCCCTATCTTACCCGCGCGTGCCGCAGGTGCGCAAAGAATGCGTCGGACAACGCGCGGCCTGACGACAATCTTCGCTTCTTCAGAAAGCGGACTACGCGATCAACAATCGAGGTGCGTCAATGACCGATCGTGAATCTGTTTCAAAGCGCATGCCCCAACATCAAAATAAGAGAGATCGAATTTTCAGGATCCGACTCATTCTTGAACTACAACATTGAATCTGCAGAGGCCCGCATGTCGTTTCCATTGGAGTTGGTACGCGAATACATCGCTGCGTACCGGATTGCCGTTAGCCACGACAAGGCACTTCCCGCTCGCTTTGCTGCGGCTACGCTGATCATGATCGCCGTCGTCGCTCTCGAAAGTGCAGTGCCGTGGCTATTGCGAGAAAGCACCAATGCGCTCTCGGTCGAGCGCGCCCCTGGTTTCGGGGGAGCAGCCGTCACGCTCGCGGGCGTCTACGGCCTGTGCTGGACCGCAGCACGCGTCTCAGAGTGGATCAAAACAATATTCTCATCCGCCACGCTTGCCCGATCCGACGCCGCGTTTCAGAAAGCCTATTATGCGCATCTCATTCGCGTCAAATACGCCCGGCTCGCGACGATCGATCCTGGCGCGATGGTATCGGTCATCGCCAGGAGCCGCACCGCTTTCAGTGCAATCACATTTACGCTCTTCTGGGTAATCGTGCCGGCGCTCTTCCAGCTCGTTGTCACGGCATCGATTCTCTGGCGTGTGACCAATCTCGCATTTGCTGCTGCGTTCGTCGGCGCAATCGGCGCGCTGTTCGCGGCGACGTGGAGGCTCGCTGCGAAAACGAAAGGCGCGCACGCCCGGATTTTCGATGCCTCGAATCTTCTCTCCAGCCATCTGGTGGAACGGCTTGGCTTTATGCTGGATATCAAATTGAACAAGGCCTATGAGCGCGAAGAAGCCGGACTCGACCGCATCCTTGCCCGTTATGTCGCGCAAATTTCGCACGGCAATGCGCGGCTTGCGCTGCTGCTTGCAGCGCAAGCGTTTTTCACCGGACTCGTGCTGACGATCTTCACGATCGTCGCGGCGACATCGGTCACGCGCGGCGTTTTCCGCATCGGCGATTTTGTGATGATTACCGGTTATGTCGTGGCGCTGACCGCGCCATTCACGGGCCTCGCTGCTTCACTTTCCGATCTGCGCAGAAGTCAGCTTGCCTTGCACGAAGGCCTCGGCATCCTTGCACTGCCGCCCGAGCCGGGTGGCGTCGAGGTCGCAACTGCACTTGACGCGAACCCCGTTTATGCCTTGTCGGGTGTCGATATTTCATTCGGACCACGAGCAATTTTTCGCGGAGCCAACCTTATCGCGAATCGAGGCGAGGTAACCGTCCTGATCGGACCATCTGGAAACGGAAAGTCGACACTCGTCAATCTGATGCTCGGCCTCGTGCGCCCCGAACGCGGGCGGGTCGAGTTGAATGGCGTTGACGTTTCTACACTCTCTCCAGCTTCTATATCGCGGACTGTCGCTGTCGTTCCGCAAAATCCGCTGATCATCAGCGGAACGCTCCGTGAAAATCTTGCTTTCGGCTGTGCTGACCCGCCTTGCGACGAACAGTTGCTGGCGCTGGTCTGCGCGCTGGAACTGCAAGGACTCGCCGGCGAGTCGGGCGGCAACGTGCTCGATGTCATCGTCGGCGTACAGGGTCGAGCGCTTTCCGGCGGCGAAAGGCAACGTATCGCGCTGGGTCGCGCACTTGCGCGCCACACTTCAGTCATCGTCCTCGATGAGCCAACCTCTTCACAGGATCCGTCCCGCGAGGCGCGTGTGCTGGAACAGGTACGCCATCGCGTTCCCACGATCATCGCAATTACGCATCGTGAGGCGTTGCTGGAAATGGCAGATCGCGTCTATCAGGTCGATGAAGGGCGCGTCGTCGAATCGGGTGCCAGAAGACAAGCGGCCACGACCAGGCAGAGCGGATAATGTCGCGGAACGCTCCCCCCCCCCCCGCGATTCCCCCGGAGCCCCCCATGCCCCAAGCCGCGCCGCCCGAACTCGACAACGAGCCCGGGCGCGGCCGTTCGCTCGCACGTCACTACCCGCGCGGCCTCCAGATCGAGCCGCACACGCATACGTGGGCGCAGGTGCTCTACGCCGTCTCCGGCGTGATGTGGGTCGAGGTGGAGCGCGAAGCGCTCGTCGTGCCGCCGCAGCGCGCCGTGTGGCTGCCTCCCGGCACGCAGCACGCCATTCACATGCTGAGCGCCGTCGAGATGCGTAATCTCTATCTGCACGAGCGCGACAGCCGGCACCTGAGCGAGCGGTGCGAAGTGTTCGAGGTCAACGGCCTGCTGCGCGAACTCATCACGGGCCTCGCGGAACACGCGCGCGAAGACGACGCCTGGCTCGACGCAGCCTATCGCCTCGCGTCGCTCGAACTCGCCCACGCGCCGCGCTCCACGCTGCGCATCCCGCTGCCCGATGCGTCCGACCGCCGCCTCGCCACGCTGTGCCGCGCGGTGATCGACAACCCGTCGGCCGATATCGGCCTCGAACAGCACGCGGCATCGGTGGGCGCGAGCGTGCGCACGCTCTCGCGACTCTTCACGCGCGAGCTTGGCATGGGGTTTGCGGAGTGGCGCCGCCAGGTGCAGCTCGCACTCGCGGTGTCGCGCCTCGCGGAGGGCGAGCCCGTGAGCGCGGTGGCGCGCATGCTGGGCTATCTGCCCAGCAGCTTCAGCGACATGTTCCGACGCGAACTGGGCGTGCCGCCCAGCGAGTTCCGGCCCGCCGGCACCCTTGGCGGCCCAGCGGGTTTCGCCCAGGAAAGCGCGGCGCAGTAATGCGCGCGTAGACGCGTGGCGCGGCTCAATGCGGCGGCAGATCGCCCACTAGCGGAAACATGTCGGGCGTATAGCCCATATTGAAGTAACCGGCCCGTGCATAAGTGGCGATTCGCTCGAGCTGCTCGGTTTCGCGCGACGCGTCGCGCAGTTCGGGCTCATCGGCTTGTGGCGTGGGCGGCGGCCGGTTCGCCCGGCCGCGCCGCGTGAACCACGCCGGCACGGACAGCATCGACAGCTTCGACATTGCGGACTCCTTGCGAGGCGTTGACCTCTTCCAATCTAGACAGTCGGAGGCGCGCACGCAAACAAGCATTTCTGCGATGCATTGCACACCGCGGCCGATGCTCTCCGCTCACCCAACCCGCCCGCTGTAAACGCCCGAAAACCTTACAAATAACTAACGTTTCGAAATTGGCGCACGAGTTGGTTAGACTGCGAGTCTCGGCCTTCGCTGCACGGCGGGGCACGGCTTCGACGGCATAACAATCATGAGAATGCGTATGCAGCAACTCGACAGTCACCGGCAGCATTTCGCGGCGGCCAAGCCGTTGAGCGCGCCGACTTCGTTTCTCCGCACCGCCTCGCGCGGCGGTCCGACCTCCTGGAGGCAGGCATGAGCGACGTCCCGCAGACGCAACCCGCGCCCCAGCCCCCCCCGCCGCCACCACCACCGCCCGCACCGCCCCCGCAGGCGCCGAAGCGCCGCCGCCTCGGCCCGCTCATTCTCGCCATCGTCGTGATCGTGCTGATCGTGCTCGTAATCGTGCACATCATGCGCAACAAGAAGACGGAGCACGGCGCTACGCCCCAGGTCGTGACCGTGGCCGCCGCCACGCTCGGCCCCATGCCCGTGACGCTCAACGCGCTCGGCACCGTCACGCCTCTCGCGACTGTCACGGTTCTGCCGCAAATCAGCGGCTATCTCACCGAGGTGGGCTACAAGGAAGGCCAGGACGTCGTGAAGGGGCAGTTCCTCGCCCAGATCGACCCGCGCCAGTACGAGATCAGCAAGGAGCAGGCGCTCGCGCAACTCGCCAGGGACCAGGCCCTGCTGGCGCAGGCGCGCGCCGACCTCGCGCGGTATACGCAGTTGAACGCAAAGCAGTCGATCGCCGCGCAGACCTACAGCGACCAGCAGTTCCTCGTCAAGCAGTATGAAGCCGCGGTGCAGGCCGACAAGGCGAACGTCAGGCTGTTCGAGCTCGATCTGATCTATTGCCGCATCACGGCGCCGGTGTCGGGGCGCGTGGGCCTGCGGCTCGTCGACCCGGGCAACTACGTGACTTCGTCCAGCTCCACGGGCATTGCCGTCATCACGACGATCAAGCCCACCACCGTGCAGTTCGCCATCCCGCAGACCTCGCTCGGCAGCGTGCTCGAGCGCGTCAATGCCGGCGCGCAACTGCCGATCACCGTCTTCAGCAGCGACAACACCCGCCAGATCGCCACCGGCACGCTGTTCGCGCTCAGCAACCAGATGGCCACGGCCACCGGTACGGTCACGCTGCGCGCGAGCGTGCCCAACGACAACGAGGCGCTCTTTCCCAACGAGTTCGTCAACGTGAGGCTGCTCGTCGACACGCTGCAAAACGCCGTGCTCGTGCCGACGCCCGCCGTGCAGACCGGCGCGCCCGGCGACTACGTGTACCTCGTGAACGCCGACAACACGGTGTCGGTCCACAAGGTCACGCTCGGCCCGAGCGATGGCCGCTACACGGTGATCTCGGCGGGCCTGCAGCAGGGTCAGCATGTCGTGACCGACGGCCTCGACCGCCTCAACGACGGCGCGAAGATCCAGCCCGCGGGGCCGAGGCCCGCCACGCACGCAGGCGCGGCGAGTGCCCCGCACCATGGCAGCGCCCCGGGCGCGGCCAGCGAACCGGGCGCCACGGCGCCGAACGCCTCCGACGCGAGCGCCGCGGCCTCGCAAGCGGGTTGAGCCCCGGATCCAGCGCCGATGAATATTTCGCGTCTCTTCATCCTGCGGCCGGTCGCGACTTCGCTCCTGATGATCGCGATGGTGCTGATCGGCCTCGTCGCGATGAAGTTCCTGCCGGTTTCCTCGCTGCCCGCGGTGGACTATCCCACTATCCAGGTGCAGACCTTCTATCCGGGCGCGAGCCCGAACGTGATGGCGACCACGGTCACGGCGCCGCTCGAGGTGCAGCTCGGCGAAATCCCGGGCCTGCAGCAGATGATCTCGTACAGCTCCGAGGGCGCCTCGGTCATCACGCTGCAGTTCGACCTCTCGCTGAGCCTCGACGTGGCCGAGCAGAACGTGCAGCAGGCCATCAACGCGGCGAACAGCTTCCTGCCGAGCGGCCTGCCCGCGCCGCCGACCTACGCCAAGGTGAACCCGGCCGACCAGCCCATCCTCACGCTCGCGGTCACGTCGAAGTCGATGTCGCTCACGCAGTTGCAGGACGCGGCCAACAACCGTCTCGCCACCAAGATTTCCGAAGTGCCGGGCGTGGGCCTCGTCACCACGGCGGGCGGCAACGTGCCCGCCGTGCGCGTCGAAGCCGACCCGCAGAAGCTCGCGGCCTACGGCCTGAATCTCGACGACCTGCGCACGCTGCTCGCCAACGTCAACGTGAGCAACCCGAAGGGCAATTTCGACGGCCCCGAACTGAACTACACGATCAATTCGAACGACCAGATCTCGGACCCGAAGGACTACGAAGACACCGTCATCGCCTATGAGAACGGCTCGCCCGTGTTCATGCGCGACGTGGCGCGCGTGTCCACGGCCGCGCAGGACGTGGAGCGCGGCGCCTGGTACAACAAGACGCCCGCCATCGTGCTGAACGTGCAGCGACAGCCGGGCGCGAACGTGATCGCCACCGTCAACCAGATCATGCAGCAGTTGCCGCAGCTCGAAGCGGCGCTGCCCGCGGGGATGCAGGTCACGGTGGTATCGAACAGCGTGGGCGTGATCCGCGCTTCGGTGAGCGACGCGGCCTTCGAACTCGTGCTCGCCGTGGCGCTCGTGGTCGCCGTGATCTTCGTGTTCCTGCGCAATCTGCCCGCCACCATCATTCCGAGCATCTCGGTGCCGGTCTCGCTGATCGGCACGCTCGCGATCATGTACGAACTGGGCTATTCGATCGACAACCTCTCGCTCATGGCGCTCATCATCGCCACGGGCTTCGTGGTGGACGACTCGATCGTGATGATCGAAAACATCGTGCGCTACCTCGAGGAAGGCGACAAACCCTTGCAGGCGGCGTTAAAAGGCGCAGGCCAGATCGGGTTCACGATTCTTTCGCTGACGATCTCGCTCATCGCCGTGCTGATTCCGCTGCTCTTCATGGGCGGCGTGATCGGACGCCTCTTCAGCGAATTCGCCGTCACGCTCGCGGTGACCATCGTGCTGTCGGCCGTGGTCTCGCTCACCGTCGTGCCGATGATGTGCGCGCGCATCCTGCGCGCCCAGGCCGAGCGCCACCCTAGCCGCTTCGAGCGCATCAGCGAAGGGCTGTTCAACAAGACGCTCAACGCCTACGAGCGCGGCCTGCGCTGGGTGCTCGACCACCAGACGCTCACGCTCGTCGTGTTCGTGGTGACGGTGGTGCTCACCGGGCTGCTGTACGTCGTGATTCCGAAGGGCCTGTTCCCGGTGCAGGACGTGGGCGTGCTGCAAGGCATCAGCGTGGCCGACAATTCCATCTCCTACCAGGCGATGGTGCGGCGCCAGTCCGCCCTGGCCGAGGAAATCCTCAAGGACCCCGATGTCGTTTCGCTCACCTCGTACGTGGGCATCGACGGCATCAACAACACGCTCAACAACGGGCGCTTCCTCATCAACCTGAAACCGCACGACGACCGCTCCGAGACCGCCGACGAAATCGGGCGGCGCATTCAGCAGTCGGTCGCGAAGGTGGCGGGCGTGCGCCTCTACATTCAACCCGAGCAGGACCTCACGCTCGACACCACGGTCTCGCGCAACCAGTACAACTTCGTGCTGCGCGGGCCGAGCCAGGACGCGTTCGACCAGTACGTGCCCGCGCTCATCGCGCGCATGAAGCAGATCCCGTCGATCCGCGACGTCACGAGCGACCTCAACACAGATGGCCTTTCCGTGAACGTCGAAGTGAACCGCCAGCTCGCGGCGCGCTACGGCATCACGGCGGCGACCATCGACAACGCGCTCTACGACGCGCTGGGCCAGCGGATCGTTTCGACCATCTTCCAGCAGTCGGACCAGTACCGCGTGATTCTGGTGGCGAAGCCCGAGGCGCTGCCCACGGTCGAATCGCTCGGCGACCTGTATCTGCCTAGCCAGACGAGCAGTGAAGGCCAGGTGCCGCTCAAGGGCATCGCGAAGATCAGCATCACGCGCTCGCCGCTCATGATCAGCCACCTTGCGCAGTTCCCTTCGGTCACGATCTCGTTCAATCTCGCCGATGGCGCGTCGCTCTCCGCCGCCGTGCGCGACGTGCGCAAAGCGGAGGCCGCGGTGAACCTGCCGCCCTCGATCACCTCGTCGTTCCAGGGCGCGGCGCAGGCGTTCGAGGATTCGCTTGCCAGCGAGGTGTATCTGCTGATCGCCGCGCTCGTGGCCGTGTATATCGTGCTGGGCGTGCTGTACGAGAGCTATGTGCACCCGGTCACGATTCTTTCGACGCTGCCTTCGGCCGGCATTGGCGCGCTGCTCGCGCTGATGATCGCGGGCAAGGACCTGGACGTGATCGGCATCATCGGCATCGTGCTGCTGATCGGCATCGTCAAGAAGAACGCCATCATGATGGTGGACTTCGCGCTCGAAGCCGAGCGCGTGCACGGCAAGCCGCCGCGCGAGGCGATTTTCGAGGCGTCGCTGCTGCGTTTCCGGCCGATTCTCATGACCACGCTCGCGGCCATGCTCGGCGCGCTGCCCATGCTGCTCGGCAGCGGCACGGGCTCGGAGCTGCGCCGCCCGCTGGGTCTTGCGATCATCGGCGGCCTCACGCTTTCGCAGATGCTCACGCTCTTCACGACGCCCGTGATCTATCTGCTCTTCGACCGGCTGGCCGAACGCTTCGGCCGCAAGCGCAAGCCTGAAAGCCACGCGGACGGCGACGCGGACGGCGGCTCCGGCACCGGCGCGCCACCCGCTCCCGAGGGCACGCCGTGAACCTCTCGGCGCTCTTCATCCGGCGGCCGGTCGCGACCTCACTCCTGGCGATCGCGATCCTCATTTCAGGGACGCTCGCCTTCTTCCGGCTGCCGGTCGCGCCGCTGCCCAACATCGCCTACCCGGTGATCGTGGTGCAGGCCAACATGGCGGGCGCGAGCCCGGACATCATGGCGTCCACCGTGGCCGAGCCGCTGGAGCGCCGGCTCGGCACCATCGCCGATGTCAGCCAGCTCACGTCGATCAGCAACACGGGCTCGTCGCTCATCGTGGTGGTGTTCGGCCTGAACCGCGACATCAACGGCGCCGCGCGCGACGTCGAAGCGGCCATCCAGGCCGCGCGCGCCGACTTGCCCACCACCCTGCGCAGCAACCCAACGTATCGCCAGTACAACCCCGCGAGCGCGCCGATCATGGTGCTCGCGCTCACCTCGGACACGCTCACCAAGGCTCAGCTGTACGACTCCGCCGATTCGGTCATCCAGCAGCAGCTCTCGCAGGTGGACGGCGTGGGCCAGATCACACTGGGCGGCGGCGCGCTGCCCTCGGTGCGCGTGGAGCTGGAGCCGGGCAAGCTCAACAGCTACGGCATCGGCCTCGAAGACGTGCGCGCCTCCATTGGCGCGGCCAACGCGAACAGCGCGAAAGGCCATATCGACCAGGGCAACCAGCGCTACACGGTGACTTCGAACGACCAGATCAGCAAGGCCGCGCCGTTTCGCGACGTGGTGATCGCCTATCGCAACGGCTCGCCCGTGTTCCTGCGCGACGTGGCTTCCGTCGTCGACTCCAACGAAAACATCCGCAACGCGGGCCTCTACAACGGCAAGTCGGCCGTGCTCGTGATCGTCTACCCGATGCCGGGCAGCAACGTCGTGAAGACCGTGCAGCAGATCCGCGATCGCCTGCCCTCCATCGAGGCCGCGCTGCCCGCCACGATCAAGGTGGATGTGGCGATCGACCGCTCCGAGTCCGTGCGCGCCTCCGTGGCCGACACCGAACGCACGCTCTTCATCGCCGTGCTGCTCGTAATCGGCGTGGTGTTCGTGTTCCTGCTCTCGCCGCGAGCCACGCTCATCCCCGCCGTGGCGCTGCCGCTTTCCATCGTGGGCACGTTCGGGCCCATGTACCTGCTCGGCTACAGCATCGACAATCTCTCGCTCATGGCGCTCACCATCGGCACGGGCTTCGTGGTGGACGACGCCGTGGTGGTGCTGGAGAACATCGTGCGCCATGTCGAGGCCGGTATGGACCCGAAGGAAGCGGCGCTCAAAGGCGCGGGCGAAGTGGGCTTCACGGTGCTTTCCATGAGCCTTTCGCTCATCGCCGTGTTCCTGCCGATTCTGCTCATGCCGGGCATCGTGGGCCTGCTCTTTCACGAGTTCGCGATGACGCTCTCGATCGCGATCCTGATCTCGCTCGTGATCTCGCTCACCGTCACGCCCACCATGTGCGCCTACGTGCTCAAGCGCGAGGCGCTGCACAAGAAGCCCTCGCGCGCGGCCGTGTGGATCGACGCGCAGTTCGAGCGCTTCAAGCAGTTCTACTCGCGCACGCTCGACGTCGCGCTCAATCACGCGCGGCTCACGATCTTCATCCTGTTCGCGCTGCTGGTCGGCAATGTGTTTCTCGCGCGGCTGCTTTCCGGCACGTTCTTCCCCGAGCAGGACACCGGCATTCTGATCGGGCAGATCATCGCGGACCAGAGCATTTCGTTTACGGCGATGGAAAAAAAGCTCGCGCAGCTGCAGGCCATCGTGAAGGCCGATCCGGCGGTGCAATCGGTGGCGGGCTTCACGGGCGGCCGCGCGCTCAATTCGGCCACCGTGTTCGTCGAACTGAAACCGCTCAACGAACGTCGCCTGACGGCCACCGAGGTCGTGAACCGCCTGCGTCCCAAGCTCAATGGCGTTTCGGGCGCACGGCTTTTCATGCAGGCCCAGCAGGACCTGCAGATTGGCGGGCGGCAGTCGGCGGCCGAGTATCAGTACACGCTCACGAGCGACGACGCCGACGCCCTCTTTACCTGGGTGCCGCGTCTAGTGGACGAGCTGAACAAGCACCGCAGCCAGATGTCGGATGTGAACTCGGACCTGCAGCAAAATGGTCTGGAGGCCTACATGACGGTGCAGCGCACGACCGCCAAGCGCTACGGGTTCGACCCGAACCAGGTGGACAACGTGCTCTACGACGCCTTCGGCCAGCGCACCGTGTCGACCATCTATAACGCGATCAACCAGTACTTCGTCGTGATGGAAGTAGCGCCGCAGTACTGGCAGTTTCCGCAGTCGTTCCAGGATATCTGGCTGAGCGCTGCGGCGGGCAACGCGAGCGGCGCCGCGCAAACGCAGATGCCGTCGAGCGTCATCTCGGGCGTCACGCCGTTCACGGCCGTGAACACGGCCACCACGGCGAACGGCAACACCAACGAGCGCAACGCCAACGCGGTGGCCAACCAGCAGAACAACGCGATCGCCAACAGCAAGGGCGGCAGTTCCAGCGGCAGCGCGGACAGCACGGCCGCCGAAACCATGGTGCCGCTCATGGCACTGATGGACTGGAAAACGCGCCATACGGCCACCCAGGTCAATCACCAGGGCACCGAAGTGGCGGGGACGATTTCGTTCAATCTGCCCAAGGGCGGCTCGCTTTCGGAGGCCGGCACGATCATCGAGCAGGCCGAGCGCAACATCGGCATGCCGGCCTCCATCCACGGCGCGTTCGCGGGCGCGGCACAAGCCTACGCGCAATCGATGAGCGTCGTGCCGCTGCTGATTCTCGCCGCGCTCGCCGTCGTCTATATCGTGCTGGGCGTGCTGTACGAAAACACCATCCACCCGCTCACGATCCTCTCGACGCTGCCTTCGGCCGGCATTGGCGCGATTCTCGCCATGCTGATCTTCGGCACGCCGTTCTCGGTGATCGCGATGATCGGCATCATTCTGCTTATCGGCATCGTGAAGAAGAACGGCATCATGATGGTCGACGTCGCCATCCAGTTGCAGCGCCACGAGGGCATGGAGGCGCGCCGCGCGATTCACGAAGCCGCCGTGGTGCGCCTGCGCCCGATCATGATGACGACCTTCGCGGCCGTGCTCGGCGCGCTGCCGCTCGCCATCGGCATCGGCCAGGGCGCTTCGCTGCGCCAGCCGCTCGGCGTGACGGTGATGGGCGGCCTGCTCCTGAGCCAGGTCTTTACCCTGTACACCACGCCGGTGATTTACCTGTTCCTCGACCGCCTGCGCGCACGCCTCGCGCGCTGGGCCGCGCGCCTGCCGTGGAATCGCCAGGCCGATGAGAGCGCATCATGATGAAGACTCGCCTTAATCCATCGCTCACGCGAATGCTGATCGCCGCCGCCGCAAACGCCGCCACGCGCACGCTGCCGCTCGCGCCCCTCACCGCCGCGCTGCTGCTCACGGGCTGCATGGTCGGGCCGGACTACCACCGCCCGCAGGTCACCGTGCCCGCCACGTGGAAGGAACTGCCCGGCTGGACCCAGGCCGAGCCCGAAGCCGCCCAGGGCCCCAAGGGCGACTGGTGGACCGCCTTTCAGGACCCGCTGCTCGACGAACTGGAACCGCTCGTCCAGGTGTCGAACCAGACCGTGCGGCAGAGCTACGCGAACTACCAGCAAGCGCTCGCCGAAGTGCGCGTCGCGCGTGCGAGCCTGTTCCCGACCATTGGCATCACCGGCTCGCTCGCGCGCGAGCGCTCCTCCACCGGCACGCTCAGCAGCGTGAGCAGCATCACGTCCACGCCGAGCGGCGCGCGCATCGTCAACGGCGGCACGCTCGAAGCGAACGCGAGCTGGGACATCGACCTCTGGGGCCAGGTGCGGCGCCAGATCGAGGAACAGTCGGCCACGGCCCAGGCGAGCGAGGCGACGCTGGCGAACGCTACGTTATCCGAACAAATTGCCCTGGCGAACGCCGTGATCGATCTGCGCATCACCGATGCCGATATCGACCTGCTCACGCATACCGTGCAGGCGTACTCGGACTTCCTGCGCGTGGTGGCCAACCAGGACCAGGCGGGCACCGTGCCGCCGTCCGACCTGATCTCCGCGCGCACGCAGCTCGAATCGGCGCGCGCGAGCCTGATCGCCCTGGGCGTGGCGCGCGCGCAAAACGAGCACGCCATCGCGGTGCTCGTGGGCCGCAACCCCGAAGAAGTCGATATCCCGCACAGCACGCAGCTTCCCGCGCTGCCCGCCATTCCCGCCGGCGTGCCCTCCACGCTGCTGCAGCGGCGGCCCGACATTGCGACCGCCGAACGCCAGATGGCGTCGGCCAATGCGGCGATCGGCGTGGCGGTGGCTGCGTACTATCCGACGATCTCGCTCACTGCGCTCGACGGCTTCACGCAGTCGCCGCTTTCGGGCCTGCTGCACATGAGCAACTATGTGTGGTCGCTCGGCGCGAGCGCGACCCAGACGATCTTCGACGGCGGCCAGCGCAGCGGCCAGGTCGCGGCCGCGCGCGCGAGCTACGACGCGGCGGTGGCGAACTATCGCGGCACGGTGCTGACGGCGTTCCAGGGGGTGGAGAACGATCTCTCGGGGCTGCGCATCCTCGCGCAGCAGGCAGATGTGCTCGACGGCGCCGTGCGCGACGCCATCCGCGGCGCGCAGATCGCGCAAAACGAATACGAGGCGGGCACCGTCGACTACACGACGGTCGCCACGGCGCTGGCCACGCAGGTGACCAATCAGCAGAGCGCGCTCAACGTGCATCAGCAGCGGCTGCTCGATACGGCTTCGCTGATCGGCGACCTGGGCGGGGGCTGGTCCGGGCAGCTGCACGATGCGCAGCATCCGGCGCGCGCGGTGACGCCGGCTTCCGACGCCGCAGCGGCGGGCGCGAGCGCGAGCGTTCCGGCAAACGTGGAAGCGAGCAGGACGCAGGGCGCCGCTGCGAGCCCCTGACCGGGAGAACCTGCGCTACGCGCGCGGCTCCCGTTCCGAAGCCGTCGCCACCGGCATGGCGGAGGCTGGCAGGCCGAACACGGCGTCGAAGATCAGGTTATAGACGTAGTTGTAGACGAGAAAGAACACCGAGAGACCGATATCCATCGCGAACGCCTCAAACAACGTCACTTGCAGCGTGAGCGCGATCATCGGCACGAGCAACACCAAGAGGCCGCCCTCGAAGCCGACCGCATGCGCAATACGGCGCGCAAAGCTGCGGCCGCGTTTCGTCTGGCGCGCTTCCCAGCGCTCGAACAGCAGGTTGTAGACGAAGTTCCAGCCCACCGCGATCAGCGATGAAAGCACCGCCGCCGCGCCCGCGCGGTCCATGCCGCTGCCCGAGAGCGAGGCGAAGCTCGTGCTGGTAATCAGGATCGCGATGCCTTCGAACAGCGTGACGTACACGATCCGGCGTTTGATACCCTGCATGAACGAATGCTCCTGATGCGCTTACCGCGTGGCTTCGGGCCGTGTCGATCGCCGCGTTTGCCGCGAGCGCGGCGAAACCCTGCGCGAATCAACCGAGATCTGTGAATACCGAAGCTGCGGGCAGACGCGACTTCGGCAGCTTCGCGTTGAAGTCGTCGGCGCTGCGGTAGCCGAGACCGACCACCACGAGCGCGGTGAGGCCCTGCTCGCGCAGGCCCAGTTCATCGTCGAGCGCCTTTGCGTCGAAGCCTTCCATCGGGCAGGCGTCGATTTCGAGCGTCGACGCGCCGATCAGCAGCGTGCCGAGCGCGAGATACGCCTGCTTCTCCAGCCACGCCGGCAGGTCGTTGCGCTCGCGATGCAGGTTCACATAGAACGCGCGGGTCTTTTCCTGACCCGCCTTGGCCTCGGCATTGGCGAAGCGGCCGTCGGCCTCTTCCTGCGCGAGCACGCCGGCGAGGTGCGCTTCGTCCATGTCGGTGCGCACGCACAGCACCACCACGTGCGAGGCGCGCGTGACCTTCGGTTCGTTGTACGCGAAACCTTCCATGCCACGGGCGATACGCGCGCGTGCCGCGTCGCTTTCGGCCACCACGAAATGCCACGGCTGCGAGTTCACCGAGGACGGGCTGAAGCGGATCAGCTCCTTGAGTTCGTCGATGACGGCGGCGGGAATCTTGCGGGCGGGGTCGAACGCCTTGGTGGCGTGGCGGGTTTTCGCGAAGCGGGTGAGGTTCAAGCGGTTTTCTCCTTCGTATGCGGTCGGCCGGGGCGAAACCCGGCAAGGCCGACATCGTACCAGCATCGTGCGCCGGCCGAGGGGGGCGGTCTGCGCGGCTGGCGTGCCTGCGCTATGCTGCAAGGGTGGAATCGCCGCGACGGCGCACCCGCCACGCGCCGCCAGCAAGGAGAATACCGAACATGCGCCAGGCCATCCATCATCTGCCGGTGAGCACGCGCACGCGCGGGCTCGTCGAAATCAGCCATGAGGTGCGCGCCTTCGTGCGCGAACAGCGCATCGCGACCGGCTTGCTCACCCTCTTTTGCCGCCACACGTCGGCGTCGCTCGTCATCCAGGAAAACGCCGATCCATCGGTGCGCCGCGATCTCGAACGCTACTTCGAGCAGCTCGCGCCCGAGGATCCCCAGCGCTACGAGCACGACACCGAAGGCCCCGACGACATGCCCGCGCATTTGCGCACGGCGCTCACGCACACGCAGCTCTGCATCCCGGTCGAGCACGGCAATCCCGTGCTGGGCACATGGCAGGGCATCTATGTGTTCGAACATCGGCGCGCGGCGCACACGCGCGACATCGTCCTGCATCTGATCGGCGAATGAGCCGATCAGGCGCGCGCACGCAAATCCCGTAGGCAAGCGCTATGCTACGGCTTTCGTTCAACCGACTCACCGAGGGTTGCCCCAAATGAAACAGTCCGCCGGATCCATGATTTCCTTCACCCGCCCTGACGGCCAGTCGCTCCAGGGTTATCTCGCCAAACCGGAAAAGACCGAAGGCGCGCCCGCCATCGTCGTGATCCAGGAATGGTGGGGCTTGAACGACCAGATCCGCGCCGTGGCCGACCGGCTCGCACAGGCTGGCTACTTCGCGCTCGTGCCCGACCTCTATCGCGGCAAGAGCACGGTCGAACAGGAAGAGGCCCACCATCTGATGACGGGCCTCGACTTCGCGGACGCGGCCTCGCAGGACGTGTACGGCGCGGTCAATTACCTCAAGACGCTCACGGACCGCGTGGGTGTGACGGGCTACTGCATGGGCGGCGCGCTCACGCTGCTCGCGGCCACCATGGTGCCGGGCCTGACGAGCGCCGTGGTGTGGTACGGCTTCCCGCCGCTCGAATACATCGACGCGAGCAAGATCACGGCGCCCATCCTCGGCCACTTCGCGACCCAGGACCAGGCGTTCAGCATCGAAACGGTGGCGGAACTCGAAACCAGGCTCAAGGGCGCCAACGTCGACGTCGAATTCCATCGCTATCTCGCCCACCACGCGTTTGCGAACGAGACAGCCGTGGGCCCGAACCGCATTCCCATCACGCAGTACGACCCGGTCTGGGCGCAGCTCGCGTGGGACCGCTCGCTGACGTTCTGGGGCCGCACGATGTGGCCGCAGCGCGCGGCGCGCTGAAGCGCTCACAGCGGCCCGCGCGCACGCGCGGATCTGACGTAGAATCGGCGTCGCACCGCCTCACGCGGGCGACGCCGATTTGCATTGCAGCGCCTTCGTCCCTCTCACGCAATTCGCGGAGACTCCATGACGCCGCTCATCCTCCAGCGCCCCGCGCTGCTGTTCATCGTGCTGATCCTCGTGCTGCCGCTTGCCGCCGGGCTCGGTGCGAGCGTGCTGCACCGCTGCTTCCCGCTCGCCGAAGAGGCGCGCGAGAACTACAAGATCGTGCAGGGCGCGACGCTCACGCTGCTCGCGCTCCTGATCGGCTTCACGCTCTCGATGGCCGTGAGCCGCTACGACCAGCGCAAGAACCTGGAGGAAGAGGAAGCCAACGCGATCGGCACGCAGTATCTGCGCGCCGACCTGCTTGGCGGCGAGGCGGCGGCCCGGACCAAGGCGCTGCTCGCGCGCTACCTTCAGGCGCGCATCCAGTTCTACGTCGTGCGCGACGTCGGCGCGCTCGACCAGATCAACCGGGACACCGGCGAGCTTCAGACGCAACTCTGGGCAAGCGTGCGCGATCCCGCGAAGGCGCAGCCGAATCCGGTGATGGCGCTCGTGGTCGCCGGCATGAACGACGTCATCAACGCCCAGGGCTACACGCAGGCCGCGTGGATCAACCGCATTCCCGTCGCCGCGTGGGCGCTGATGATCATCATCGCCATCTTCAGCAACCTGATGCAGGGCTACGGTGCGCACGGCCAGGTCGGCCGGCGCGTGCTGCTGCTCATCCTGCCTATCACCGTGACGCTGTCGCTCACGCTCATCGCCGATATCGACAGCCCGCGCGGCGGCCTGATTCGCGTCGCACCGCTCAATCTGATGAGCCTTGCGCAATCCATGCCCGCCAATCCCTGAACCCCGTCGCGCGGCGCCGCACGATCACATCCAAGGCCGTACCACCATGAAAGTCATCCGCTCGAAAACCTTCACCGCCACCCGCCCCTGGGGGGCGCTCGATATCGCCAACATGAACGGCACCACCGTGCGCCTGCACTGGACCGACCAGCCATACAAATGGCACGTCAACGACGGCGAGGAAGTGTTCGCCGTGCTCGACGGCGTGGTCGACATGCATTACCGCGAAGACGGCGCGGAACAGGTCGCGGTGCTCGAAGCCGGCGACGTGTTCTTCGCGGGCGTGGGCTGCGAGCATGTCGCGCATCCGCGCGGCCAGGCGCGCATTCTCGTGGTCGAGCGCGAAGGGAGCGTGTAGCAGCGTGCAAGTCGCGCCTTGCGGCGAAAAGACGGCGCGCGCCGTTTCCACTAAACTTGGCGGCCTGACTCCACTCCCGCCTCTCGATCAGGCCGCGGCGCGCCTTGCACGGCGAGCGCCGCGCCGTTGAAGGACTTCAAGGACCCCGCATGAGCGACCTTTCCGCCTTTCCCATCACCGGCAAGTGGCCGGCGCTTCACCCCGATCGCATCCAGCTCTATTCGCTGCCCACGCCCAATGGCGTCAAGGTCTCGATCATGCTGGAGGAAAGCGGCCTGCCTTACGAACCGCATCTGGTGCGCTTCGACGCGAACGACCAGATGTCGCCGGAATTCCTTTCGCTGAACCCCAACAACAAGATTCCCGCGATCCTCGATCCGAACGGCCCGGGCGGCGAGCCGCTCGCCCTCTTCGAATCGGGCGCGATCCTCATCTACCTCGCCGACAAGAGCGGCCGCTTCCTCGCCCGTGAAGGCGCGGCGCGCTACGAGACGATCCAGTGGGTCATGTTCCAGATGGGCGGCATCGGCCCGATGTTCGGTCAGGTGGGCTTCTTCCACAAGTTCGCGGGCAAGGAGTACGAGGACAAGCGTCCGCGCGACCGCTACGTCGCCGAGTCGCGTCGCCTGCTCGCCGTGCTCGACCAGCGCCTCGAGGGGCGCAAGTGGATCATGGGCGACGAGTACACCATCGCCGACATCGCCACGTTTGGTTGGGTGCGCAACCTTGTTGGCTTCTACGAGGCCGGCGACCTCGTGGGTTACGCCGATTTCAGGAACGTCGCGCGCGTGCTCGAAGCATTCGTCGCGCGGCCGGCGGTCGCGCGCGGGCTCAACATCCCGCCGCGCGGCTAACGCGTCCGGGCGTCATTGCGGCGCCGCTTTCACGCGCGCCGCGACCGAGTCGGCCACTTCGGCCGCCGCGCGGTCCACGTTCTTGCGGTCGTCGGCGCGCGCCAGCACGAATTTGGCCGCCGCCACATAGGGATTGAGCTTGATAGCCGCACCGGCGCCGGGCTTCGCATGGCTCGACTGGCTGTCGATCACCTGATACAGCGGCTGCGGCGCCTGGGTGGCCAGGTTGTCCACGGCCACCGCCAGCTCGATCTGGCTCGCGCCCGAGCCGAAGCCCACCACCGCGCGCCGCATGCTGTTGCCTTCGTCCACGCTCAGGAAGACGCCGCGCACCAGCCAGCCCTGCGCGGGTAGCGGCGCGCCGCTGGGCAGGCGACGTGCGTCGAGGCCCTTCTCGCGCAGGTCGTTCACCAGCGCGTCGGCCATTTTCGTGACGACCTGATCGGCCTGCTGCTGCGGGTCGCGGTGGCGCAGTCGTGGCAGCAAGCCGCCCATGCGCTCGCGCGCATTCTCCACAGGATTCGAATCCTGCTTGACGTTGGCCGCGTCGAGTTCGAAGTCCGTCACGTAGACGAGCGGCGCGCCCGGTTGTTGAGCCGCGGCGAGCGGCGCGAACGCGCACAGGCAGAGTGTCGCGACCAGCTTCCAGTTCCATTGCATTTTCATCGCAAGCCCCCGTACGTTCGCCAGCCATCCATCTATTCATGCATGCCGTCGCCGCCCGTGCGGCACGGCCATCAAGCGTCGATCAGCCCGAGCCGCGCCAGGTCGCTCGCGAGCGCATCGGCTTCGACAAAGTGGCACGCCTGCAACCCCGCGTCGAGCGCGCCCGTGACGTTCGCTTCGCTGTCGTCGATGAAGAGCGTTTCCTCGGGTTGCGCGCCGAGCTGGGCAACGCAGCCAAGGTAGGTCTGCGCGGCCGGCTTGACCGCGCCGAACGTCGCCGACGAATAGATCTGCGAACCGAACAGCCGCGCAACGGGCGGATTCAGATAGTCGAGGTGATGCGTGACGAGCGAGCAGTTGTTGGTCAGCACGGCGATGCGGCAGCGCGCGGCCACACGCTGCGCCAGCGCGAGCGCCGCCTCGTTCGGCGTGATCGACGCGCGCCGCGCAGCGAGCCACACATCGCGGCCAACCTCGCATCCGAGCATCGCACCGAGCGCGCGCAAATACGCGTCGGGGTCGATCTCGCCCGCGTCGGCGCGCGCTTCGAGACCCGAGCCCCAGATCGCGTGACGCACCGTCGCGGGCGGCGCGCCGGTGGCGGCCGCGAGGCTCGCCACGCGCGCGTCGCGATCGTAGTGGGACAGCACGCCCTCCATGTCGAACAGGACTACGCCGATCGCCGCCATCTGCCGCTCCCGCCACGCTAATTCGAACCGCGGTCCCGCCACATCCGCAGCCGATCATACCGCCGGGCCGCGCCAGGCGGCGCACGAGTGGCACGCGCGCCGCGCGACGCTGATCGCGCCCCTAAACCCTCAATCGATTTTGGGTAAACTGGGATGCATGGACACCTGCCGTTACTGCGGAAAACTGCGCGACGAATGGGATTGCCACGGGCCAGCGTGCCGCCAGGCGATCGCGCAGGCGCTGCACCGCCAGCGCAAGGGGCTGCCGATGGTCGCGAACGTGATCCGCAACGAAATCCCCGCCGACGCCACCACCGGCCAGATCATCACCGTGCTTTCGCGCCAGCGCCAGCGCGCGCGGCGCGGCAACGAGGAACGTCGCGAGCGCAAGGCGCTCGGTCTCCCCGAAAGCGAGTAAGGGACCCGCCGAACCCGCTCAGCGCCCGCTCTCGTCCTCGTTTGCGGGCACGGCAATGCCGATGCGCGCGAAGGTTTCCTCCAGATGATTCACGCACACGCGCACCTTCGCGGACTGCGCGAGGCGCGCCGGGTACACGGCCCAGACATTGGCCGGCTGCGTCACGCCGGGCAGCACGCGCTGCAGGCGCCCGCTCTCCAGCAATGGCGCGACGTCCCACATCGAGCGCAGCACGATGCCGCGGCCCGCCAGCGCCCACTGCACGGCGACCTCGCCGTGATTGGTCGAGAGCGGCCCGGCCACCTTCACCGAGACCGTTTCGCCATGCGTGTTCAGGCGCCATACGCCGAACGGATGATCGCGCTCCTTGATCGCCAGACACGCGTGTTCGGCAAGATCGGCGACCTCCTGTGGCGCGCCGCGCCGCGCGAGATACGCGGGCGCGGCGCAGAGCACGCGATAGTTCGTGGCGAGACGCCGCGCGATCAGATGGCCGGCGATCTCGTCGCCGATACGCACGTCGAGATCGAAGCCCTCGCCCGCCACATCGACGAGCCGGTCGAACAGTTCGAGGCGCACGCTCAGTTGCGGATAACGCTCGGAAAGCCCCGCGAGCGCGGGCGCGAGGAAGTTGCGGCCAAAGCCGAAGCTGCTCGACACGCGCAGCGTGCCGCGCGGAATGCGCCGCGTGGTGGAGACGTCGTCCACGAGGCGCTCGACGTCGTCGAGGATCTTGCCCGCCGACGCATAGACGCGCTCGCCCGCCTCGGTCATCGCGACGCGCCGCGTCGAGCGGTGCAACAGGCGCGTGCCGAGGCGCGCCTCGAGCACGCCCACGCGCTTGCTGACATAGGCCGGCGACGCCGCCAGCGCCTCGGCCGCCGCGGTGAAGCTCGCCTTGCGCGCGACCATGCAGAACACGCGCAAGTCGTCGAGCTCCGGCGACGCGACGGATTTCGGCGCTTTCGGTACGTCCGGCATCGGCGTCACCGCGGCGTCACAGCGCGGCGGCTACCGCTTCGCCGAGCGCAGTCGTGTTCGCCGTGCCGCCCATGTCGGGCGTACGGGGGCCTTCCACCAGCACCTTCTCGATGGCCTGCATGATCGCGTCGTGCGCGGCCTTGTATTGCGCGTCGCCGTTGCCGAGGAACTCGAGCATCATCGCGCCCGACCAGATCATCGCGATGGGGTTGGCGATCTGCTTGCCGAAGATGTCGGGCGCGGAGCCGTGCACGGGTTCGAACAGCGACGGAAACTTGCGCTCGGGATTCAGGTTCGCCGAGGCCGCCAGACCGATCGTACCTGTGCAGGCGGGGCCGAGGTCCGAAAGAATGTCGCCGAAGAGGTTCGAGGCGACGACCACGTCGAAGCGGTCCGGCTGCAGCACGAAACGCGCGCACAGAATGTCGATGTGCTGCTTGTCCCACTTCACGTCGGGATACGCCTCGCCCATCGCCGCCACGCGCTCGTCCCAGTACGGCATGCTGATCGAGATGCCGTTGGACTTCGTGGCCGCCGTGAGCTTCTTGCGGCCGCGCTGGTTCGCGAGTTCGAACGCGTACCTGAGAATGCGGTCGACGCCGTGGCGCGTGAACACCGACTCCTGCAGCACGAACTCGCGCTCGGTGCCTTCGAACATCTTGCCGCCCACCGAGCTGTACTCGCCCTCGGTGTTCTCGCGCACGACGAGAAAGTCGATGTCGCCGGGCTTGCGGTTGGCGAGCGGGCACGGCACGCCGGGCAGCAGACGCACCGGACGCAGGTTCACGTACTGGTCGAACTCGCGGCGGAACTTCAGCAGCGAGCCCCACAGCGAAATGTGATCGGGCACCTTGTCGGGCCAGCCGACCGCGCCGAAATAGATCGCGTCGAAGCCCTTGAGTGTGGCGAACCAGTCGTCGGGCATCATCTTGCCGTGCTGCAGGTAGTAGTCGCAGCTTGCCCAGTCGAAATGGGTGATGTCGAGCTTCAGGCCGAACTTCGCGGCCGCCGCCTCGACCACGCGCACGCCCTCGGGCATCACTTCCTGGCCGATACCGTCGCCGGCGATGGCGGCGATTTTGAATGTCTTGCTCATGTCGCGTTCTCCGTTTCTGTGTTGATTCTGTGCTGATGCGCCAGCATGCCCGAAAAACCGTCGGCAACCAGCCCCGCAGGCGTGGATAGATTCAACACGAAACGTGAATAATCGCACGAGGGCGCGCTACGGTCCATGGATGCGCCATATTCAGCGCCCGGCGAATTCCTGCCGATAGCCGATCTCGCCTAAAATCTCGTTTGGCCCCACCGCGCCTTTCGCTGCAACGGCGCATATCCAGATCGACCGACTTATGTTCTCGCTTTCCGACACGCTTCCCTCCGACAAACCCGCCCTCTACGAATCGCTGGCCGCGCAGGCGCGCTCGCTGATCGAAGGCGAAACCGACGTCATCGCGAACGCCGCGAACTTCGCTTCGCTCGTGTTTCATTCGCTCGAAGGCCTGAACTGGGCGGGCTTTTATTCGTTCGACGGCAAAGAGCTCGTGGTCGGCCCGTTCCAGGGCAAACCGGCGTGCGTGCGCATTCCCCTGGGCAAGGGCGTATGCGGCACGGCCGCGGCCACGCGGCAAACGCAGGTCGTGCCCGACGTGCACGCGTTCGCGGGCCACATTGCGTGCGATTCGGCTTCGCAGTCGGAAATCGTCGTGCCCCTCGTCACGCCGGACGGCGAGCTGATCGGCGTATGGGACGTGGACAGCCCGCATCTCGCGCGCTTCGACGAAGAGGACGCAAAGGGCATGGAATTGCTGTGCCGCACGTTCATCGAGTACGGCATGAAGCGCCGCTAGGCGTCGTTACGCGTGGTTACGCGTGGTTAGGCGCACGACGCCGCGTCTTCCCGAGTGGGCGTCCTGAATCGCTCGACGCGTACTCAGGACGCCGAATCGTCTGGTGCATTCGCCTTGACGAAGTCGACGAACGCGCGCAGCGGCGCCGGCAGGTGCCGCCGCCCAGGGTAGTAGAGAAACGGCCCCGGAAACGACACGGCCCAGTCGTCGAGCAGGCGCACGAGCGCGCCGCTGCGGATCTGCGGCAGCAACATCTCTTCAAACAGATACGCGATGCCGACGCCGTCGAGCGCCATGTTGATCAGCAAGTCGAGCGCCGCGCCGGGGCGCACGACGAGCGGCGTGGGCGGGTCGAGGCGCAGCACTTCGCCGTCGCGCTCGAAATGCCAGAGCGGCATCGCGCCGCCCGCGAACTGCACGCGCAGGCACGCGTGGTCGAGCAGCTCGCGCGGATGTTCAGGCCGCCCGCGCGCCGCGAGATACGCGGGCGACGCGACTGTCGCGAAACGCTCCACGCGCGGACCGATCGGAATCGCGATCATGTCCTGCTCCAGCCGCTCGTCGTAGCGGATCCCGGCGTCGCAGCCGATCTGCAGCACGTCGACGAAGCCGTCCTCCACCACCACCTCGACGCGGATCTCGGGATACGCGCGATGAAACGGCGCGAGCACGCCCGGCAGGATGGTGCGCGCCGCGCTCGCGGGCACGTTGAGCTTGAGCGTGCCCGCCGGCTTTTCGCGGTAGCCGTTGAGCACATCGAGCGCCGCTTCCATCTCGCTGAAAAGCGGCGTGATCGATTCGAGCAGACGCTGCCCCGCCTCGGTCGGCGCGACGCTGCGCGTGGTGCGGTTCAACAGCCGCAGCCCGAGCTTCGCCTCCAGCCGGCGCACCGCGGCACTCAGGCTCGACGCCGAAACGCCGCCCACGCGCGCCGCATCGCGAAAGCCGCCCGCGCGCGCCACCGAAACGAAAGCGGCCAGATCGTTCATTTCCATCGGCATGGTTCATCCTGCACTGTTCGGTTTTCCGCACAGCCTGTTCTGATCAGATGGGATTATCGGACAATTCGAAGGCGCCCATACTGCGGACATTCGTCAACCGAGGAGTACGCAATGCCGAACCGCAAACCCGCAAGCACCTATGAACTGGCCGGCCGCCAGGTGAACCGCATGGGCTATGGCGCCATGCAACTGGCCGGCCCCGGCGTGTTCGGGCCCCCGAAGGACCGCGCGCAGGCCGTCGCGGTACTGCGCGAGGCGCTGGAACTGGGCGTCAACCACATCGACACGAGCGACTTCTACGGCCCGCACGTGACGAACCAGATCATTCGCGAGGCGCTGCATCCGTATGCGCCGAACCTCACGATCGTCACCAAGGTGGGCGCCGTGCGCGACGACAAGGGCGCCTGGCTGCCGGCACTGGAACCCGCCGACATCGAGCGCGCTGTGCACGACAACCTGCGCAACCTGGGCCTCGACGCGCTCGATGTGGTCAACCTGCGCATCATGGGCGACGTCCACAAACCGTCCGAAGGCCCTGTGGAAAAGCAGGTCGAGGCGCTCGCCCGGCTGCGCGAGCGCGGCCTCGTGCGCAACGTCGGCATGTCCAACGCGACCGCCGCACAAATCGCGGCGGCGCAGCGCCTCGTGCCGATCGTGTGCGTGCAGAACCACTACAACCTCGTGCACCGCGACGACGACGCACTGATCGACGCCCTCGCCGCGCAAGGCATCGCCTACGTGCCGTTCTTTCCGCTCGGCGGCTTTACGCCGATTCAGTCGTCGGCGCTTTCAGCGGTGGCCGCGCGCCTCGAAGTCACGCCGATGGCGCTCGCGCTGGCGTGGCTGCTGCGGCGCTCGCCCAACATCCTGCTGATTCCGGGCACGTCCACGCTTTCGCATCTGCGCGAGAACGTGGCGGCCGCGCAGCTCGACCTGAACGACGACGTGCTCGCCGAACTCGACGCCATCGGCAGCAGCGGCAACGCCGCTCACGCCTGAGCGCGAGGCGCTGCGCCGTCACGCCACTTCGGCCATCTCCAGCTTGTTGGCCAGCGCGTCGCGGATGAGCGCGACCGGCCGCACGAGGCGCCCCGGCAGCGCCCCGTGCACGAGCCACACATTCAGGCCCGAGCGGAAGTCGGTCGCGTCGATGATCTGCAGCTGGTCGCGCAGCGGGCTGCGGGCAAGCGCCTGCGGCGCGGCGAGCCCGACGCCCATGCCGCGCGCGACCAGCGAAAGCTGCAGTTCCGAGCCGAAGGCCTCGACCGCGACGTTGAACGGCAGACCCGCCATGCCCATGGCGCGGCTCAGCGCCGAGCGCATCCCGCAGCCGTCCTGGTTCAGCACCCACGGATGGTGCGCGAGCGCGGCGAGCGTGGTGGGCTCGTCGGGCAAACCAAACGAGCGCGCCGCGACGACGAGGGTCGGCGTGTAGCCGAGCTGGGTCGCGACCACGCCCTCCGGCGGCATCACCGCGGCGGGCAGCAGGATCACGGCCGCATCGAGCCGCGCGCGCTCGACCTCGTCGAGGAGGCCTGGCGACCAGCCCGCCCTCACGCGCAGCGTCAACTTGGGAAACTCGCCGCGCAATTGATCGACGGGCTGTTCGAGCGCCAGCTCCGAGAGAAACGGCGGCACGCCGAGCTTGAGCTCGCCGACCGGCTCGCTCTCCGGCGAGGCGACCGACATCAGGTCGTCGACCGCACGCAGGACCGAGCGCGCGAGGCCGTACACCTCGTTGCCCGCGGCCGTGGGCTTGAGGGGCTTGCTCTGGCGGTCCAGAAGCTCGATGCCGAGCGTCGTCTCCAGGTTCTGCACGCGGCGCGTGAGCCCCGGCTGCGTCAGGAACAGCCGCTCCGACGCCCGCACGAGCGAGCCGCTTTCGACCACCGCCACGAAGGCTTCCAGATCTCGGGTGTTCACAACGACTCCGCATAAAGATTATCGCGATAATTCAATTGTCGCATAACGTGACGCTCCCTACGATAGCTGGAGTTGCCACGTTGCGGAGCCAATCGATGGAGCACCCTGCTGAAACCTGTACGCGTGCGATGGCGCGCGAAGCCACCCCCGCGAGCCACGCCAACCAGCCCAATCACGCCAATCACGCCACCCACGCCACGCTCACGCTGCCGATGACGCTGTTCTTCGCCGCCGCCGTCGGCGTGATCGTCGTCAATCTGTCTGCGGCCCAGCCGCTCGCCGGGCTCGTGAGCCAGTCGCTGCAGTTGCGCCCCGAATTCGTCGGCGCGGTCGCCATGCTGCCGCAGCTCGGCTACGCGGCCGGCCTGCTGCTGCTCGTGCCGCTCTGCGATCTGCTCGAAAACCGGCGGCTGATTTTCCGCACCCTGCTTGCCTGCTCCGTCTTTCTGGCCCTCGCGGCGCTGGCGCGCTCGGGGCCGCTCTTTCTCGGCGCGGCGTTCCTCGCGGGGGCGACCTCCAGCGTGATCCAGATGCTCGTGCCGATGGCCGCTTCGATGGCGCCCGAAAGCCGGCGCGGGCGGGCCGTCGGCAACGTGATGAGCGGCCTGATGCTGGGCATTCTGCTGTCACGGCCGCTCGCGAGCCTGATTGCGGGAACGCTGGGCTGGCGAGCGTTCTACGGCATCGAAGCGGTGGCGGACGCCCTGCTCGCGGTGGTCCTCTTTGTGCGCACGCCGCGGCGCATGCCGGGCGTGACGGCGCGCTACGCCGATCTGCTCTATTCGCTCTGGACGTTGCTGCGCACCGAGCGCGTTCTGCGGCGCAGCGCCTTGCTTGCGGCGCTTGCACTGGGAGCCTTCTCGGCGTTCTGGACCGCGGTCGCCTTGCTGCTGTCGCAGCCGCCGTTTTCGCTCGGCATGAACGGCATTGCCGCGTTTGCACTGGCGGGTGCGAGCGGCGCGATCGTCACGCCGCTTGCGGGCCGGCTGGGCGATCACGGCGCGGGGCGCGCGGTGCAATACGCCGCGCACGCGACGATGCTCGGCGCGGTCGTGCTGCTGGGCGTGGCGGGCGCGGGCTGGGGCGGCTTTGCGCCCGCCGCGCATCCCGCGCTGGCGCTTGGCCTGCTCGTTGCGGGCGCGGCTGCGCTCGATGCGGGCGTCATCGCCGACCAGACGCTCGGGCGGCGCGCGATCAACCTGCTCAACCCCGCCGCGCGCGGCCGGCTCAACGCGATTTTCGTGGGGATGTTCTTCATCGGCGGCGCGGCCGGCGCGCTCATGGCCGGCGCCGCGTGGGCCACGGCGCGCTGGAGCGGCGTGTGCCTCGTCGCTCTCGGCTTCACGGTGGCGGTCATCGCGCTGGGCTTCGTTTATCGCGCGTCGCCGGGTTCTGGGCGCTGGCGGGCCGCCCGGTGAGCGGTCCAATGAAAAAGCCGCGGCTGATCCGGCCGCGGCTTTCCTGTATCTGTACTGCCACTCGCGTATCGAACGACACGCAGCCATGCGAAGCGAAGCGCGCCAGACTCCCCGGTCAAACCGTCATGCGCGCCGCAATGTGCTCACGTCTGCTGATCCGACCCATCCGCGGGCTGCGCGGTGTTGTCGTCGGCGGGCTTTTCGTCTTCCTTCTTCTCGACTAGCTGCTCGACTTCCTTGGCGCCCTCGAAACCGGCAACCGCGGCGGCTGCCTTGGTCAGGAAGCCCGCGTTCGGATCGAGCTTCTCGGCGCCTTCCACAGCGGCGACCGCACCGGCAATTTCACCCACCTTGTCCAGAATGCCCATTTCATCCCTCCAGTTGAAACCCGCTCCGGGCTGACGAGGCGATGTCTCGCCTCCCGTGCGCCGCACCTTCCATCCAGCGACGCGCCGCTTCATTGTGTGCCTGCCCGATGGCCACATCAATCACTAACTCATTAATCTGACAATGATTAACGATGTTATATACGAACGTATATTGCGACGCGTCAATTGTTTGACTATAGTGAAGTTGTCTCCTCCATGTCTCCCTTGGCATGGTTCAAGCCCGCGTTCACTGCGGGCTTTTCTTTTTGCTGCCTCGCGTTTCCCCCACCGATTCGTCGCTGGCCTGCGGGCCGCGGCCTGGCGCGCGCCGTCCGCTGGCATAATCGTCCTTTCGCCGTATTCCAGCCCTCTTTGATCTCGTCGCTGCAATGAATCTGCATACCTGGTGGCTGTTCGTCGTCACCGTCTTCGTCGTCTGCGCCATCCCCGGTCCCAACATGCTGCTCATCATGTCGCACGGCGCGCAGTACGGACTGCGCCGCACGAGCGCGACCATGGCCGGTTGCCTTTCCGCACTGGTTCTGATGCTGGCCGTCTCGGCGGCAGGGCTCGGCGTGTTCCTGCAAGCGTGGCCGACCATGTTCAACGCGCTGCGCTTCATCGGCGCCGCGTACCTCGTGTACCTGGGCATCAAGGCGTGGGGCGCACCCGTGCCCGAGGCCGCCGCCGACGTTGCCGAACGTGTGGCCGCGCGACCCGTGCGCTCACCGTTCGCGCTCTATCGCAACGGCTTTTTCGTCGGCGGCAGCAACCCGAAGGCGATCCTTTTCGCGGCGGCGCTCCTGCCGCAGTTCATCGACGCGACCCGACCGGTGCTGCCGCAGTTCGGCGTGCTCGTTGCGACCTTCGCCGTGTGCGAAGTGAGCTGGTATCTCGTCTACGCGGGTTTCGGCACGCGCATCGGCGCGACGCTCAAGAGCCGTCGCGTGGCGAAAGCGTTCAATCGCGTGACGGGCGGGGTATTCGTCGGGTTTGGCGCGATGATGGCTTTGCTTCGGCAGTAGGGCTCGCTGGGCGGCGCGATGGTTGCTGACAGTGGCTGCATCGAGCAACTTGACGTCAGCTAACTGCATCTGCGAACTCACGCTTTCGACCCGTTTCCCTCAATCAGGTCATTGCACTAGTTGTGGCTGTTCTCGAATTACCAACGGTCACTCGCGTGTCGTGCGTGCTGCGCATCTTCAAGCGCCGAAAACAAAATACCGGGCTTGATTAGCGGAGGCTGCCTTTGCAAAGAAGAGGGCCGACTGCAACTGGTTGGGAGCGGTGCTCCTATCGGCTTGCAACGGCCTCAGCATCGGTGGGTTGCCACCCCCCGCCGAGCGCCTTGAAGGCGGCGACCGCTGCGCGAGCCGCTTCCGTTTGTGCCTGCACCCGCTCGTCGGATGCGCGCAGCAAGTCTTGATCGGCCTGCAGGACCTCGATCAGGCTAACGACACCTTTCTGGTAGGCCACAAACGAGGCCGCTCGCGCCCGGCCCAGCGAAGTCACACCCTGCGCGAGAACGGCAGCCTGCTCCTCGCGCTTGACGAGTGCCGAGAAGGAATTCTCGACGTCCTCCGTTGCGTGCAATGCGGCAAGCCGGTAAGCGGCGAGCATCTCGGCCTCCTGGCCTTTGGCCTCATTGATCTGCGCATTGATGCGGCCGAAATCAAACAGACGCCAGCGCAGCCCCAGCACGCCGGCCGCCTGATTGGCGCCGCTACTGAACAGGTTGCCGCTGGCCATTGATGTTGCGCTCCCGATCAGTCCACTGAGCGACAGCTTTGGGTAATACTCGGCAATGGCCATGCCGATACGCGCGTTCGACGCCGCCAGACGACGCTCGGCCACGATCAGATCGGGCCGACGCCTGAGCAACTCGCCAGGAGATCCGGTGCCTGCGATTCCCGGGGCGGCAGGGATCTCGCCGCCCTCGAAGAGGTCCGTGCGATGCGTGCCGGGCTGTGCACCCAGCATTACGTCCAGCGCGTTCATGGCCGTATCCAGACCGACCTCCAGAACAGGGATGGATGCCTGCACCGGGGCCAGCGCCCCTTCGGCCTGGCTCACCTGAAGGTCGGCCGCCAACCCTTTGGCATAGAGGAGGTTGATGGTCGAGAGCAGATCCTGCTGCGTCTGCAACTGCTTGCGCGCCACCTGCAGACGGGCCTGCAATCCGCGAATGGTGATGTAGATGTCGGCAGTCTGTGCTGCCACAGCCAGGCGCGTGGCCACCTCGCCGGCTTCCGAAGCCTGATAGCCGGCAAGAGCCGCTTCCCGCCCGCGACGCAGCCCGCCAAAAATGTCCAGTTCCCAGCTCGCGCTGAAATTGGCCTCGTAGTCGTTGCCGTAGCGATCGAAACCGGGCGTTGAATTCAGGACACGTCCCAGCGGAGTTTCGACCGACTGGTAGACCCGGGCCGCCTGGCCGCTGACATTGCCGGAAGGCAGCAGCGCGGCATTCGCTGCGCCGAGTCCCGCGCGCGCCTGCGAGACGCGCGCCGCGGCCTGCGCGAGGTCCAGATTCTGGTCCAGCGCGAGCGTAACGAATCGTGTAAGTTGTGCATCGCCAAAACCCGACCACCACGTGACCGGGTTTGCACTCGCCGCCGCCTGCCGGTGATCTACCGCGGCCTGACCCTGGAAATGCTCTGGCATGGCTACCACTGGCCGGACATAGTCGGGGCCTACAGCGCAGCCCGAGAGACTGGCGACAATGACCGCGGCAAGGAGGTGTTTGGGTAGCATGAGCGTCTTCGCGAGGTTCCGGTTGTGATCATAATACCAAATAGTCACTAGTTGTCCATTCCTGTATGCTATGTCCATGAAAAACACCACCACTCCCTCCGCTCCCGCGCGCGGCCCGGCTGATCACGAGGTGCGGGACCAGATCGTTGCCGCCGCCACCGAGCACTTCAGCCGATATGGCTACGAGAAAACGACGGTCTCTGACCTTGCCAAGGCGATCGGGTTTTCGAAGGCGTACATATATAAGTTCTTTGAATCGAAGCAGGCCATTGGCGAAATGATCTGTGTCAACTGCCTGCACGAAATCGAAAGCGAGGTGCGGACAGCGGTCGCGGAGACGGATCTGCCGCCGGAGAAACTGCGACGAGTGTTCAAGGTCTTTGCCGAAGCAAGCCTCAGGCTGTTTTTCCGGGACCGCAAGCTGTACGACATCGCTGCATCGGCCGCCACGGAAAACTGGCAGGCGGTGCAAGCTTATGAAGCACGTGTCCAGAAGCTACTCCAGGAGGTTCTCCAGGAAGGCCGGCAAAGTGGCGACTTCGAGCGCAAGACGCCGCTGGACGAAACCGCGATGGCGATCTATCTGGTGCTGCGCCCCTACCTCAACCCGCTGCTACTGCAATACAACCGCGACACCACCGACGTCGCGCCAGCGCAGCTCTCCAGCCTGGTACTCCGAAGCCTGTCGCCCTGACCGATCTCGGAGAGTGACTATTGACTGAAATGGTCACGAGAACCATAATGGAAGCCGTCATCACTTCATCGATGGGACTTTCATGTTCTCGCGTCGCCTCGCCACCTCCGCACTCGCCTGTGCGCTGCCGCTTGCGCTAGCGGCCTGCGGCGAAAAAGCCCCATCTGATCCGCGCACCGAGGTACCGCTGGTGCGCACGGCCATCGTTCAGGCGGCGATCCCCGCGTCCCGTTCGTTTACCGGAACTGTCTCCGCACGCGTGCAAAGCGACCTGGGATTTCGCGTTTCCGGCAAGGTGCTGGAGCGGCTGGTGGATGCCGGCCAAACCGTCAAACGCGGGCAGCTGCTGATGCGCCTCGACCCCGTCGATCTCAAGCTTGCCGCGCAGGCCCGGCAGGAGGCGGTCACCGCCGCGCGGGCGCGAGCGCAGCAGACCGCGCAGGATGAGGAGCGCTATCGCGACCTGCGCGGTACGGGTGCGATCTCGGCTTCGGCCTACGACCAGGCCAAGGCGGCCGCCGATGCAGCCAGGGCGCAGCTCAGCGCGGCTGAGGCTGACGCCGACGTGGCGCGCAATGCGACGAGCTATGCCGAGCTGGTCGCGGACGGGGATGGCGTGGTGATGGAGACGCTGGCCGAACCGGGCCAGGTCGTCAGCGCCGGACAGCCCGTAGTGCGCCTGGCCCACGCGGGACGCCGCGAGGCTGTCATCCAGCTACCGGAAACCCTGCGCCCCGCCATCGATTCGGTCGCCGACGCCACTCTCTTCGGCAACAGCGGCATCAGCGTGCCGGCCACCCTGCGCCAGCTCTCGGATACGGCGGATCCGCGTACCCGCACCTTCGAAGCGCGTTATGTGCTGCAGGGTGCGCTGGCCGACGCGCCTCTAGGCGCAACCGTCACGATCGAGATACCGGACGCACGCGTGGCGCTCCAGGGCGGCTTGCAGGTGCCGATCGGCGCGGTGCTCGACGCGGGCAAAGGGCCCGGCGTGTGGGTCATCAACGGCGAACAGGCCAAGGTTGCGTGGCGGCCGGTCACGGTCCTTCACCTCGATGACGACAGTGCTCGCGTGTCGGGTGCGTTGAAACAGGGCGACCGCGTCGTTGCGCTCGGTGCCCAGTTGCTGCGCGATGGCGAACAGGTCCGAATGTCCGGCGAGGCCGTCGCGGTGGCGAACGAGGGAGCACGTCCGTGAGCGAAGGTCGATTCAACCTGTCGGCGCTCGCCGTTCGCGAGCGCTCCATCACCCTGTTCCTGATCTGCCTGATCTCGCTGGCCGGACTCGTGTCGTTCTTCAAGCTGGGTCGCGCCGAAGACCCGGCGTTCACGATCAAGGTGATGACCATCGTCACTGCATGGCCTGGCGCCACCGCACAGGAGATGCACGATCAGGTCGCCGAGAAAATCGAAAAGCGCATGCAGGAACTGCGCTGGTACGACCGGACCGAGACATACACGCGGCCCGGCCTGGCTTTTACAACGCTGACGTTGCTCGACAGCACCCCACCGTCGGAAGTGCAGGAGGAGTTCTACCAGGCCCGGAAAAAAATCAGCGACGAAGCCGCCAACCTTCCGGCTGGCGTGATCGGGCCGATCGTCAACGACGAATACGCGGATGTCACCTTCGCACTCTTTGCGCTGAAGGCCAGGGGAGAACCGCAACGCCTGCTCGTGCGCGACGCCGAGTCGCTGCGCCAGCGGTTGCTGCACGTGCCGGGCGTGAAGAAGGTCAACATCATCGGCGAGCAGGCCGAACGTATCTACGTCCAGTTCTCACATGACCGGCTGGCAACGCTCGGTGTCAGCCCGCAGGACGTGTTCGCCGCGCTCAATGGCCAGAACGTCCTGACGCCAGCGGGCTCGGTGGAGACCAAAGGTCCGGAGGTGTTCATTCGCCTGGACGGTGCCTTCGACAACCTGCAGAAGATCCGCGACACGCCAGTCGTGGCGCAGGGTCGCACACTGAAGCTATCGGACATTGCCACCGTCACGCGTGGTTATGAAGATCCGGCGACGTTCATGATCCGCAACAACCGCGAACCAGCCTTGCTGCTGGGCATCGTGATGCGCGACGGCTGGAACGGGCTCGATCTCGGCAAGGCACTCGACAGCGAGGTCGGCGCAATTAACGCCGTGCTGCCGCTGGGAATGAGCCTGACCAAGGTCACAGATCAGGCCGTCAACATTCATTCGGCGGTCGACGAGTTCATGCTCAAGTTTTTCGCCGCTCTGCTGGTGGTCATGCTCGTGAGTTTCGTGAGCATGGGGTGGCGCGCAGGCCTGGTGGTTGCCGCCGCCGTGCCGTTGACGCTGGCCATCGTGTTCGTGGTCATGGCCGCGACAGGCAAGAACTTCGACCGCATCACCCTGGGATCCCTGATCCTGGCGCTGGGCCTTCTGGTAGACGACGCGATCATCGCCATTGAAATGATGGTGGTGAAGATGGAGGAAGGCTACAGCCGTGTGGCCGCCTCGGCGTATGCCTGGAGCCATACCGCCGCACCCATGCTCTCGGGCACGCTGGTGACGGCTGTCGGCTTCATGCCCAACGGCTTCGCGAGGTCCACCGCAGGCGAGTACACCAGCAACATGTTCTGGATCGTCGGCATTGCACTGATCGCATCCTGGGTCGTCGCCGTGTTCTTCACGCCCTACCTCGGCGTGAAGATGCTGCCCGACTTCAAAAAGGTCGAAGGCGGCCACGACGCGATCTATGACACGCCGCGCTATAACCGCTTCCGTCAGCTGCTCACGCGCGTCATCGCGCGCAAATGGCTGGTCGCCGGTTCGGTGGTGGGGCTCTTCGTCCTGGCTATTCTCGGCATGGGCGTGGTCAAAAAGCAATTCTTCCCGATCTCGGATCGTCCTGAAGTGCTCGTCGAGGTGCAGATGCCCTACGGAACATCCATTTCCCAAACGAGCGCCGTTACCGAAAAGGTGGAGGCGTGGCTGGCGAAACAGAAGGAAGCCAAAATCGTCACAGCTTATGTCGGGCAAGGTGCGCCGCGCTTTTACCTGGCCATGGGGCCGGAATTGCCCGATCCCTCGTTTGCGAAGATCGTAGTGCGCACGGACAGTCAGGATGAGCGCGACGCATTGAAACTGCGTCTGCGCCAAGCCATCGCCGACGGTCTCGCCCCGGAAGCGCGCGTGCGGGTCACGCAACTCGTCTTCGGTCCGTATTCGCCGTTCCCGGTCGCCTATCGCGTCACGGGTCCGGACCCGGACAAGCTGCGCGCAATCGCGGCTCAAGTCGAGCAGGTGATGGATGCCAGCCCAATGATGCGCACGGTCAACACCGACTGGGGCACGCGCTCGCCCACGCTGCACTTCACGTTGCAGCAGGACCGTGTGCAGGCGGTGGGGCTCACCTCAAGCGCCGTCGCGCAACAACTGCAGTTCCTGCTCACTGGCGTGCCTGTCACCGCCGTGCGCGAGGACATTCGGACCGTGCAGGTCATCGCGCGTTCGGCCGGCGATGTGCGTCTCGACCCTGCCCGGCTCGGCGACTTCACGCTGGCTGGCGCGAACGGGCAGCGCATTCCGCTATCGCAGGTGGGCAGGGTCGACGTACGCATGGAGGAGCCGATCATGCGTTGGCGCGACCGCGTCCCGACGATCACGGTACGCGGCGACATTGCCGACAACCTGCAGCCACCAGACGTATCAACGGCGATCACCGGGCAACTTCAGCCGATCATCGCGAAGCTGCCCAGCGGCTATCGCATCGAGCAGGCGGGCTCCATCGAGGAGTCGGCCAAAGCGACGACCGCCATGTTGCCGCTGTTCCCGATCATGCTGGCGATCACGCTGGTCATCATCATTCTGCAGGTTCGCTCGATTTCCGCGATGGTGATGGTGTTCCTGACGAGTCCACTCGGCCTCATCGGTGTCGTTCCGACATTGATCCTGTTCCGGCAGCCGTTCGGTATCAATGCGCTGGTCGGCCTCATCGCGCTCTCGGGCATCCTGATGCGCAACACGCTGATCCTGATCGGGCAGATTCACCAGAACGAACATGCCGGGCTGGATCCGTTCCATGCGGTTGTCGAAGCTACCGTGCAGCGTGCCCGCCCGGTGATCCTGACGGCCATGGCCGCGATCCTGGCCTTCATCCCGCTGACGCATTCGGTGTTCTGGGGAACGCTCGCCTACACGCTGATCGGCGGCACGTTCGCCGGGACGATTCTGACCCTGGTGTTCCTGCCGGCCATGTATTCCATCTGGTTCAAGATCCGCCCCGGCAACCCAGCGGGTTCACACAGGGACCGCGATCACCTGCCATTGCATTCAGATTCGATGACACAGGACGCGCTCGACGCGCGCAGTTGACACCCCATCCATTCACCAAACGGAGTTGTTCATGTCGAATTCCACGGTTGTCGTTGTGACCGGCGTGTCATCGGGTATCGGCCGCGCCACCGCCGAAAAATTTGCGAGGCGAGGTTGCCGAGTGTTTGGCACAGTGCGCAGCATTGCAAAAGCGGTGCCTGTCTCCGGCGTCGAGCTTGTCGAGATGGATGTTCGCGACGATGCTTCGGTCAAGGCCGGAATCCAGTCCGTCATCGAACGCGCCGGGCGAATCGACGTACTCGTCAATAATGCGGGTACGAGCCTGATCGGTGCTGTGGAGGAGACTTCAACTGCCGAGGCTGTGTCGCTGTTCGATACTAACGTCTTCAGCATTCTGCGCACGACGCAGGCGGTACTTCCCCTGATGCGGGCACAACGTGGTGGAAGGATCGTCAATGTCAGTTCGGTGCTTGGCTTCTTGCCCGCCCCGTACATGGGCCTCTATTCGGCGTCCAAGCATGCCGTCGAAGGGCTGACTGAAACGCTTGATCACGAGGTGCGCCAGTTCGGCATCCGGGTAACATTGGTCGAACCATCTTTTACCAGGACCAACCTGGACGTCAACGCCCCACTGGCAAGCTCGAAAATCGCCGACTATGACCGCGAGCGGGCCCTGGCATCGAACGCAGTCGTCAACAGTGTCAAAGGTGCCCCCGCGCCCGACGGCGTGGCAAACACGATCGTCGAAGCGGCGCTTGGCACCTGGCGTATGCGTCGCACACCGGCCGGCGAAGCATCCCTGTTGCGCAAATTGCGGCGCTTCATGCCCTCCGGTCCGGTGGATTCCAGCTTGAGGAAAACTTTCGGGCTAGTGTGAAGTTTTCTTTCTCGCCGCAACGTGGTCTGTGCATCACGTTCACGAGCGCGCCCTGCGCCGACGAGTAATCAGCTGCGGACGTCCATGGTCATGACGACCTCGACGCGTCGCAACAACCTCGCAGCAGCAAGAAAATCTTGGCAACTGAGTCCGTACGCACCTGAAACTGAAGATATGCCAAGTCAGAATTGCGCGTCGTCGATGCACCGACCGTATTCGTAGCTATGACCTTTGCTGGCGCTCCGTTGGAGTTGCAGGGGTTGATGTTAGAAGCAAAGCGGTCGTCTCAATGACACTGTCTCAGCGCAAGTGATCTTACCCACGTTCAGTGGCCTGTCCATGGTCGCACAAGTGGCTCTCCCTCGAAGCGCGTCGCCTTGCGAAACCTGGAAATCGAATCGATCTGCGGGTGTCCTTCGACGTGGCCGAAGACGGGATGCCCGACGGGCAACTCGCCGAACTGTGCCGAAAAGGCGACGTGCTGTTCATGACTGAGGAACTGCTCGCGGAAAAAGATCACGCGCCATTCTTGCAACGCGCCGCGGATAGCCTTGATCCGCGCTGGCGTCAGCGGCCGGGAAAGATCGACACCGCTGATTTCAGCGCCAATATGGGCTGAAAGCGGGCGGACAACGATCTGGGCTTCTTCTGGGACCACGGCCGTGCTCACGATGATTTCCGGTTGAAAGCGTAATACGCGCGCCAATGAGTCAGATCGAAAGAAGCGCAATGACTAACGTCGAGCGCTCCCATCAAGGTCACTGTTCGACGGGAATCCAGGCCGCCGTCGCCGCGTCGCTGGCCCGGAATGCCGGGAATTTCGCCCCCAGCTCCGCGATGGTGTGGATATCGTTCTTCACCAGATCGTCGCGCGTGACGAGCGTGGGCTTCACGAGGATGTGGTGGTCGAGCGGCTGCCCGGCCACGTCGAGCGCCGCGGCGCGCACCGACACGGCGCCCACCACGGCGGGGTTGGTCGCCGCGGTGGCGACCCACGCGCTGTTCGGCGCGCGAATCGCCTCGATGTCGGCAGTCGAGATGTCCGCGCTGTAGATCCGCACCTTGCTCGCAACGTTCGATTCATTCGCCGCGAGATTGGCGCCGCGCGCAAATTCGTCATAGGGGGCAATGACCACGCGAATATCCGGATGCGCGCGGTAGGCGGCAGCCGCCTGATTGGCAACCGACTGCGCGATCGGATTGTCCACGGTGCCCCAGCGCGCCTTTTCCTGGATGCCGGGATGGTCGTGCTTGAACGTCTGCCAGACGGCGTCGCGCCGGTCGAGCGGCGCAAAGCCCGCTACGTACACATAGCCCGCGGAAAACGCGTTGCCATTGTCCTTGACGGCCTGGGCGAGCAGCAGCGAAGCGAGGTCACTATCGCTCTGCTCGATTTGCGGGACCTTCGGATTGGCCAGATTGACGTCGAAAGCGACGACCTTGATGCCCTTGTCGAGCGCCTGCTGCACGACATCCTTGAGCGACTCGGGCAAGCCGTGATTGACGATGATCGCCGACACGCCCAGATTGATGGCCTGCTGGATCTGGTCGCGCTGCTCTGCCGCATCCTGGCGCCCCTCGTAGATGCGCAGATCGATGCCTAGCGCCTTCGCCTGCTTCTGCGCGCCCGCCTCGTAGGCTTGGAAGAAGTCGCCCTCCGAAAGATAATTGACCAGCGCGACCTTCACGCCGCCTTTGTCGAACGGCGCCGGGGCGCCAGCCAGTGCGGCGGCCTCCGCCGTGAGCGTGCCGAACAGGCCCGCCGTGCAGAGCGCCAGTGCGCAGTTGCGAATGTGCCGTTGAATCGATGTCTTCATGACGTTCCCGTTTGTGCGATGGGGTTAGTTCCACGCGTGACGTGCCGGCTTGACGCCGTTGAGGTAGTAATTGCCAACAAGGTGATACTTCCAGCGCACCGGATCATGCAGCGTGTGCGTTCGTGCGTTGCGCCAATGGCGGTCGAGGTTGTGCACACCGAGCGTCGACTGCGTGCCGGCCAGTTCGAACAGCTTCTCGCCGGCCAGCAGCGCGACTTGTGTCGTGAGCACCTTCGCCTCCCCCACGGCGACCGAGGCGCGCGCCACGTCGTCCTCCGTCGTCTCGCCCTTTGCGGCGAGTTCGTCGAGCACACGCGCCGCACGCTCGAGCAAGGCCTCGGCGGCATGCAACTGGATATGCAGATTGCCGACCTCGCGGATCGTCAGGGGGTCGTCGCTTGCACGGTCGACGCCGCTATCGACCCACGGCCGCGAGCGCGAGCGCACGAACGCGAGCGTGTCTTCGATCGCCGCGCGGGCAATGCCTGCGTCGATGGCCGCCTGGATAATCTGCGAGAGCGGACCATTGAGCGTGGGCTGCTCCGACACGCGATGCGCGGGCAACACGAGCCTTGCCGGCACGCGCACGTTGGCAAGCGTCACGGTGCCGCTAGCTGTGGTGCGCTGACCGAAACCGGACCAGTCGTCCACCACGCTGAGCCCTTGCGTGCCGCGCGGAATATAAGCGAGCCAGCCCCTGCGGTCCTCGTCGAGCCCGAGTACGGGAACGTAATGCGCGAAGAGGGCGCCCGTCGAATAGAACTTGGTGCCGTCCACGACGTAGTGATTGCCGTCGCGGCGCACGCGCGTCTTCAGGTCGAGCACGTGTTTCGTGCCCTTTTCCGAGAAGCCGTTGCCAAAGCGCTTGCCGGCGAGGACTTCGCCGAACAGCTCGCGCTTCTGCTCATCGCTGCCGGTGAGCGTGATCACGTCGACGAGGCCGAAGTGATTTTGCGGCAGTTGCCCGAGCGACGGGTCCGCAGCCGAAATGATCTTGACTACCTCCGTGAGCGTGACGTTGGACACGCCAGCGCCGCCATACGCTTTGGGCACCGTGATACCCCACAGTCCCGAGCGCGAGAACCACTCGATCTCCTCGTGCGGCAGGCGCCGCTCGCTGTCGCGCTGCGCCGCGCCAACGGCCAGCCGCGCGGCCAGCTCCGTTGCGACCGCAATCGCTTCGCTATCCGTAGCAATCACGTGCGCGGCTTCCGTTAAGGGAGCGGCGCCCAGTGTCTCGCTGCCTGCCAGTGTCTCTGCCATGATTTGCTCCGCTCGACTAAATTGTGTAGTTTTGCCAACCGCAACATTGCCGGACGTCTGCCGGCCTCAGTTGCGCCCTTCCGCCCGGCGCCCGATGCTGAACGTGAACGCCAGCGCCACGACCAGCAATGCGCCCTTGATGAAGTCCTGCAGGTAATACGGCGCGTTGAGCATCGTGAGCCCATTGAGCAGCACGCCGACGAACACCGCGCCGATCACCGTGCCCGGCACATTGGGCCGCTTCGCGCCCCACACGGCGTAGCCAACCAGCGCGGCCGCCACCGCATCGAGAAGCAACGAATGCCCCGCGCTCACGTCGCCTCGCCCCACGCGCGCGGCGATCAGCAGTCCGCCGAGCGAGGCGATCGTCGCGGAAGCGACATAGGCCGCCAGCCGGTAGCGGGCCGTTGGCGCGCCGGCCAGCCGGGCCGCCGTCTCGTTGCCGCCGATCGCATAGACCACCCGGCCCCAGCGCGTGGAGCCCATAACGAATGAGACGAGCACGGTCAGCGCGAGCAGCACGATGACAGGCACCGGCACCACGTCGAAAAGGCGTGCGCGCCCTAGCGCGAGGAACGCATCGGGGAACGTGCCGCTCGCTTCGGTGCCGTCGGGCAGGATCGTGCCGGTCGCGAGCGAGCGGCCGCCGGTGGGAATCAGTTGCAGGCCCGCAAGCAGGAAGAGCGTGCCGAGCGTCGCGAGCTGGTCCGGGACATGCAGGCGCGTGATCAGCAACCCGTTGAAGAGCCCCGCCGCCACACCCAGCGCGAGACACGCGAGCACGGCTTCCCAGCCGCTGCCGTGCCAGACCACGAGCACATAGCTCGCGGCCATCTGCGCCGAGGCGGCGACGCTGCCCACGGAAAGATCGAAGCCGCCCGCGGCGAGCGTGATCGTCACGCCGATGCCGAGCAGCGCCACGATCGAGACGGCCTGCAAGATGCTGAACAGGTTCGCGACGTTCAGAAACGCGGGTTCGCGAACCGTGAAGATGACGCCGAGCGCGACGAGCACGAGCAGCAGCCCGCCGCGCTCGAGCGCGACGAAGAGGCTGTGCCGGCGCTGCCGGGTCGTGTCGCGCGTGGAAGACTCGTCGTCCGATGCTGCCGTGGGTGTGATGGATCTCATGAGTGGGCTGATAAGAGGGGTTCCGCTACGGCTGCGCGTTCGACTGTTCCGCGGTCGAACATGACGATGCGGTCGGCGACTTCATGCGCCTCTTCGAGGTCGCTGACGAAAACGAGCGTCGCGCGCGAAGCGGCTCGCTCGCGCAACGCGGCGGCGATATCGGCCCGAGCGCCCGCATCGACGCCCTGGAACGGCTCGTCGAGCAGCAGCAGCCGGGCCGGCTCGGCGTGCCAGCGCGCCAGCAGCACCTTCTGCTGATTGCCGCCCGAAAGCCGCGCGACGCGGTCGTCCGGACCCGAGCAGCGAATGCCGAATGTCTCGATGGCGTCTTGCGCCTGCGCGGCTTCGCGATCGCGCGGCAGGCCCACGCCGCGCTGCCAGCGGGACAGAAACGGAAAACTGATCGTGCCGGCGATCGATGCGAACGCAACGGTGTCGGGAAAGAGTGACGTGCGCCACCGGTCTTCGCCGGCGAGGAATACGCCCGCGCGGATCGCGTCGGTTGGCGCGCGCGGGGCCCAGGCGCTGCCGTAAAGGCGCATCTCGCCCTCAGCCGCGCGCAACGCGCCAAATATCACCTGGGCAAGCCTCGACTTCCCCGCACCGACCGGGCCGACGATTGCGACTATCTCGCCTTGCTGCACGTCGAGATCGAACGCAGCGCCATGCGCCGTGAGGCGCAGTCCACGCAGCCGCAATGCAGGTTCCGCGCCTGCCTGGCCCGTGCGTGGCAGGACTCGCGCCTGCGGCAGGGCGCGGCCGATCATCGCTTCCAGCGCCGCGTCAAAATCGATGGGCGCGTTCTGTTCGTCCACAATGCGGCCATCACGGAGCACCGCCACGCGCGAAGCCAGTCTTCGCAGGTCGCCGAGCCGATGCGAGACGAGCAGCACCGCCACGCCCTCCGCGCGCAAGTCATCCACTAGCGCATGGAGCCGTGCGGCCTCGCTCGTGGAAAGGCTGGCCGTGGGCTCGTCGAGAATCAGCAGCCGCGGGCGCGAAGCCAGCGCACGCGCGACCACCACGCGCTGCTGGCCGGCGAGAGAAAGCGAACCGAGCGGTGCCGTGAGATCGGCTTCGAGCCCCACGCGCGCGGCCAGCGCGGCTGCACGGGTGTAGCGGGAGGCGCGCGGCGTCCACCAGCGCGCTCCGCCGCCGCAAAGTTCGTCGAGCAGAAGATTGTCGGCAATGGACAGCGCAGGCACCACCGCGTCGGCAATGCTCTGATGCACGGTCGCCACGCCCAGACGCTTCGCCGCCTGGGGTGAACCCGGCGCATAGGCGTCCTCGCCGAGCGTGAGCGTGCCTTCGTCCTGCGCATTCACGCCGCTCAGGATCTTGACGAAGGTCGATTTCCCGGCGCCGTTCGCGCCCATCAGCGCAACGACCTCGCCGGCGCGGATGGAAAAATTCAGCCGCGACAACGCGAGCGTCGCGCCAAAACGCTTCGTGATCGAGTGGGCAGTCAGAATCGGAGCGGACATCGATGGGTTAGCCGGTTGGAGATCGCTAGCGGACACTGCTGCCCATCGTAGCGAGGCGGGGGAGAGAGCCCAACGAAGCGATGCTCATATTCATGCGTCCGCATTTGATAAGGCGCCCTACAGAAAGCGCCCTGACAGCAACAGGGCGTATCCGCTGCCGCAACAGCCGATTCGACGACATTGCGAAGAACGCGCCGGAGCAAATCGGGCAAGCCTATATCGATTCATCAATCCGTTATTGGAGCCGCTGCGCGCGGGTTTCTATACTTTTCTCCTTCGCTGCGTGGTGCGCATTCTCTCCACCCCCAACCGAGAAAAAACGCATGAATGTCTCCCGATCCCATGACGCGCTCTCGCAAGGCGCCGACTACGAAACCCTTGCCGCCCGCTTCCGCCCGATCTTCACGGAGATCGCCCGCGAAGCCGCCGAACGCGAGCGCTCGCGCACGCTGCCGCATGACGCGATTGCGGCGCTCAAGCAAGCGGGCTTCGGCGCCGTGCGCATTCCGGTGCGTGACGGTGGCGCGGGGGCTTCGATCGCACAGCTGGCGCAACTGCTCATCGAACTCGCTGCCGCGGACTCGAACCTGCCGCAGGCGCTGCGCGGCCACTTCGCCTTCGTCGAGGACTGGCTGAACGTGCCTGCCGGCGCGGACCAGCGTGCATGGTTCGATCGCTTCGTGAGCGGCCAGTTCGTCGGCAATGCGTGGACCGAGGCTGGCGACGTCGCGCTCGGCCAGATCGGCACGAAGGTCGCGCGCCGCGACGGCGGCTTCGTGCTCAACGGTTCGAAGTACTACAGCACCGGCAGCCTCTACGCGGACTGGATCGACGTGTTCGCGCAGCGCGAAGAAGACGGCAGCGACGTGATCGTGGCCGTCGCGACCGACCAGCCCGGCGTGCTTCGCGAGGACGACTGGGACGGCTTCGGCCAGACGACCACGGGCAGCGGCACCACGCTGTTCCGCGACGCCGCGGTCGAGGGCCGCAACATCATCGACTTCAGCCGCCGCTTCAAATATCAGACCGCGTTCTATCAGCTCTTTCACGTCGCCACGCTCGCAGGAATTGCCGAGGCAGCGAGGCGCGACGCCGCCACCCTCGTGCGCAGCCGCAAGCGTATCTACAGTCACGGCAATGCGCCGCGCGTGAGTGACGACGCGCAGATCCAGCAGGTGATCGGCGAGATCGCCTCGTGGGCCTATGGGGCAAAAGCGGTAGCGCTGCAGACTGGAGAAGCCGCACAGCGCGCCTACGAGGCGCGCTTCGAAGGTGACGACGAGGCCGAGCGCGCGGCAAACGTGGAAGCCGAAATCGCTTCGGCACAGGCCCAGATCGTCGCCTCCGAATTCGCACTGCGCGCGGCGACGCATCTGTTCGATGCGCTCGGCGCGTCTGCCATCCGCGCCGGCCACGCGCTCGACCGCCATTGGCGCAATGCACGCGCGGTGTCGTCGCACAATCCGCTCGTCTACAAGGCGAAGATCGTGGGCGACTGGACCATCAATGGCACCGAGCCGCCCTTTCTCTGGCAAATCGGCAACGGACCGGAACGCGGGAGCAAGTGAACATCATGAGCAAAACCATCCACCTGAACGCCTTTGAGATGAACTGCGTGGGCCACCAGTCGCCAGGCCTCTGGACCCACCCGCGCGATCGCTCGTGGCAGTACAAGGATCTCGATTACTGGACCGACCTCGCGAAGATACTCGAGCGTGGCGTTTTCGATGCGATCTTCATCGCGGACGTGATCGGCTATTACGACGTCTACAAGGGCAACAACTATCACGCGCTGCATCAGGCGGCGCAAATTCCCGTAAACGACCCCCTGCAACTGGCTGCGCCCATTGCCATGGTGACGTCGCATCTGGGCATCGGCATCACGGCGTCCACGAGCTTCGAGCACCCTTACACGTTCGCGCGCCGTCTCTCCACGGCCGACCATCACACGCAGGGGCGCCTTGCGTGGAACATCGTGACGTCGTATCTCGAGAGCGGCGCGAAGAATATCGGGCAAGGCGGCCTGCGCGACCACAACAACCGCTACGAAGTCGCGACGGAGTACGTCGAAGTGCTCTACAAGCTGTTCGAAGGAAGCTGGGAAGACGGCGCCGTGGTGCGCGACCGGGACCGGGGCGTGTTCACGCACCCCGAGAAAGTACACGAAATCGGCCACAAGGGAAAATACTTCGAAGTGCCAGGCTATCATCTTTGCGAGCCCTCTCCGCAGCGCACGCCGGTGCTGTTTCAGGCGGGCGCATCGGGTCCCGGCAAAACGTTCGCGGCGCAGCATGCCGAGTGTGTGTTCGTCGCGGCGCTCACGAAAAACCTGCTACGCGACTACGTGACGGATGTGCGCCGCCAGGCGGCGCTCGCCGGGCGCGACGCGAACAAGCTGCTGATCTACAACCTCGTCACCGTGATCGTCGACGAGACCGATGCCAAAGCACAGGCGCGCTTCGAGGAGTATCAGCGCCACGTCTCCTACGACGGCTCGCTCGTGTTCATGTCGGGCTGGACCGGCATCGACTTCGGACAGTACCTGCCCACCGACACGGTCAAGCGCGTGCAAACGAATGCGATCCACTCGGCCGTCGAACATCTCTCGGGCGGCGACACGACCTGGACCATCGAAGCGCTGGCGAAGTGGGGCGGCGTCGGCGGAATGGGGCCGGTATTCGTCGGCTCCCCCACGACGATTGCCGACATCCTCCAGGAGTGGGTCGAAGAGACCGGCGTGGACGGATTCAATCTGGCGTACGCGCTCGCGCATGAGACCTTCGAGCATGTCGTCGAGTACCTCGTGCCCGAGTTGCAGCGCCGCGGCGTGTATCCGCGCGACTACGCGCCGGGCACGTTGCGCGAAAAGCTCTTCGGCGGCGGCGCGCGCTTGCCTGACGAGCATCCGGCGGCGCGCTATCGCGACATCGAGCGAGTCAAGCGCGAATCGGCCCTGGAGACGGGCGAAGTGGTTCCCGCCCCGGCTGCGTAAATAAACATAAGCAACCCAAAACAAATGCGTTAGCCGCAAAGAGGCGCACTTCTTTACTCGTCGCATCGAGGGGCCGCGTACCCGCACGGCCTCCTCTTTCCTTGCGCCCATCCACAGGACATACCCATGACGACCTCGAATCAACGCACCGCCGACCACGCGATCGACCGACAGTTCCTCGACCGCTGGTCGCCGAGGGCCTTCACGGACGACACGCTGCCACAAGCCACGCTGCTCACGTTTCTCGACAGCCTGTCCGGCTGGAAGGCGCACGGACTGGCAGGAATCGAGCGCGAGCGGATTCGCTCTGAACTCGCGATACCGGACGACTATGCCATCGAAGCGGCCCTCGCGATCGGCCGCGCGGGCGACCCCGCACAGTTGAATGAGACGCTGCGCGCCCGCGAACTGCCGAACGGACGCCTGCCGTTGGCCGCGATTTCCGCGGAAGGCGCGTTCGCGTTCACCGAATGACCCCGATCGGCGCGCTCTGGCGCGCTGATCTCAGCTTTCCCGCGCGGCGCGTCCGTCGCTGCGACATATCCGTCGTTATATTCCACCAGAGCATATGCATAGCGAATGTGTCTGGTTTGCAGGCAGACACGCCGACCGTAGAATCCGTTGACTCACTGATGCCGCCAACGAAACTCTCATTACGAATATTTCAATCATGAAAGCCATCCGCTCCGCTCTTTTCGCCGCTCTGCTGTCGGTCGTCGCCGCGGCGCCGGCCCTCGCTGCCGACGAACTTGCGCAGGTCAAGTCGTCCGGTGTGTTCCGTGTCGGCACCGAAGGCACTTACGCGCCGTTCACCTACCATGACGAAACCGGCAAGCTGACCGGCTTCGACGTCGATATCGCCACGGCCATCGCACAGCGGCTTGGTGTGAAGCCGCAGTTCGTCGAAGGCAAATGGGACGGCCTGATCGCGGGCCTCGACGTCAACCGCTACGACGCCGTGATCAACGAGGTTTCGATCACCGACGCACGCAAGGCCAAGTACGATTTTTCAAAGCCGTATATCTCGACGCACGCCGTGCTGATCGTGCGCTCGGACAACACGACCATCCATTCCTTCGACGACCTGAAGGGCAAGAAGTCGGCCAACACGCTGACCAGCAACTTCGGCAAGCTCGCCGCGTCGCACGGTGCCGACGTCGTGCCGGTTCAAGGCTTCAACGAATCGATCGATCTGCTGACGTCGGGCCGCGTGGACGCCACCGTCAACGACGCGCTTTCGTTCCTCGACTTCCAGAAGCACAAGCCGGACGCGAAGCTCAAGATTGCCGCCATCGACGCGTCTTCCGCTGACGACCAGTCGGGCGTGCTGCTGCGCAAGGGCAACCCGGACCTGGTCGCGGCCGTCGACAAGGCGCTCGCCGATATCAAGGCCGACGGCACCTACGCGAAGATCTCGCAGAAGTATTTCGGCAAAGACGTTTCGCAGTAAGGCGGACTGAACGATGCCGGCATGGCTGCATTTGATGGCGCAATCGTTGTGGCCACTGCTCTACGCGGGACTGGTCTTTTCCGTCCCGCTCACGCTGGCTTCGTTTGCGATCGGCATGGCGCTCGCGTTCTGCGCGGCGCTCATTCGCCTCTTCGGGCAACGCTGGGCCGTCGCGGCCGTGCGTTTCTATATCTGGCTCTTTCGCGGCTCGCCGCTGCTCGTGCAGCTGTTCGTCATCTTCTACGGGCTGCCCAACGTGGGCATCGTGCTCGATCCGTTGACGGCAGCCATCATTGGTTTTTCACTCAATGTGGGCGCTTATAACGCGGAAGTCATTCGTGGCGTGATCGAATCGATTCCGCGCGGTCAGTGGGAAGCCGCCTATTCGATGAACATGACGCGCGCGCAGGCGCTGCGCCGCGCCATCCTGCCGCAAGCGATTCGCGTGGCGTTGCCCGCGCTCTCGAACTCGTTCATCTCGCTCGTGAAGGACACGTCCCTCGCGGCCGTGCTGACCGTGCCGGAAATCTTCCAGGCTGCACAACGCATCGCGGCCGTGACCTACGAACCCCTCATTCTCTATACCGAGGCCGCACTGATCTATCTCGTGTTCAGCTCGGTGCTCTCGCAGGCTCAAGGGCGTCTCGAAGCGCGCTATGGCCGCCATGCCCTGTTCCAGGCGGGGCGCTGATGATCCACATCGAGAAACTCCACAAGTCGTTCGGGGACCACGAGGTGCTCGCGGCCATCGACCTCACGCTCAAGGCCGGCAGCGTCACGGCACTGATCGGACCGTCCGGCAGCGGCAAGAGCACGCTGCTACGCTGCATCAATCTGCTCGAAGTGCCTGACTCCGGCACGCTGAGCGTGGGCGATGCCCGCCTCGAATTCAGCCGCGGCCGGCTGCTCTCCCACGCCGAAATCGCCTCGGTGCGCCGGCATACCGGCATGGTGTTCCAGAACTTCCAGTTGTTCCCGCACCTGAGCGTGATCGAGAACGTGATGGAAGGCCTCGTCACGGTCCTCAAATGGGAGAAGGAGCGAGCCCGTGAGCGCGCCGCCGCGCTGCTTGCGAAAGTGGGAATTGCCCAGAAGGCGCACGCATGGCCCTCCACGCTTTCGGGTGGCCAGCAGCAACGCGTGGCGATAGCGCGCGCACTCGCGCCCTCGCCCCAGGTGCTGCTCTGCGACGAGCCGACTTCGGCGCTCGACCCCGAACTCTCCGCGGAAGTGGTCGACGTGCTGCGGCAGCTTGCCCTCGAAGGCACGACCATGCTGATGGCGACGCATGATTTGCGGCTCGCGGCTTCCGTCGCGCACGACGCCGTTTTCCTCAAGGATGGCGCGATCGTCGAGGCCGGTCCGTCGCATGAACTCTTCGCACGCCCGCGCGATGCGCGCACGGCGCGCTTCGTCTCCACGCTCACGCAGGCGCTGCCATCGTTCTGAGCATAGGCAGGCGGCGTCGCCCGTCGCCGCCTGTTCATACTCCCTCAATGCACCTTGGGAAAACCGTGCCGCTCGGCGAGCCTCGATGGCGCCCGCTTCGCCCGCGCCGTCCATCACCGTGGTGTTTTCCTTGCCCACCTCGATGCGCTTGGCCTGGCCCAGCTCCTGGAGCGTGGCCTTGACGGCGTCGGCGAGCAGGTTCACGCCTTCGATGAGTTTGGTGCGGGCGAGATCGCCGAATACGATGTCTTTGGCTGCCATGATGACGTGCTCTTCTCGTGGAGGCGACCCAGGACGTCGGCTCGTTCGTGCAGCTGTCGGGCGTGCTCAAGCGCGTGGCCGCCAAGCTCTCGAAGACCTGCAATGACCTTCGCCTGCTTTCGAGCGGCCCGCGCGCAGGCCTTGGTGAAATCAATCTGCCGCCGGTGCAGGCGGGCTCCAGCATCATGCCGGGCAAGGTCAATCCGGTCATTCCGGAGGTGGTGAACCAGATCGCTTTCGAAGTCATCGGCAATGACGTGACGGTCAGCTTTGCCGCGGAGGCCGGTCAATTGCAGTTGAATGCGTTCGAGCCGGTCATCGCGCACAGCCTGTTCAAGAGCGTGGCGCACCTGCGTGCGGGATGCCTCACCCTGGCGTCGAGGTGTATCGACGGGATCACGGCCAATCGCGAGCGGCTTCGTTCGCTCGTCGAAAATTCCATCGGCATCGTGACTGCGCTGAACCCGTACATCGGCTATACGAATGCGACGCAGGTAGCCCAGGAAGCGCTCGTATCGGGAAGGAGCGTCGCCGAGAACGTCATCGAGAGAGGGTTGCTCACGCGGGCGCAACTCGAAGACATTCTCAAGCCCACGATGCTGACGCAGCCAAGGCATCACCTGCCGCTCGAGTAGTGACCGGCCGGCCACCGTATTGCTAATTGCGGCCTTGCGTACGGTAGAGTTCGTTGGCGCGCGTCAGATGAGCGCGCATCGCCGCCTCGGCGGCGTCGCCGTCACGGGCGGCGATCGCATCGACGATGCGTTGATGTTCGGTGAGCGTGAGTTCCTCGACGCCTGGCGCACGCACGAGCGGCTGGTAGTATTCGCCCGCCCAACGGAACAGCGACTCCACGATCGAGGGAAAAATCGGGTTGCCGCTGATCTTCGCAATTTCGCGGTGGAACGCCATGTCCCTCTCGATGAATTCCGCGAGATTGACCATGGACGCGCGATGCTGCGCCACGCTCAACTGAAGCCGTGCGACGTCTTCTTCCGTGGCCCGCTCGGCTGCCATGCGTGCGGTGCCGGTTTCGAGAAAGAGCCGGGCATGCTTGAGGTGCTCGAGCATGTCGGGCTGGGTGCGCAGCAGATGCAGCGCGCCGCCGGCAATCTGGGCAATCAGGCGATCAGCGGTCGGCACGACCACGCGGGCGCGCTCACCATGCACGATCTCGACGATGCCGGAACGCTCCAGCGCCTGCAGCGCTTCGCGCACCGCCGGCCGGCCGACGCCGTATATCTCCATCAGCTCGCGTTCGGACGGCAACTGCGCGCCGGGCGCGATCTCGCCCGCACGAATGCGTTCCATGAGCCGGTCGACGACTTCCTGGTATAGCTTGCGACGTGGAATGATCTCGCCCATTGCGGTGGTACTGTAAACGTCTGGTGTAATGACAATACCATACCGCGCCGCCGGCCACCACGTCACCGCCGGATCACTTCGCCCGCCCTTCGCGCACGGTGCCGAAGAAGTCGGCCTGGCCGATCTGTCCGCCCTTGAGCACGATTTCGAGGCCATCGCGCGCGGCGGTGCTCGACCACGCCCGGCACAGCGGCGCACCGGGCGCCACGCCCGCCGCCACGCTGAGCGCGTCAATGCCCAGCGCGCTCGCGACCTCGCCCGAACTGTCACCGCCCGCAACCACCACGCGTGAGACGCCGGTGCGGTCGAGCATGCGCCGCATCACCTCCGCGAGCGCGCGGCCGACCTCGCGGGCGGCGTCCTGGCGCGTGCGTCCGCAGCGCCGCGCAATCTCGTCGAAGCCGCGCACGACCGGGTCGTCCGGGCCTTCCGCGCTGTGGACCACGGCGCTGCTTCCATTGATGATGGCTTGCGTAGCGGCACCTGCGGCCCGCTCGATCTCAGCGGGTCCCGCCTGCGGATCGAGGGCACGCGCGAGGTCGAGCCGATCCACGTGAAAACCGTGCTGGCGTGCCCAGCCAATCTGCGCCGCAGTAACCGGCGAACAACTGCCGCTCACCACGCCAATCGCCTCGACCGGACTCGCCGCGGGCAGCGACGGCGCAGCAGGCAGCCAGCCTCGCGAGCGCCAGTACGCGGCCAGCGCATACTGGAGGCCCGACGAAGAGGCCGTAAACACCCCTTCTCCGCGCGCTTCCCAAACGAGGCGGCCCGCTTCTGTCAACGTTTCGTCGTCGAGCACATCGATCAGCACGACGGGGGTATCGTCCGCGCATAGCATGCCCACGCGTGCGGCGCCCTCCCCGGCGCGCAACTGAAGCATGTCGACGAGTTCGATGCGGCGCGCCGTCTGCCGCGCGAGATGGCGGCGCAGATCGGCTTCGTCCATCGGCGTCACGGGGTGGCGCGACATCGTCGGATGACGGTCGAGGCGATAGCCGACGCCGTCGACGGCTGCGAAGAGATTGCCGAACACCTGATAGCGTTTCAGGCGCGGCGCGCCGATCACCATCGGCGACCAGTTTCCCGGCATGGACTGCGTGCCGATGTCGATCGCGGCACCGATCGAACCCACCTCGGGCGACGAATCGAACGTGGAGCACACCTTGTACTGCAGCACCGGTGGGCCGAGCGCGGCGAGGCTCGCGAACGCTTGCGGCAGCATTTCGCGCATCCACGCGGCACTGCGCCCGCGCGACGAGCCCGCGATACCTACGCAGCGCGCCTCGGGAAAGCGCGCGAGCGCCTCGGGCGTTGGCGTATCGAGAAACAGGATGGTGGGAATGCCCGCGGCCGTCATGGCCTCCATGGCATCGGTCGACCCCGTGAAGTCGTCGCCGTAATACGCGAGCAGCAGGCCCTCGGGCAAGCGCGCGTAGTTTGTTTCAGCCATCGCGCTGCTCACTTCCAGAAGCCGAGCGCCGCGCGCAACGACGGATGCCTTTGCGCGTGCTGCTCCAGCGGTACGCCTTCGATGGCGGCGCACCAGGCTTCGCGCAACGCATCGACGCCCGTCGCCACGCCCTGCGGGTGTCCGAAGATGCCGCCGCCCGCCGTGTGGATGAGATCCGCGCAGCCGAGTGCAGCGTAGGTATCGGCGGCCTGCAGGCCGGTCTGCCCCGAGCTGAAAACAGGCATGGCGGGCATGGGGGCGCTCGCCATCACCGGCGCGAGCACGGCGCGCGCCGCGGCGATTACGCTGTCGTCGGGTTCGCTGAACTTGTTGCGCAGGCCGTTCACGTGCATGTGGTCCGCTCCGGCGAGACGCCAGATCATCTGCCACGGCGCGTAGTCCCAACCGAGCGCCGGACTGCGCGAGAGGTAGCCCCACCCCGCCCGATGCGCGTGGATGGGCAACTGCGAATGCCGCCGCAATTCTTGCAGGCCCACGATACCCACCGAATTGAGCACGGCCATTACGCACGTTCCGCCATGCGCGAGCACGAGATCGTGGCGCCGGCGCATCTGGTCGAGATCGCCCGTGAGATTGAACGCCACCATCGCCTTCTTGCCGGTGCGCTCGGCGTGCTCGTTGACGACGCGCATCACCGCCTTCACGCGTTCGTCGAAGGGACAATGGGAGCCGTCGGCCTGTAGTTCGTCATCCTTGATAAAGTCGATGCCGCCCTGCACGAGCTCGCGCACCTGCTGCGCGGTTTCCGCGGGCGAGAGCCCCACGCTCGGCTTGATGATCGTGCCGATCAGCGGACCGTGCGCCACGCCCGTGAGCCGCCGCGTGCCTTCGATGCCGAACGCCGGCCCTGGATAGGCCGCCGCGAACGACTCAGGCAGTCGCAGCCCGGTGAGCCTCAGGCCCGACACCTGGCGCAACTCGAACAGGTTGCCCGCAACGGTCGACATCAGATTCGGCAGCGACGCGCCGAAATTCCCGATCGGCCACGAGAGTTCGAGTGTGCAACGCGTGTACGTGTCCGAACGCATGCCGCCGGGCAGGCTCGGTGCATCCACGGTTTCGAGCACGTCGAGGCGCTCGACCCGCGCGCCCGAGCGCGCCTTCAGCTCGGGGGTTTCGTTTGGCAGTGCGACGAAAGTGCCGCTCGACTGTTCCCCGGCGATGACGTCGGCGGCACGCCGCGGATCATCGGCGGTTTCCAGCCAGTAAGTCGCGTGAATACGTTCGGTCACGGGTGCGATTCCTGTTTCGGGTCAGGTGATGCGGCGAATGCTCTCGGCGATCTCGGCGCGATCGAATACGCCTTTCCAGTCGTCGCGCATGAGGCGCGGCTTGCCGAATTCGATCGCCTTGTTGCACGCGTCGGAGAACGCGCCAGGGATCTCGTTGAAGATCACCGCGCTCAGGATGTTCATGTGGCCGAGCAGGAAGTCGCGCGCGGCTTCCTTGGGCACACCGCGCTGGATGGTCTCGTCCATCGCTTCGCGCATCACGTACAGCAGCGTCGCGCAGACCGTTTCGGAGAGGCCCGGCTCGAGCATGGCCATCTGGTCCACGCTCAGGCGATACGAGCGCAGAATCGGCGCGTAGATCGTTTTCGCCACATCCTCGCCGAGATCGAACGCCGAGTCCGGGCCCTGCATCAGCGCGCTCGTGATCGACTGCTTCGCGTACGCACCGCCGAAATGATCGTGAAGCGACTTTTCATCGACATCGTAGTTAAAGATGATCGGATGGCACGGATGCGCAACGAAGTACGTGAGGTCGGGCCGCTCCGGCAGATGGCCCGCGAACGGCGCGGCGGCGTCGAGCGTCATCACCATCGTGCCGGCCTTCAGCATGGGCGAGATCTCGTGGCTCAGCTTGCCGATCAGCGTATCGGGCACGGCGAGGATGACGACCTGCGCGCCATCGAGCGCCGCTTCGACCGACACGCAGTCGATGTTCAGTTCGTCCTTGAGGCGCTTGCGGCCCGCTTCGCCGACTTCCACGTGCGCCACGCGGTAGTCCGACTTCTGCAGGTTGCCCGAAAGGCGGAAGCCCATCTTTCCGCCCGCGCCAAAGAGCGCAATTTTCTCTTTCATGCTCATCCTCCTTGCTAGTCCGTGAGTCCAGCTTCGATCAATTCGCGGCGAGCGCGCGCTCGCGCTCACGCGATGCGCGCGGTTCGCGGGCAAAGGCCAGCGCGAGCACGGCGCTCAGCAGCATCAAGGCGCCGACCACGAACATCGGCGCGTGGTAGGAGCCGGTTGCATCGTGCATGGCGCCTGTCACGTAAGGCGCGACGAAGCCCGCCACATTGCCGACCGTGTTGATGAGCGCGATGCCAGCCGCGGCGCCCGCGCCCGAGAGCGAGCGGGCCGGCAGCGTCCAGAAGCACGGCAGCGCGGCGAACACGGCGCAGGCCGTCACCGTGATGACGGCAATGCTTGCGGCCGGCGACTTCATGTAGAGCGCGACCGGAATGCTCAGCGCGCCGAGCAGCGCAGGAATCCCGACGTGCCAGCCGCGCACGCCGCGGCGCGTGGCGTCGCGGCTCCAGACGAAGAGCGCGATGGCGGCGGGCAGATATGGAACGGCAGTGATGAGCCCCTTCTGGAACACGTTGAAGTGTGTGCCGAACTGCCCTTCGAATCCGCCGATGATGGTCGGCAGGAAAAACGCGAGCGCATAGAGGCCGTAGACGAGCCCGAAGTACATCAGCGAAAACATCCACACGCGCGGGCTCAGCAGGGCCGCTCCCGCATGCGCGCCGTGGTGCACGGCGCCCGCTTCTTTCGTGCGCGCCTCCGCTTCGAGTTCCGCGTTGAGCCACGCCTGTTCGTCGCGTGTGAGCCAGCTCGCCTGCGAGGGACGATCGCTCAGATAGAACCACGCGATCACGCCCACCACGATGGCCGGCAAGGCCACGCCGATGAACATCACGCGCCAGCCCGCCAGGCCAAACAGGCCATGGGCCCCGATGAGCAGCGCGGCGAACGGCGCACCGATCACGATGGTGAGCGGCTGGGCGAGATAGAACAGCGCGAGGATATGGCTGCGATGGCGCTGCGGCACCCAGTTGCTGAGAAAGAGAATCGCGCCGGGGAAAAAGCCCGCTTCCGCCACGCCCAGCAGGAAACGCAGCACATAGAGCGAGGTCGCGCTGTCGACCCACGCGAGCAGCAGCGCGACCACGCCCCACGTCACCATGATGCGCGCGAGCCAGCGGCGCGCGCCGTAGCGATGCAGCGCCAGGTTGCTCGGCACTTCGAGAAAGATGTAGCCGATGAAGAACACGCCCGCAGCGAAACCGAACTGGGCCGCGTCGAGACGGAGGTCGTGCGCCATGCCGTTCGGGCCGGCAAACGAGATCGCGGTGCGGTCGAGGAAATTGATGAAGAACATCAAGGCGACGAACGGCACGAGGCGCAGCGAGACCTTGCGGATCGTCGGACGTTCGAAAGCGGATTCGGCTTTTCCTGAAACGGCTTGCATGCGTTTGCTCCCGCGAGATGATCCGCAACAGATCATATGTGCTGGTATGATGAGTAGACCATCATGACGGAACGACTACACCTGGTATTTCCACCGACATGCGTGCATGCCGCAGCGCTCATGCGGCGCGGACGCTACGCCAACACCGCGCGCGAAGAGGCGCACACGCAGGCAAACGGAAGCAGCGCTACCGGAACACCGGGCGCCAGCGTCCACGGCGAGGTCGCGCCGGGTCGTCCGATCAAGGTGCGTTCATCGAGGCTCGTCGCGTGCAGCGACGTGTGGATTGCCTCGTCGACTTCGAGCTGAATCTCGCGTGGCTCGCTCGTCAGATTGGCCAGCACGAGTTCGATCGCGCCGTCGGCGTGGCGTACCGCAAGGCACGCGATACGGACGGCATCGCCGCTTCGCGTGACCCGCAAGCGCGCCGCTCCCGCCACGCGAGCCAATGCCTTCGCGACATCGAGAACCGGATAGCGTGCGGGCGTGTCGCCTTCCACATCTTCCACAGCGGCAAGCCCGCGCGGCCCTGTCAAGGCGCCCAGCGTGAGCGTTTCGATTCCCGCGCCTTCGAGCGCCGCCGCGTACCCTGCGAGCCAGGCCGCGCCGAATAACGCGCGCTGGCGCGGATCGTTGGCGGCCATGGCCACGCGTTCGCCTGCGGGATTCGGCATCACGCGCGAACCGTATGGGTTCTGTCGCATGCCGATCGAGACCGGCCCGATCGCGTAGGGCTGGCCGCCGATCAGCGCGCGGCACGAGCGCGCAATGTGGGGAATGGCTTCGAGCGTCTGCATGACGCTGCGGTCGTCGGCGGCGTGCACGATGGGACACGTCGCGTGGGTAACCCAGTCGACCATGTCGAGCGGCGGCCGCTTGCGGTTCAGCTCCGTGAAGTAGCTCAGCATGCCGCCGCCAAGGCGTAGCCTGGGGAACGCACGGCGCGCCTCGCGATAGACCTCGTCGAGCGCGGGACACGGCGGGCTCACGCTGCCCGGCGGGTTCGACTGCCGATGCACGGCCGGGCTCACGACGATGCCCGTCAAGGCGAGGCCCGCCTGATCGATCTGGGCGGCGAGACACGAGAGCTCCGCAGGCGGCGCCTCGACACCGGGCAAGGCAAACTCCAGCACGGCGGGCACGCCGCTTTCGCGCTGCAACTGTGCAAAGCGTTCAAGCTCGGGTACGCCATCGCCCGCAAGCGGGTCGAAGCTCAGCGTCATTTGCTGCGGTCCAAGCTCTGCGAGCAACGCGAGATTCGCGAGCGCCGCTGCGGTATCGTTCGAGGCGATCGCCACGCCGATCGCGGGCATGGTTTCGTGCTGCACGGAATTTCCAGAAGCGATTTCGATCTTGTCGGCCCGCGCCTCTCGTGTGGCTTCTGCTTTCCCCATCGCCTGATGCGTACCGCTCACGCTCAGCGTCACCGTCTGCGCGAACGCCGCGCCCTTTTCCAGCGTATAGGGCCAGGGCAGTTCAAGCGGGCGTGAGTAGGTCTTGAACGAAGCATCGGACCAGTTGCGCTGGTCTTCCATCTCGAACACGTCGCCCGTGAAGGCGCAACGCACCGTCAAGCCGTTCGGCAGATCGTGTTCGATTGCCGCGATGTCCTTGAAGGGCTGCCACGGATCGATCAGCGCCGGGAAGGCCGCGTTTTCACGACGGCCATCGCCGTGCTCCACCCGCGCGGGCGCTCCGGCTACGCCGTCGATGGGATGGAGCACGCAAAACCCGCAGCGGGCCGCCAGAAAATCGGCATGCGCGGTGACATCACAACGAAACGTGAGGGCACCGCTGGCTGAACACACCATCGCAAGCGCGTAGCTGAGCGCGTGTCCCTCCGGATTCGCGCAGCGCGCGTCATACGCGACGTGAAAGCCGCTCGCCGTCTCTTCGACGTCGATGCGCTCGATGTCGGGGCGGCACGTGCCCCAGTCCTTGTCCCGCACGAGAAACGACACGGCGCGGATGACTTCGGTGCCTTGATAGCGGATGTCGTGCAATGCGCCGTCGATCAGCCACGCCGACCACGGTCCCGCTTCGAGGCGGCGCGCCGGGGTCACCGACTGCTGCGTGCCGTAGTAGACCGCGTTGTTCATACCCTCGCTCATGACGCCGCCTCTCCCGGCACGACGCTGCGCCCCTCGCGCGCCGAAAGATACGTGGCTTCAACAAGTTCCAGCGTACGCAGATTGTCGCGACCGCTCGTGGCCGGCTCGACGCCGCGCCGCAGGCAATCCACCCAGTGCGACTGGATGCTGAACACGCTGCCCTGGATCGCCACCCAGGGCTCGCTCGTCCATGAGAGCGCACGCGGCGCGACGCTGCGCAGCTCCGTACCTGTACGCGTATGGATCTGCAGCTGGTAGTCGGCGAAGAGCCGCAGTGTGCCCTCCGCGCCGTCGACTTCGATGAGCGTCTGCGGAAAGAGTTCGAGCGGCAACTGCGTCGCGTAGCTGCAATCCACCACGCTGCTCACGCCGTTTTCATGCGCGAGCAGGATCGTCGCGACGTCTTCGCCGCGAATCGATGGGTTCACGCGCGCGGTCGTGGCGCTCACGCGCGCCACGTCGCCGAACAGGAAGCGCGCGACATCGAGAATGTGGATGCCGAGATCTTCGACGATGAAGCGCTCGCCCTGCGCCAGATAGGGCTGACCGCTAAACACATCGTATGCCGAACGAAACGACACGCGGCCCCAGAACGGCTGCCCGATCGCTCCCTCGCGCAGCGCCATTCCCACGGCCTGGATCGCGCTCTGCCAGCGAAAGTTTTCGTGCACCATCAGCGGCACGCCGGCCTCGCGGCACGTTTGCACCATCGCGCGCGCATCGGTGAGCGTGGAGGCGAACGGCTTCTGGCAGATCGTGGCCACGCCGGCCGCCGCCGCCAGCTCCACGAGCGCGCGATGGCTCGGCACGGTGGTCGCGATATCGACGAAGTCGAGCCGCTCTTCGCGCAGCATCGTGGCCGCATCCGTGTAACGTCGTTCGATGCCAAAGCTGTCGCCGACTTCGTCGAGGCGCGTACGGTTCGCGTCACACAGCGCCACGATCCGCGCACCGTCGATGTCCTGCCACGCATGCAGATGATTGAGCGAGAAGAACCCGCAGCCGATCAACGCGCCCTTCAATTGTGCCGCTGTTGCACTCATCGGTCACGCCCCCGTTGCAGCCTGCTTTTGCAGCGCAAAGCGCTGCTGCGCGCGCCGCTGGATCTGGTCGACGACCACCGCCGCCACGATGACGACGCCCTTGATCACCGTTTGCCAGAAGGAACTCACGCCCATCATCACGAGCCCGTCCGAAAGCATGCCGATCACGAACGCACCGACGATGGTGCCGCCGATCTTGCCGCGTCCGCCCGACATCGACGTGCCGCCCAGCACGGCCGCCGCGATCGCGTTGAGTTCGAATGTCTCGCCGCTCATGGGGTGCGAAGCGACCAGTTCCGATGAAATGATCAACCCGACGATCGCCGCGCAGAAACCGGAAAACATATACACGAACATCTTCACGCGATTCACGCGCACACCCGAGAGCTGGGCGGCGCGCTCGTTGGCGCCGACCGCATAGATCTGCCGGCCGAGCGGCGTGCGCGCGGCGATGTACGCGGCGACCACGCCCACCACGACCAGCAGCCATACCGTAAGCGGGATGCCGAGTATCGTCGCGCTGCCGAGCACAGGAAAGCCGCTGGTGCCGTAGGCGGGATTGCCCGTCAGGTTCGGGAAGGTCTCGCCGCCCGAGGACAGCAACGCGGCTCCTCGCGCGATATAGAGCGTGCCGAGCGTCGCGATGAACGGCGCGACGTTCAGCCGGGTGATGAGCAGGCCGTTGATCGCGCCTACCAGTACGCCCACGAGCAGCGCCACGACGATCACGGCGGGCACGCTCAGAAAGAGCGTGTACTCGCTGCCGACGGGAATGCCCTTGAGGATGAGCCCGCCTGCCACCATGCCCGTCAGGCCCACGACCGAGCCCACCGAAAGGTCGATGCCGCCCGCCACGATCACGAACGTCATGCCGATCGCGAGGAAGGCATTGAGCGCGACGTGCCGCGACATGATGAGCAGGTTCTCGATGCTCAGAAAGTTGTGGGCAGCGAACGAAAAGAAGACCACGACCGCGAACAATGCGATGAACGTACGCAGCTTCAGCAGCAGGAGCAGCGGCGCCTCGCTGAAGCTCGCTCCGGGTGCCGTGCTCTTGATGGCAAGCGACATGAATGCTCTCCAGATGAATGCAGGCTAAACGTTGGAACCGTGACAACCATTGAACGCGCGTGCTCAGGCCGCCTGTTCGTGCGCCGTCCTGTGCCCGACTGCAGAGGCGGCGACGAGCGCGTCCTGCGTAGCGTCGGCGGCATCGAATTCAGCGGTGACACGGCCGTTCGACATCACGAGAATGCGATCGGACAAGGCCATCACCTCTTCCAGATCGGACGTCACGAACAGCACGCCCAGTCCCCGGCCGGCCAGGTCGCGCATGACCCTGAAAATGTCCGCCTTCGCACCGACATCGATGCCGCGGCTGGGCTCGTCCATCAGCAGGACTTTTGGCGTGGTCATCAGCGCACGCGCGATCACCACCTTCTGCTGATTGCCGCCGGAGAGCGAACTGACCGCCAGCCGCCAGTCGGCCACCTTGATCGCGAGGTCGCGAATGTAGTCGAGCACGGAGCGCTGCTCGCGCCGCGGATCGATATGAAAACCTCGCGCATGGGCCGCGAGACTCGAGAGCGTCATGTTCTCGCCAATCGACATGATGGGCAGCAGCGCGTCGGCCTTGCGGTCCTCGGGAATGAGCGCAAGGCCCTGTGCGACGCGCCCTGCGATCGGCTTGCCGTCGAGCGCCTTGCCGTCCAGCACCACGCTGCCGGTTGCGTGAGGATGCACGCCCAGAATGCATTCGAACAGCTCGGAGCGCCCCGCCCCCATCAGTCCGTAGATGCCGACGATCTCGCCCGCGTGCAGCGACAGCGAGACGTGATCCACGAGCAAGCCACTGCCCTTGCGCGGCAGCGTGACGTCCCGCAGCGTCAGCACCTCGGCGCCGCGCGTGTGGCCGACGGGGCGTGAGAAGTCCCTGGTTTCGCGGCCCACCATCTGCCGCACGATCCACGGCACGTCGATCTGCGCCATCGGTTGATGGCCCGTGATGAGGCCGTCGCGCAGCACCGTGATGTAGTCGCCGATCCTGACCAGTTCTTCGAGCCGGTGCGAGATGTAGACGATCGACACGCCCTGCGCCTTCAGCTCCGCAATCACGCGAAACAGCACGGCCACCTCTGCCGCGCTGAGCGCCGAGGTGGGTTCGTCGAGGATCAGCACGCGCGCGTCGTGGGCGAGCGCCTTCGCGATCTCCACGAGCTGCTGCTGCCCGATGCGCAGATCCTCGACCAGCGTGTCGGGGCTGAGGTCGAGTTCGAGCCGCGCGAGCAACGCGCGTACTTTCTCGCGCTGCGCGTCGGCGTCGATATCGATGCCGCCGCGCGTGATTTCGTGCGCGATGAAGATGTTCTCGGCGATCGTGAGGTTCGGAAAGAGGTTGAGTTCCTGAAAGACGATGCCGATGCCGTGGCGCAGTGCCTCTGCGCTGCTAGCCGGCGCGACAGGCTTGCCGTCCAGCACGAGCCTCCCGCTGGTCGGCTGCTCCGCGCCCGCGATGATCTTCATGAGCGTGGATTTTCCCGCGCCGTTCTCGCCCACGAGCACGTTGACTGCGCCACGGCGCACCGAGAAGTTCACGCCCTTCAGGGCAACCGTGCCGGGATAGACCTTGGTGACGTCCTCGACCTGGAGGATCACGTCCGCATTGCTCGCATCGGTCATGACTTGCCTCCGACCGTGACCGCGAGCGGCACGATCTCCGGCTGGTCGCTCGACGAGTCGTACGAGAACGCACCCGTCACCGTAATCGGCTTGCCTTTCAGATCGTTGCGCGGCAGCGGCTTCATGACGTGATTCGCCGCATACGCATTGAGCGCCGTGCCAAACTGCGCATACTCGATCTGGTTGCGGAAATTGCTGAACGAAATGAAATCGAGCGAATCGCGCAGCGTGGTGCCGAGCACCGTCGGGCCGATGTCGACGATCACGCTGGCCTGCCCGCTGCCGTCGACGTCCACGCCCACGGTGCCCTGGCTCGACTGCGTGTCCACGTCCACGATGGTGCCGTGCAGCGTGGTCGGAAAATTCCATGGCGCGCCATCGTCCTTGCCGCGGTAGCCGTACTTGTGGCCGGCGGCGTCGGGGTCCGCCTTGATCGCGTCGCGCAGCGTGCGATAGTCCACCGCGCGTTTCTCGATGTCGGGCACGATCTTCGTACTCCACATCGACGCCACCATGGCGTTCGGGTCGTAGCCCGCCGACGCGTAGTTGTCGTGCGATCCACCCGAGCCCTGCAGGTCGCTGTTCTTCACCAGCTTGCAGCCGTGCAGCGCGCCACCCAACACGGCGGCCACCACGACAATGACCGCGTACCGAAGCACTCCCATGCATAACCCCATGTGGTTGCGGATGTCGTTGCGGAGCGCGCCGCGCTCCGCTCGTACGATGCTCGTGCTGCCGATGCGCGCCTTAACGCAAGGCGAACATGTCGAGCTTGCTGGCGTTCGTCTTCGTGATGAGCGAGCAGTTGATGAGCTGCTTTTCGGGCTTGCCCGTCGCGCCGGTCTTCAGATACTTGTCGGCCTGATCGACGGCGTCCGTGGCCGCCTCGGCCGCCGGCTGCAGTACCGTTGCGCGGATGTCGCCGCGCTTGATCGCGTCGCGCACGTCGTTGCTGCCGTCGAAGCCCACGACGATGATGTCGTTGCGCTTCGCGGCTTTCAGCGCGGCTGTCGCGCCCATCGCCATGGTGTCGTTGCCGGCTATCACGCCCTTGATGTCGGGGTGACTCTGCAGGATCGATTCCATCACCGTATAGGCTTCAGTCTGACTCCAGTTCGCCGATTGACGCTCGACCATCTTCATGTTCGAAAACTGGTCGATCACGTCGTGATAGCCCTTCGAGCGGATGCCGGCATTGATATCCGCCTCGCGGCCGACGAGCTCCACGTAGTTGCCTTTCTCGCCCATCGCCTTGACGAAGGCGCGCGCGCCGAGCTGCGCACCCTGGTAGTTGTTCGAAACGATCTGCGAGACCGCGATGCCGGTCGCGTTGATTTCACGATCGATCAGGAACGCCGGAATTTTCGCGTCCTTCGCCTTCTTGACTGCGGCGATGGACGCCTCCGAACCGGCGTTGTCGAGAATGATCGCCTTGGCCCCGCGGGCGATGGCGGTGTCGATGAGTTGCGATTGCTTGTTGGCGTCGTCGTCGTGGACCAGCACGATGGTGTCGTAGCCGAGCGCCTTGGCGCGCGCGTTCGCCGTGTCGGCTTCCGCCTTGAAGAAGGGATTGTCGTGAGAGGGGGTGATGATGGCGATGAGATTGGCCGCTTGCGCGACGCCCGCCGTGCCGAGAACCGCAAATGACATCAACGTCGACGCAAGCCAACGCCTGGGTGCCTTCATGATGCTGTCTCCTGTCTGGTTAAACGCCTTTGTCTGACTACAACCAGCTGACGGTCGTGATTGCTTACTCATCACTTATGCCGTCATGATGTCATCATACCAGCAGGCAGGAGCTCCGCTATGTTTTTAGATCCAGGGTTTTCTCTCATCTCGCACAAGTGGCAGAATCGGCACTTATCTCCTGCCCAGGTTAAAGATTGATGGGTCCCGGGCCCGCTCGGCGCGCAGCCCGCTTGCGCGCCCATCGCGCGCCTTCTACTCCTTTTACTCCTCTTCCCGCTTCCGGCCTGAAATGAAGTCCCATCGGCATCCCATCTTCACGGCGCTGCTCGCGGCGGCCCTGTTCGGCATCACCACACCGCTCGCCAAGGCGCTGCTCGGCAGCGTGTCGCCGTTCATGCTCGCGGGCCTCTTCTATCTCGGCAGCGGCTCGGGACTCGCGGTCGTCCTGCTGATACGGCGTCTCCTGGCGCGCCGCGGCGACGCAACCGCCACCCAGGAGCCCGCACACGACCTGCTGCGCCTCGCCGAACTACCATGGCTTGCCGGTGCGATCGCCGCGGGCGGCGTGGCGGCGCCCGCCCTGCTCATGCTCGGCCTGAACACCACGCCCGCCGCCACCAGCGCGCTGCTGCTGAACCTCGAGGGCGTGCTGACGGCGCTCATCGCCTGGGTCTGCTTTCGGGAAAACTTCGACGCGCAGATCGCGCTAGGCATGCTGGCGATCGTGGCGGGCGGCGTGCTGCTCTCGTGGCCCGGCGCGCACGCCGGCGCCGTGTCCGGCATCGCGCCCGGTGCGCTGCTCGTCGCGCTCGCGTGCCTGTGCTGGGCCATCGACAACAACCTCACGCGCAAGGTCTCGACCAACGACGCGATGGTCGTGGCCTGCACCAAGGGGCTCGTGGCCGGGCCGGTGAATATCGGCATTGCGCTCGCGGCGGGCGCGCACTGGCCCGCCTGGCAGGCGGTGAGCGGCGCCATGGCCGTGGGTTTTGCGGGCTATGGCGTGAGCCTCGTGCTGTTCGTCGTCTCGCTGCGCCATCTCGGCACGGCGCGCACCGGAGCCTATTTCTCCGTGGCGCCGCTCTTCGGCGTGGCGCTGTCACTGCTGCTGTGGCCGGAGCGCCCGGCGCTCGCCTTCTGGCTCGCGCTCGCGCTGATGGCGTTCGGCGTGTGGCTGCACGTGCGCGAACGTCACGACCACACGCACACGCACGAACCGCTAGAGCACACCCACGCGCACCGGCACGACGAACACCATCAGCACGAGCACGATTTCGCGTGGGACGGCTCGGAGCCGCACACGCATGCGCACCGTCACGCGCCGATCACCCATAGCCACGCGCACTACCCCGACGTGCATCATCGGCACGCGCATTGAGGGCGGCATGCGCCGCAGCCGCTGCCGGCGCAAACGAGGTCAGGATTTCCCAGGACCGCCGCGCGTGGCGCGCGCACGATGCACGCGTCACACAACACGAAGGAGGCAAGTGCGATGGCTACCGTCTACCGGGACATTCCCGTTGAAGCCTCGGCGCAGGACGTCTGGGCCGCGCTGCGCGATCCCGCCAACGTCGACCGCGTGTTCGCCGGCGTGCTGACCGATGCGCGCATGGAAAACGACGTGCGATGGGTGACGTTCGCCGACGGCACCGTGATCGAGGAACGCGTGATCGGCGTCGACGACGCCCGCATGCGCCTCGCCTACACCGTGTGCGGCGGACGTTTCGAGCATCATCATGCGACGCTTCAGGTGGTGCCGGACTCACCCGATTCCTCCCAACGCTGTCGCGTGGTCTGGATCAGCGACTTCAAGCCCGATGAGCGGATCCAGATGGTCGAGCCGCTCACGGATGCGGGCTGCGCGGCGCTCCAGCGCAATCTGGCCCGGCGCTGAGGGTGGTCGCCGGGCAGTAGCAGCCTGATGAAGACCAGGCACGCGCGCTCGGGCTTCTGCGCCGCGCGCCGTGGCGACCGGTGTCGTTCATGTCAATGGCCGGATTCTTTTTGCGTTGCGCGGGCCAAATTCGATTGTGGAAGGCGGGCTTGACAGTTAGTTGCACAACACTGCCGCGGCCAGGCTGACAAAAGGCACGAGCCAGGCGTCGTGCTGCTGCGAGACACACTGTGCGACGGCGCCCATACCGGCACGCCAATTGCGATCACAATAGTGCCAGATGACTCGACACCGGGAGCCGCAATGCGGGTAGGTAAATTAACGTTGACCGTGCACTGCATCGCTGTCTGCGCGGGCCTTGCTGGAACACCGGCTGCGCACGCCGCCGGCACCTTCGACGGCGACTGGAACGTGACGCTCACGTGCCCCAAGGGCGCCGGCGATACGCCGGGCTACCGCTATCAATTTCCCGCCGAAATCCAGCAAAACGTCCTGCACGGCGAACATGGCGAACGGGACACCAGTGGCTGGCTCACGCTGGACGGCAAGCTCGAACCAGACGGGTCGGCCACGCTCGTCGCCCAGGGTCTGACTGCCACAGCGCCCCACGTCAACAATCGCGCGCCCTATTCGTATGAAGTCAGCGCGCAGTTCGACGCGACCTCAGGCAGCGGCTCGCGCACGACCGCACGCAAATGCGACTTTGTGTTCGTAAAGGAATGACCGGCGAGGATGGCTGGCCGCCCGCGCAAACCGGCGCCAGAAAAGAAAAAGCCCGCTGAGAGAGCGGGCTGAATCCATATCAGAAGGAGACATGGAGGAGACGGGTTAAGTATAGGGTTTCCCCCTAGACTGTGCAACTGTTTTTTTCACGATCTTGCCGCTGCCTGCCTCGGCCTCAATCTGCGCGCTTTTCCCGCTGGACCGCGCCGAAATGGAACGCGAGAAAAAGCCCCATGACGAGCCCGCCCGCCAGCAGCGCGACGACGTCCTCGCGCGTTGCAGGCTGCTGAAGACGTCCGGTGCCCAGCGCGATTGCGATCGCGATATTCACGAAGCCCCAAACGACATTCACGATGGGCGAAGAGTCGCCCCGCCCGCGCGGACGGGCGAAGGGCGTGGGAAAAGGCAGCCCCTGCAGGCCGGAAGCCAGATGCGGGATCGCGTTGCAAAAGAACGCGCCAGCGAAAAAGAGCCACACGTACGGCATGTCGTAACCTCGAACGTTCAAACGGGAAAGGTAAGCATGATGGCGGCAGCGGCGGCGCGCGCCACGGCGAAATGCGAGGATGTCCTCGCAAATCATGGTAGAGAGTAACCTCGCGTAAGTCAATCGATCGTCAAGCGGTCGGCGCGCGTCCGTGCCTTCTTGCGCCTGGCAGCGAAAGGCGTCCCGCATGCTAATATGCGAGGAATCCCCCTCATATCCTCGCATTTGAAGATCACGCCATGACGTCCACCACGCCAGTTGCGGAAACCGCGCGCCCCACCGAGCCCAAACGCGAGCGGGGCCGCCAGCGCGTGGCCGCGATCATGGACGCCGCCGTCGCCGTGTTCACGGAGAAGGGTTACGACGCCGCCACCATGACCGAAATTGCAGCGCGCTCGTCGACGGCGATCGGCTCGCTGTATCGCTTCTTTCCGACCAAGGAGGCGCTGGCCGAAGCGCTGTTGCTGCGCTACGCCCAGCAGGCAAAGAACGCACTCGCCGAACTGGGGCAACAGGTCCCGGAGATGACGCTCGAGGCCGTCGCCGATGCGCTCGTCGATTTCGTGCTGCTGTTGCAGTCGCAGCGCAGCTTTGCCGCTGCACTCGTCGACGCCCGCAGCGGCAGCGACGACCACCGCAAGCGCTTTCGCGAAGCGATGCGCGGCGGCGTTGCCGACATCCTGAGCCGCGCGATCGCGCATCTCAAGCCGGCCAGGGCAAAAGTCATGGCGATCGTGCTGATCCACATGCTCAAGGGCGTCGCCGGTGTTGCCAACGAAGAGCCATCGGCGCGCGCCGTGCTGATGGCCGAACTGCGCGACCTCGTGCGCCTGTATCTCGTTTCGGCTGCGGAGCGCGCCGAAGGCAAATAGCCTGCCGCCGGGACAAGCGGCTTGCGACGCGCATGATCTTTGTGCGCTACCATCGCTGCATGTCCGAACCATCGCTACCCGCACGCGCGGCTGCCGTGCCGCTTACCGACACGGCGCAGCCCCCAGGCCCCTACGCCACCGCATTGGCGGGTGTGATCGCGCTGCTCGCGTGGGGCGCGCTCGCGGCGCAAACCGACATGACGATCCAGCGCATGGTGCTGCGCGGCTTCGACACGTTCGAGGCCATCGGCAGGCTTTCGGCTTACCTCACCAATCTCACAGTGTTACTCGTCGCGCTCACCTTCACGTGCATCGCGCTGCGCGTGCGCACGTGGCCGGCACGCCTGCTCCGCGCTCCGGGCGCCGTGAGTGCGGTCACGGTGTATATCGTCTTCGTTGGCATTGCTTATAATCTGCTGCTGCGGCATCTCTGGACGCCGCACGGTTATCGCGCGCTGCTCAACGAGAGCCTGCATAGCCTGATCCCGCTGCTATGCGCGACATATTGGCTACTGTTCGTGCCGCGCTTCACCCTCACTGCTCGCGACCGCCTCGCCTGGCTCGCCTATCCGCTGGGCTACCTTGCCGTCACCTTCTGGCGCGGCAGCGAGACGGACTTCTACCCCTATCCGTTCATCGACGTCGCTCAGCTCGGCTATGCGCACGTGCTCGTCAACAGCGCCTTGCTGCTCGCCGCCTTCATGGTGCTGATGGCGGTCTTCGTGACGATCAACGCGCGCAGGCGCCCTGCCATCGTGGCAAACCAAGGCCTCGGCGCAACCGACCTGCAGCGCCCTGACTAACTCCCGGCTTCCCGATCGATCCCATGCCCGTCTATATCGCCCTGCTACGCGCCGTGAATGTCGGCGGAACCGGCAAGCTGCCCATGCCCGAACTTCGCGGCATGTGCGAAGCACTCGGGTTCACGCAAGTGCGTACCTATATCGCGAGCGGCAACGTGGTGTTCGAGAGCCGGCTGGCCGAAGCGTCGGTGAAAACGAAGCTCGAGCAGAGCCTCGAGGCTTATGCGGGCAAACCCGTTGGCGTGGTGGTGCGTACTGCCGCGGAACTGGCCACCGTGTTGCAGGGCAACCCGTTTCCCGCTGCCGCGCCGGATCGCACCGTCGCGATCTTTCTCGACACGCCGCCGCCCGCCAACGCATTCGACAACGTGAGCGGCCAGCAGGCGGAAGAATTCCGGCTGGGCGAGCGCGAGATCTACGTGTTTTACAAGGACGGTATCGGGCGCTCGAAGCTCAGGATCGCCGCGGCGAAGGCCGGAACGGCGCGCAACATGAATACCGTGGCGAAGCTGCTGGAGCTGGCGCAAGCGTGAGCCGCCCTTGACTTGCGCTGCGCATCGCAACACCTGCCTGCCACAGATCGCCTCGGCGTACGTCACCCCCTGCCGGTCGCCGCCGTCAAAGTCCCCTGCCGAGCCTCCCCACGCGCGTGCGCCGGATCGCCTTCGCTCGTATCGTGCAGGCGGTCCGGAATGAACAGCGCCGTCACGCCGCTCAGGAAAAACACCGCGCCGACCACAAGAAAGCCCATGCCGATCGAAAACTGCGTCGCGATATAGCCGATCACGACAGGCGCCGCGCCCGAACAGAAGCGTCCCACGTTATACGAACCGCCCACCGCCGTGCCGCGAATGCGCGTTTCGAAGCTCTCCGACATGAACGTGCCGATCGTGCCGAGCGGCACGCCGTAGAGAAAGCCGAATACGAGCATCAGCCACGCAATGTTCTCGCGAGTGTGGAACAGCACGATCACGGGCAGAAAGACGGCCGCACCGATACAGCCCAGCACATACACGCCGCGCCGGCTCCAGCGGTCGCCCAGCCAGCCCGCCACGATCTTGCCGATGAACGCCACGACCCACGTCGCGGTCATGTACCCCGTCATCGAGCTGAATTTGATGTGCAATTCGCTTTCCAGATACGTCGGCAACCAGTTGTTCAAGCCGTAGAATCCGGAAAGCGCAAACACCGAAGCGAGCGACCAGAAGATGAACATCCGGCGCGCCTCGCGGTCCGCGAAAATCAATGCGTAGCGGTTGTCGTGCCAGCGGCGGCCGCTCGGGCGGGCCGCGGCCTCGCTCATGCGCCAGCTCGGCGGCTCGGGCACGAAGAAGCGAATCGCCACCGCGAGCAGTACGGGCGCCGCCGCCACATAAAACAGCGTGCGCCAGCCGTAGTGCGGCAGGATCCAGGTGCTGAGCGCGATTACCGTGATATAGCCTGCGGAAATCGCCGTTTGCAGCACGCCGAGTATCAGCGAGCGCCGCGCCATGGGCACGTATTCGGCCACGAGCGTGCTCACCAGCACCATGCAGCCAATACCCATCGAGCTGATGAAGCGCACGACCGCGAATTCCAGGAAGCTGTGCGTGAAACCGAGCAGCCCGGCACCCACCGAGAACAGCATCATCGCCCAGACCACCACGCGCACGCGCCCGAACGAATCGCTCGCCCAGCCGCCGAGAATCCCGCCAATCGCCATGCCGAGCAGCGTCAGGCTGCCGAGCGCGCCCGCCTCGACATTGGTCAAGCCGAATTCGCTCTTGATGCGCGAGAGTGTGAGGCCGTACATCATGACGTCCGCGCCGTCGACCAGCAGCGCGAGATAGCCGAGCGCGAAGACGAGGAGCCAGCGATTGGCGGTTACGGTGGATGTCGTTGGGTTCATCGACAAGGGTCCTGCAATCAGGGGCTCGAATGGGCTGCGCAAGACATGCCGTGCGCGACGAGCGCAGGCGCGAGGAACGCGCCGAGCAGCAGGCCCGTTTCCTCGTGTTGCGCGGTGTACCAGCCCTCCACGTGCGTCAGGTTCATCGTCCCGACGCAACGGCCGTTATAGGCAACCGGTATGTTCAGTATCGAGCCTAGCCCCATCGCCGTCATGACCGCGTGATCGTCGAAGGCTTCGCGCAGCCCCGCTGGCGTCGTGGCGCGAAACGGTTCGAGATCCGAAAGAATGCGCTGCGCCCAGGGCGTGCCACTCTTCCGCTTGCGGCCGCCCGGCGGGTAGACGTCGGGCATGTTCGTGAACATGCGCGCCACCTCCTGGTTCCCGGCGTCGTAGGCCATGATCGTGAAGAGGCGAAAGCCGATGGCTTCGGCGGCAACGGCGCACACTTCGCGGAAAATCGCGTCCGGTTGCCCGGGCTGGCGCATGACGTGCGAAAGGCGCGCAAGTGCGGCAAGTTCGCGTTGCAGCGCGTAGGGTTCGTTCGCGAAGGAGAGGGGCGTTTGCATGGGACGTACGAGAGTGAGAGTGGCGCGCGCTCAGCCGCGCAGCCCGTCGCGGGCGAGCGGCTTGTGCGCATCGAAGTCCGCCTGCGCGCCGCTCGCCTCGATGTCTTCAAGCGAGCGATTGCGGGTTTCGATGCCGAGGAAGAACACGACGCAAGCGCCCGCCAGCAATACGGCGGTCGTCATGGCGAACACGCCGAAGAAGCCGAACGCCGGATACACGAGACCGACCAGAATGGGCGCGCTCACCGAGCCGATACGACCGAACGAAGACGACGATCCCGTACCGGTCGTGCGTACCGCCGTCGGGAAAACCTCCGGCGTATAGGCATAGACACCCGCAAACGCGCCGTTCATGAAGAACGAGAGGCACACGCCCGCCACCGTGATCTGCACGCCCGTATGCGAGAAAGCCAGTGCGATTGCGGCGAGCCCACCGAGCGTCATGTAAGAGGCCACGACGCCCTTGCGGCCGATCCGCTCATTGAGCCACGCCGCCGAGAAATAGCCGGGAATCTGCGCACCATAAATGGCAATCGAATAACCGAAGCTCTTGGTGAGCGTCAGGCCTTCCTTGACGAGCAGGCTCGGAATCCAGGAAAAGAACGAGTAGTACGCGAACGCCACGGAGAACCACATCAGCCAGCTCACCGCCGTCGTGCCCACGAGCCGGCGTGAGAACAACGTCAGCACGTTTTGCAGTGCACTGCCGCTGCCTTGCGCCGCGGCGGGAATCGCGCCCACCGAGCCCAGCGGCGCCAGCGCAATGCCCTCCTGCTCGTAGCGAGACTCGATCGCCCGCACGATGCTGTCGGCTTCGGCGGAGCGTCCGCGGCTTTCGAGCCAGCGCGGCGACTCGGGCAACGTCCGGCGCCACCAGAGCAGCATCACGACCGGCAGCGAGGTTAGCACGGCGAGATAGCGCCAGCCGTCTGCGAAATTGCGCACGACGGTATAGCCAAGAATCGACGAACTTAGATATCCGAACGACATGAAGCCGACGAGCGCGCCGCAGAACATGCCGCGATAGCGCCGCGGCACGAATTCCGCGAGGAACGGTGCGATGACGACCGTCTCAGCACCCGAACCGAAGCCCGCGAGCATGCGCAGCGCGAAAAACGTGTGCCAGTCGTGCGCGGTGGCGCTCGCCATGGACGCCGCGCAATAGATTGCCAGCGCGCTCATCATGATGCGGCGGCGGCCAATCACGTCGGCCAGCACGCCCGAGAGAAACGCGCCAAAAAAGTAGCCGATATACGTGCTGCTGGCGACGAGTCCCGTTTCGGCGCTCGTCAAATGCCATAGCTTGCTCACCACCGGCAGCAAAAAGGCGAGCGACGACGAGTCCAGCCCGTCGAACATATAGCCGAGCCCGCCGATCAGCAGCAGTTTGCGATGGAAGCCCGCGAGCGGCAGTCGTTCGAGTCGGGCGGCGACGTTGGACATGGTGGGTCGGTTCCGGTTGAGCGTGGCGCGTGGTCAGCGGCCGATCGCATAGGCCTGCATCTGGCGCGGCGTGGCCGCGCCGCGCATGAGTCCGTTGCGCATGCCCACCGCGCACACGCGCCCGAGCCCCCATGGCTCGGCCACCGTGAGATCGTGCCCGCGCGAGCGCAATTCGGCGAGCGTGGCTTCGGGAAAGCGCGACTCGGCCGACATCTTGCCGAGCTGCATCGAGCGGGGATAAAACGAGCCGGGGAAATGCGCGGTCTGGAACGAGGGCGCGTCCACGGCGGCCTGCAGGTTCATGCCCGCATGCACGTGCCGCAGGAACAGCTGCATCGACCATTGATCCTGCTGGTCGCCGCCCGGCGTGCCGAACGCCGCATAGGGCTTGCCCTCGCGCGTGACGAGCGTGGGCGAGAGGGTCGTGCGTGGACGCCGGCCCGGCCCGAGCGACGAAGGCAGGCCCTCTTCCATCCAGAACATCTGCGCGCGCGTGGTGACGTTGAAGCCGAGGCCGGGCACCGCGGGCGACGCCTGCAGCCAGCCGCCCGACGGCGTGGCCGAGACCATGTTGCCCCAGCGATCGACCACGTCGAGGTGCACGGTATCGCCGCGCAATTCGGGCAGCGGTGCGAACGTCGGCTCGCCCTGCCCGAAGCCGCCCGGCTGCTGCCGGCCCGCGTTGGCGAGAATGCGCGCTGCCCGCGCCTCGCTGTCGAGAAGCGGCCCGGGGCGGAATTCGAACGAGGCCTTGTGCGGATCGACGAGACGGCGGCGCGCGTCGTTGTACGCGTCGCTCAGCAGCGTTCCCATCGGCACGTCGGCAAAGCGTGGATCGCCATAGAACACGTCGCGATCGGCAAACGCGAGCTTCGACGTTTCGATGACCGTGTGCACGAAATCCGCACCGAGCGGATCCATCGCGCCCAGATCGAAGCCCTTGAGCAGCGCGAGCTGTTGCAGGAACATCGGTCCCTGGCCCCACGGTCCTGTTTTGTGCACGCGCAGGCCCGCGTAGTCGTACGAGAGCGCTTCCTCGTAGGTGGGCTCCCAGCGTGCGAGATCGTCCGCATCGAGCAGGCCGCGATTGCGAAGACCGGAGGTGTCGAGCACGTCGGTCGAGCGGAAATACTGGTCGATCGCGTCGGCCACGAAGCCGCGGTAGAACGCCGAGCGCGCGAGTTCGCACTGCTCCGCGCGGTCGCTTTTCGCGCTCGCCTCCCGCAGGATGCGGCGGTACGTGGCGGCAATGGCGGGATTGGCGAACAGCGCGTTCGGCGCGGGGGCGTCGCCGTCGCGCAGCCATTGCTCGGCGGAGGTCGTCCATTCGCTGAGGAAGAAGTCCTTGATCGCGAGAATCGACGCGCACATGCGCGGCAGCACGGGGTAGCCGTTCTCCGCGTAGCCGATCGCGTAGCTCAGCACGTCTTCGAGCGGCAGTTGCCCGTAGTCGCGCAGCATCGTCATCCATGCGCCGAACGCGCCGGGCACCACGGCGGGCAGCAGGCCGGTGCCCGGCACGACTTCGAGCCCAAGCGCGCGCATGCGTTCGATCGTCATGGCCGCCGGCGTCACCCCCTGGCCGCACAGCACGCGCACGCGGTCTTCCCGCGCGCTGTAGAACACGACGGGCAACTCGCCGCCGGGACCGTTGAGATGCGGCTCGACGATCTGCAGCACGAAACCGGCCGCCGCCGCCGCGTCGAACGCGTTGCCGCCCTTCTCGAGCACCGCCATCGCCGACGCACTGGCGAGCCAATGCGTGGACGCCACCATCCCGAAGGTTCCGAGCAGCTCCGGCCGCGTTGTAAACGACATCTTCCACTCCCTGTGCGAAAGGTTCGACTGGTTGACGAACCATTCATGATTGGTTCCAAAACCTTTCACGCTCAGCTTACGAAGGAAGATTTTTCACCGCACCCGGTGTTAACCCTGGAATTCAGACTGAACCTCCGGTTCATTGCATTCTGGAGACCATCCGGTTGCACGCCACCGCACGGCTGCTAGAATTGAACCAATTTATATTGGTTCACACGACGCCATGGAAAGGTCCGCGCTCGACCACCTGCTTGCCTACATCGCACAACACCGCCTGAAAGACGGCGACGCGTTGCCTCCCGAACGCAAGCTCGCCGAGGACCTCGGCGTGAGCCGCCGTGAACTGCGCGAGGCGCTTGCTTCGCTGGAAGCGTCGGGTCGAATCTGGCGCGGCGTGGGGCGCGGCACGTATCTGGGCGCGCGGCCGCTGAAGTTCGCGCCCACGCTGCGCGGCCTGCGCTCGCGTACGAGCCCGGCCGACATTGCGGAGATGCGCCTCATGTTCGAACCGGCGTTAGCCGGTCTTGCCGCCGCCAAGGCCACGCCCGAGGATCTGGCCGAACTGGAGAAGTGCGCAAAACGGAACGCGACGTCGAAAAGCGATGAGGAGTGGCAACTATGGGACCAGCGCTTTCACCTGCTGATCGCCCAGGCCTCGCGCAACCCCGCGATCATTGCCCTCATGGAAGTGATCAACGGCATGCGGATCAAGCCGACCCAGCGTGAAAAGACCACGGATCAGACCACGCGCCATCATTTCGCGCAGCAGCACCAGTCCATCGTCGATGCGATTCTCGCCCGCGACGGCGAAACCGCCGCGCGTTGCATGCGCGAGCATCTGCTGAAGGTGCAGGGGTATGGCTCGCCGCATTGACGGAAGAAGCTTCTGCGTTTCACGCGTTCACTTCACGGTGGAAGCCGCCGCCTTGCACGTGATGGCATCCTGATCGCCCGTGCCGCCGCTGCAGCCGATCGCACCGATCACCTTGCCGTCCTCGACCAACGGAAAGCCGCCGGGCGAAGCCACGAGGTCCGGCACGAGCGTGGCAACATAGGCATGACCGCTCTCGAACTGGTTATAGAAAACGCGGGTCTCGCGGCGAAAGCGCGCGGACGTGCGCGCCTTGTTCTGCGAAATCTCGACGGAGGCGTATTGCGCGCCATCCATGCGCTCGAAGGCAACGAGATCGCCATGCGGATCGACCACGGCGATGTTCATTTTCCAGTCGTGCCTGCGCGCCTCGGCTTCGGCAAGCGCAAGCAGATGCTTCGCCGCATCGAGCCCGATAGGCGAACCGTAAGGAATGTCGTAAGGCATGCGCTCGGGAACCTCAGCCGCTGGCGGCGCAGAAGCTGACGTTTGAGCCTGCACGGAGGTTACAAAGACGAGACAGGCCGCGCCTGCGATCTGAACAGAGTGATGCATTGCACACCCTCCTTCATCGGCGGACCCAAGGCGTTACGCGCGTGCGGCCCTCGCAGCCAACATACTCGCGCGATACGCCGTGTGCAAGGCCGATGGATCAGCCCTCCTTACCATCGACACGCGGCGCAACGAGCCAGCCCGCGTAGCGATAACAGTAAGCCGCGAACGCAACGACCCAGCATGCGCCCGACGCTTCGATCCAGAATGTGAGCCACTGCGGCGCGAGCCAGGGTCCCACCACGCGAATCAGCGCGGCGAGCACGAGCAACACATAGCAGGCGGTATCGAAGCCGCCCGCCACCAGCTTGCGGCCCGTATGTCCGCGCGCCGTGCGTGTGATCATCGCCATGATCGCGCAGCCGATCGCGCCCACCGTGAACGCGTGAATGGCGAGCGTGTGCGCGACTGAACCCATTGCGGCGAGCCCGAGCAGCACGAAACCGACGGGTATCCAGGCATAGGCGACGTGCAGGATAGTCAGGATCGGGCGGTTGCCGACGCGCCACGAACGCCACCCGCAGATCCGCACGCCTTGTGCGCACGCCGCCGCGAACGCGGCGATCGCCACGAGCACGCCGGAGCCGAGCGCGGCGTCGAGCACGAACGCCAGCGCGCTGAGCGGCATCACCGCGCGCTCGATCGCGTTCCAGCGCTGCGCCGCGTAGTTGGGCACGGCATTGGCCGTGAACGACGGGATGATGCGCCCGCCGATGATCGTGATGAACAGCACCAGCATGCCCACGGCGAGATACGCGCTGTGCAGCGTCCAGTCCGCGCGGCCGGCCAGCATCGAAAGATGAAATGCTACGTTGAGCGCGGCGAGCATGCCGAGCGCGACCGGCAAGAAGATGTTGTGGCTGTTCTTTGCGCCGATGAGCACGCGCAGCAGCACGAGCGCGCAGGCGGGGAGAAAGAGGCTGTCGACCACGGCGGCGACGCCAGACGGTGCGTAGGCAACGGTGATGCGCCCGGCGAGCCACAGCAGCCACAGCGCCGCCAGCGACTTGCCCTGCGCCGGCGTGACCGACGTCCACGCGCGCACGGCGGTCAGCAAAAAGCCCGCCACGATCGCTGCGCCGAAGCCGAAAATCATTTCGTGGGCGTGCCAGAACATGCCGGGCAAGTACGAACTGAAACCCGGCAACGGATGACCGGCATACGCGGCCATCCAGGCCAGCAGCGCCGCGCCGCCAAAGAGCGCGCCACCAAGGTAGAACGGCCGGAAGCCGAGCGCCCACAGCGCGAAACCGCCGCGGGCCGCGGGGGTGGGTTCTTCGATTCGAAAGACGGTCATGATCGCTCTCGCCAATACATTCATTTGAAATGCATCTTATCTGGACTGGACGAGAAATGCCGCTGGGAAGATGCAAACGCGATGTAATGCCGCAGGTTGATTCGGTGCTCCCCCGGGGCAGCAACAGGCGCGCATGCGTGTTGTACGTTAGCAAAGGTTGCAGCGTGCGATGACCGCCGGGCGTATTGCCGCCCACTGAAACAGCCATCGAAGAATCGTGCAAGGAATCAAGAGTATCGTGCTAACACGTCTCCGACGCGCGTGCCATTCTAGGTAGCTAGCCATCACAGGAGGGCAATATGCTGAACACGCGCAAGCTTGGACGTGAAGGACTCGTCGTTTCGGAGATCGGGCTGGGATGCATGGGGATGTCCTACGCGTACGGCACACCCGATGACGCCGAGTCGATCGCCACGATCCATCGGGCGATCGAACTGGGTTGCACATTCCTCGATACCGCGGAGATCTATGGTCCTTTCGCCAACGAGGAACTGCTCGGACGCGCGCTGAAAGGGCGTCGTCACGCGGTGACGATCGCAACGAAATTCGGCTTCAAGATCGACAACGGAGTACGCGGCCTCGACAGCCGCCCCGAGCATATCAAGGCGGTGATCGACGCGTCGCTGGCCCGGTTGCAGACCGGTCACATCGATCTGCTCTACCAGCATCGCGTGGATCCCGCCGTACCGATCGAGGATGTGGCGGGCGCGGTCAAGGATGCGATCGCCGCGGGCAAGGTTCGCTATTTCGGCTTGTCGGAAGCGAGCGTCGATACCATCCGGCGCGCCCATGCCGTGCAACCCGTCTCGGCCGTGCAAAGCGAGTATTCGCTCTTTGAGCGCGGCGTCGAAGACAAGGTGTTGCCGGCCCTGCGCGAACTGGGTATCGGCTTTGTGCCCTACAGTCCGCTTGGCCGGGGCTTCCTGACCGGCAACGCCACGCGGGCGGAGGACCTTCCCGCCGACGACTGGCGGGCCGCCAACGATCCGCGCATCCAGGGCAGCAACTTCGATACGAACGTCAAGCTCGCAGATTTCATCAAGGCCTTTGCCGACGAGAAGTCCGTGACACCGGGCCAGCTCGCGCTCGCGTGGCTGCTCGCGCAAGGTGACGATCTGGTCCCGATCCCCGGCACCAAGCGGCGCAAATACCTCGAGGAAAACGTGAGCGCAGCCTCAGTTCGTCTGACGCCTGCGGAACTGGATCGCATCCGGAGTTTCCTTGCCGGACACCAGACCGCAGGCACACGTTACCTGCCGCCCATGCTGTCACATCTCGACCGCTAGCGGACGCCAATCACCATCGCGTTCTGCCCGCCCAGCGGTTCGACTCTGATCTCCCGAAAGCCCGCCTCGGTCATCCATTCGCGGCACTGCCTGGCGGTATAGTCGAAACCGCCGGGCGTCTCGATCAGCATGTTCAGACTCATCAGCAAGCCGAACGCATTGTGCCTGCGCTCGTCGTCGATCATCGCGTCATAGACGATCAGACATCCGCCGGCGGGCAACGCCCGATAACTCCTCGCGAGCAATTCGCGCTTCTGTTCGAGATTCCAGTCGTGAAGAATGTGTCCCATCACGAGGACGTCGGCGGAAGGCAATGCGTCCTTGAAGAAGTCGCCCGGATGAAAGCGGATTCGATCCTGTAGCGCGTTCGCCGCGATGTAGTCGTTGAACACCGGAGCGACCGCGGGCAGATCGAACCCAATTCCTGCAAGATGCTCGTGCGTACGCGCAATCTCCGCCACGAGGGCGCCCTGCGCGGTGCCGACATCGACGACCGAGCGATAGTTCTGCCAGGGAAATTTTTGCGCAATCTCCTTCGCCAGATCCAGGCTGACACCGCTCATTGCGCCCAGAAACTCACGGAGCCCGCGTTCGTCGCGATAGATTGCCTCGAACGGGTCGCCGCCTTGCTTTGCTTCGTTCTGCGGCAGCCCCGTGCGCAACGCCTCGGTCAGCGAGCCCCAGAACGGATATAAGCGGTTGTTGGCCATGAGCAAAAATCCGGCGATACAACCCGGCCTCGCTCTGTCCAGAAATGCACCGGTCTCAGGGGTATTCCGGTATAGACCCTCGTCTCGATCCAGGACCCCTAGCGCGACCAGTGCGTCGAGAAAATCGTCTGCCGATCTCGGATGCAACTGCATTTGGTCCATCAGTTGTGTTGCTGTGCGCGGCCCTCTGCCCAGAACGGTGAACAGGTCGAGTTCGACTGCGGACAGCAGCGTCTTCGAGGCCCAGAAACCCATGGCCAGCTGCAGCAGCTTTTGCGGGGAAGCGGCGGATGCGTTCCCGGTTTCAGACGTCAAGGTGCCCGATTGCGTTTCCATTGTCTTGCCTCCTTTCTCAGATGACCAAGGGTCTCGATGGCTTTGCTTCGCTGCGCGAATCTTCTTTGCGTCAACAGAACACCTTGCGGGCGGACACTATTCCGCGCCTGCCTCATCTTCCAGACATGCGCATTCGGTCCTGGTAGACGGGTCCGGTAGACATCCGCCTTTCGGTAATGGCTTGCGCCCGTTCGGTCACCGTTGCCAGGATGTGCGCCGGTGCCTTTTCAGGAGAGCCGGACTGGAACGGTGGCTGCGGGTCATAAGCCATATACAGTTGCAGCTCCTGGGCGACCGTCTCTCCCCGCAGCAGCGAGACCACGATCAGGGAGCCATCGATTCCCGACGTCACGCCGCCCGCGCTGATCATCTGCCCGTCGATCACCACACGCTCGCCGCTGGGAATCGCGCCATAGAGCGGGAGGACGTCCATTGCCGTCCAGTGCGTCGTGGCATGCTTGCCATGCAGCAGGCCAGCCGCACCGCAGAGCAGCGCGCCGGTACAGACCGAAAAGACGTAGCGCGCGCCGGCTGCCTGGCTGCGGATGAACGACAGAACGGTTTCGTCGTGCATCAAGGCCTCCTGGCCGTGTCCGCCCGGCACGAGGAGGACATCGAGCTGCGGCGCCTCTTCGAACGTGGTGTCGGCGAGCAACCGCATGCCAGCCAGATCGCGAACCGGGTTCTTGTCCTTCCAGAGCGTCATGAATGACGAATTCGGCACTCGCGCCAGGGCCTCGAAAGGTCCGGTGAAATCGCACTGGTCCATGTTCGGGAAGATGATCCCGCCAAGTTTCAGGTGAACGTCCAGAGGAATCGTCATATCCGTCTCCGTTTGGAATGCAGAACACCGGGCGTGACCAGCGAGGAGGCGGACAGTCGACTTCCGCCCCCTCTCTGGCGCATCAACGCCCGGTCCTTAACCCTGCCACGCGTACTGCTGGAACATCTCCTCGAGCGGCGGGTTGGCAACGCTGCCGGTATAGTTCGTCATCGTCGACGCAGCGACAACCAGGATGACCTCGAGCACCAGAGCCGGAGCAAAGCCGGCGGCCGTGAAGGACGCAACATCCTCGTCGTCGAGACGGCCACGCTTGTCGATCAACGTGCGCGCGAGATGCGAGAGCGCCGCCAGCTTCGCGTCGGCCGGCAGACGACGGGCGCGAATGGCATGCACGTCGGCTTCGCTGAGCCCTTCCTTGAGTGCGAGGAAGGTGTGGAAGGCGACGGGCCAGGTGCTGCCATTGGTGACGGCATTCGTGAGCAACAGGGTCTGAACCTGTGCCTCCGTAAAGCTGCCGCCGTGAACCTGCTGAAACACGGCGGTCAGGCCATTGATCAGCTTTGGCGAACCGGCAATTGCGCCGGCAATGTTGGGGACCATGCCGAATGCTTCGGCAAGACCTCGAAATGCCGGTTTCGAGCCTTCCGGTGCCGATTCGAGTGTATATACGGGGAAGTTAGCCATGATATTTCCTTGGGAGGTGGACACGTGCATCAAGGGGCGATGACACGACAAGCGAAGAGTAGTGATGCGCCGCAGCCTCGCCAATTACATGGCGTGTAATAGAAGATAGTCGTTCAGGCATCCAGCGAAAGCAACCGCGCCTGCACGCGAAAACGGAGAGTCGAACAATGCACCATCTCGGCATTGCGGTCATTGTGTTTGCCTGCGTGTTCACCAGCGCCCTGCTCGGCCTGTATCTGCACACCAGGCTGCCGGAGCGCCATCTCGGCGACGAATCGGTCAGCGTCATTAAGCTGACGATTGGATTGATCGCCACCATGGCCGCATTGGTGCTCGGGCTGCTGATCTCGTCGGCGAAAAGCTCGTTCGATGCCGCGAACGCCGCGGTCGTACGCGACGCCACCGACATCATTCTGCTCGATCGCACACTGGCCCAGTACGGTCCGGAGACGCAGGAGATCCGGGCCTTGCTGAAGCAGGGCCTCGCCACCGGCATCCAGAAGATCAGTTCCGGCGATCCGGCTCAGCTGTCGGGCATGCGCAGCCCCGAGGAGCTCAAACGCGGGGAAAATATTCAACGCAAGCTGGCGGAACTGTCGCCGACCAGCGAAACGCAACGCCGGCTGCAGTCGCGCGCCATTCAGATCGCCGGCGACGTGCTGGCGATGCGCGAACTTGCGCTGCTGCAGGCGGCAGGCTCGACCCCGATGCCGCTACTGCTGACGCTCGTGTTGTGGCTGTGCATCATCTTCGGCTCGTTCGGGCTGTTCACCTCACCCAACGCGACTGTCGTCGTCACGTTCTTTCTGGGCGCGATATCCACCTCCATCGCCATCTTTCTGATCCTGGAAATGAACACGCCGCTCGGCGGAATCGTTGCCGTCTCCCTCGCGCCGGTGCGTGAGGCGCTCTCCATGCTCGGACAGTAGTCGTCGCGCTAGCGCATAGAAGTTTTACCGCCGCGATCGACATCGCGCGTTAGTTCGTTCGTTCAGGCCTTCCGGTTACAGCCGGAAGCGCTTTTTTTTGCGCTCGCAAGCTCCCCCCTCTCCCTTCGAATATCTTCACGCAAAAAAAATCGACCGGTGTAACCGGCCTCCAGCGTCGCGCGAATTAGCTGGTGTATCCGCGACGGATACCTCAAATCTCAATCACTGGAGAACGTCCATGTCCGCAAAGACCACTGTTAGTTCCGCCCTGCTTGCAGGTGCCGTTGCCAGCCTGCTGGCTTCAGTCGCGCATGCCGCACCGCTCACGAAGGAAGAGATGAGCGCCGCCGTCGCCGCTCACAAGGAGAAGTGCTTCGGCGTCGCGCTGAAGGGGCAAAACGACTGCGCCGCCGGTCCCGGCACGACCTGTCAGGGGACCTCGACGGTCGACTTCCAGGGCAACTCGTGGAAGTTCGTTCAGGGCGGCACCTGCGCGAGCATCGTCGTGCCCGGCGGTGGCCACGGCTCGCTCACGCCGATCAAGTCCTGATCGCTACGACCACGAGAGGGGACGGTCATGAACACTTCCATGCAATCAGCGGCGAGGTCCGGCCGCCCCTTTCGCACGGCGCCCGGCGCGGCTGCGCTCGTAGGCACGAGCTTCAGGCATGAGCATCTCGCGGCGATTCTCGAAGACGGACTGCAGGACGGCTTCTTCGAGGTGCACGCCGAGAACTATATGGGCGCTGGCGGGCCGCCGCACCGCGCATTGCACGCGATCCGCGAGCGCTATCCGGTCTCGCTGCACGGTGTGTGCATGTCGATCGGCGGACCGGACCGCCTCGACGCCGGCCATCTCGCGCGCTTTGGCGAGCTGGTCGCGCGCTACGAACCCGCAGTCGTTTCCGAACACCTCGCGTGGTCTTCGCACGGCGGCACGTTCTTCAACGATCTGCTGCCCCTGCCTTATACGAAGGCGACCCTCGATAAGGTCTGCGAACACATCGATGAGATGCAGGCAGCCATTGGACGTCCGATGCTGCTCGAGAATCCGTCGACGTACGTGGCGTTCGCCGCGTCGACGATGAGCGAAACGGAATTCATCCATGCGGTCGCGCAGCGCACGGGCTGCGGGCTGCTGCTCGACGTCAACAACGTTTTCGTTTCGGCGACCAATCACGGTTATGCGGCACGCGCGTATCTCGCGGATTTTCCTCTCGAATACGTCGGCGAGATTCACCTGGCCGGCTACAGCGAGCAGCACGACGACGAGCACGCGCCACTGCTGATCGACAGCCACGACCGCGCCGTCTCCGATCCGGTCTGGGCGCTCTACCGCGACGTGGTCGCGCGCACCGGGCCCATACCGACACTGATCGAATGGGACAGCCAGTTGCCTGCGTGGCCCGAACTGCGCGCGCAAGCGTTGGCGGCCCGGCGCATCGTCTCCGAACTTTTTCTCGACAATGCATCGGAGTCCGATACATCCCTCCTGGAGCGCACCGGCCATGAAGCCTGAACAAGCCACGAGCGACTACGCGACGGCCTTCGCGCCGGGACTGACGAACCCCGACCTCGCCGCACCGAACGGTGTCGTGGCGGCGCACGGCAAGGGTGTCGTCAAGCGCTACAACGTCTATCGCAACAACGTCACGGTCAGCCTCATCGATGCGCTGGCCGCGATCTATCCCGCCGTGCAGCGCATCACGGGCGTCGAGTTCTTCCGTGCGATGGCGCGCTGTCACGTGCGCGCCGCGCCGCCGGCTTCGCCGCTCCTGTTCGAGTACGGACGCGACTTTCCGTCGTTCATCGAAAGCTGGGAGTACGCGCGTGACATGCCGTGGCTTGCGGATACGGCACGCATCGAGCGCGCGTGGCTCGACGCCTGGCACGCCCGGGACGCCGCACCGCTTGCGGCCGACGCATTCGCGGGCATCGATGCGGATTCGCTCGCGCAGCTGCGCTTTGTCCCGCATCCGGCCGCGCGCATCGTGCGCTCGCGCTACCCTGCCGTCGCGATCTTCGCGATGAACCGGGCGCCCGGCCCGGTCACCGCGCTGCATTCGAGCGATGCGGAAGACGCGCTCGTCACGCGGCCCGATTACGACGTGATTGTCTCGCGCCTGCCTGCGGGCGGCGCTGCGTTTCTGCTCGCTCTCATCGAGGGCATGCCGCTCGGCGCCGCCGCGCAGGCAGCCTTCGAGGAGAGCGAGGCCTTCGACCTGCCGGCCAGCCTGGCCGCGATGATTTCGGCCGGCGTGTTCGCCGCCGTTCAACCAGGAGCGTGACCATCATGCAAACTCGACAGGACTCCAGACCGTCTTTCGCGGGCAACGTCGCGCACGCGATCGGCTGCGCCCGGCGCTTCATCGAACGGCTCGCCCAACCGTCGTTCGTGCAGCTCGTGCTGCGCATTGCGCTGGCCGTGCCTTTCTGGAAATCGGGCATTCTCAAGTGGCACGGTTTCCTGCAGCTCAACGACACGGCCATCGATCTCTTCACCGACGAATTCAGGCTCCATCTGCCCGGCGGCCCGTATCCGTTTCCGGCGCCGGCCCTCTTCGCGTTCCTCTCCGCGTGCGGCGAGGTCGGTTTCCCGGTGCTGCTCGTGCTCGGGTTCGGCACGCGCTTCGCAGCCGCCGGATTGCTGCTGATGACCTGCATCATCGAGCTGACGGTGCCGGACGGCTGGCCGATCCACATCACATGGGCCGCCATGGCGCTCGGCATCGCCGCCTGGGGCCCCGGCGTGATATCGATCGACTACCTGCTCGGAGACCGCGCGTACCGGTCATGAAAACGCGAGAGCTGGTCACCCGGCTCGCGAGCGACGTGTCGCCCATCGAGCGCAACGCCGTTCCGAGGCTGCTCACGCGCGCGCTGCTGCACGGTCTCGCCGGCAGCGCGGCCCTGCTGGTTGCGCTGTACGGCGTGCGCAGCGACATGCCCGAACTGATCCTCACGACGATGTTCTGGGTGCGCCTCGCGTTCCCGCTCGCGATCATCGCCGCGGCCGTGGCGCTCGCCGAGCGGCTGGGCCGCCCCGGCGCGCGCCTGAGGCTCGCCGGGCTCGCGGCGGCGCTGCCGGTGGCCTCCATGCTGCTCGCCGCCGGCTGCGTTCTGCTGGCGACGCCGCCGGGCTACCGGCTCGAGTTGATGCTCGGCACGACATGGCGCACGGCGACGGCGAACGTCGTGCTGCTCTCGCTGCCCTCGCTCGCTGCGATATTGCGCGCGATGAAGCAGCTCGCGCCGACGCGCCTCGCCCTGGCCGGCGCAGGCGCGGGTCTGCTGGCCGGCGCGCAGGGATTGCTCGTGTACTCGCTGTATTGCTCGGAGATGGCGGTCCCGTTCTGGGGAGTCTGGTACGTGCTCGCCATCGTCATCACGACCGTAGTCGGCTCGGCCGTGGCGCCGCGTTGTCTGCGCTGGTGAGATTCGCGTCGACGCCGCATGCGCCGTGATGGTTCGCTCGAAAGGGTGCCGTATGTTCTGGAACGCCTTCAAACCCCTGGTCCGCTTCGCGCCCACAGTACGCGCGCTTTGCATGCCGTGGCTGCTGCTTGCCACTCGCGTCTGGTTCGGGCAGGTCGTGCTCGTGCATCAGATCATGGCCATGGCGCAAGGCAATCCGGGCGGCTCAACCGGCGCCGGATTACATGCGCCGTCCAGCGTGGAGGCAGCACTGCACGGTATCGTGCCGCTCCTGCTCACCGCTGGCCTGCTGACCCGGCCCATCGCGCTCGTGTTGCTCGTTGGCGGCTACGGATCGATCGCCCTCGGTCCGGGCGGCACAACGCTTGTTTTGCTCGCGTGGCTGGTCGTGCTGGGTCCGGGAACCTTCTCCCTCGACGCGATGTTGGCGCGAGGCCTGGCGTGGGCGCCACTTGGCCCGGCCCGACAGGTCAGGAAATGCTATGCGCTGATCGAACGGTATGTGTCCCCTGTGCTCCTGCTCGTCTCGCGCGCAGGCATAGCGGCGTCGCTCAGTCTCGCTTCCGCATTGACGCCTTCCCTTTTCGGGCAGGCTGCCCATCAAGATCTCGCGGCACTGTTCGCGTACCCCTCATGGATCGCTGCGCTGCTCGCATTGAGCATCGCCTTCGGCTGCATGACGCGGCCCGCGATGCTCATCTATGCCGCCATGGTTCCGCTCGCCGGCATCGCCATGTCCATGGACGACCGGCTGGCCATGCTGCTTCTGCTGCTGATGTTCGTCGCCACGGGGCCCGGCGTCATCTCGGTGGATCATTGGCTCGCTCGCTGGGTGCTCGACCGCCCGGAGAAAGAAGAAGGCACGCTCAATGAATGTCCACATGTCGTCGTGGTCGGCGGTGGCTTTGGCGGGATCGAGACCGTTCGCGGCCTGCGCAATTCGCGCTGCCGCATCACCCTCATCGACCAGCGCAATCATCATCTGTTTCAGCCTCTGCTCTATCAGATCGCCACAGCGGCATTGTCGCCCGGCGAAATCGCGACGCCGATCCGAAGCCTCTTTCGTGGACAGCGAAACGTCCAGGTCCGTCTGGGAAGCGTCACAGGCATCGACACCGCCACCCGCGAAGTGCTGATCGGCGCAGCCAGCCTGAAATTCGACTATCTCGTACTCGCGACCGGCGCGCGTCACAGTTACTTCGGCAACGATCACTGGGCACCGTACGCGCCCGGGCTCAAGAGCATCGAGGACGCGACCTCGATCAGGAGCCGTCTGCTACGTGCATTTGAAGAAGCGGAAACGGCCGCCGACGAAGCAGCCCGTGCCGCGTGGCTGACGTTCATCATCGTCGGCGGAGGACCGACGGGCATCGAGCTAGCCGGCGCCATCGCGGAACTGGCGCACCATGGGATGGATCAGGAATATCGCACGATCGATCCGTCGACCTCGCGCGTCATTCTGGTTCATGCCGGTCCCCGCGTTCTGCCGACGTTCCCGCCTTCCTTGTCTGCCGCCGCGGAACGTTCCCTTCGCAAGCTGGGGGTCACGATCTACCTCGATACCCGGGTGCTGGGCGTCGATCAGGAGGGCGCCGACCTCGGCAAGGATCGCATTGCCTCCCGCACCATCCTGTGGGCTGCCGGAGTGGCAGCGTCTCCGGTCGCCAGATGGCTAAACCAGCCAGAAGACGCGTCCGGACGTATCAAGGTGAACGACGACCTCTCCGTTGCGGCAGCTGAAGGCATCTATGCGATTGGCGACGCCGCTGCGAGTCTGGGCTGGAACGGAGCAGCGGTGCCGGGGTTGGCGCCTGCCGCCAAACAGCAGGGAAGATATGCCGCGCGCGTGATCGACGCACAGCTTGCGGGTCGCCGTCGTCCGCCGCCGTTTCGATACCGACATTTCGGCAGCCTGGCAACGATCGGGCGTCAGGCCGCGGTAGCGGAAATCGGCCCCATCCGCATGTGGGGTGCGCCGGCTTGGTGGTTCTGGGGCGCCGCACATATCGCGTTTCTCACCGGAGGGCCGAACAGGGCGAAGGTCATGCTGGATTGGCTCTGGGCCTACGTCACCTACCGACGCAGCACGCGACTCATTACCGATCCGGCTTCCGAGAGGCGACCGGGTTGATCTTCGCAGTGCGCGCGCCCCAAGCCCTGCCGGCAACCCGCTTGCGCCTGCTTACGCGCCATCCGGGGCCATCTGCTCCTCACGCGCGTACTGCGTGGGCGGCCGGCCGACGTGCCGCGTAAAGGCAACGCTGAACGTGCTGGCCGAACTGTAGCCCACAAGTTGCGCAATCTCGGCGATGCGGCCGTGATTGCGACGCAACAGATCCTTCGCGAGCGCCATGCGCCAGGTCAGCAGGTATTCCATCGGCGCGACGCCGACCGCGCGGCTGAAGCGCTCGAAAAACGTCGAACGCGAGAGCGCGGCCTCCTTCGCGAGCGCCGCAACCGTCCATGGCTTCGTCGGGTGCTCGTGCATCTCCCGGATAGCGGCCGCGAGGCGGCTGTCGGAGAGCCCGCGCACGAGCCCCGGTGGCGCATACGTTCCCGCCGTGGATCGCAGTGCTTCGATGAGGAGCACTTCCAGCAGGCGGGAGAGCACGACTTCGCGCGCAGGCCGCTGCGCTCTCGACTCCTCGCGCACGAGTTTGACGAGTGTGGCCAGCCGCTCCTCGCCGCGGACATGCACGAGTTGCGGCAGCAGCGAAACCAGCAGGGACGAATCCGGGGATCCGAAGCTGCAGTGGCCCGCCACCATGCGCGAGTCGACCGGGTGGTCCGCAGCGCCGATCCTGAATTCGTTGTTGCCCAGCGCGACGGGCGTCACGGGCTCGACGTCCGGCGGCGGAGGCTCGAGGCTGCTCACCTCGATGCCATAGGACGCGGGAATCAGGACGAAGTCGCCGGCCACGAGTTCGAGCGGCGCGTGATCGTCGATCGTGATGCAGCACCCGCCGTCGAGGATGACGCAATAGAACGGCTCGCCCGCACCCGAACGACTGATGCGCCAGGGGCCGGCGCCGAGGACGAGTTTGGAGAACCGCGCGCTCGACTGCAGCAGCGTCACGACTTCAGCCAACGGATCGATCATGGCCGGACTCCTGCAAACGAAATTCGGATCTTTGATTGTAGCAAGTACGGTCTGCGCGATCTATCGTATGGACACACGCAAACCTTGCCAAAGGAGATTCCATGCAAACCGTGCTGATCACCGGCTGCTCTTCCGGATTCGGGCTCGAGATCGCCCGCTACTTTCTGGCCCGTGACTGGCGGGTCGTCGCCACGATGCGCACGCCACGTGACGACGTGCTGCCGCCTTCGGAACGCCTGCGCGTGCTCGCGCTCGACGTCACGAAGCCGGAGAGCATACGCGAGGCCGTCATGGCCGCGGGCCCGATCGACGTCCTCGTCAACAATGCGGGCTACGGCGCGGCTTCCCCGGCTGAACTGGTTCCGATCGAGGCCGTGCGCGAGGTCTTCGAGACCAACACGTTCGGCACGATCGCGGTGACGCAGGCCGTGCTGCCCCAGTTCCGCGAGCGCAAGGCGGGCGTCGTCGTGAACGTGACGTCGAGTGTGACGTTGAAGGCGCTGCCGCTGATCGGCGCGTACCGCGCGAGCCAGGCGGCGGTGAACGCGTTCACCGAGTCGATGGCGCTGGAACTCGAGCCGTTCGGCGTGCGGGTACGCCTCGTGCTGCCGGGCCGCTCACTGGAGACACGCTTTGGCGATAACGCGCGTGCCCACATCCACGGCTTCGACAACGAGGCCTACGCCGGTCTCGTCAAACAAGTCCTGGCGCATCTGGAGGACACGGCGTCCCCCCTCACCCGGGCCCAGGACGTCGCCGAGGCCGTATGGCGCGCGGCGACCGACCCTTCGACTCCGATGCGCATTCCCGCCGGCGCCGATGCCGAAGCATGGGCAGCCGAGGTGAGCTAATCAACATCAGGAGATTTGCATGCAGGACAATGCCATCGCCCTCATCACCGGGGCCAATCAGGGAATCGGTCTGCAGATCGCGAAGGATCTCGCGTCACACGGCCTCACGGTGCTCGTCGGATCGCGCAATCTCGAACGCGGTGAGGCCGCGGCGAAGGAGATTGGGCCGAACGCGCGTGCGCTCCAGCTCGATGTGACGGACCAGGCTTCGATCGCTGCCGCCGCGCAGCGTATTCGCGACGAGCATGGCCGCCTCGACGTGCTCGTCAACAACGCCGCGATTTCGAGCACGAACCGGCAGCCCGGCCAGTCCGTCGAGGACTTCGCGAAAACTACCCGCCCGAGCAATGTCTCTCTCGATGAAATGCGCGCGGTGTGGGACACCAACGTGTTCGGCGTGCTGGCCGTTTATCAGGCGATGCTGCCGCTCCTGCGCAAATCGACGGCCGCTTGCATCCTCAACGTGTCGAGTGGCGTTGGGTCGCTCACGACGAACTCGGACCCTGCGTTCCAATGGCGCTCGATCTTCGGTCCGGTCTACCCCGCGTCCAAGACGGCGCTCAACGCATTGACCGTTGCGATGGCGATCGAGCTGGAGCCGGAGGCCATCAGGGTCAACGCCGTCTCGCCGGGCTACACCCGCACGAACCTGAACGGCTATACGGGCACGGAGACCGTCGAGGAAGGTGCGCGCGAAGCGGTGCGCGTCATTCTGCTGGGACCGAACGGCCCGTCGGGGACATTCACCCGCTGGGAAAATCAGACGATTCCGTGGTGAGCGAGGAAGGCGAACGGTTGTCTCCACGCTCGTTACGCGGAACTCGCCGCTTGTGCGAGTTCCAAGCGAATCGTGCGGTGGGTGCGTTCGACGCTCGATTCGCGCTGCGCTCGCAGCGGCCCGTCAAACGCCTCGAACAGGTTGTTGCCGCAGACGTCTTCAAGGTCCGGCGCGACACGAATGACGGGCCGCGTCGCCGTCCAGGGCGAAGCCGGCGTAAAGGTCCAGCGTCCTTCGCCCCGTTCGATCGCGACGCGCCCTGATAGCGGCCGTTCGTCGTCCCCCACGACCGTAATCGCACGCCGGAGCAACGCCCAGTCCAGCGGCTTGGGAAACACGATCTCCAGCGGTTGACAACTCTGCACCGCAGGCGGCAGCACTGTCCAATGCGCGACCGCAATGGGCTCGCGAACCGCCTGCCCGACAACGAAAGGCTTGTAGAAATTCTGCCGTAGCGGACGACCGGACGAGTCGAGCATTGCCGAGCCGATGGCCAGTGCGTAGCGTTGCCCCATCGTCAGCGGCGGGCCCAGTTCCCGATTGGGGCCTACCCAGCGTTTCAGCCTGCCCGGATCAAGCAGAACCGTCAGGCATCGCATGCTCCTGTCCCAAAGCTCTACCGCTGACCGATAGAGCACGTCGCGTGCAGGCCGTCCATCGGGGCCGATGAGGCGGATCTGCGCCTCAGCACCGCCACGCCGCATCGGGCTGGAAAAGCAAACGTAGAAGCGAAGCAGGTTTTCCGGCAGCACATCGGCGGAGGGAAAGACACCCGTCACCGAAGCCGGGTCGGCGCCGATCGGGTTCGGTAGCGAGAATTCGAGCGTCAGCACGTCCGCGTACTCAGGCCGGCCGAGCGGCCGCGGATCGAAGCTTGCCCGATAGCGACGGCCCGGTTCGAACGGAAAACGCGGAATGAATCGCACCCCGGCCTCCAGAAGCTGATAGCGGCCGGCCACGTCGGGAAGTTCGTCGCCGCCCGGCATGGCTGCATCGATGACGTTCACACGCAGCACGGATCGCAACTGGCGGGCCGTTCCCTGGTGTTCGACGAGAAACTCGACGAGATCCGCATCGAGGTTGCGCACGCCGACGCAAGCTACCCCGCCCGGCCGTGTCTCGTGCTCGACCCGCAATGTTGGCTGGAGCGTCATCGGTATCCTCACGCAGTCTCGTTGTGCGATCTGCCCACCGGCTACGCGTGGTCGATCTCGTTGCGATGTTCGCGGTAGTGGAACGGATCGGGACCATTCGGCCAATTCATTTCCGCCATTCCCAATCTGCGGTCGAAGAAGTACGGAACCATCAGCGTACCGATGTCCAGTCGCCAGGACGTCTTCGGATGCCGCCAGATGACGGCTGCCCACCGTGGATCGAGAATCGCGATATGTTCCGCCCGGATCGGCAGATCGCGCTGCGTGCGCCCGAGGCCGCCCGGCCCGAAGTCGATGGGGCCACCGGTCGGCTCGGGTTTCGCGGTCGTCAACTCCGCAGCTTCGATACGCGACGCGCTGCGCACATCGATGGTCACCAGCAAGTAGTCCTTATGGTCGGTCGGATCGGTATAAGTCAGCATATCCAGCGGATTCGACCCATAGCCCAGCTCGCCGATCGTGTCCCCACGCACATGCGCGCCATCCTTCAAATCATCCAGGCGGAAGCGAACGAGCGGCGTGCAACCGTACACCGCAAACAGGTACGGTTTTCCATCCATCTCCCGGATCAGTTGCCGCACGATCGGGGCGCGCGTTTCGAACTCTCCGTGCGTCGGGTGCCAGATTTCGACGGTGCTCGTCGACAGCCGGGAACTGAACGGGTATGGGATGCGATACAGCGTCGATGCAAAGCGCTGATTCGAGATTCCCGTCACGAAAACCTCGCCGTTGTAGTACTTGACGTCCGTGATCGCATAGACCTGTTGGGGCTCGAACTCCAGCATCGCCTTCTGGTCCGGCTCGTTTGGAATGGCCATTTTTGAGTGCGCAATCCCGTCGAGTTCGAGCAACTCGAGCTTGCCGTGATCGACCTTCACGATCGCCGCCATGGCGCCTGGTCCACTGCCGCGTTCGACCGACATGAAGATCTGCCGCGACGGCTGATGGACCGCCATATCGTTAATGACAATATTGCCGACCGTCGTGCCGAAGAGCGCAGCAAGCTTCTGATCCACACCCACGACCAGATCGCGGCCTTCGAAGTTATGAAAATTCCCCATCTCCACGTCGGCCTGAGAGGTTACGTCCGACTCCCTCAGCGCAAACGCATGAACGGCCGCGCCCGTGATGTCGCCGACGAAGAGGACATTGCCGGGCCCGAACTCGAGGGCCCCCGCGGACTGGAGCGGACCGCCCGGCCGTGGCGAGCCGGCCCCCTCCACTTCGGCCCTGGTCTTTCCCCCCCCGGCCAGCGCCGGGCCGGACAAGGCAAGCATGAGTGCCGAGGCCGAGCCAGCCCGCAGAAACTCGCGCCGCGAACGGACATCGTCCGCCATACCGGATGTTGTCGTGTGGTCCATTGCGTTCCCTGGTTGTCGCGTCAACGTTCAGTGCTAGATGGTGGCGAATCCGCCGCCGGCCGCCGTCAATCCACCGCTGACCTCGAGCGCATCGATTGCGCCATGCAGCTCCAGCGGATTGACGCCTTCGCCATGCGTGATCAGGCCGCCGGCGATCGCGATCCTGCGCGCCGATCCTCCGGGCTTGATGCTGAGCGCCGTCGCCGCAAGCCGGACAACGACGCCCTTGACCAGTGAGTCGCCCGTCCCGCCCCACGTCTCGATGCCGCGGCGGACGGCGATCTCGCCGACGGGCTGGCTGATCTGGATGCCCACTGCGCCATCGGCATGCGTGACGACGCGCTCGAATTCCGCAGACCGCACGGTGCCCGTGTAGACATTGAAGCCGCGCGATCCCTGGCCGAACGTCTCGATCAACGCGTTGACTTCGAGCCGCTCGAGGGAGCCGAAATTCACGAAGCCGATGCCGCTCGGCCCATAGGACGTGACTTTCCCGTCGACGATCCAGCGATCGACGGCGCCCCAGTTGTCGAGCACCATGTCATTCGGACCGTAGGTCGTCACCGGGCCGTGGTTGTGCACGCTGGCGACGCATGCGCCCGACACGACGAACACGCCGCCGGTGATGCGATCCGGCGTGCCGGGCGCGATGCCGCCATCGCTGTGGACGGCGCCCGTCTCCAGCCGATGCGCGACGACACGTCCGCCCGTCTCTCCGGCGCCGCCAACGAAGATGCCGCTGCCGCGAACCGGCGCACCGGCACGGCCCGCCGAAAGCCCGCTGAGGTCCGCTGTGATGACCACGCCGCGGTCTTCGCGCTGATTCCAGAGCGTGAAGACACCCGGAACGACTTCGACGCCGTATCCCTTCGGGCGCTCTTCATAGCCACGGGCGTCCGCAGCCGAAATGTCGATATCGTGTGCTTCGACATGGCCGCCAGTCACGCTGTCGCGGGCCAGCAGCTGCACGACGCCCGCAATGCGCAGATCATGCAGCTCGAGCCGACCGAATCCGTCGACACGGGTGTCGTTGAAAATGGCGCGCCGATCGGGGTCCGTGGAAAGCCGCAAGCCCTCGACCCGATTGTCTGCCGAAAGCTCCAGCCCGTCGCTGCCGGGCGCGAAGCGCAGGGCGGCTTGCGCGTCGATGCCGGTCAAGGCCAGACCGGGCCGCAGGCGAAAGGCCGCCACCCCATCGATCTGCGCTGAAACGACGATATGCAGAACCTGGTCGTCGTCGACCGCCGTCTGCAATTCGGCGAGCGTGGAGACGTTGCGCGTTTCGGTGTTCACGATGGGTCGTTCCTCCATGAGCTGATGCACGGTGCGCACGGGCGAAAACCCGCTAACGGCAATGCGTTTTGCCACGACATCGCCGGCCTGCGCTTCGTCCGCTGCATAGAACAGCACGGCCGCTCAGGCGACCGTTTCGCGGACTCGTGAACTGCAATGTGTTCTGGATGGTAGCCAAGCGTTCGGCTGACCGCTAACGGACATTCCGGAAATTGGATTTCCATTTCTGGAAAGCTCACGCGAGCGGCCGCTATGCGTATCGCCAGTTCATGGAGGACACCTTCGCGACCGGCTCCTTCACGTCGCCACGGGCGCACTGCTGCCTTGCTGCCGCCCGGTTGCGGCAGTAATCTGCGTCAGACGATGGAGGCCGCAGATCGCCAGCAAGATGCCGGTCGGACGGAGCGTAACGGTAATGAAAGATCTGAATACGCTGCTGATTTTTGCGAAGGTCGTCGAGGCGAGCAGCTTCTCGGAAGGCGCGCGGCGACTCAAGATGCCCATTTCCTCGGTGAGCCGCCGTATCGCCGAACTCGAAAATCAGCTGGGCGTTCGCTTGCTCGATCGATCCACGCATCACCTGAGGCTCACGGACTTCGGCGCCGAAGTATTCGAGCTCGCAAAACAGGCTACGGAGGTCAGCGAAGCCGTCGACAACGTCATCTCGAACCGTCTGCCCGAGGTGTCCGGCGCCGTGCGGCTCTGTGCGCCGCCAAACCTCTCCGACTCGCTCATCGTGCCTGTCGTCGAAGCCTTTCAGCAGTCTTACCCGAACGTGGAAGTCAAGGCATTCATTACCGAACGCATCGTCGACCAGATAGCCGAGGACGTCGATATCGCGTTCAAGGTCGGAACCTTCACCGACCCGACGCTCGAAGCCCGCACGCTCTTGACCTATCGGCATCAAGTCGTTGCCAGTCCGAAGTACCTTGTCCGATGTCCCCCTCCGGAATCGCCGCGGGACCTTCCCGCTCACCGGCTTTTCGCATTCTCTTTCTGGAAGCCGGACTATCGCTGGAGCTTCGTTCACGTCAACGGCCGGGATACCGAAACGGTTTCCTTCCAGCCGGCAATCGCCATGAACGATTACACCGGTCTCATCGTGGCGCTGCTCGAAGGCTGCGGCATCGGGGAGCTGCCGCCCATCGTCCAGCCGGACCTCGTGCGCAGCGGGCAGCTCGTCGAGGTCTTGCCGGACTGGCATCTGCCCGTGTTCGACCTGACCCTCGCCAACCTGCGCGACCGCTATCTGCCCCGGCAGGTTCGCATCTTCAGGGACTTCGCGTCGAAGATGGTGCCCGGGCTCTTTGGAACCTTACCTTCCTGAAAGGCGAACACAGGCGATACCAACGAACCTGTTTCAACCATTCTCAATCTGTAAGGAGTTCAAATGTTTCGACTCCCTACTCCGGAAGATCCGGAAACAACACCGGTGCCATTTCGATCGCGAACTCCTTGAAGAGCCTGCACGGTTTTGAAATGTGCCGGTTGCCCAGGTAGACGAGTGAGAGGTCGTATGTCGGAAGGCGCCACTGCGGCATCACCTCCACCAGCTTGCCCTCGCGGACGAGATCGGGCCGAACCACAGGGGGCAGTTCGCCGATGCCGGCACCCGCCAGCAACATGGAAGCGAGGCCGGAAAAATCGTTCATGGCGAATAACGGCTGGAACGTGAGCGTCTGCTTTTCGCCGCCATTCTCGTGCATGAAGCACCAGCTGCAATCCGGCTTCCAGTGCGAAAACGCAAGGAGGCGATGCTCGAGCAGATCCTGCGGCTTTCGGATCGCCCCGCAGCGCCTGAGGCAGGCGGGCGTTGCCACGATGCGATGCCGATAGGCCAGAAGGCGCCGCGCGACCAGCGACGAATCGCGCAGTGCACCCACCCGGAACACGAGGTCGACGCCGTCCGCGATATGTTCGACGTAGCGCTCGGTGACGAGAATCTGAAAACGCACGTTCGGATAGTGCTTCTGGAATTCCATGACGAGCGGCGTCAGCAAGGTATCCGAAACGCTCGGCGGCGCCGAAAGGCGCAAGAGCCCGGACATGTCCGAGAGATGGTTGGAAGCGACGCTGTCGATGGCCTCGCCCAGCTCGACGCCTCGCACGGCTTGCTCGTACACCTCCTTGCCGAGGTCGGTGAGCGCGAGATTACGCGTGGAGCGTTCGAGGAGCCGAACGCCCAGTGCCTGCTCGAACTCCGCGATGTGCCGGCTGACCGTGGAGACCGGCATGCCAAGCCGGCGTGCCGCTCCGGAAAGGCTGCCCGCTTCGACCACCCTTGCGAATATCACCAGCGAGTTGAGGTTCGCCATCGCTTTTCCATCATTGGAAAACCATTGTGCGCCAATCGTCGGCGGCGTCGCAAGGACGAGCGCGAACCCGGAGCACGAGCGCGCACGCGACATGTCATGGCACGCCGATCTTCCCGGAACTGGAAAACGATTTTCTGCTTTACTGACTACCGGAAAATCGCAGCTGCTCTATGGTTTTGCATGTACACCTGCGAGCCGCAAAGGAGGCGTCGATGACGACCATGAAAGCAGCAGTGATCCACGAGCCGGGCGGCCCTGAGGTGCTCAAGCTCGAACAGCGTCCGATACCGACGCCGCAGCGCGGCGAGGTGCTGATCCGCGTGAAGGCGTTCGGACTCAACCGGTCCGAAATGTTCACGCGGCAGGGATTTTCTCAGAGCGTGAAGTTTCCGCGCGTGCTGGGAATCGAGGCGGTCGGCACCGTGGAAGTCGCACCGGGAATGGAGTTCGCCAAGGGCGATACGGTTGCCACCGCGATGGGAGGCCTGGGGCGTGAGTTCGACGGCAGCTATGCGGAGTACACCTGCGTACCTGCCCGGCAGGTGCAAAAACTGGTCACCGGCTTGCCCTGGGAAACGCTCGGCGCAATGCCGGAAATGCTGCAAACCGCATGGGGCTCGCTGTTCAAGGCCCTCGCGCTGCAACAGCGGGACCGGCTGCTGGTTCGCGGCGGAACGACATCGGTTGGACTTGCCGCTGCGGCAATCGCCAAAGCGCACGGTGCGTTTGTGATAGCGACGACGCGCAATGCGCAGAAAGGCGACGCGCTGCGTGCCAACGGCGCCGACCGTGTCGTCATCGACTCGGGCGCAATCGCGCAGGAGATCGGCGAAGTGTCGCCCGGCGGCGTGGATAAAGTGCTGGAACTCATCGGAACCACGACACTGAAGGACTCGTTGCGCTGTGCGAAACAAGGCGGCGTGGTGTGCATGACGGGCATTGTCGGCAACCAGTGGTCGTTCGATACCTTCAGCCCGATGGAAGTGATACCGAGCACGGTGAAACTCACCATTTACGACGGCGGCGTCAATGAATTCATGGCGACCCCGTACGACGAACTGCTGGCGCAGGTGAAGGCCGGAACACTTCGCATCCCGGTTGGGAAGGTGTTTCGACTCGACGATATCGTGGAAGCGCACCGATGCATGGAAGAGAACAAGGCCGGAGGGAAGATCGTCGTACTGCCATGAAGACGGCTTTCAGGCGATTCCACTGACCGATGGGCGCCACGACCTTACGTTTTGCGGTGCACACCAGCAACGGCTGACCAGAAGGAAGCTTCGCGAAAGGCGACGCGCCCGATCTAGCCCAGACTGCAGCGCACCGCAAGATTCCCCAATTTTGTTGTTGTGCCGTGCAGACACGACGCACCGCTATTTTTGTCGGCTAGATGAATGTCACACGCCTTGAGTAATCTGGCGATGCGCCTAAAGACGGAATAGCCCCCGTCAGGTGCACCCCTCGGCCGCGTCCCTGTATGCGGCCTTTTTTTGCACTGCAAACATTTGAGGCGCTTTGCAAAACGCCGTGGACGGAACACCGTAGCACGTGAAAAGGGGTACCATGAGAAAACAATCGAACGCCAGGCTTATCCGTGCCTGAGCGTGTAACGTCTCCGTACCCAGGGGGCCCGCCATGATCCAGTATCACTCCACGCCCGATTCGCCGGTCGTCGAAATCACCGTCGAAGGCAAAATCACCGACCACGATCTGCGCGAAGCCATCGAGCGCATGCGTGGCGATCTCGAACTCAACGGTAAGACCCGTGTGCTCGAACGCATCGAGCATTTCAGCGGTATCGAGCCAAAGGCGCTGTGGACCGACATGACGCTCGGCGTCCCCCTCGCCCGCAAGGTCACACGCGCCGCGGTGGTGGCCGACGCGGGCTGGATTCGCGCCTCGATGCATTTGGCGCGATTCTTTACCAAGGCCGAAATCAAGGCGTTCCACGTCAGCGAGCTGGAACAGGCGCGCGCCTGGATCAACGCCTGAACGTCGCCTGCGGCCGCACGCTCCGGAGGGTGGGCGGCGAGGAGCCGCCGCTCACTCCCCAACGCCGGATTGACTGCTATCGCAGTCAGGAGGCGCTTTGCCTTCATGGCAGCAGGCAGCGCCGTCGCGAGCACGGCGTGAACCCAATTTATTCCGGCAGATCGATCCCGCGCGATTGCTTCATATGCTGTTTCCATCGTGCCATCAGTGTTCTTCTGCGCACGTCGTGCGGCTCATCAAGAAACGTGGCGTCGACGATTCGATCGGTCCTGAAGTGACGAAAATCCTGACGCAATTCGCACCACGCAACAAGTAACCGGACCGCATCCGCGTAACCAATGAGCAGCGGCCAGATTGTGCGTTTGCTCGCGCGTCCGCGTTCGTCGCGGTAACGGATTCGAAGCTTGCGACCCACGCGAATCCACTCGCGAACCTGCGCGATATTCAGCATATCGTCCGGCAGCGATTGTGGCGGGGGCGTGCTGACTGTCGGCTCCGCGATGAATGGTCTCAACGAGTCCGGCACCGCCGCCGTGATCTTGGCGATCAGATCCCGAGCGGCTCTTGCCAGCACCGGATCGCTTCGGTGGGCGACCCATTGTGCGCCGAGCACGGCGGCTTCCAGCTCATCGGGCGTCAGCATGAGAGGCGGCATGTCGTAGTGACGGTCGAGCACGTAACCAATGCCTGCCTCGCCAGAAATGGGCACGCGTTGTCCCATCAGATCGGCGATGTCGCGATAAACAGTCCGCATGGAGATTTCCAGTTCTTCGGACAGAGCGCGCGCGGTCACTGGACGCTTTGCGCGTCGCAGAATCTGGATGATCTGGAAGAGTCGGTCGGCTCGGCGCATGACGGAGTTTCGCTGCTGCCAGAATGGTGGCAGCAGGCCTTTTGTAGGATGCTGGAAAGTCGTCTACCGCGTTAGCGGCGACTTTATCGACGGACCTCGCGCTTGCCAACGCGGGTCCGGTTACTGGTTTGCCTAATAAAGGACAAGAAAATGGACTTCGTCTCCGCTCGCATTATCACCGATGACATCAAACGGCTGGTCCGATTCTACGAGGACATCGGGCTCAAGGCTATCTGGTACACGGAGGAATTCGCAGAACTGTCGACCGCGACCTGCACGCTGGCGATTGGCAGCAAGCGCACCATGGACCTGTTCGGGTCAGGGGCCGCGATACCGGCGAGCAATCACTCGATGATTCTCGAATTTCATGTGCACGATGTGGATGAGGTTTACAGCCGGCTCGGCGGGTGGCTCGAAGACGTTGTACAGGCACCTACCACCCAGCCATGGGGCAATCGCTCGCTGCTTGTTCAGGATCCGGACGGCAATCTGGTCAACTTGTTTACACCGGTCACCCCTGAGGCCATTCGCAAGTACATGAAGCGGTGAGTCATTGCGGCGGGTGGCGCCGCCTCATCCCACCCGGCGAGATAAATGCTCAACGGCTGAGAATATTTATGTAAGCTTTGACTGCATCCGGTAGCACTCAAGGGCGTTGCGCACAGCTCGCACGATCGACTCCCCTCACTATAAATGCACGCGTTGCCGCAGCATTGAAGGAACAGCTCGGCGCTTCGCCTCGCGAGTTTTCGAGTTTTCCCGTGCTCAAGTGCATTGACGCATCTGCTACCATTCGAATCGACAGTCCTGCGGCATAACTTCAAAAAAATATGGACTATGACATGGCGTTGCGTAGCGCGCAGAAGCGGAATCTGAATCCATAAGCGACTCATTCAGAGCATGTCATCTGAGACTCGGTCCAACTCGATTGCAGATAGCAGCCAGGTGTTATGGGAGGATGGCGACCGGGTCTTTTCCCGTGCGTGGCGCTTGAGCCTGGACGGCGCGCAGACTTCGGTCATGGAGTTGCGGCTTTCCGCCGCCGGCCACACACCCGCGAGCCTCGAACGCCTCGCGCACGAATACCAGTTGAAAGACGAGCTTTCCGCCGATTGGGCCGTGCAGCCGCTCGAACTCGTGCAGGATGGCAGTCAAATCGTACTGGTGCTCGAGGATTCGGGCGCCGCTCCGCTCGACCGGCTGATTGGCTCGCCGCTTCGGCTAGAACGCTTCCTGCAACTCGCCATCCATATCGTTGCTGCGCTGGGCAAGGCTCATCAGCGCGGTCTCATTCACAAGGACATCAAGCCGACGCATATCCTGGTGAACGACGCAACAGGCGAGGTCAGGCTCACCGGCTTCGGTATCGCGTCGCGACTTCCGCGCGAACGCCAGGGCCCGGAACATCCGGAATTGATCGCGGGAACCCTCGCCTACATGGCGCCGGAGCAGACCGGCCGGATGAACCGGTCGATCGATTCGCGCAGCGATCTTTACGCGCTCGGAGTCACGTTGTACGAGTTGTTGACCGGAACCCTTCCTTTCACTGCGCTGGACCCGCTGGAATGGGTGCATTGCCACATCGCGCGGCAGCCCGCTGCGCCGGACGAGCGCGCCAAAGGCATCCCTGCCCCGCTCTCGGCCATCGTTATGAAGCTGTTGTCGAAACCCGCCGAGGATCGCTATCAAACTGCGAGCGGCCTGGAGTGGGACCTCAGGAGGTGCCTGGCGGAATGGGAAGCCGCCCGTCAAATCGCGCCTTTCCCACTCGGAACGCACGATACGACCCGACAGCTCCTGATTCCCGAAAAGCTCTATGGGCGCCGCCTGGAAATCGCGACGCTTCTGGATGCCTTCGAGCGCGTCGCCACGCAAGGCACGCGGGAACTGGTCCTCGTGTCCGGCTATTCGGGCATTGGCAAGTCGTCCGTCGTCAACGAATTGCACAAGGTTATCGTGCTGCCCCGCGGGATCTTCATCTCGGGAAAGTTCGACCTGCGCCTGCGGGACGTTCCCTACTCCACCCTGGCTCAGGCATTTGCCGAGTTGATCCGACAAATCCTGAACGACCAGAATGCCAACGTCGCGCGTTGGCGCGACGCGATCGAAGAAGCCGTTGGCCAGCACGGAAGATTGCTAACCGATCTGATCCCCGAACTCGCCAGCCTGATCGGACCACAGCCCCCTGTTCCCGCCCTCTCGCCGCTCGAAACCCAGTTGCGGTTTCAATCCGTCTTTCAAAAGTTCGTTAGCGTGTTCGCGCGCGTGGAGCATCCGCTCGTCATTTTCGTCGACGACCTCCAGTGGCTCGATCCGGCCACCTTGACCGTGGTCGAATATCTGATCACGCATGCCCAGACGCGCCACCTGCTATTGATCGGCGCGTATCGCGACAACGAAGTCGCGCCCGGGCATCCCTTGTTGAGTACGCTCGGTTCGATTCGCAAGGCCGGAACGGCGGTGAACAAGATCGCACTCGGGCCGCTCTCGCCGCATGATTTCAGCGAGTTGCTTTGCGACGCTTTCAGATGCACGCGCGAGCAAGCCTTGCCTCTGGCTACGCTGGTTCACCGGAAAACCGGCGGCAATCCATTCTTTGCGGGCCAGTTTCTGACGAATCTCGCGGAGGAAGGTCTCCTCGAGTTCGAGTCGAATTCGGCCTCGTGGCGCTGGAATCTCGAACACATCGAGGCAAAAGGCTTCACCGAAAACGTCGTGGATCTGATGATCCGCAGGCTGCAGCGGCTTTCGCCCACCGCACAGGACGCGTTGATGCTGCTTGCCTGTCTCGGCAGCCAGGCCGACGTCGGCACTCTCGCGAGCGTCTGGGGCGGCTCCGAGGCCAAGGTCCATGCGGATTTCGCCGACGCCGTCCGGGCCGGCGCGATCATCTCAATGGAGCGCAGCTTCAGGTTCGTGCATGACCGGGTGCAAGAAGCCGCGTATGCGCTGATCCCGCCCGCTGCGCGCGCCGGGCATCACTTGCGCATCGGCCGCCTGCTGTTGTCGCGTCTCGACGACGCGGACATTTCGGCCAGGATTTTCGATCTCGTGAACCAGCTGAATCCTGGCTGCGAGCTGATGATCGAGCGGCCTGAACGACATCGCGTAGCCGCCCTCAACCTCGAAGCCGCGAAAAAGGCGAAAGCCTCCACCGCTTACCGCTCGGCCTGCAATTACCTGGCGACCGCTGCGACACTGCTTTCGCAGCAAGGATGGAACGATTGTTACGAGCTAACCTTCAGCGTCTGGTTCGAGCGGGCTGACTGCGAGTTTCTTCTCTCCCACCTCGACGAGGCTACTGAATGGATCGATGAAATATTGCTTCGAGCGCGATCAAAGATCCACCGCGCCGAAGCTTACCGGCTCAGGATGGTCCTGCAGCTGGTGACCGGCGATAATGCGTCCGCAGTCAGGACCGCCCGCGAATGCCTGGGCATGTTCGATATCGACTTGCCCGATCATCCTGCGGATAACGAAGTATCGGCGGAGTATGAAGCCGTCTGGGCGCATCTCGGCGCGCGCCCGATCGAAAGCCTTGTTGACCTCGCGATGATGGAAGACCCGGAGATGCGGGAGGTCATGAACATCTTCCACATGCTCGGGCAGACGGCCTACTTCACCGACATCAACCTCGCCCAGACAATTGCGTGCCGAATGGTCGCCATCACGCTGCAATACGGCACAACCGATTCGGCTGTCATCGCCTATGCGTTCATTTCCATCCTGCTGGGCCCGTTCTTCCATCGATACCAGGAGGGCGAAGCGTTCGCCCGACTGGCAGTCGCAGTGGCGGAGAAGCACCGCTTCTCCACTCAAAATGTGGCCGCACATTTCTTCATGCAAATGGCGGTTCTCTGGACGCAACCGATCGAGGCCGCATTAGGGTGCGTCGATACTGCCATTCGGTATGCGCAAGAGACCGGCGAGGTCATCTATGCCAGCTTCAGTCTCGAACATCGGCTAACGGATCTTCTGGCGCACGGTGTGCACCTCGACGAGGCGTGGCTCGAATCGATCAAGGCCGTTGCGTTCGTCGAGCGAATCAATTTCCGGCACGTGCACGATATTCTCACGGGCATCCAGCAATTCATTCAGAGGCTTCGTGGGCGCTCGGGCGACCAGACGGTCATCGAAGACGCGACGATTGAAGCGCAAATCACGGAAAGCGGTATTGCCGTGGTCAACTGCTTCTACTGGATTTTGCGGGTGCAGCGCCACTATCTGTTGGGCGAGCACGAGAAAGCGCTCGCGTGTGCCGCCCGGGTCAAGCCGATTCTTTGGTCCGCACGCTGCCACCTCCAGTTCTCCAACTACTGCCTTTACTATTCGCTTGCACTCGCTGCCGTTCACAACACGTCGTCGAGCGAGCGACAAGCCGCGATCGAAGCCGATATCGCCGCAAACATTCAGGCATTCGAAAGATGGGCGCAAAGCGGTCCGGTCACGTTCGCGCACAAGCATCTGCTGCTGCGCGCGGAACTGGCCCGTCTGAAAGGAGACGCCCTGCAGGCCATGCGGCTTTACGAGGATGCCGCGCGCCTGTCAGGCGAGCGAGGCTTCGTTCAGGATCAGGCGCTGGCCAACGAGCTGGCCGGGCAGTGCTGCCTCGCCGCCGGCCTCGAGCGCGCCGCGCACGCCTATTTGCGCGAGGCGCGGGACTGTTATTCGCAATGGGGCGCACACCGCAAAATCGAACAGCTGGAGCAGCGCTATCCCTTGAACAAGCCCGAAGCGATGTCTGTCTCGCGCGTGACTATCGAGGAGTACGCCGAGCAACTGGATGTCGCGACAATCGTGAAGACGGCTCAGGCAATTACAGGCGAAATGGTGCTCGAGAATCTGATCAAGTCCCTGATGGTGACCGCGGTCGAGCACGCGGGTGCCGAACGCGGCTTGTTGATCCTTCCGCAGGGCGCCCACCTGCGCATCGAGGCCGAAGCCACGATACGAGGCGCCCAGGTCGTCGTGCAGTTGCCGCGACAGTCGCCGGGCTCGGCCACGCTGCCCGAGTCGCTCCTGCACTACGTCGCGAGCACGCGCGAGCCCGTCATCATCGACGACGCCTCTGCCGAAAACCGCTTTTCCGCCGATCCCTATATCCGCCAGATACGCGCGCGTTCCGTCCTTTGCCTGCCGTTGCTCAAGCAGGCCAGGCTGATCGGCGTCCTCTACCTCGAGAACAACCTGGCGTCGGGCGTTTTTGCCCCGAAGCGCATCGCCATGTTGAAGCTGCTCGCCTCGCAGGCGGCGATTGCACTGGAAAACGCCGGCCTGTACCGCGATCTCGCCGAACGTGAAGCGAAGATCCGGCGCCTCGTCGACGCCAACATCGTCGGCATCCTGATTGGGAATGTCGAGGGTCGCATCCTCGAAGCCAACGACGCGTTCCTCCGTATGCTGGGATACGACCGTCACGATCTGCAGCGTGGGAAACCCAGCTGGAGGGACCTCACACCACCCGAGTGGGTCGAGCGCAGCAAATCAGCGTGGGAGGAACTGGAGAAAACCGGGATCTTGCAGCCCTACGAGAAAGAATACTTCCGCAAGGATGGCAGCCGCGTGCCGGTACTGATCGGCATTGCCATGCTGGGCGAGAGCGCGGCTCAAGCTATCGCGTTTGTGCTCGATCTGAGCGAGCTGAAACGGGCGGAAGCGCAGGCGCGCCAAATGCAGCTCGAGCTGGCCCATGCAAACCGCGTCACGGCCATTGGGCAGCTCGCGGCGTCGATTAGCCACGAAATGAAGCAACCGATCGCAGCGACGGCAGTCAATGCGTCAACGGGTTTGCGCTGCCTCGAGATCGATCCGCCCAACGTCGGCGAGGCCCGCCAGGCGTTCGATCGTATCGTTCGTGACACGAGGCGGGCAAGCGAAGTGATCAAGCGGATTCATGGCCTCGTCGTCAAGGCCCCGACGACCAGCGAGATCCTGCAGATCAACGAGGCGATTCGCGAGGTCCTCGCGCTCGCGTCCAGCGAAGCGAACCGGAACGGCGTTTCCGTGCGGCTGCAGCTTACGGAAGCGTTACCGCCCATCAAAGGCGACCGGGTGCAAATCCAGCAGGTGATGCTGAACCTTATTATCAATGCAATCGACGCGATGAGCGCGGTTGAAGACGGGCCGCGGGAATTGACGATCAGCACCGCCATGGATGAGCCGGATACCGTTCTCGTGGCGGTGCGCGATTGCGGCCCGGGTATCGCTCCGGAGAACATCGAGCGCCTCTTTGAGCCGTTTTATACGACGAAGGCTAGCGGGATGGGTATGGGGCTCTCGATATGCCACTCGATCGTCAAGGCGCATGGCGGCCGGTTGTGGGCGAGCGCCAACGTCCCCCGCGGCGCGCTCTTTCGGTTCACGTTGCCGGTCAACCTCGCCGATACTCCGTAAGCCGCCCCAAAACCGACACCAAGGTATATTGACTCCCCGTTCCCAAAAGCCGATTGTTGAAGCGTCAGGCGCGCCGCAAAGGGACGGAGATGGACAACGAACTCAGTCAGACTGTGGATGCGCTCCCAGGGCTGGTATGGACTGCCTTTCCCGATGGCCGCATCGAGTTCGTCAATCGACGCTGGTGCGAATATACCGGGCTTTCCGTGAGCCAGGCGGCGGGCGAAGGCTGGCAGACGGCGTTCCACCCCGACGACCAGCCCGCGCTGCTCGAAGCATGGCGGACCGTCGTCGCCTCCGGCGAGCAAGGCGAGGCGGAAGCGCGAATGCGCCGCTTCGATGGCACGTATCGCTGGTTTGCATGCCGGGCCAGTCCGATTACCGATGCGGCCGGCAATGTCGTAAAGTGGTGCGGGATTAACTCGGACATCGAGGACCGTAAGCAGACCGAAGCGGCACTGCGCGCGCAAGAGCAGCGCTTTGAGTTGATCGTCGATAGCCTCCCCACCCGGGTCGTCCTTTTTGCACCCGACGGTGACGTGTTGCACGCCAACCGCCATACGCTCGAATACGCCGGTGTGACCCTCGACGAGTTGCGAGCGTGGAAGACCAATGGCCTGACCCACCCGGACGATCGGGACGCTGTGATCGCGCGGTTTCATGCGTCGATCAGCACCGGCGATCCCTATGACGCGGAGTCGCGCCATCGCGGCGCCGATGGCGGCTACCGATGGTTTCGCGTGCAGGGCTTTCCGTTGCGTGACAGCGAGAGGCGAATCGCCCTCTGGTATTTCCTTCAGACGGATATCGACGACCGCAAGCGAGCGGAGGCGCTGCTTGCGGGCGAGAATCGCCTGCTCGAAATGATCGCCACGGGGCAGGCATTGCCAACCGTGCTCGATGCGTTGTGCCGGCTCGTCGAAGAGATCGCGAGTGATTGCGTTTGCAGAGTCACCTTTCAGGATGCCCACGGCACGGCGTGCCGGCACCTGGGGTCCCCCGGCCTGCCTAAGCGCTTGCTCCCACGTCCTGGTGCACGTGCCGCCTCGCATGACTCTGGCCCACTCGGCATGGCGGTGTCCCTCAAGGCACAGGTGATCGTGCCCGATGTCGCATCAGACGTACGCTGGACCAGGGCGTGGCGGGAGCGCAGCCTCGCGCACGGACTGCGGTCCTGCTGGGCGACACCGGTCCTGTCGCGTACCAACGAAGTGCTCGGAACATTCACCCTGTTTCGGTCTGATACCGGCAATCCCACACCTCTGCAGCATGAGCTGATCGCACAGCTCACGCACATTGCGAGCATCGCCATTGAACGGGCACACAGCATCGCGGCACGTCAACAAGCCGACGAGCGCTTACGGCAAAGCGCGGCGCTGATGACCAAAGTGGAGCAGCTCAGCTCGAGCGGCAGCTTTTGCTGGTGCCCGCAGACCGGCTCGATCACGTGGTCGGAGCAGCTGTATGGCATCTTCGGCATCGAACCCGGCGTGCCGATTACGTTGGACATGATTGCGGCGCGCTTCCACCCCGGCGACCGTCTCATACTCGATGAAATGATCGAGCGGGCGCAAGCAGGCAAGGATCTGGAGTTCGAACACCGCCTGCTGCTGCCCGACGGCTCGGTCAGGCACATTCACATCCAGGCACACCCCACGCGCGACTCACAAGGCGGCCTTGATTACATCGGCGCCGCCCAGGACATGACAGAACGCCGGGACTCCGAGGGCGCGCTCGTCGCGCTGCGCGCCGAACTGGCGCATCTGAGCCGGGTCAATAGCCAGGGCGCCTTGACGGCTTCGATCGCGCACGAAATCAACCAGCCGCTGGCCGGCATCGTAACCAACGCCAGCACAGGACTGCGCATGCTGAGTGCGCAGCCGCCCAATGTCGAAGGCGCGCTCGAGACCGTACGGCGCACGATCCGTGACGGGCACCGGGCGTCCGAGGTGATGGCCCGCCTGCGTGCGCTGTTCAGCAAGAAAGCCGTGGCGACGGAGGCAGTCGATCTGGTCGAAGCCACACACGAGGTGATCGAACTGCTGCAGTGCGAGATTCGCAACAAGCGGATCGTGCTCCATGTGAAGGCGGCCAACGACCTGCCGCCGGTCACCGGAGACAGGATCCAGCTCCAGCAAGTGGTGCTGAGCCTGCTTCTCAACGCCGTGGAAGCGATGAGCGGTGTCGATGAACGCCCACGGCAGATGCGGGTGAGCATCGAGCGCGACGATGGCGGCTGCGTGCGCCTCGCCGTGACCGATTCCGGCGTGGGCATCGACCCGCAACACGCGGCCAAGCTCTTCGATCCGTTTTTTACGACGACGCGCGAAGACATGGGCATCGGTTTGTCCGTGAGCCGCCGCATCATCGAGAGTCACGGCGGCCGCCTGTGGGCCTCGTCCAACGCCGACCCGGGCGCCACATTTACGTTTTCCATCCCGCTTACGACGGACAGCGCGGCCGCTGCCCGCCGGCCCGTACCGACGGGTCAGCCCGCGCGTTCAGACGCTGAGCAGACCGAAAGGAACCTGTGATGGCCGAACGCCCGCTAATCGCAGTGGTAGACGATGACCAATCAGTGCGCGAATCGCTGCCCGACCTGCTGCGCGTGTTCGGCTTCACAGCACGGGCTTTTGCGTCGGGAGAGGAGTTCCTGGCATCTGGCTGTGCCGGCGAAGCGCACTGCCTGATCCTCGACGTCGCCATGCCCGGCATGTCCGGCCAGGACCTGCAGCACGAGCTCGCACGGCGCCAGCAAGCCGTTCCGATCGTCTTCATCACGGCGCATGGAGACGAGGCACTGCGCCCACACATGCTCGAACAGGGCGCCGTGGACTGTCTGTTCAAACCCTTTAGCGACACCGCCCTGCTCGGGGCGATCCAGGCCGCGCTCAAGGTCGAGTGATTCTTTTCGGGGCCTGTGAATGGAGTTCGTAATGACACCCGTACATGCAGTTGAATTCGCATCGAAATCGTCGTCGTCGCAAGCCGCGCCGGTCGTCTTCGTCGTCGACGACGATGTCTCGGTGCGCGAGTCGCTCGAAGCCATGATCCGCTTTGCGGGTCTCAGGGCGGAGACCTACGCTTGCGCTCAGGACTTCCTCGGACGCCCGCGCGCGATGGTCCCGAACTGCCTCGTGCTGGACGTGAGCCTTCCCGACCTGAGCGGCCTCGACTTGCAGAATCTCATCGCATCCGAGCGCACCGACATGCCGATCATCTTCATCACCGGTTACGGCGACGTGCCGATGACGGTACGAGCCATGAAAGCCGGAGCAGCCGAATTTCTCACCAAGCCGTTTGATGATCAGGTTCTGCTCGATGCCATCCGGCACGCCATCGAGCGCAGCCGCGCGGCATTGAGCAAGGAAGCCGGCATGCAGTCGATCCGCGAGCGCTACACGTCGCTCAGCCGACGCGAGCGGGAAGTCATGGCGCTGGTGGTTTCGGGATTGCTGAACAAGCAGGTGGGCGCGGAGCTGGGCATCAGCGAGATCACGGTGAAGGTGCACCGCCGTCACGTCATGCGCAAGATGGACGCCCGCTCGCTCGCCGAACTGGTCAACATTGCGGGAAAACTGCACGCCCAGGGCGCATCCGCGTGAGTGCCGCGTCAGCGCACCCAAGAGCGTTCGTCAGGCCCGATTCGGGTCGTTAGCCGACGCGATTGCGAACGCGACAACGCATGCGGTCTTGACAATGCACTCGACCGACGAGACGAGCGCTATGGCAACGCTGTGCGCGTACTCGAGAGGCAACGCCGGCGCTACGGCCAACACACTCGCCGCGCAAATGAAAACGAAGACGTGACGGGTAAAGCGCACGCGGACGATGGCGGCAAAACCGGTGAGGCACACGAGTGCCTTCGAAACCAGCACCGCGAGCAGTGAGGTGGAACTGATCGATCCGCTGAGTTCCAGCGGCGTCTCGAACAGTACCCAGCTGCAGACCGCAACGACAGACAGCTTGAATGGGCGCCCGGCTCCGGACACCAGGTCGCCGGCCCGGAATCCCGACAACATCCCATGCCTGCCGCGAGCGCGCTTCGTCAGATTGCCAGAGCCGTAGTTCATCACGCAGTCCTCCACACGGACATGGCCGGCCGAGCTTGCGCGGGCGGATACACATTCCACGATCCATCGTCGTGACGGAAAAAGAAGATCGACAGCAGACCGCCGGGGCGCACCGCCTCGATACACACGCAGCGCCGATCCCTCCGGGTATGGCGAACCCGCACGACATGTGCGGGCATTGCAGGCGTGGGCGCGAGCCACTTCTCGACGGCCCAGTGCAGCGTCATTTCGGTCGGGCTCATGGTGGCCTCCTTCGCGTCGTTGTCTACATCAAGGTTGGGTAACAGGATTCGCGGCGACCACGGCGTGACCGGTTTTGCTCCGGTTGCCGATGAAGGTGCTCACGAGACACAGCAGCGCGTGAACGCCCGCGAACGGATGTCTGAGGCATGCATTGACCTGTTCGCTGCGGCTCTCACCGAGCACGCACCAGGTGCAGAAGTGCTCGCAGTTATTGGTCAACAGGCGATAGCGGTTTTCGCCGAGCCGCGAGCGGGCGCGCAACACGGCGTGCGCGCCTGTATATCTCGTAAGCTCACGCGAGCGCACAGAAACGGTGTGACCATCGGCGAACTGTTCGATTGGGACTTCTTCGACAGGGCCGCGATACACGAACTTCGCGAAACCCGCGTAGTGAATGACCCTGCCGCTTCCGACATAAATGCCGTGATGTTCGTAGCCGTGGCGTTTCGTGACCAGGTGGGCACCGAGCGCGAGTTCGCCATTCGATCCATCAAGTGAGACATCCGCAGGCGTACAAGCGGCCGTGCATCGTGGGTCACGTTCACTGCCTGATTGGCGGCGGTCTCGGTCCATGGCTTTGCTCCAGCTCCGGCGGGTGTCGGCATGCGAATCAATCTAGGGGGTGCCCGGACGAGCCGCAATTACACCTTGGGTTCAGGCCGCGCCATTACAGGCATGCGCGGGTGCGGCTAACACCATCGTGCAATGGCGCCCCGCACCGCCTTCGGCCTACCGTTCACTTTGCGGATGAAGCCTTCTGGAGTTGATCCATGCACGAGCGAGTCAGGCATTCCACGCATGCCCCACTGAAGGCTAGCCACGTATTCGAAGAGTTTGCGAGGACCCTCTGGTATCTGCGTGCCCCGCTTGCAGCGCTATTTGTGCTGTTTCTACTGCTATCGGCTGCCATGTACTACGCCGGCGGCCCAATCGATACGGGGAGCAGGACGCCATCCTCGTTTGGGGACACCCTCTACTTCTGCACGATCACCGCACTCACGATCGGTTACGGCGACGTGGTGCCCACCACGCTCCTCGGCCGGATCGATTCGGTATTGATCGGCGTGCAAGGAGTACTGGTGACGAGTATGGTCACCGCCGCATTCGTTCGCGCTGTTCAGGAGGCAGCGCGCCGCGCCCACTGCGTTACACCATCGTGCAATTGAGCCGCACACCCCCGCTGCCTAAAGTGGCTCTGCACGGGCAACGTCTGCCAACGCTGGCGTTGCTCAAATGCAGCCATTCGCACACCGTGACGGGAAAGGCCATCATGCTCACTGACGTACTCCACCTTTCGCGAGCCCAGTTCGCGATGACGACGATCTTCCACATCGTGTGGCCGATCCTGACCATCAGTCTCTCTGCATTCCTGCTGCTCATCGAAACACTATGGATCCGTACCGGCGACGTGATGTACTACCGCCATGCGCGCTACTGGAGCAAGCTGCTCGCGCTGAACTTCGCCGTCGGCGTGGTCACCGGTATTCCGCTGGAATTTCAGTTCGGCACCAACTGGTCTGGTTTTGCGCAGTACAGTGGCCAGTTCGTCGGCAACATCCTGGGTTTCGAAGGCGCGATGGCGTTCATGCTCGAAGCTGGATTCGTCGGCGTGATGATGCTCGGCTGGGGGCGCGTGCCGCGTGGCGTCCACCTGTTTGCCACAGCGATGGTATCGCTCGGGTCCAGCATTTCCGCATTCTGGATCATGGTCGCCAATTCGTGGATGCAAACGCCCGCCGGTTTCGCCGTCATCAACGGCAGGATCGTCGTAACAGACTATCTTGCGGCCATCTTCAACCCCGACATGGTATGGGCCGTCTCGCACATGTGGACGGCCGCGATCGAAACCGGCATGTTCGTGATCGCCGGCATCTCCGCGTACCACCTGTTCCGCCAACGGCACGCCGAATTCTTTGCGCGTTCGTTCAAGGTCGCACTGGCCGTGCTCGTCTTCATTACACCGCTTCAGGTTTGGCTGGGAGACTCGAGCGGCACCAGCGTGTTCGCCACGCAACCCGCGAAAGGCGCCGCAATCGAAGGTCACTGGCAGACCAACAAGCCCGGCACGGGCGCCGCCTGGTCGCTCGTTGCGTGGCCCGATCAGCAAAAACAGCGTAACGACTGGTCAATCGAAGTACCGGGACTCCTGAGCATCCTCGGCACGCACACGCTGCACGGACGCGTTTCGGGTCTCACGGACTTCCCCCGCGCCGAGCAGCCGCCCATGGTGCCGCTTCTCTACTACGCGTTCCGCTTGATGGCCGGCATCGGCTTCGCGTTCATGCTGCTCGCGTTCTGGACCGCATACGCACTGCATAAGGCGCGCGGCAGTCTCGAGCGCCTTGTCGCGCAACGCAAGCTCCTGCTCGCGTGGGTGCTGTGCATCCCGCTGCCCTACGTCGCTGTCGAGGCCGGATGGATCGTGCGCGAGGTAGGACGCCAGCCATGGGTCGTGTATGGCCTGCTGCGAACGAGTCAAGCTGTATCGGCGGTACCCGCTTCATCCGTCACGGCCAGCATGGCGATGTTCTTCGCTTTCGACGTCGTGTTGCTCATCACATTCTTCCTTCTCGCGCGGCGTTGGCTGAAGAACGGCCCCGATCTCACGGCCACACCGCCCGCGACCACCATCGTCCCGCCTCAACCGGCGGCGACCGAATACTGAAACTTCGTTCTCCAACCGAAAGGAGATGGTTCGATGGACAGCACGACTCATACCCTGCTTACGCTCACGTGGTTCGGCCTGATCGGCCTGATGCTGGTCTTTTACGTCGTGACGGACGGATTCGATCTCGGCGTAGGCATGCTCACGCTGCTGAGCAGAAAGCGCGAGGACCACGACGTGATGATTCAAACCATCGGTCACGTGTGGGACGCCAACGAAACATGGCTGGTCGTGGTCGGCGGCGGCCTGTTCGGCGCGTTTCCCGCCGCCTACGCGATCCTGATGCAAGCGCTTTATCTGCCCGTCATGGCGATGATCGCCGGACTGATCATGCGGGGCGCCGCCATTGAATTCCGCCACAGTTCGCAGCACGGAAGGCTCTGGGACACCGTGTTCGGCGTGGGCAGCCTCGTCGCGGCCATCTCGCAGGGCATCGTACTCGGCAAGGTAATCACGGGCTTCCTGCCTGATGGCCCCAGCGCCGCGTTCATCACGGTGACAGCCGTTGGGGTTGTCAGCGGCTATGCCCTGCTCGGCGCGACCTGGCTCGCGAGGAAGGCGGCGGGCCCGATCCAGCGTTGGGCGCGACGGCTGGCCGTGGTGAGCGCGCAGTTCACCGTGGCTGCCGCAATCGTTCTCACCGCAGCGACCTGGTTTGGCGGCGTGGCGGTCCATGCCCGCTGGTTCCAGCCGGGCGTCCTCGCCCCCCTTGCGGTACTTGGCGCGCTCGCGGTCCTCTCGTTCGTGTGGCTCCTCGCGTCGCTCTATCGCGGACGAGAGCGCCAGCCCTTCCGGGCGGCGGTGACGCTCTTCATGGTGTCGTTCGCCGGCCTTGCCATCAGCCTCTATCCGGACTTCATACCCGGTCGGCTGACGATCTGGCAAGCGGCATCGGACACGCTGACCCTTGCGTTCATGTTGATCGGGATTGGCCTCGTGTTCCCTGTGATGATCGGCTACAACCTGTACCAGTACGCGGTTTTCCGCGGCAAGGTGATCGACACGACCCGCGCGTGAAGGTACGCGAATTCATCGAAACGACTCGATTCCAGGAGCAATCCATGAAGACGAGAGAGTACGCCGCGGCAGACACCGCACAAGTCCAGATCGAAATCCTCGAACGGTCCGAAAACATACTCGTCATTCGCTGGGTAGAGCCCGGACGATGCCATTATGGCGAGCAGCGCTGGCGTCGCCGCCATGCGCGCGCGTCTGGCGTGTGCGTTGTGTCTCGACGCACAATCCGTCGCGGCGATGCGGTCTTTCGTCCCGCCGAACGCCCTGCCCCTTCGAACGCAGCGGCGATGATCGCCGTGGAAGCGTTCGGCTATTGAGCGCGCCGTTGCGTGAAATCCGGATTCATCTCCTCATCAGCGACGCTGCGCTGCAGCGTCGTTTCCCCAGACAACTTGCATCGAAGAATAAAAAGCCGCTCAAAAGAGCGGCAAATATGCAGGGCTGTAGTGCCACGAAATCCCGTCAAGCGAGCCGGATATCCGGTTGAGCCAGCCCGTTGATCTGTTCGGCGGTCCAGAGCAGCGTCGCCCGGCGAAAACCGTGCAGCGCCTGCTGATGGCGTCGGTACAGCATCGCGTGGCTCAGCTGAGCGAGTTTGCCCCGGATGAGCCCCCCGGGAAACAAGCCAAAGCGCCCCAGCGTGCCAAAGGAGTCGTACTCGCTCAGCGACACGAGCGAACCGAAATCCCGGAATGCGAAGCCCGGAAGCGGCTTGTCGTCACGGATCCATTCCGGCAGATGGCGCGCCAGGTGCTCCGCCTGTTGAGCAGCGACCTGCGCAGTAGGAGGCAGCGGACGCTGCGCACCTTCCGGAGTCAGTGAAGCGCAATCGCCGAGCGCGAAAATATTTTCGTCGTGTAGCGACTGCAGCGTGCCCGACACCACGATCTGGTTCGCCCGGTTGGTTTCGAGGCCCGCTAGCCGGTTCATGAAATCAGGCGCCTTCACACCGGCAGCCCACACCATCAAATCCGCTCCCGCAAGCTTCCCGTCTCCGTAACGCAGGCCGCCCGGTTCAACGGCGGAAACGCCCGTCGAGGTCATGACGCGAAAACCAATCTTTTCGAGTCGCTGCTGGCTCGCTGACGAGATCTCCGGCGGGAAGGCGGGAAGCACACGTGGTCCGGCTTCGAGCAGCGTCAAACTCAGCCTCTCCCGGATCGCGGGATCGCCATAGCCGGCCGCAAGCTCGAAAAGGTGACTGAGTTCGGCAGACAACTCCACCCCGGTCGCGCCGGCGCCCACGATTGCCACCCTGAGTCCCTCATCCTTGACCACAGAACGAAGAGAACGCTCGCGCAACGCCACGTTGAATGCCTCTGCCTGCTGCTGGCTGTCGATCAGATGGCAATGCTCCATGACTCCGGGCACGCCAAAGTCGTTCGCACGGCTGCCTATGCACAGCAGCAGCACGTCGTATGGCACAGTTCGCGGCTCGAGCATCAATCCGCCCTCGTGCGCCTCGATCGCCGCAAGCTGGACTTCACGCCTTTGCCGGTCCAGTCCGCACATCTCACCCGGTTGATACGTGAAGCCGTGTTCACGTGCATGAGAGAGATAGATCACGCGCTGCTGATTCACATCGCGCGTGCCTGCCGCAATGGTGTGCAGCATCGGTTTCCAGATATGCGTGGGGCTTCGGTCGATCAGCGTGACGCTCGCCGCACCCGAACGGCCCAGCCCGTCGCCAAGCCTGGTTGCAAGCAGAATCCCGGCGATTCCCCCACCTACGATAACGATACGACCTGGTTTTTTCATGGCAAGCACTCAATGAATGTAGAACGATTTCCAATACGTGCCGATGGCAACGCACAGGTTGGGCAATCGCGCCCGCGCCAATGAGACCTATCGGTACCTGCGCAACTTAGGGTATGCAGCAATCAGCTGCAATTACACCTTGGGCGCAGGATTGAACCAACCTTTCCACTTGCACCAAGGTGTCGTTACACCATCGTGCAATTGAGCCGCGCGCCGATGCCTCATAAAGTTGGTGTCCATGAGCAAGGTCTTTCCAAAATCGACATCGCTCAAACCTGGTAAGGATGCCAAATGACTATGACTCGCACCATCTCAAGCAACGGTTCTCAGGGAACGATTACCTCGGGACGATTGTTTGTCCTTGAATTGAGCAGCAACTCGATTCATTCGATGAATCCGGACGGCAGCGACCGCAAGATGATCGTCACAGAATGCCGCCTACCCGACGGCATCGCAGTGGATGCGGAGGCCGGTCACATCTACTGGACCAACATGGGCAGTTCCCTGAGCGCCGATGACGGCTCGATCGAACGCGCCGACCTCGACGGCAGCAACCGCGTGGTCATCGTCGCGCAAGGCGTCACGCACACGCCGAAGCAGCTCCAGCTCGACAAGGACGGCGCCAGGCTCTATTGGTGCGACCGCGAAGGCATGCGCGTGATGCGCGCCAACTGCGACGGCTCGCAAGTCGAAACGCTGGTCCAGTCCGGCCGAGGCGACAACGACCGGCACGACCAGAACAAATGGTGCGTCGGCGTCGCCGTCGATCGCAAGGCAGGGAAGCTGTACTGGACGCAAAAGGGCCCGGACAACGGCGACCAGGGCCGTATCTTCCGCGCGAACCTGGAGATTCCGAATGGCGAAGATCCGGCCACCCGCTCCGACATCGAAGTGCTGTTCGATCATCTGCCGGAACCGATCGACCTCGAGTTCGACAGCGCGAATCGCGTCCTTTACTGGACGGACCGCGGTGATCCCCCGCGCGGCAACACGGTCAATCGCGCCCCGGTCGACGCAGCGACGACGCCCGAGATCGTGATCAGCCACCTGCTGGAAGGCATCGGCATCACCCTCGACGTGGCCGGTAACCGCATGTTCGTTACGGATCTGGGCGGCTCAGTCTATTCCGCGCAGCTCGACGGCAGCAACCTGCGCAACTTCCTCTATGCCCAAGGCAATCTCACCGGCGTTGCCTTCGCCGAAGTCTGACCCGTACATCGGAGAAATCACATGACTGAAACCAAACCCATTCGCCGCGTCGCCATCATCGGCACGGGCGTGATCGGCGCGAGCTGGGCCGCGCTGTTTCTCGCCAAAGGATTGCATGTCGTGGCTACCGACATCGCGCCGAACGCGGAAGCGTCGTTGAGAAAATTCGTGGAGTCCGCATGGCCGGCGCTCACGAGATTGGGCCTCACGCCCGGGGCGGCGATCGCTAACCTCACGTTCACGCCCGTGCTCGATCAAGCACTCGCCGGCGCGGATCTGGTACAGGAAAACGGACCCGAGCGAATCGACTTCAAGCAGAAGCTCTATGGGCAACTCGACGAGCTGTTGCATCCCGACGTGATCATTGCATCCAGCTCATCGGGGCTCACCATGACCGAAATCCAGAAAGGCGCCGCGACCCATCCCGAGCGCTGCGTCATCGCGCATCCGTTCAACCCGCCCCACTTGATCCCGCTCGTCGAGATCGTCGGCGGTGCGAAGACCTCGGAAGCGACCATCCAGCGCGTAGCGGATTTCTATACGTCGATCGGGCAGCGCACGGTGCGGGTCAACAAGGAAATGCCCGGCCACGTCGCAAACCGGCTTCAGGCCGCATTGGCACGCGAGGTGTACTACCTCGTTGCCGAGGGTGTGGTGAGCGCCGCCGATGTGGACACGGCCCTCTCCTGGGGCCCGGGTCTGCGCTGGGGCGTAATGGGCAACATGATGCTCAACCATCTTGGCGGCGGCCCTGGCGGCATCGAGCACTTCTTCCAGCAGTTCAGCGGCCCCATGACCGCCTGGTGGAAGACCCTCGGCACGCCGGTTCTGAGCCCCGACGTACAAAAGAAGCTTGTCGACAGCGTTCACGCCGAGACCGGGTCGCGCTCCATCGAGACGCTGGAGGCACAGCGCGATGAAGTTCTGCTCGGTCTACTCGAACTGCGTCGTAATGTTCGCAGTCCGGAGAAATATCAATCGTGATATTTAGCTGCGTATCCCCCGTGAAAACGACGGATGGGCCGTCCATCATGCTGTTCGGTCTCACGATGATCACCGGGTTCAGCGCGTTCATTTAATACCGCAGGCGTGACGGTGAGATCCACGTCGTCACGCCAACGATATGGAAAACTAATCATGTCATCGACAACCGTGGCGGACTCGTCTTCACCCCGAGCAGTGCTTGATACCTCACCGGCAGAAGTCGTAATGCTCGCAAATGTCCTGTACGAAAAGCGCGATGCGATCGCTTACGTAAGCGTGAACCGACCCAAAGTGCTCAATGCTCTGAGCACGCAGACATGGAGGGATCTGCGAACGGCTTTCGAGGCGGCACGCGAGGACGCTGCCGTGCGCGGCGTGATTCTCACCGGCGCGGGGGACAAGGCATTCATCGCCGGCGCAGACATCAGCGAGCTGGCGCACGCGAGCGCGATCGAAGCGGCGCAGTCGAGCCGCTTTGGGCAAGCCGTGCTCGACTTGATCGAGAACCTTGGCAAGCCCGTGGTCGCGGCGATCAACGGCTTCGCACTCGGCGGCGGCTGCGAAACAGCGATGGCGTGCACCCTTCGCATTGCCGCCGAGCACGCAAAGCTTGGCCAGCCCGAGGTCAAGCTCGGCTTGCTGCCCGGCGGCGGCGGCACGCAGCGGCTGCCGCGCCTCGTCGGCAAGGGCCGCGCACTTCAACTCATTCTGTCCGCGGAGCCGATCAGCGCACAGGAAGCCTGGCGCATCGGGCTTGTTAACGAGGTCGTTCCGGCGGCCGATCTCATTGGACGCGCTGAAGCCATCCTGAAGACGATCGCCTCGAACGCCCCCGTCGCCGTGAAGCTATCGCTCGAAGCGGTGAACAAGGGACTGGACGCGGGTCAGAGCGAGGGTCTCGCCCTCGAAGCCTCCTGCTTCGGACTGTGCGCCGGGACAGAGGACAAAAGGGAGGGCACGTCTGCCTTCCTCGAAAAACGCGCCCCGCAGTTCCTGGGACGATGAAACAAGCGCCACGATTCAGGAGAGATTCAATGGCAAGCGACAACATTTTTGCTGGACTCAAAGTGGTTGACTTTTCCAGCTTCGTCGCGGCGCCGGGCGCCGCCGTCATCCTGTCGGACTTCGGCGCCGACGTCATCAAAGTCGAACCACCGGGCGGCGACCCGTGGCGACATGGGCACAAGATCGCGCCACAGCCGGCGGCGGACGAACCGTATCAATGGCATCTGGCCAACCGCAACAAGCGCAGCATGACTCTGAACCTGAAGTCGCCCGGCGCGCAGCAGGTCCTCCAGCAGCTTGTCGCGTGGGCGGATGTGTTCATCGTCAATACGCCCCACCCCGCGCGCAAGAAACTCAAGCTCGAATACGACGACGTGATGCGCTGGAACCCGCGCCTGATTTATGCGGATCTCACCGGCTTTGGCGAAAGCGGGCCGGATGCGGAAATGCCCGGCTTCGATATCACGGCGTTCTGGGCCCGAAGCGGCCTGCTCTCCATGACGCGCGATGCCGGCGCACCGCCGACCTGGCCCGTGGCCGGCAGCGGCGACAACGCAACAGCGCTCGGAATCTACGCCGCGATCGTCACCGCGCTATTCCGGCGCGAGCGCACAGGTGCTGGTTCTTACGTCACGACTTCCCTCCTTGCCTCGGGTGTCTGGTCGGCGAGCGTCGCGATCCAGGCCGCGTTGGCCGGCGCGAAGTTCGCTCCGCCACACGATCGCAAGCATCCCGCGAATGCGGCGCTCAACGTGTACCGCGCGGCCGACGGCACCTGGTTCGTTCTCGTCGTGACACCCGACAAGCTGGCCGCAGTCGCGAACGCCATCGGCCGCCCGGATCTGCTGAACGATGAACGGTTTTCCGACCCGGCGCAGCTGGCTTCGAATATGCCGCAACTCACAGCGGTTCTCGACGATGTGTTCGGCGCGCAACCGATGACTCACTGGCACGACGTATTCAGTGGCGCACACGTCACGTATGGCGAGGTGCGCGGACCTCAGGAGGTCATCGACGATCCGCAGTTGCGCGCAAACGATGTCATCGTTCCGCTCGAAGGTGCAGGCGGCAAGCTGACTTCGACGATCAGCAATCCGATTCAGGTGCATGGCGTTGCCAAGGTGCCGGCGCGGCGCGCGCCCGATCTTGGTGAGCATAACGAAGCGATCCTCCGCGAGTTGGGATTCGATGCGAAGGACATTGACAGCTTGCGCGAAACCGGCACGGTGCCGAGCATCAACACGCAAGTCGCTTGACACAAGCGCGGCAGAAAGTTTGGAGCAACCCATGAGTGACATCATTACCGAATCGACTGACGACGGCGTTCTTCGCGTCGCGTTCAATCGTCCCGAGAAGAAAAACGCCATGACGGGCGATATGTACTCGCGCCTCGCGGATATCTTCAACGAAGCCTCCGGAAACGACGCAGTCCGCGTTGTGCTCTGGCACGGCATTGGACAGTCGTTCTGCGCGGGAAACGACATCGGGGACTTTCTCGATCGTCCGCCCAAGCCGGGCGACTTTCCACAGGGCCGCCTGATGGAGGCGCTCATCGCGTTCGACAAGCCGATCGTCGTGGCTGTGCAAGGCGCGGCGGTCGGCAGTGGAACGACCATGCTGACTCACTGCGATTTCGTCTACGCGGGCGAAAGCGCGAAGTTTCTGATGCCGTTCATCAATCTCGGCCTGGTTCCGGAATTTGGATCGAGCTTTTCGATACCCGCTCGCGTGGGTCATCTCAGGGCGGCGGAGTTGTTCCTGCTGGGTGAGCCCTTCAGTGCGCAGCGAGCGGTGGAGTTGGGCCTCGCGACTCGTGTGGTGCCCGACGGCGATCTGCTCGCGACCGCCACAGCAACGGCCCGGAAGCTCGCTGCAAAACCGGGTGGCGCGCTGCTGGCCAGCAAACGACTGATCAAGCAGGCTGTTATCGACCCGCTCAACGAGGCCGTGACCGCTGAAAACCAGGAGTTCATGGTGCGGGTTGGCTCGGCAGAGGCGAAGGAAGCGCTATCGGCTTTCCTCGAGAAACGTCCGCCTGATTTCACAAAGATTCCAAAGCAACCGGTGGCCAAGTAGTCCTTGCCTCCAACGCCCCCCTTTTGAGCGAGATTCATATGTTGACCGACAGCCAACGCGACATCATCAAGGCCACCGTTCCGCTGCTGGAATCGGGCGGCGAAGCCCTGACACGATACTTCTACAAGCTCATGCTCGACGGGTATCCGCATGTGCGCCCGCTGTTCAACCAGACTCACCAGGCCAGCGGTTCCCAGCAACGGGCGCTTGCCAACGCCGTCCTCACATACGCGCGCAACATCGACCACCTCGAGGCGCTTGGCCCGCTTGCGACTCGTATCGTCAGCAAGCACGTTGCGCTACAAATCCAGCCCGAGCACTACCCGATCGTGGGCACCTGCCTGCTGCGCGCCATTCGGGAGGTGCTGGGTCCGGACGTTGCGACCGACGCCGTCATCGAGGCATGGGGTGTGGCGTACCAGCAGCTTGCCGATATGCTGATGAGCGCCGAGCGTCAAGCTTACGACGCGCTGGCCAGCGCGCCGGGCGGATGGCGAGGCGAGCGCGCATTCCGCGTGGTCCGCAAAGTCAAGGAGAGCGAAGAGATCTCCTCGTTCTATCTGGAGCCGCTCGATGGCGGCGCCTTGCTCGATTTCGCGCCTGGCCAGTACATCGGGCTTCGTCTGAACGTGAACGGCGAAGAACTCCGCCGGAATTATTCGCTCTCCGCAGCACCTAACGGACATAGCTACCGGATCAGCGTCAAACGCGAGCCCAACGGCGTCGCATCGAACTACCTGCACGACGAGGTTCCCGAAGCAAGCGTGTTACAGCTCTTTCCGCCTGCTGGCGAATTCACCCTCCGCGATAGTGACCGGCCGCTTGTACTGATCAGTGGGGGCGTGGGTATCACACCAACGCTGGCCATGGCGCAAGCGGCTCTGGACGGCAACAAGCGGGACGTCGTTTTCATCCACTATGCGCGCAACGCGCTGGTGCATGCCTTCGCCGATGTACTCAAGGCGTGGCATGCCCGCTTTCCACGGCTGAAGTCTTACGTCGTCTATGAAGAGACTGAAGCACGGGGGGCGCTAGCCTCCGACGGGCAGGTCACCAACGAGCATGTTCCCGACGGAGTGGGCCGGCCAACCCTGGAGCAATTGCGACAGTGGCTTCCGCCCGCCGACGACCTCGACGCCTACTTCCTGGGTCCGAAACCGTTCATGGCTTTCATCAAGCGCTCACTGCACGAACTGGGCGTACCCGAGGAGAGAAGTCGATACGAGTTCTTTGGCCCCGCCGAAGCGCTGAATTGAGCTTCGATACGGCGGGCTGCTGTCGGGCCGGCCAGACCGATGCTGGTCTCGGCCATTGTTTGCGAGAAGTAGGCCGCTTTCAAACTCCCTGCGGCTCGACAATCGCTCGAGCGTTTCAGCACGTTGCATCCAGACATCGCGCCTGAACGGGGCCGCAGTATGCGTCGCATACCCGCCTCTCCCGTCATGGCGCAGGGATAGTGACGCCCGCAACGCTCAGGCCACAGAGCCCAACGACCGGCAATACGATCGCAAGCTCGAAAAGAAGATGAAGCGCCTCTCCGCGTCTGAACTATCCGACCTTCTTTCCCAAGACGAGCAAAAGCCAGTCGAGCTACCACTTATCGCCGCCTATACTGAGCGCTAGAGGGGTTTGCGGGGCGATCGCCCATCTCCGCCGGTTCTTACGTTTCCTGTTAAATCGGTCGGCCTCTCGAAAATATGCGGCTTGTGGCCGGATAACTATCCTTGCGTAACGGCTCTCCGCGACACAGGACGGCGCAAGCCGTCCTGCTTGATGAACAGTCAGGCTTCGGCAGAGGCACAGGAGTTTCAATGGATATCAAATGCATTGCTGGGTTCGCTGCGATCACAAAGCAACCGGATGCAAGTGCATCCCTGTATCAGGAGAAACTTGGCTTACCGCTTGAGCGGTATGACGAACATCCCGACTATCGTTTCATGGACAAGTTTCCTGGGGCCAATCACTTTGGTGTGTGGCCTCTGAATATGGCCGCTCAGTCATGCTTCGGGCAAGATGAGTGGCCAACCTCTATTCCAGAGCCAACCGCAACCATTGACTTCGAACTGGCGGATGCTAAGGCGGTAGAGTCAGCAGTTCAGGAAATGAAAGCAAAGGGTCAAGATTTTATTCATGAGGCAAGGACAGAACCCTGGGGGCAAACAATAGCGAGATTCATCAGCCCCGAAGGCCTGCTGGTCGGTTTGAGCTTTGCGCCATGGTTGCATGAGCAAGAGGCCTGACAATTCATATCCGGACGCCCTCCCAAATACAAGAAACTGGCCGATCGGGATGACATGAGGGAGAAGCCTGCAGCAGCGACCTGCTGCCGCTGAGCTTGGCGTTGAGCGGCAGCTATCTGACTTGCCGAAAGGCAACTACGGGCCGCCAAGTGCCCGCCGCCAGGCCCCCTCCGCGCAACGCCTATCGACAAAACCGCAAAATCGCATCGGCAACGTCGCGGGGCGCTTCGCGCTGCGGGAAATGGCCAACGCCATCGAGTACCTCCCGCTCATACCGCCCAAGGAAAAAAGACTCCCGCCCGCCGGAACTATCAGGATGGTTGCAAGTGTCCGCTCCGCCGTGCAGGACCAACGTTGCGACCGACAGCCTCGGCGCGGGATTCAGACGCGCCTCATCTTCGGCATAGGCGGGGTCGCCTTCGACAAAGCCCCAACGGTGCCGGTAGCTATGGAGCACGACCTCCGCCCAATCGTCGCCCTCGAATGCCCGCGCCGCTTCGTCGAAATCGGCCGGCGCGTACCAGCCGGCCGGCGCCCAGGTATCCCACATCTGCCGGGCGAAAGCCTCACGTTCGTCCCGCACCACCCGTGCGCCTCGCGGCGTTGCCATGAACCAGTGGTACCAATAGTTTCGCACCTGCTGCAGGGTCAGGATCTGGTTCGGATCATTGGTGCCGTATCCGACCGATAGCATCACCAGATGAGAAGCCACGCCGTCGCGCAGGCCGCACGCATTCGCGATCGCGCGTGCGCCCCAATCGTGGCCCACCAGTACCGGCTGCTCAACGCCCAGCACGTCGAGGAAATCCAGAAGATCGCGGCCGAGCGCCGACAACTGGCCGCTGCGTGGCGTGGCCGTATCGCGGAACCGGGTGGGCGCGAAGCCCCGCAGCGCCGGCGCTAGCACGCGGTAACCCGCATCGGCCAGAATGGGCGCGACGGTCTTCCAGCACTGGGGGCTGTCCGGCCAGCCGTGCACCAGCACCGCGGTGCGCGCCCCCTGCGGGTTCCATTCGAGCCAGGCGATGTCGAGCCGCCCGGTGGCGACGTGTTGGTAGGTGTTCATGGTGTTCCTCGTGCAAACAGGGAAGTCCCACGATAGCTCGACGCCTCGTGCCGATTGGTGAATAATTACTAATCATTGATGATTTTTCGTGTCGAATGAACTGATGGACATGCTGCCCACTACCGACGGTGCTCCGCTCGATACCGTGTTGCTGCGCACCTTTTTCGAAGTCGTGGACAGCGGCAGCTTTGCCACGGCCGCCGAGCGTCTGGCGCTGACCCCTTCGGCCGTGAGCGGACATATCAAGCGCCTCGAACAGATCGCCGGGGTTGGCCTGCTGACACGCACGACTCGCCATCTGGAATTGACGCAGGCCGGCGACACCCTGTACGCCTACGGCCGAAACATCCTGGATCTGGAACGCGAGGTCCGCGCGAAACTACGCGGCACGCCGCTGCGCGGGCTGCTGCGAGTCGGTGCATCGGAAGATTTTGCGGGCGCATGGCTGCCCCAGGTGTTGCAGCGTTTTCGCCGCCAGCATCCCGAAGCGACAATCGACCTGAGAGTCGGCATCACGGCCGATCTGGTGCGTCAGCAGGAGCGCGGTCGTCTCGATCTCGTGTTCGGCAAGCAATGTAGCCGTGTCGGCAAAGGCGGCACGCTGCTGTGGGAAGAGCCGCTAGTCTGGGCCTACGCGGAAGATGCAGATCTGGATCTCGACCAACCGCTGCCGCTGGCCATTTTCCCCGATCCCTGCATCTATCGCGAGTCGGCGATCACCGCATTGAACAAGGCCGGTCGGGCGTGGCGCCTCGTGTTCGAGAGCAGCAGCATGGCGGGCTGCCTGTCGGCGGCGAGATCGGGCTTCGCAGTGACGGTCATCGCCGATAGTCAGCGAGTCGAAGGCTTGCGCTTGCTGGGTCGCAAGGAAGGACTGCCCGCGTTGCCCGTTGCCCGCTTCTACGCGTTTCCCCGGACCGACTCGCCGGCCTGTGCGGCTTTGATCGATGCTGCACTCCGCGCAGGCCAGCAGGTCCGCTTCAGCCCACGCGCACTTTGACCATCATTGCCCACGGCATGCCCTACCTGGAGAACGTTCGCACTGCGCGCGAAGTGGAGGCCTTGATCCGTCACGCGGGCGCTGAGCCCGCGGCTATCGCGCTGATCGACGGGCGCATTCACATCGGCCTGACGGACGACGAACTGGAACCGATCGGCCGCTCGGACCGGGTGCATAAGGTCAGCCGCCGTGACCTGCCGGCCATACTGGCCGATCGACGCGCTGACTCGGCAGGCGCTCGACGAGGCTACTGCAAAAGGAATCACGGGTAAGGCGTGACTCCCTTCCTGCTGGAGCGCGCGTCAATGCGTTGACCGGTGGACGCAGCCTGGCGACGAACATCGCGATCGTAAAACACAATGCCGAGGTCGGAGCACGGCTGGCGTTCGCGTTGGCGCACGTAGCGCGCGGGACCCGCGCGGCGTAGCCATCACTGGTCCGTCCCGGTCAGCAACCGTCACGCCCGGGCCAGGGCAGCAAACACCGGCTGGCTCCTTACGCTCTCGCGCTCCAGCATGCTTGCGTACCAGGCTTGAAGCGCCTCGCACTCCGCAGGCACCGGTAGCTTCACAAGCGCCGCAAAGACCAAACCGCCGATGACGGTGATGTCGGCCATCGAGAAAGCCTCGCCGGCGACATAGGGTTGGCCTTTCAGAACGACATCGAAGTAGCGCATCCCCCTCAGTGCCTTGTCGCGTTGACGGAACCCCCACTCCGGGTTTTGATACGTCTCGACGTCGGGGCCCAGTCCCGGCGTGCCGTGATGGAAATAGACGCTGACGGCGTCGAGCAACTCCAGCTCGGCACGCTTGCTCATCATGTGGATCACGCCCTTTTCGCGCGGCGTGCTGCCGGTGAGCGTGGGCGCGCCATCGAGCGCGTCGAGGTATTCGGTAATGGCGGTGCACTCGGCGATACAGGTTCCGTCATCGAGTTCGAGCACCGGCAGCGTCCCCGAATAGTTCTTGCCGGCGATGAAGCCGGGCTGTTTGTGCTCCCCCTTGTAGAGGTCGACCATTACGAACTGGACGCGCGACTGCAGCCTCTTTTCAGCCAGTGCGATGCGCACGCGGGTCGGATACGGCCCTGTCGGGAAGTCGTGGATCTTCATCACGGGTAGCTGGGTTGCGTCGAAATTGACGGTATGCGAAGTCATTGCCTGGGCGCTCCATAGTCGGCTGCATCGAATCAGGCGGCGTGAAGACACATCGCCCGTAAACCTACCTAACGTTCGTTAGGTTAACCATAGAAGGTACAATACGCGGTGTCAACACCTATTTCCCGTTCACGGAGGCTGATGCAGTGAGCAACGACGCGAGCTCAAACTCGAGGGAGAGAATCCTGGCGGCCGCCACGAGGCTCGCGCAGGCGCACGGCTACGGCGGTTTGAATTATCGCGATCTGGCGGACGAGGTTGGTATCAAGGCCGCGAGCATCTACCACCATTTCGACAGCAAGGCCGATCTCGGCGCAGCGGTAGCGAGGCGTTACTGGGAGGACACGGCGGCGGCTCTGGATGACATGCTGGCCAGATCGCAGGATCCGCTGCGCTGCCTTCGTCACTATCCAGACACCTTCCGCAAGGCGCTCGAGACCGGCAATCGCATATGCCTGTGCAGCTTCATGGCCGCCGAAACCGACGACCTGCCGGAAGTCGTGATGAAAGAAGTGCGGACCTTTGCCGACGTGAATGTGGCGTGGCTGAGCAAGGTTTTGTCCGCAGCGGAAGTTGTCGCTCCCCGGGAGAGCAAACCGCGGGCTCGCGCAATCTTCGCTGCGATCGCCGGCGCGCAGCTCATTGCGAGAAGCCGCTCCGATATCTCGCTCTATGACGCACTCATCGATAGCTATCGAAAAGCCGGCCTTCTGCCCACGTAGCCGTGCAACGGCCCATGAGCGTGCACGAGGCGCGCGACCGGCCGCTTAGGGCCGGTCAGCGTGCACCGCACAAAGGCTTCCGTCGCCCGGCATGCCAGACTGGCAGCTACGACGTGGATTGGTACAACACTCGCCCGCCAGAAGTATTCCGTCGATCGGCGCCTCAAGGACCGCGCGCCGCCAGCTTCAGTCGAGCCCGCCCTGACACAGATACTTGACGCTGAGGTAGTCGTCGAGGCCGTACTTCGATCCTTCGCGCCCGTAGCCAGACTCCTTCACGCCGCCGAAAGGCGCCGCTTCGCTGGCCACGGCGCCTTCGTTGATGCCGACGATGCCGACTTCCAGTTTGCGCGCCACGCGATCGATCCGGCGTACGTCGTTCGTGTAGAAGTAAGCCGCGAGACCGAAAGGCGTATCGTTGGCAACCCTGATCACCTCATTCTCGTCCGTGAAGCGGAACAATGGCGCAACAGGACCGAACGTTTCCTCGCAGCACAGCACCATCGCTTCGGTCGCATCGGCGAGCACGGTGGGCGCGTAATAGTTCGGCCCTAGTTCGGCGAGCCGTTTGCCGCCGGTGAGTACGCGCGCGCCATTCGCCACAGCGTCGTCGACGTGCTTCGCGATCTTGTCGATCGCACGCTCGTTGATCATCGGACCGATCTGCGCCTTCGGGTCCGTTGCGGGTCCCACGTGAAGCGCTGCGACGCGCCGCGCCAGCAGCTCCCCGAATAGTTCGTACACCGATTCATGCACGTAGATGCGGTTGGGACACACGCAGGTCTGCCCGCCGTTGCGGAACTTGGCCGCCATCAGGCCGTTGACGGCCGCGTCGAGATCGGCGTCCTCGAACACGATAAACGGCGCGTTGCCGCCCAGTTCCAGCGAGAGCTTCTTGAGCGTGCCCGCCGATTCGCGCGCCAGATGCTTGCCCACTGCCGTCGAGCCCGTGAAGGTGATCTTGCGCACGCGATCGTCGGCGAGCCAGTCGGCCACGGCGGCAATGCCTTCGTCCCGCGCGGCCGAGATCATGTTGAGCACGCCGTCGGGCAAGCCCGCTTCCTGTGCGAGCGCGGCCAGCGCGAGCGCCGTGAGCGGCGTATCCTCGGCGGGCTTCGCCACGACCGTGCAGCCGGCCGCTAGCGCCGGCGCGATCTTGCGCGCGATCATCGCGAGCGGGAAATTCCACGGCGTAATCGCGGCGACCACGCCGATCGGCTCCTTGATCGCGCTCATGCGCTTGCCGCGCTGCGTCTGCGGGATGATGTCGCCGTAGACCTTGGTCGCCTCTTCGGCGAACCACGCGACGTACGACGCACCATACGCGACCTCGCCGCGCGCCTCCGCGAGCGGCTTGCCCTGCTCCATCGACATGAGGCGTGCCAGGTCCTCGGTGTTCGCGATGATGAGCGCGTGCCAACGGTTGAGCACGTGCGCCCGCTCGCGGGGCAGCCTGTCGCGCCAGGCGGGCAAGGCGCGGCTCGCCGCGTCCGTCGCCGCGCGAGCGTCGGCGGCGCTGCTGCTGGCCACCTGTGCGAGTGTGGCCTGCGTCGCCGGATTCGTCACGGCGTAACGGTTGCCACCGGCGGCGGCGCTCCACTTGCCGTCGATGAAATTATCCTGTCGAAGCAGTTCGCCTCGCGTCAACTCCAAACTCACTGCGTGCTCCTTGGTACAAGGGTTATCGTGCGGCGTTAGACCGTCGCGACGGGCGTGACCGGCGAACCGACCGCGCGCGGCCTTAGTCCGCCGTGCGCACGTCCGCGAAATCGCGTGCGAGCTTGCGCGCCGCGTTCGCGAACATCAGGATGTCCACGCCCGTCGCGACGAACGTGCAGCCGAGTTCGAGGTAATGGCGCGCGAGCGCAGGGTCGGACGTGAGGGTGCCCGCCGCCTTGCCCGACGCGACGATCGTGCGGATCGCGCCGTCGATCGCCTGCTGCACTTCGGGATGCGTGGCCTTGCCGCGATGGCCCATTGAAGCCGCGAGATCGGCCGGTCCGATGAACACGCCGTCCACGCCGTCCACCGCGCAGATCGATTCGAGGTTGCCAAGCGCCGTCGCCGTTTCGGCTTGCACGAGCAGGCACACTTCGTCATCCGAAATATCGAGGTAGTCGGTACGCAGGCTCCAGCGCGACGCACGGCCCACGGCGCTGCCCACGCCGCGAATGCCATGCGGCGGATAGCGCACGGCGGCAACGAGCGCGCGCGCTTCGGCGGCGGTATCGACCATCGGCACGAGCAGGTTGCGCGCGCCGATATCGAGTAGCCGCTTGAGCAGCGCCGGATCGCCGTTAACGGGGCGCACGACCGGCTCGCCCGGGTACGCCGCCACGGCCTGCAATTGCGCGAGGATCGTGCGCAGCTCGTTGGGTGCGTGCTCGCTGTCGATGAGGAGCCAGTCGAAGCCCGCCGTCGCACTCACTTCGGCGAGGTACGGATCGGCCATGGAAAGCCAGAAGCCAACCTGCTTCCTGCGCGCGGCGAGCGCCGCCTTAAACGGATTAAGCCCTGAAGTCTGCGGGTTCATGAATGCGTGTCTCCTGTGAGGGGTCGCCGAATTGGATGGGTTCCACCTTCCCGAGGAGGAACAGATAGTTGACGATCGCAATGCCGATCAGCGCCGCCGAGAACAGCAGCGCGGCAACGAACGAGCCGGTCGCGCCGACGATGGCGCCCGTGACGATCGGGCCGACCACGCCGCCGAGATTCGACACCGTGTTTTGCAGGCCCGCGATCATCGAGACCGCATTGGGCGGCGCGACGTCGCCGGGCAGCGCCCACACCTGCGAGGCCGCGACCGTGGTGCCGGACTTGGCGATGCACAGCAGCAGCACCGCCACGAGCGCCGAATGCGCGAACGCCGCGAAGCCGATGCTCGACGCCATCACGAGCCCGATCACGAGAAACAGCTTGCGCGTTGCCGTTAGCGAAAGCCTGCCGCTCGCGAACACGCGATCCGAGGCCCAGCCCGCGAAAATCTCGACGACGATCGACACGAGCAGCGGTAGCGAGGCCATCCAGCCCATTTGCAGCACGCTCATGCCGCGCTCCTTCATCAGATACGTCGGCAGCCACGTGATGAAGAAGTACGAGTTGTAATTGATCATGAAAAAGCCGATGCACATCGCCCACACATTGCGGTGCGCAAGCAGCTTGCGCCACGGCGGACGCACGGGCGGCTGCGCGCTTTGCGCGCCTTTATCGCTTTCGATGTGCGCGAGTTCCGCCGCATTCACGCGCGGATGATCGGCGGGCGAATCGGTGAAGCTCGCGAGCCATACGACGAACCACACGATGCCGAGCAGGCCCGTGAGCACGAAGGTCATCTTCCAGTCGAACGCGGCCAGCATCCACGCGATCAGCGGCAAGGCGATCGCGCCGCCCAGCTTCGAGCCGCTGTCGAAAATGCCCGCGGCGGTCGCGCGTTCCTTGCGCGGAAACCAGCGCGTGGCGATCCCGGCGTTGCTCGGGTACGCACCCGCCTCGCCCACGCCCAGCGCCACGCGCAATCCGACGAGCGAGCGAAAACCGCTCGCGAGGCCCGTCATCGCCGTAGCCAGCGACCACCAGAGCACCGCGAAACCCAGCACTTTCTTCTGGCCCAGGCGATCGGCGAGCAAGCCCGCAGGCAATTGCAGCAACGCATACGACCAGAAGAACGCGGACATGACGATGCCCATCTGCATCGCGTCGAGATGAAACTCCGACTGAATTTTCGGCGCCGCCGCCGAGAGCACCGTGCGATCGATATAGTTGATCGCGATCGCGGCCCACATGAGGCCCGCGACCCACCAGCGCATCTTCGAGCGGCCATGCCGTTGCGCAGATTCGAGCATCTGCTGTCTCCCTACCTGTTCTATTGATGTCGATTCAAGGCGCGCAGTGACGCGCCCTCAGCTTACGATGCCCATGTGCCAGGGCACGAACTCATTGTCGCCGAGCCCGAGCAGTTCGCTCTTCGTGCGCTCGCCCGAAGCCGCGCGCACGATCAGATCGAAGATGTCCCGACCCATTTCCTCGATCGTGCGTTCGCCGTCGATCACGAGACCGCAGTTGATGTCCATGTCCTCTTCGAGGCGCGTGAACATGGGCGTATTGCTCGCGAGCTTGAGCGTCGGCGCGGGCTTCGAGCCGAACATGGAGCCGCGGCCCGTCGTGAAGCAAATCAGGTTCGCGCCGCTCGCGATCTGTCCCGTCACCGCGACGGGATCGTAGCCGGGCGAATCCATGAACACGAAGCCCGCGCGATCGATCGGCTCTGCGTATTCATACACGGCCTGCAGCGGCGTCGTGCCGCCCTTCATCGCGGAACCGAGCGACTTTTCGAAGATGTTGGCGAGACCGCCCTGCTGGTTGCCCGGCCCGACCACGCCGTTGAACTGGCCGTTCTGGCCGCGCGTATAGCGCTCCCACCACGCGAGCCGGTCGAGCAGCTTCTGCCCGACTTCGGGCGACACGGCGCGGCGCGTGAGCATGTATTCGACGCCATGAATCTCGGGCGTTTCGGAGAGGATCGCGGTGCCGCCGTGCCGCACGAGCAGGTCCATCGCCGCGCCCAGCGCCGGATTCGCGGTGATGCCCGAGAACCCGTCCGAGCCGCCGCATTCGAGACCGATCTTCAGATGGCTGACGGGCACCGGCGTGCGCACGATGTCGTTCGCGGCGGGCAGCATGGCCTGCACGGCCTGGATGCCGGCTTCGATCGTCGCGCGCGTGCCGCCCGTATCCTGCATCACCAGCGCGTGCACGGCCTTGCCGGTCTTCAAGCCTTGCGAGTCGAGCAGATCGCCGACCTGGTTGCGCTCGCAACCCAGCCCGACGATGAGCACGCCGCCCAGGTTAGGATGACGCGCGTAGCCCGCAATGGTGCGACGGAGCACGTCGAAGTGCTCGCTCGGCGAAGACATGCCGCAGCCGCTGGTTTGCGCGAACGCGACCACGCCGTCGACATTGGGATAATCGCGCAGCCGCTCGGGCGTGAAGTAATCGGCGATATGGCGAATGACCGTGGCCGAACAGTTGACCGACGCGATAATGCCGACGAAGTTGCGCGTGGCGACGCGGCCGTCGGCCCGTACGATGCCGTTGAACGTCGCGCGCTGTTCCGGCGCGACGTAGTCGACGGGCCTCACGTCGAGACCGAAGCCCGGATCGCGAGCGAAATCGACGAGCGCGATGTTGTGCGTGTGGACGTGGTCGCCGGGCTCGATGTCGCGCGCGGCCACGCCGATCACGGTGTCGTACTTGCGGATGGGCTCGCCCGACGCAATGCGCCGCGCGGCCACCTTGTGGCCCGCGGCGACCTGCGCGCGCAGGCGAATCGCGGCGCCTTCGATCGAGACTTGATGCCCGATCGTCAGCGGCTCGCGCGCGATCAGAACGTTGTCATTCGGGTTGAGCCGGATCAGCGGCCCGTTATAGGACTTGTTGGACTGGAGCATGCGCCTGTCTCCGCTGACGATCCGGAAGGCGCACAGCGGCGTCTGCTCCGGTCCCATGCGAGATGGTTGCTGGCCGCGCCGGGGAACGCGCCGCCTTTCGTTCTGGAACAAAGTTACCGGTTAATGTAACCGGTAACATAGATGTCATCGTAGTACAGTTTTGGGATAATTGCCAACACCTTTTTGCAGCAGGAGCGCCCGCGTCCGTGACCAAGACCTCGACAGAATTCGCCCCGCCCGCCGCCGGCACCGCGTCGCGGCGTGCCCGCAAGAACACCGGCCGGGTCACGCTCAGCGATCTGGCCCGTCTGACCGGGGTCACGAAGGTCACGGTTTCCCGCGCCCTCAACAATCCCGAACTCGTTTCGGTCGAAACGCTGGAACGCGTGCGCGAAGCCGTGCGGCAAACGGGCTACACGCCCGACCTGATCGCGGGTTCGCTCGCCTCGAATCGCAGCCATCTCGTCGTCGCGCTGATCCCGGCGATGGCGGGCAGCGTGTTCCAGGAAACCGTCGCCGCCCTGACCGCGGAGCTGGAGACGGCCGGCTATCAGTTGCTGCTCGGCCAGAGCGGCTACGACGAATCGCGCGAAGAGGCGCTGCTCGACGCCATCATCGGCCGCCGTCCGGCAGGCATCGTGCTCACCGGCGTGATCCACTCGGAGGCGTCGCGGCAGAAACTGCGCGCGGCCGGCATTCCCGTGGTCGAAACGTGGGACATCACGCGCTCGCCGCTCGACATGCTGATCGGCTTCTCGCACACGCGCGTGGGCGAGGCGGCGGCGCGCTACCTGCGCGAGCGCGGCGCGCGGCACCCGGCCATCGTCACGCCGGGCGACCGCCGGGCGACACTGCGCGCGAATGCCTTCATCGAAGCCTTCGGTAGCGAGCGCGAGATTCCCGTGGCCGCCGTGCCCTCGCCCGCGCATCTCGGCGACGGCCGGCGCGCGCTCGCGCAGCTGCTCGACGACCATCCGCAGATCGACGCGATCTTCTGCGGCGCCGACATCATGGCGCTCGGCGTGCTCATGGAAGCCCATGCGCGCAGGCTCGACGTGCCGGGGCGCCTCAAGGTGATCGGCTACGGCGACCAGAATTTCGCCGCCGACACCGACCCGGCGCTCACGACCATTCGCATCGACGGTACGAAGATCGGCAAGCTGGCAGCGTCCATGCTGATCGAGAAGATCGAGACCGGCACGAGCAAGCGCGCGAAAGTCGACGTCGGTTTCACGCTGATCGAGCGCGGCTCGGCCTGAGATTCGTGGCGTCGCGATGACAACGCAAAAAGGCCTCGCCAACATCGCGAGGCCTTTTGCTTGTAGCGCGTGAAAGCGCGCTCAGAACTTCGTGCGGATGCCCGTGAACACGTCGACCTGGCGATTCGTGGACGACGCGCCGCCCGCATACGCGATCGCCGCGATCCGGCTGTAAGACGAACCCACGCGCGTCGACGCGTCGCCGGCCGCGAGCTGATACGTGCCCGAGAGGTAGACGTCCGTGCGCTTCGAGAGCGCGTAGTCCACGCCCAGCGTGAACTGATGCCACTTCGGCTTGAGCGTCGCGCCGCCCGTGGCCGGCAGGCCGTTCGCGCGGCCGTCCGTGAACGTGTACACGCCGATCAGCGTCGTGGCCGGCGTGAGCGAGTAACGCAGGTTCGCGTCGTAGTTGTTGAACTTGCGCGTGGAACCGTCGTTGTAGTTGAGTTCCGTGTGGCTGAACGCAAAGCCCGCAATCGCGCTGCCGATCTTGTAGTTCGCGCCGGCCACCGCGATCTGCTGACGGGCCACGCCGCCATCGAGGCCGTAGAAGAACCCGCCGCTGTAGTCGTCGCCGGCCGTGCTCGATGCGCCGCCGATCGCGCCGCTCGTGTTGGTCGTCGTGTTCGGATGATCGAGCAGCACGTAGCCGCCGCCGATCGAGAGCGGCCCGTTCACGTAGTTCGCGGCGACGCCCCAGGCGCGGTTGTTGCCGAAGCCTTGCCCGGCCGAGCCGCTCGCCTGGTTGCTGAACGCGTACATGCCGTCGACCGTGAAGCCCGCGATGGTGTCGCTGCGGAACTTCACCGCGTTGTTGATGCGGAACGTCTGATTCAGGTTGTCGTTGTCGCCCACGTGCGTGGACGGCGACCACGTGCCCGGACCCGCGTATTGCGCGACCAGGTCCGCCAGCGGTTCATACTGGCGGCCGAGCGTGAACGTGCCGATGCCGCTCTTCGCAATGCCCACGAACGCGCTGCGGCCGAACAGACGCCCACCCTGCGCGGCCGTGCCGTCGCTGGGCTTGAAACCGCCTTCGAGCGTGAACACGGCGCTCAACCCGCCGCCGAGATCCTCATTGCCTTTCAGGCCCCAACGGCTGCCGCTCAGGCGGCCGCTCGTCAGCTGGAACGCCGAGCCGCCCTTGATGTTGTTGACGTAGCCAATACCGGCATCGACTAGACCATACAACGTGACGGAGCTCTGGGCCTGCGCCACGACGGGTGCGACGGACAGAAGCCCGGCCGCTGCGAAAAGTGCTTTTTTCATACAGGTAACCTGTCTGGTTTTAATATTTACAGGAGTACTACAGATTCCGGATCGAGGGGATCAGCGGGAATTTTTCATCGACACAACGAAGGCCGATCCGGTGGAGTTAGGGGGCGTTGCTGTACTCGCGCGCCTGCGGCTGCGGCGAAGCACCGTCGAGACGAATCGGCTCGACCTTGCCCAGCAGGAACAGATAGTTGACGATCGCCACGCCGATCAGCGCCGACGACACCACGAGCGCAGGCACGAACGAACCCGTCGCGCCGACGATCGCGCCCGTGACGATCGGGCCAACCACGCCGCCGATATTCGATACCGTGTTCTGTACGCCCGCAACCATCGACACGGCGTTGCGCGGTGCGACGTCGGCCGGCAGCGCCCAGACCTGCGAAGCCGCCACGGTCGTGCCCGACTTCGCGATGCACAGGAGCAGCACCGCGACGGCGGCCGAATCGGCGAACGCGGCGAAACCGATGCTCGATGCCATCAGCAAGCCGATCACGAGAAAGAGCTTGCGCGTGGCGGTAAGCGAAAGCTTGCCCGAGGCGAACACGCGATCCGACGCCCAGCCCGCGAAAATCTCGACCACGATCGAGACGAGCAGCGGCAGCGACGCCATCCAGCCCATTTCCATCAACGTCATGCCACGCGCCTTCACGAGATACGTGGGCAGCCAGGTGATGAAGAAGTACGAGTTGTAGTTGATCATGAAGAAGCCGATACACATCGCCCAGATGTTGCGATGCGCGAGCAGCTTGCGCAGCGGGGGCCTCGCCGCCCGGTCGCTTTGCTCCGCCAGCAAATCGCTCTCGATGTGCGCGAGTTCCTCGGGGTTGACCCGCTTGTGGTCACGCGGCGAATCGCTGAACGTAAATTGCCACACCACGTACCAGATCAGGCCGAGCAAACCCGTGAGGGCGAACGTGATCTTCCAGTCGAACGCCGTGAGCATAGCGGCAATGAGCGGCAGCGCGATCGCGCCGCCGAGTTTCGAACCGCTGTCGAAAATGCCCGCGACCGTCGCGCGTTCGCTGCGCGGAAACCACTTCGACGCAATGCCCGCGTTGCTCGGATACGCGCCCGCCTCGCCCACGCCAAGCGCCACGCGCAACGCGACGAGCGACTTGAAACCGTTCGCGACGCCCGTGGCCGCTGTCGCCAGCGACCACCAGAGCACCGCGAAACCCAGTACTTTCTTCTGGCCCAGCCGGTCGGCGAGAAACCCCGCGGGCAATTGCAGCAGCGCGTACGACCAGAAGAACGCCGACATGACGACGCCCATTTCGACCGCGCTCAGATGGAACTGCGACTGGATGCGCGGCGCCGCCGCCGACAACACCGTGCGGTCGATGTAGTTGATCGCAATCGCCGCCCACATGAGGCCGGCAACCCACCAGCGAACCCTGGAGCGGCTTCGCACGTTGGTGGCCAGATTCATCTCGTGTCTCCTGTTCTATTAATAGTGGTCGCTTCCGGCCGCGCCAGGGTGAAGCGCGGCTTTGCTCCTCGCAATGTTACCGTTTACTGTAACCGGTAACATTGGGCGCAATCGTAGTACGCCCAGCAGAGAAATGCCAGCGTCTTTTCCTTGGGGTAATTGCGGATACCCACCTTTCAATTCGCAAGCATGGCCTGCGTGGGCGGGTTTGGAGCAGCGCAGGACTGGCAACCGGAACAGGCTGATTGATATTCGCGCGGGCATTCATGCAGACGAGTTACAGGGCTCGCGCGCCATGCACCCAGAACCCGGCGCCGCTTCGTTCGCAGAAATAGTAGGAGTCTTAACTAAATCGACCCGGCTCTCGCGGCGTGCATCAAATCTGTCGATGCATCCAGATCCAGGCGCGCCGCTAGCCAGGTGACAAATATTCGAGTTCCATACTAGCCGCCGCCCCTGACACGTTCCCAACCGTGTCTCACGGCCGTCTTGAAGCGCTCCCATCCGCTTTCCGGATATCGCGACTCCCAGTTCGCGCGCGCACTTGCTTCCACGCCCTGCCAGTCGGCCCCGCGAAACCGCTCGTCGCGTCCGAGCGTGGCGCCGTGTGAATAGGCACGTCGATACTCGTCGAATGACGCACCCGTGTTCGCGTAATGTGCGTCGTAGTCCTTTCTAAATTCGTTGTCGTACGGCTGCTGGTCGTCATGCTGGCCGCCGAGTCCCGGGTCGCCCATGAAGCCCGTCCCCGACGGACGCTGGGCGTTTGACGCAGCGGCGTTGCCGTCGTGCGCTTGCGCGGTGTGCGGCTGCTTCTCCCCGGCCGGGGTCGAACCGCGCCCTGCTGCGGCAGGGGCGCCCGGGGAAGGCGTCGGCCGCGCCGCCGATGCGGCCCGCGTGTCACCGTGCCAGCCATGTGTGACTTCGTGCGGCTTGGCGCGTTCGCCGGTCATGGCGCTGCCTGGCTGCGCGGTGTGTTCCGGACCTTGCGCCTTCGCAGAACCGGCGTGCCATGCGCTGGCGCGCTCCTCGATGTCGGCAGCGCCCATGCGGATCATCGTGTCAATCGCCTGATCGACCTGCGATTCGGAAACATCGGCGCTGACTACCGTGCCACCGCGACGGATGAACTCCCTGTAATCCTCCGCATCCGGTGGATACGCTCCTTTCGTGAAGATGCGCGTGAACAACTGCTCCAGTCGATCGAAGACCTTCTTGTGGTGGTGCGTATCGACAGCACCCTGTACATAGACACGTGGCCCCTTTTCGCGAGGAGCATCAACCGATATCGAGTAGATGGCAATATCCGCTTGCGCTATCCCAGCCTCGCACAGTGCGCGCTGCCCCGAACACGCATTCGCGTAGCTGTCGTACACGCCTAACACGGTTGGCCTCATGACTTTCCCCTCCGCAAATGGCGGGCGGCGTCCTCGCCGCCTGTCGGCGCGAGCCGCATAACTCGTGCCCGCGTTCGTCGTATAGACCGGTCACGAACAAGCCGGGCACGCCTTCGATTGTAGGCCGTGACCAATATGCGCGTAACATAAGTACGCTGATTGCTCCGTCAGTAGCCCATTTACCGTATGGAGGGGCGGATATGCGGCTTGCAGACTTTATCGTGCGAGACATGGAAGCGATACTTGCGGCATGGGAGGCGTTCGCAGCCACCCTGCAGCCGGCGTCGACCGCTATGGGATCGGTAGAGTTACGCGAAGAGGCGGAGCAAATGCTGCACGTCGTAGCCGCAGACTTGCGCACGCCGCAGACCCGAGAAGCCCAACGCAAGAAATCGATAGACCAGGGCCCCACACGGATAGGGACGTCCGAATCCTCCGCGCGAACGCATGGTTTTCTGAGGGCTCGGGCCGGCTTCACGGTCAACCAGCTCGTCGCCGAATATCGCGCGTTACGCGCAAGCGTGCTTCGTCTGTGGATGGACGCCTGCGCGCCGGAAGCGCCCGACGTCGACGACATCATTCGTTTCAATGAGGCGATCGATCAGGCGCTCGCCGAATCGGTCACCTCGTTCAACATGCAGATCGAGCAGAACCGGAACCTCCTGCTTGGCATGCTGGGGCACGACTTGCGCAGCCCCCTCCAGGCGATTCGGGTGACCTCAACGTATCTGGCAGCACTGAGTGCCGGGGAAGATGTGTCGAAGGCCGCCGGCCGCCTGATACGCAGCGGAGCCCGGATGCAGGCCTTGCTGGATGACTTGACGGAATTCAACCGGACAAAACTGGGCCTGGGCATCAACGTCTCGCCTACGCATATCGATCTGGCGGACGTGCTTGCCGAGGAACTCGACGAGTTGCGTGCCATTCATCCCGAAAGAAAGATTGAATTGCACGTGGCGGGCGACTTGCGGGGCGTCTGGGACAGCCAGCGCCTGCAGCAGTTGCTGGGAAATCTTGTTCTCAATGCCATCAAGTACGGGGCGCAGGACACACCTGTGCGCGTGATGATGACGGGCGATGTCACGCATGTCCGTATTGACGTCAGCAACAGCGGCGCTGCGATCGAACCCGCAACGCTCGCCCGCATCTTTCATCCGCTGGAGCGAGGACGAGGCGATCAGAACCAAGACGACGGATCGGGCAGCCTCGGACTGGGTTTGTTTATCGCAAGTGAGATCGCCAGGGCTCACCACGGCGCCATCGAAACGCGGTCGAGTGAGACGGAGACCATTTTTTCGGTATCGCTCCCGCGTGTGAAACCGTAACGTGACGCCGTCAGGTCGTTACAGCGACAAGAGTTGCTGCGTGAAGTAGTCGGAGAACGCGCTCACCTTCGCGGGCCATGCACGCGCCGACAATCTGCATCGCAAGTGCAGGTTCAGCATGGAGCGGCAAATGTCGGGGCCACCATGATCTGCTCAAAGCGCGTCAGCATCGCGGCGCTACACACCATGGTCTCGTACAAGTCGATTGCCAGTTCGGTCTCGACACCGCGCCCTTCAAGCCCGGATATCCGGCGCTCCTGCTCGGCCACGAGTTCGCAGGCGCGCGCAACGCGCTGATGCTGCCGATTCGCCATTGCCGATGTGATGCCCGTTTCGCCCACCTCGTACGCGACGCCATGCGACATCGGGAGCGCGCTTGCGCTTCCACACTTCTTGCGCGCTGAAAGGCTCGCAAGAGCATCGAGAAGCATGCCTGGGTCGAAAGGTTTATGGAGAAAACCTTCGGCAACAATACTGGCGTCTGTGTCGTCGCCAGACATGAGAATGACTGAAACATGGCAAAACCGTGGGATGGCTCGCAACATGGATACGGCGTCCGGCCCTTCGAGAACGGGCATGTGGACGTCTGAGACGATCACCTCCGGCGTGGCCGCCAGGGCCGCCGAAACCGTTTCCAGGCCATTGCCAGCGGTCGTGACTTCATGGCCGGCATCATCCAGCAATGTCTGAAGCGCATCACGAAAGACTGTATCGTCGTCAGCCAGCAGCACGCGGCTCATCGCTATTTCCCGAACAGTTGGCTATTTTGCAGCATCGGCTGTTCCCACCGACAAATACCAGAAACGCATTTCAGAAACCACCGAGCGGTCGTGCCCCGAATCGCCTCATTGCACCGGTAATGCATCGCCTGAGTGACTAACCGATGACAGGAGTCTTCGCGACGTTCCGCACCCTCGCCGCCGCTCGTTTTGTTAGGTATGCCAATAAATCAGAAAAGCAGGACGGCTTGCGCAGATATCTCGTTGCACAGTGGGAAGCAAACCTTTCAAATACACTACACCGGGCCGTAATGTTTGGTAATAATCCGGGCTTACAATCCTGTTCGTGGCAGCTGTCCCGTCGACGGCCATAACGAAAAGGTGCTGACCAGATAGTCGCGCGCCGGGAGCAGAAGTTACATGCAGGAGAGCAAGGATGACGCCGGCGTCGCAAAGGTCAGCATCGAACAGGTTTCCGTCTCCCATGGCGCGGCGCGGTTCGACGTGCCGCCCGCGCGCGAGTTGACCACGGGCAACCGGCCGGCGGCGCCGGTCACGCCATTGACCCCGGAATTACCGCGTGCCCGCAAAGGCGCGCGGGCATTGGCGGCCTCACGATGGTTCGTCGGGTTGCTTGCATTCGCGCTCGTTTGCGCCTGGCTCCTGCCTGGCACGCTCGGCCACGATCCGTGGAAGCAGGACGAAACCTACACGTTCGGCATCATCGAGCACATGCTCGACACCGGCGATCTGGTCGTCCCGACCAACGCCGGGCAGCCCTTCGTGGAAAAACCACCCATCTACGATTGGGTAGCGGCCTCACTCGCGTGGATGTTCGGCCGCTTTCTGCCGCTGCACGACGCGGCCCGTCTCGCGAGCGTCGCCTTCGCTGCCCTCACGCTTGCCTGTACGGCGCGTCTCGCCCGGCGCGCTACCGGCGCCGTGCGCTGGTCCGACCCGCGCGTGGCCGGAACACTCGCGCTCTTCGCCAGCACGCTGGTGGTCGTCAAGCATGTCCACGACATGATGACGGATGTCGCGCTGATGGCCGGCGCTGCGCTGGCATTCGGCGCACTTTACGAGCTTGTCTGCGCTCACTTGCGGATGGACGGCGGATTGCGTCGTTCTCCTGATGGAGACCGCAACTGTGGACCCGCATGGCCAGAATCCACCCTTTCACAGCATGCGTCCAGCGACTGCGAGGACAGCCGCATTCAAGGGCGCGCTGCCCGGCATGCCGCTGCGATGTTCGGCGTTGGCGTCGGCATCGCCTTTCTGGCGAAAGGCCTGTTCGTGCCGCTCGTGTTCGGCGCGACCACCTGCGCGGCGATGCTGCTTTACCCAGCGTGCCGCAGCAGCCGCTTTGCGCGCTCACTGGCACGTTCCGCGCTGTACTTCGCGCCGTTCGCGCTGATCTGGCCGCTTTGCCTCTATCTGCGCTCCGAAACGCTGTTCAGGATCTGGCTGTGGGACAACAACATCGGCCGCTTTTTTGGCTTTTCAGTGGCGCAGCTCGGCTCGGAAAACGTCGGGCACCTGTTTGTGCTGCGCACGGCGTTGACCGTCGGCTTTCCAGTCGTGCCGCTCGCGCTCGTGGCGCTTGCGGGCGGCGCATGGCGACGTCTACGCGAACCCGAAGTTGCGCTGCCGGTGCTGTTTTCGGGGATCGGCTTCGCGGTACTGCTGGCGTCGGCGACGGTGCGCGAACTCTACATCCTGCCGTTCATCGCCCCGCTCTCCCTGCTGGCCATGCAGGGTGTCCGCTATCTGCCGCAACGGGTGCACCTCGTTTGGGACATGACGAGCCGTATCGTGTTCGGCGCGTTCGTGGTGCTTGCATGGTTCGTATGGTGGACGATGATGGCCTCCCCCGACACCCACGGCGCCCTGCATCTGCTTGGCCGTTGGCTGCCGCTCGACTGGGTGATGCCAATTCGGCCGAAGCTGATCATCGCGGCGCTCGCCCTCACGCTCGGGTGGGGATTGCTGCTGCCAAGGCTCAAGTCAGCGGGCAACTGGCGTGGCGTATTCAGCTGGTGCCTGGGCGCCATCGTCACATGGGGGCTCGTCAGCACGCTGCTGCTCCCCTGGCTCGACGTCGCGAAGAGCTATCGCGCACCGTTCGAGGATCTGCGTGCCACACTGAACGGCACCTGGAAAGCCGGCGATTGCATGGCGAGCAGCGGGCTCGGCGAGTCTGAAGCGCCCATGCTCTATTACTTCGCCGGGGTCATGCACGTGCCCACCGCGGACCCTCAGGCCACATCCTGCAACTGGCTTATCGAACAGGGTCGACCTGCGCCGGGACAGCCGCCCGCCGGAGGCTGGCGACTGTACTGGGAGGGCAGCCGTCCGGGTGACAACGACGAGGTGCTGCGCGTCTATCAGCGCATGGCGGCGACGACGTCTTCGTAATCGGTGCCGCTGAGTCCGTTGAAAATGGCTCAATCGCGGCCGCTTCGAAACGCTCAGTTTCAGATCGCCGGCGCCGGTACGGGGTAGACGGGGACTTGTAACCGCAATCCGGAGGGCGCGCAGGATCATGACCGTTCGTACCTGGCGCCACCGACGCCCGGCCTGGGGCTTCGGTGGCGAAACTGGTGGATGCGCCTCTATCGCATCAAGCGCAACTCCACAGCTTTAACCTGGACGCCGACGGCGAACCCCGCTTGCAATCCAGGAGGCTTCCACACAAGCGACGCTTAGTTGGACAGGAAGTCCAGCACCATGCGATTGAACTTGTCCACGTGTTCCCACTGCACCCAGTGACCACAGCGGTTGAACATATGGAATTCGGCATTGGGGAGACCCGCCATCAGACGAAGACCCATGTCGTAGGGAAGGAAGCGATCTTCCCTCCCCCAGACGATCAGTGCAGGCGCCTTGATCTCATGGAGTTGCGTTTGATAGTCCGAGAATTGCTTCGGGTTCGCGGCCATGCTCTTCACCCAGTTATCCAGGTGGTGCTTGCTGGCCTGCATGTTGTCCACCCTCTGTTGCAGCAGATCGTCGGTCAGGGCCGAGGCATCGTAGACAAACACATTCATCATGCGCTTGACGTTTTCGAGCGTGGGTTCCCTGTACACGAAGTTCAGGAGCTTGATCCCTTCAGCCGGCTGCGGAACGAACATCGAGGGCCCGGCGGTACCGCCGCCCATATAGACCAGACGGTTGACCCGCTCCGGGTTCTTCAAGGCAAACGCCGTCGCCGAATGGGCACCCATCGAATTGCCGACCACGCTGACCTTATCGACCTGAATGTGATCCAGAACCGCGCGAACGACCTGACCGTTGAATTCGGAGCGGGAGCCTCGGTCGATGACGACCGGATCGCTCTTGCCGAAGCCCGGCATATTGATCAGTAGCAGGCGGTATCCCGCATCAGCAAATGCGTCAATGTTGCGATAGTAGTTGGCCCAGCCAGTGGCGCCGGGGCCCGAACCGTGGAGCATGACCACCACGGGATCCTCGCTGTCCCCGATGTCGTTGTAATGCACCCTGTACCTGGTGCCGTCGACCTCGACCGCTACCTCATGGCTGGTCTGCACTTCATTGAAAAGCAAACTCATATTTGTTCTCAAACGTTGAAAATGGCTACTGTCCGTGAAAGTTGAGCCGATTCGTCTCGCAGTTGTTGCGCCGCGGCCGAAGCCTGTTCAACCATTGCCGCGTTACTCTGCACCTGCTGATCCATCTGGGTCACGGCCTGGCTGATCTGCTCGATGCCTTGAGCCTGCTCCTGACTCGCAGAACTGATTTCCCCCATGATGTCCGCTACCCGGGTGATGCTTTGCACCACCTCCTTCATGGTTGTCCCTGCTTCGTCAACCAGACGCGTACCGGCACCGACTTTGCCAACCGAATCATCGATCAGGTCTTTGATCTCCTTTGCAGCACCCGCCGAACGTTGAGCCAGCGAACGAACCTCACCCGCAACCACGGCAAATCCACGACCTTCTTCGCCAGCTCGTGCAGCCTCGACCGCAGCATTCAGTGCCAGGATATTGGTCTGGAAGGCGATGCCTTCGATCGTACCGATGATGTCTGAAATCGAATTAGCGCTGCGATTGATGTCCTGCATGGTCTCGACAACACGCGTCACAGCCTGGCCGCCACGGGCCGCCACTTCAGAGGCGCTGCGGGCCAACGTATCGGCCTGGATCGCGTTTTCAGCATTGAGGCGCACCGTCGAACTCAATTGTTCAACCGATGCGGCCGTTTCTTCCAGCGATGCTGCTTGCGACTCGGTACGGGAACTCAACTCCTGATTGCCCTGCGCAATTTGAACCGATGCGTTCCTGATCGAGTTCGAAGAATTTCGCACGTCGCTCACGATGCGACTCAGGCTCTGGCTCATGTCGGCCAGGGCGCCCAGAACTCGTCCCGTCTCATCCGTAGAATGCGTGTCGATTCGTTGGGTCAGATTCCCGTTCTTCACGTTCTGCGCAACCTGCACCGCCGTATTGAGCGGAGTGGAAATCGCACGAATCAACCAGGCGGAAAATCCGAATGCCATCAGCCCACCGGCAAGCACGCCGACAATACAGAGGACTCGCACGATCTGGTAGTTTTGCTGCGAGCGCTCGTACTCGCGTTTAGCCAGTTCGCCCTCCAGATGCACCAACCGGTCCAGTCCATCCTGCACTGGCTCATAAAGGGCTTCCAACGGCCCTCGTGAGATATCGTCAATCGCTGATATGTCGTGGGCTGCCATAGCTGCCATAGCCGGCTGCACCACTCCGACAACGAACTTGCCGAATACCGGCACGAAAGCGTCAGTCTCCTCTTTTTCTTCAGGAGTCAGGTTCTTCGTGTAACCCGCCCAAGCTTGATCCCCGCTCTTCATATCGCTCTTGAAGCTCTGAAGCTTCGCATCGATATACGCTTGCTTCGTATCCAGCGCCGAGGACGCAATGGTGAATCGCAGACGATTCAGCGCTGTGTTCATTAAATCGATACGTTGAATGGAAACCAGTCTCGCCTCGTAGACTTCGTGTAGCGAATCGTTGACTCTACTTATGCTCCAGAGCCCCATCAGGCCCCCGGCTAGCAGCAGCACACTCAACGCAGTCATGACGGCGATCAGTCGCGCCTTGATCGTGAGGCTCTTCAAAGGTCAATTCCCCGATTAATACAATAGACACAAGCGTATTTTCGCCGCCTACAAAACCCGGTCCTGCAACGTCAGATCGTCATGCCGCCGTCGACGCTCAGGGTCGTTCCCGTCACGTATCGAGATTGATCCGACAGTAGCCATATCACAGCACTCGCAACCTCGTCCGGCTGACCGATTCGATGCATCGGAATCATCGCATCCAGCAGATGGACATCGCCGCCGGTGCTGCGCATGTAGTTCGGCGTCTCGGTGGCTCCCGGACACACTGCATTTACGCGAATGTTCCGAACCGCGTATTCCTTGGCGACTGCACGTGTCAGCCCCACCACCGCGTGTTTGGCCGCCACATAGTGCGCAATGCCATCCATACCGCGCAATCCAAAGATCGAGGCGTTGTTGACGATGGCGCCCCCACCAGAACGCAGCATCGCTTCGACCTGGTACTTGACACCGTAATAGACGCCCTTGAAGTTCAGATCGATCACCCATTCCGCCTCATCGATTGGCGTTTCGTGAATGGGTTTGAAGTCCCCGTGCCCGCCGGCGTTGTTGAATGCGAAATCGAGACGACCGAACGTCTTTTCCACGAATTCAACCAGCGCTCGATTGTCTTCTCGCTTCGAAACGTCCGCCCGGAAGACTGCCGCCTGACCATCCAGGGCTTCGATTTCTTTCTGGACGGAAACAAGCTTCTCTTCGTCACGACCGGCGAGAACAACCGCGGCCCCTTCCCTGGCGAGTTCCAGTGCTGCCGCCCTGCCCATTCCGGAACCGCCGCCGGTCACCAGACCAGTCTTCCCTTTCATCAACATCTTTGTCTCCGTTTTGTCACAGCGAATTACGCGGCCTCTGCCTGTGATTCGTCAGGCACCCGCTCCTCGTGCACCAGATTGCGCCGCAATACGACAGCCTGGCCGCCGTGCGTTTTACCGTTGATCCACGCGGACAAGGACGAGTCCATATAGTCCGCGTGGCCCGGAAACCAATCCATCAGCGATTGTGCGAGCCTATGCACGGCGCCCAGCCCAATCTGACCGATAGCTGCCAGTTGGTGCACCTGAAACACTGAAGCAAGCACTTCGTCGTGTTGATCTCGATGGCACCTGGAATAGACGTCGGGAAAGCCCGTTTTGTCCATCCACGCATGTTCAAGATCGAAGTGGGCAATCAAATGTTTCTCCACTGCATCGAGAGCAGCCAAAGCGGTGTGCGCCGTACTATTGCGCAATGCAGTGACAACCTGAACAAACTCACGATGTTCATCATCCATAGGACCATGCCCGAGTAGCAAAGCATCGCTCCATTCCAGCCTTTCGACGCGTTTGGTCTTTCGCTGTGCATGGTGTGCGTGATGGTCATTGTGACTAGTCTGTTGAGCGTTCATTTTTCATTCCCCCACTTCGGCACCTGGTCAGGCCTTCCGCTCGGCTCCAATCAGAATCGAAGCCATCACGGCAGGTGCATTGCTCTTGTTACGCCATGCATGACGCGTACCGTTCTGAACCACAATATCGCCGGTTTTCAGAACACGCGTTTCCCCGTCATCGAGGTCCAGACAAAGTTCGCCGCTGAGGACGATGTCGTAGTCAACCGAGTCGGTGACGTGAAAGCCCGAGCCATCGGGTTCGAAGCATTCAGCCAGACCCGGCAGAATCGCCGCATACTCGGCGCCGGCGGCAGCGCCATCGAACGCGGGATCAGCCATCACAGCGTCAGGCGGGAACTGCACGATCATCAGACGCGTTCCGTTCAGCGCCGGCATCACTGTGGCGGCGGCGGCAACGGGGTCCCCTGCCGAATGCGGAAGCACGGTTTCGGGACTCGTTGCCCAAATCTGCGTGGTCTTGAAACCGGACACGGCTGCGAACGCATGGCCCGGTTCTTCGGAATCGCTCAAGATAACGGACTTGCCATTGATTTGGCCGGTCACAACGCGACGTACCATTTCGTCTATCTCCTAGTCATGAATCACTACGACGTTGACGAAGCCCGTGACGCGCTTTGCTGCGTCTTCCAGCGCTTCATTTGCTTGATCGAGCGTGTAGGTGTGGTTCTTGAAAGACGACACATCGAGCGTCCCTGCTTCGATCATCGCGACCAGATCCTGGCCTTCGCCGACCGTGAACCAGAGTGAGCCGATCACCGACAACGCCGAACACATCATTTCGTGCATGTTTACCGGCACTTCGTTGATCTGGGCACCGATCTCCACGAGCTTGCCGCCGCGACGCAGAGCACCGAATGCATCTTTGGTGACTTGCATGTTCGGACCCGGAGCGATAGCGTCCACCACCGAATCGACGCCCACGCCGTCCGTCTGCTCTTTGGCCCATGCAGCCAGGCCCGACGAACCGTTGGCGACCGAGTACGTCAGGATACGGGCCGGGTCGATTGCCTTGACCTGGGCCAGCGTTTGCTCGTTGCGAGCCACGACCAGGATCTTCGTCGCGCCCATGGCACGTGCGATCAGCGTGGCGCACAGGCCCAGCGTTCCCGTTCCGCCGATGATCATCACCGACTTGCCGGCGGCGACTTGTGCCTTGCGCAGACCCGAATAGGCCGTGCCGAGATAGCCCATGCGCGCGCCGATTTCGAACGAAACCTTGTCGCCGAGTTTCACCAGTCCGTCTGCGGGCGCCGTAGCGTATTCGCTGAGGCCACCGTACGGGTACTCTTCATACAGGAACTGCGATTTCGGTCCGAAGCCGAAGTAGCCCTGGAATGCGTAGGCTTCGCAGTTGATGGGCTCGCCTACGCGGCAGGCGTGGCACGAACCGCACGAACGGCCCGGATTGATGTACACGCGGTCGCCGACCTTGAGGCCCGTCACCGCCGGACCGACTTCAGCCACGACACCGGCTGCGTCCAGGCCGTATATGGCGGGCAGTGCCGCATGCGCCAGATACGGCTTTTCCGAACGGTAGTTGGTGATCACATTGCCCAGATTCGGAACGATGCCGGAAGCTTTTAGCTTGACGACGACGTCGGTCGGGCGCTTGAGCGTCGGATACGGAATCGTATCGATGCTGAACTTGCCCGACGTGTTGTCGTGGAGGCGCGCAGCGCGCATGTATCGGCCTTCGTTGCCCATTCGTGTCTCCTTAAAATGTTCCTGACGCACAGTGCGTCAGGAACCGTCTCTATGTGTCCGCTCTCGATCAGAAAGAATGAATCAGACCGAGGCTGAATGTAGTTTGACGGCCGCCCGAAGCCGGACCTGCAGCCATCAGGATCCATGCCGGCCCACCGGACGATTGCTGGAACGCCAGCGTCGAATACAGGCTCGTGCGCTTCGACAGCAGATAGACCAGCGAAAGCGTTTCCTGATTCACGTGCTGCTCGTTCAGCACGTCGTTGCCCTTTTGGTACTGGTACGAGAAGTGAGCGTGCAGCGGAGTGGACAGTTCATACGTCAAATCCCCTTCGTAGACGTCGATGCGTGCGCTATTTTGCGTATTCGCCGTATTCGTATACAGCGCAGCGAATTCAGCAGCGCCCAGGATGTACGAAGCGCCAACGCCGAAGTTGCGAATACCGTCATTACCGTCGTTCAGCGAGGGATACTTGATATACGTGTATGCGCCATTCAGCGAGAAGCCACCATTGCGGTAGTTCACACCGAAGCTCTGTGCCGAGTTCGAACCGAAGTTGCCTGCGACGCCGCCGAAGCTGTACAGACCACCGAAAGAGAAGCCGTTATACGTCGGGCTCGTGTACTTGATGGCGTTCGGGATTGCCGAGCCCAGGAGACGGTCGAAGTCGAACGAGCCGTTGCCGGGACCGCCGCGCGGGCTATTGAGGCCCTGGAACGAGCTTTGGCGCAGGTTCATTGCGTTGACAACGGGGAATGCGGGACCCCAGCGCTGTGCAACCAGCGAATCGAACATAAAGTCGATTTGGTTACCGGCGGTCAGCGTCCCCCACTTTTCGTCCTTGAGGCCAACGTATGCCGTATGGCCAAACAGACCGTTGATCATGGCGCCGTTGTTCATGTTGAACTGGCCTTCCAGCTTGAAGATCGCCTTGGTGCCGCCGCCAAGATCTTCACCGCCCACCAAACCGAACAGGTCCGGTGCTTGAGTATCCGGGTCGATGGACACCAATTTCTTGCCACCGACGTTCGACGTGTACATGACACCCGAGTCTATAAGACCGTAGATCTGAACGGATTGAGCGTTGGCGTTGATCGCCACCACCGAACCGATCAGTAGTGCAAATGGTTTGATCTTCACTTCTGGTTTCTCCTCGCCTGTCAGCACCCGCCAGATTTACGGGCGCTGTGTTTAGCGCTGTGTCCTTGGGGACCGCGATATATGACTCCCTCTGCAATGGAGGGAGTCGCCTCCGTGCGTGACGGCTAACCGTCGCCGATGTTATTTTTTCGCTTTAAGCAGATCCAAAGCCACGTCAACGATCATGTCTTCCTGGCCGCCGACCATACGGCGCTTGCCCAGTTCGACCAGAATGTCCACGGTGTTCAGACCGTACTTGCTGGCCGCGACTTCCGAGTGACGCAGAAACGACGAATACACGCCTGCGTAGCCCAAGGCCAGCGTTTCGCGGTCTACACGAACCGGACGATCCTGGAGCGGGCGCACGATGTCATCGGCTGCATCCATCAATGTCATCAGATCCGTGCCGTGATTCCAGCCCATGCGCTCTGCTGCGGCGATGAATACCTCCAACGGTGCATTGCCGGCGCCAGCGCCCATGCCGGCGAGCGATGCATCGATACGGTCACAACCTTCTTCCACGGCAACGATGGAGTTTGCGACACCCAGTGACAGGTTGTGGTGGGCATGCATGCCAGTCTGCGTTGCGGGATCGAGGACCGCCTTCAGCGCACGGAAGCGATCACGGACGTCTTGCATCGACAGCGCACCGCCCGAGTCCACGACGTAGATCGTGGTGGCGCCGTAGCTTTCCATGAGCTTCGCCTGCCCGGCCAGTGCTTCCGGCGTAGTCATGTGGCTCATCATCAAAAAACCCACGGTATCCATGCCGAGTTCGCGTGCGTATTCGATGTGCTGCTTCGAAACGTCGGCTTCCGTGCAGTGGGTAGCAACACGAACTACGCGCGCACCCGCCTGGTAGGCAGCCTTCAGATCGTGAATGGTGCCGATGCCGGGCAGCAGCAGGGTCGCGATCGTCGAATGCGTCACCACGTCGGCAACCGCCTCGATCCACTCCAGGTCCGAGTGTGCGCCAAAGCCGTAGTTGAAGCTCGAGCCTTGCAGACCATCACCGTGTGCGACTTCGATAGAGTCGACTTTCGCCTTATCCAGTGCGCGTGCGATCTCCTGCACGTTCTGGATCGAGTACTGATGGCGAATCGCGTGCGAACCGTCGCGCAGCGTCACGTCCGAGATGTAGAGTTTCTTGCCCTGAGTCATTTGCAGTCCCCTTATGCGCCGATCATGGATTGAGCCATGCGCTCTGCGGTACGCATACCGGCGCTGGTCATGATGTCGAGGTTGCCTGCATAAGCGGGCAGGTAGTGTGCAGCCCCTTCCACTTCGAGGAAGATCGAGGTCTTCAGACCGCTCAACTTGCCGAGTCCGGGGATGTTCAGGTTCTGAACTTCATCGAACTGCACCTTCTGCTTCAGACGATAGCCCGGAACATAAGCGTTCACGGCCTTGGCCATCTCTTCAATGGATGCCTCAACGGCATCACGATCTGCGAGTTCCGACAGGGTGTAAACCGTGTCACGCATGATGACCGGAGGCTCAGCCGGGTTCAGAACAATGATGGCCTTGCCCTTCGATGCCCCACCCACGGCTTCGATTGCCTTCGAGGTGGTTTCCGTGAACTCGTCGATGTTGGCCCGGGTGCCTGGACCTGCCGACTTGCTGGAGATCGAGGCGATGATTTCGCCGTAGTGGACCTTTGCCACGCGCGAGACCGCCGCAACCATCGGAATCGTGGCCTGACCACCGCACGTCACCATGTTGACGTTGAGTGCATCGACGTTCGCTTCACCGTTCACGACAGGAATGCAGTACGGCCCGATTGCAGCGGGAGTCAGATCGATCATGCGGATGCCGGGCTTCAGCGTGCGAAGGAAGGCGTCGTTCTTCACGTGAGCGCCAGCCGACGTGGCATCGAACACGAAATCGATGTCCTTGAACACGGGCAAGCGGGTGAGGCCTTCAACGCCCTCATGGGTGACCGCAACACCCAGACGCTGCGCACGAGCCAGACCATCCGATTTCGGATCAATACCGACCATTGCGCCCATTTCCAGCACCTGGCTATTGCGCATGATCTTGATCATCAGATCGGTGCCGATGTTACCCGACCCGATGATTGCTACTCTGAGTTTCTTCGCCATATTCGTTACTCGATGAAAGTTGCGCGGACCGAGCCCAGCCCTTCGATTACCGCCGTGTAAGTGCCGGGCGCGGTCACGGCAACCATGGGTCCCAGCGCACCGGTAAGAACCACATCGCCCGCACGCAGCGGCGCACCCAGTGCAGCCATACGATTTGCGAGCCATACCGCGGCATTGAGCGGATTACCCAGACACGCAGCGCCGTTGCCTGTGGAGAGCGCTTCCCCCTCGGATTCGAGCCTCATCGCGCACGCGGTGAGATCGAGCTGCGAGAGTGGGACCGGACGCGAGCCCAAAACGAACGCGGCACTCGATGCGTTGTCCGCAACCGTGTCCACGAACTTGATGTCCCAGTTGCGGATTCGACTGTCCACGACTTCGATGGCCGCCACCGCGTAGTCCGTCGCTCCGATCAGATCGGCAAAGGTATGACGCTCGTGCTTCAGATCGCGCTTCAGCACCAATGCGATTTCGGCCTCGACCTTCGGCTGGATCAGTTTCGAAAGCGGGATCGGCTGACTATCGCCGTACGCCATGGACGCGAACAGTGCACCGAAGTCCGGTTGATCGACGCCCAATTGCTTCTGTACCGCCAACGAAGTCAGACCGATCTTGCGACCCACGATGCGCTCGCCGCGAGCGACACGCGCCTCGACATTGATCTGCTGCACCGCATAGGCCGTTGCCATATCGTCAAGCGCGATTTCCGGATGAACCGCAGGGACCGTCACTCCCGCCCGTACCGGAGCGATAGTTTGGCGGGTCGCTTCTGCAATCCGCAGTCGTTCCGCGATAGCTTGCTTGCTCATCTGTTTTCTCCTTGCGCCTTGGGTGCCGCATGCATGTAGGCGAACCCGGCGATCCACTCAGGTATGGCCCGATAGAAGTCGATTTCAGCCGCATACTCGCCAAACGCGGAAAGTGCTGCAAACGCTGCGACCCATGCCCGGATCTCGTGCGCGCTCTTGCCCGCGTCACGCGAAACGTCCTCATTGCTCAGACGATCCACGGCAAGCAGATCGCTTTGCATCATCTTCAGGAATGCCATGTCCCATTCTGGGTTCAGCGCACGCATGCCCGGCGCCTCACCTGCTGTGAACGCCTTGGCCGCATGGATAACGCGTTCCTGACGCGCATTCCGATCTTCCGGGCTGAGATGGCGACCCGTGTGGATCAGACGCTCCGAGATCTCGTGCGTGGCATGCTTCAGTTCGGGAATCGGCGGCTCGTGGGAGATTCCACCTGACCCGAGAATCAACACACGCTTGCCCGTCGATTTCAGGTACTCGCCAATCACCTGGCCCATCATGCGCGAGCGACGCAGCGGCGACATCGGCGGCGCAACCGAGTTGATGAAAACAGGAATGACCGGGTAGTTGTCGAGGCCGCCCGTCACTTCTTCGAGAGCTTGTGCCGCACCATGGTCCACGGACATGCGATACGAAATCGCCATATCGATATCGCGGTTCAGCACGTACTCGACCATCGCCCTCGCCTCTTCAGCCGGAACCGCTAGATCCCCCGCCAGGCTCTTATAGTCGCCAATAGCGCGGGCTTTGGCGCCGACACAGAAGCTGGGCATCAATTCATAGAAGAAGCCGTTGTAATGATCGGGCGCGAACATGACCACGAGTTCAGGATCGAACTGGCGAACGCGTTCCCGTGCGGCGGCGCTCATTCTGGCCACTTCGGCAACGACTTCGGGCCTCGGATCGAAATACCCGTGCAGCGGCGTATGGGAAAGGCATTCCAGAATCACTGACATGCACAGGCCTTAAACGCGTTCGAATGTGAGACGAGCGACCCGGGCTTCCGACGTACCCGCTTCCAGCGTATGCGTGGTCAGCGACAACAGATCGCCCTTCAGCTCCGCATAGCGCTTCTGTTCGCCACCTACCCAGTTCGGGAACAGGCAGTGCTTGACCGCGTGCGTGACCACGTTACCTTCGATGCGCCAAGCGCCGGCGTAGGTCAGGTACGTGTTGTATGCCAGGGCCTTCTCTGCGTCCGATGCATTCCACTGACCGCCGGTCGTGAACGGTGCGCGATCCTTTTTGGTAATGGCGCAGAACATGCCGTTCGGCCCGTATTCCATGAACCCTTCGAGCTCGGTGCCCATCGGGTAGGTGACTCGACCATCCTCAAATATTTGTTCCCAGGCCTGAATTGCCCAGCGGCCTTTGATATCGAGATTTTCCATCATTGTCCCGTTAATTAATTGAGCAGGAAGTCCGAAACAGCGTGCGTGAACTGCGCAGCCTTTTCGATCTGCACCCAGTGTCCGCACTGATCAAACTCTTGCAGTGTCGAGTTCGGGAGCAACGTCTTCATGTGTCGCGACCACTCGACCGGGATCACCTGATCGTTCAGGCCATGGAGGAGCAACGTCTCGTGCGCGATCGCCGCCAGATCCGGTTCTGCAAGGGCCAGCATTTCCACGCCCTGCTGACGCGGCGCCGGGAACAGGCGGGCAAATCGTTCCTGCACGTCCGCGCGGATCGATGCCTCGTAACGCATACGCACCAGATCGTCGGTGATGATCGAGTGATCGTGGGCGAACACTTCCATGAGCCCCTTCATGGCTTCCAGGCTGGGCGTGTAACCCCATACCTTTTCAAGGCCCTCGCTGATCGGCGCATTGATGCCCGCCGCACCCATCAGTACCAGACGATTCACACGCTCGGGATGTGCCGTGGCGAGTGCCAGTGCGATGGCACCACCAAACGAGTTGCCGATCACCGACACTTTCTCGATCTCCAGCGCGTCGAGCAACGCGATCAACGATTCCACCCAGACAGCGGGAGTCAGCTTGAGCTGCTCGGGGCACTGGGTATATCCAAATCCCAGCATGTCCGGTGCGATGACTCGAGCCTTCTGGCTCAGTACCGGGATAATGCCGCGCCAGTTAGCCCAGGCGGTGACGCCGGGGCCTGAGCCGTGAATCAGCAGGATCGGTTCGCCCGCGCCCTCACCAACGTCGTGATAGTTCAGCGTCACGTCACCCAGCGTGAGTGAATTTGCGATCTCGGGACTTGCGTTGCTCATCACTTTGCCTTCTGTGTCTCAGGGATGACAACCGGTGCACGCATGCCTTCGGCCGCCAGTTGCTTGAGAATTTGTCGCGCTTCTTCGCGCTTGTGGTCCGGAAGCCATGTCCGGTCATGTCCCCAGAGGCTCATGCCTTTCAGTTCCTCGACTTCCCAGTCAGGTCCAACGGTGCGCGTCGCCCAACCCAGTTCGAACATCCAGCCATCGGGGTTCTTGAGATAGAACGAGGTCGCGTGGTCGTTGATGTGACGACCCAGCGTCACGCCAATCGAAGCGGGATTCAGGAGCGCGGTATCGTATGCACGACCGACGTCATCGAAATCGTTGTATTCGAGCATCAGGTGATAGATGCCGGCCTTGCCGCCCGTATGCGCGATGCCGATCGTATGGTGACGTGGGTTGCAGTGCAGGAATTCGACCTTGAAAGGCTTATAGGTGTAGTCCGTGAGGTGCATGCCCAGTACGTTGCGATACAGGTTCGAGAGTTTTTCGAAGTGCCCGGTAATGAGCGCCACGTGACCGAGGCCCATGTTGCCGGTACGGAAACCGCCAATTGGCCGGCCGGGCACGAATTCCGTATTTGCCTCGGCCAGACCATAGGCGATCTCCAGACGTACACCATCATCGTCGCGGAAATGCACCATGTTCTTGACGCCCCGGAATTCGATTTCCTGAGCCGTACCGGGCGTCGTTTTATAACCAGCGGCCTCCAATGCCTTCGTGCATGCCATCAGGGTCGGGGCGTCGGGAACTTCGAAGCCCATACCCATCGTGGACTCGCCATCGGTAGCGGTGACGACAAACCGCTGAATCTTTTCGTCCGCGCGAATGCGTATGGTCTTTCCAGCTTCGGTCACTTCGACCTGCATACCGATGTGGTTCGTCACCTGATCGATCCATTCCTGCATACAGGGGGTCTCGACCGCGATGTAGCTCAGCGCATTAATCATCTCTGTTCAATCCTTGCAGAACCAACGGTCAGGGGCGCGCAATGCCGCCCAAAACGCCTTCCAGCAAAATGCCAATGGCGAGCAGTCGACGATCCGAACCGTGCGGACCGTCGAACTCCATGCCAACCGGGAGCCCCGTTCGGGAACCCAGTCCTGCCGGAAGATTGAGGCCCGGAAGCCCGGCGCTCGCCATCGGCTCGGTGTTCTGGATCAGGCGCCGGAAGTTCTCTTCCTCATAAATGCTGTCGTCAGCATTGGGCGCCACGCACGCGGTAGTCGGGAAGATCAGCGCATCCAGCTGATGCCGGGCAAACAGTTCTGCATACCTGGCCCGCAACTGATCACGTCCGCCGCCGGACTTTTGTGCCTGTTCGTACAGGGGTGTCACATCCATGAGTTCGCCTGCGGCATTCGGGAACTTGTTGGGCAGCACCCAGTTTTCATAAATCCACTTCACGTCTGGACTGTCGATCTTCCTGGCCAGTTTCTCGACCGTCATCGGATGACCGTTGTCCTTCAGGTACTGCTCCATACTGGATCTGGACTCGCCAACGACCGCCTGGAAGCCAACTGCATCATTCAGTTCCATCAATCCGGTTTTGCCCAGATCGATGATGGTCACGCCCAACTGCGTGAGACGCGTCACCACAGAGTCCGCGACCTCGCGCGTGTCCGGATCGAGATTCGCCCAAAACTCGGCGGGAAGGCCCAGCCGTAGCTTCCTGAGTTCCACGTGGGGCAACGCGTACTCGTCGGAGATCACGCTGTCGAGGAGCGCCACGTCGTGCATGTTCAATGCCATGGGGCCCACGGTATCCCGCGTCCTCGCAATGGGGATCACGCCCAGCCCCGAGTAGCGACCCCACGTCGGACGCAGCGAAGCCACGCCATTGAGTGCCGGGGGAATGCGCATCGAGCCGCCTGTATCGGTTCCCAATGCCCCGAGTGCCATCCGCGCACCCAGCGCAGCGGCCGAGCCCGAGGACGAACCGCCGGCAATCCTGGTCTGGTCGTATGCGTTACGAACCCCACGGCCTGCGCCCGTATTGAAGGCGCCGTTGTAGCCCGTCGCCCCGTAGGCCAGCTCATGCATGTTGGTCTTGCCCAGCACGATGGCCCCTGCGTCCCGGAGCTTGCGCAAGGTCGGTGCATCCGTGACCGGCACGAAGTCCGCGAAAGCGGGACTGCCTGCGGTGCAGCGGATGCCCGCGCTATGAATGTTGTCCTTGACCACGATAGGGATGCCTGCCAAAGGCCCCAACGGAATCCCTGTCTGCCGTGCCTGATCAATAGCCGCCGCAGCCTTCAAAGCGCCCTCTGCATCCACGGTAACGAATGCATTCAGGGCTTTTCCTGCGTTGATACGTTCCAGACAGGCCAGTACCAACTGGGTACTCGTCACCGATCCGTCGCGAAACGCCTGAGCGGCGTCGGCCATCGTGAAATCGATGAACGGTTGATGTTTATCGTGGGTCATATCTAATCCTTAACGCAGGCATCCTTGACGGCTTTAGAAGCCGAACGCGGCATCCTTGTTCGTCTCCGGGCCCGGGAATGCGGTCTTGCTGTGGCACAGACCGAGATCGAGCAGCATTTCGCAATACTTGTATGCGACCACGCCTGGGTTCAGAACCGGTACGTTCAGGTGCCTCGCCAGGTATTCGTGCGACTGATGCATCGTGGTGGAACCCAGGACCAGCACGTCCGCACCGTCTTCTTCGACTGCCTTCCTGCCCGCCTCGACCAGGGCCGCGAATACGATGTCTTCCTTGCCCTGCAGCAGTTCCTGTGTATCGGGGCGAACGCCGATGTCACGAATCGAGGCGAGACGATGTTCCAGGCCGTATTCCTTCGTCGTCTTTTTGTACAGCGCGTGCCACTGCGGCCACATCGTCAAGACGCTGAACTTGTGACCCAGCGAGCACGCGAGATGGAACGACGTGATAGCGGGGGCCATCACCGGAATCGACAGACGCGAGCGGAGCGCGTAGAGGCCCGAATCGGAAACCGTGTTGATACACACGGCATCGAAGCCCTGCTCCTCAGCCTTGATGCCCGCCTGAATCACAGCCATCTCCATGACTGCCATGTCGAGGTACGAATCCGCGAGCGTCATGACCTGACCGGCGCCTACGAATTCGACTTCGATGTCCGCGCGCTGCATTGAAGGCGGCATTTGCGATTCCACCAGCGGACGAGTCGCCTCGCTCATCGGCACCGGGAAAATCATCTTGATGCGCTTCTTGCTCATGTCAGTCTCCTTCCTTGCTTTCTGGTTATGGAACTACGACCACAGAAACTCAAAGGCCAAGCTCGCTCCGGTCGCGGGTAAGCGTGTCGATCACCGCATACAGGATTTTTTCGGCGCAAGGCATCAGGTCCGGAACATAGGTGGCGCCCATGCCGCCCAGACCCTCGGCAACCGGTACCGGAGCGCCCTGAGCCGGCCACGGCCAACCGATGCGAGCAGTCGGCACACCATAACGACGCAGCGCCGCACCGTCGGTTTGACCGGCCAGCATGTCGGGTACGCCATGTGGACGTCCCTCGATGTGCTCCCAGCCGCGCTTCGCCGACTGGATAATCCAGTTCTCCGGATCCGTGGTGCCGCCCGGGACCGAGCCGTACATCTCCCAGTCCATCGTGATTTCCGGATGGCGAGTCTTTATGTCCTCGATAAAGTTCGCGAACTGTGCCTTGACATCAGCGGGGCTCGTCCGGGGATTCACGCGAACGTCGAAGAAAATCTCCGTGACTGCGGACGGGAACGCAGGCCTTTCGATCTGACCGCCACGAACGCCCGCAATCCAGCCATGGGGCTCGATAACGCCCGACGTATTGCGTTTCGTATATTCGGGAAGCCAGGCTTGCAGCGCCTGGATCACCGTGGCAGCGGGAACCACCGACGAACGGAAACCCGGCACGTCGTGCGGGATACCCGCATAGCCCATCGTGCCCTTGACCGTGATCTTGAACCACGCCATACCCGGTTCTTCGTGATAGACCCAGTTCCACGGCTTCATGACGATTGCGAAATCGGGGTACATGCCACGATTCAGCAGATTGATCACGCCATTCGACATGCCCGAATGACGCTCCTTGATGTCAACGGGCATTCCGCCGTCGGCCATACCGACAAGCAGATTGCCCTTCAGCGGAATACCCGTTTCCAGCACCACCGTTGCCACTTCAACGTGCGTGGCGATCATGCCCTTCGGATTCGAAGCGCCGAGGCCGAACACCCAGTCTTCGATTTGCCTGGCGTGCGGCTGCAAATCCGCTTCTTGACCGGGGCCCGAAAGTATCTCTTCTTCCCTGGTGCGATCCAGGTGAGTGTCGATAGGCGCATAAAGCAGCAACGACGCGCCGCCACCGGTGCCCCGGTGTTCACCCATAACCGAACGACTGATGGCCGAGTTGTCATGCGTTTTCGTACGCAGCCCGATCAACTCCATGTGACGCTGCATATAGTCAGCAGCTTCACGCGTGGAACCCGTAGGACTGTGTATGTCCGTCAGCTCGAACAGCAGTTTTTGAAGACGCTTCGAACTCAGGTTGGCCTTGGCCTTTTCGTACCATTCGGTCTGCTGAGCCGAAAACGGCATTTGCTTCGTAGGATTGAATTGCATGCCCATTCCTCAATTCGATGCAACAAACTGCTCTGCGAAAATCAATTCCGGCTTCATGCCCAACTCGATCAGACGCGTGGTCGCCGCGTCGATCATCGGCTGCGGACCGCACAGATAAGCCACCGTGTTCGGATCCGTCACATCGCCTTCCTTGAGGGCCGAGACCGGCGATCCTTCATGCAGGCCTTCCGTGGCGTGGCGATCCACGCAGATGCGGGTCTTCAACGTCGGCAGCCAGTGCTGGCGTAGTTCCATGTCATCCAGCGCAAACAGCGCTTCAGGGACCGCGCAACCAAACGAGAGCAGCATCGGCGGCTTCTTGCCAGACGCCTGCCTCAGGCCGTCGATCATCGACAGGATCGGAGCCAGACCCGTTCCACCGGCAACGAAGATGTGCGGCGCACGACGATGCTCTTCACGCAGGAAGAACGCGCCATAGGGGCCCTTCATCGTCAGAACCTGGTCCACTTGCGCCTCGTTTTCGAGGAACGTGGACATCGCGCCATTGGGCAGCAGCCGGACCAGAAATTCCATCTTCGGCAGAGTCAGCGACGTAGACGACGGGCTGTAGCTGCGGAGAACACCCAGACCTGGTACCGTGATCTGCATGAACTGCCCGGACCTGAATTCGAGCCAGTTGCCTTCGGCCAGCTCGACAGTCAAACGCATGACGTTGGGCGCGATACGCTCCACGGAGTCGATGAAGACCTTCACCTCCTGGGCGACCGACGAGCCGACTTCCGAACCGTATGCGACGTTGAATGAACAATCCGATTCGGCCTTCGTCACGCAGAGCAGCCGGTTTCCTTCTGCGTATTCCGAAGCCAGGAGCGTCGAACTGGCACCGGGGATCGTCACGGCCTCTCCTTCCGCGAGCTTGCACGTGCACGACGCGCAGGCACCGGCCTTGCACTGATACAGCACGGGCACTTCGGCCTTGATTGCGGCTTCGAGAATGTTTTCACCCGACCCGGCGGCAAATGTACGGCTCACGCCATCTGCGAAGTGAATGGTTACCTGATGAGCTTGGGTCATGACTTAATCCGCAAAATAAACACTTTCAATATCCATCAAGCCAACCCAGGCGGGACCTGACGATGCCAATCACTATGACTCTGCAATACCATGCCGACCATACACAGCAGATCGTCTTGATACTTGCGGCCAATGAGTTGCCCACCGATGGGCAATCCTTGCGCGGTAAATCCGATGGGTACCGACAATGCGGGGTGTCCCGAGGCGTTGAACGGCGACGTGAACTGAATCAGGCGCCGGTTAGCCTCAGGATCCGAAGCCAAACCTGCCAACTGTTCATACGTCGGTGCCGCGTAGGGCTGCACCGGAGCCAATACGGCATCCACTTCTGTGAATACCGCATCCATCTCGCGGGTAAACTGCTGGGCATCACGAATGATGCGCTCGTAGTCCACAGCCTTCAGTTCCCGCCCTTGATCGATCAAACGGGCCAGTGCGGGACCGTATTCAGCGGCCTTGTCGGGATACGTCGCTTCATGAGCAACAGCCGTTTGAACCCCGCAGTGATGCTCCCAGTTGGAACTGGTCGCCCGTGTATCCGGAACCTTGATGCTCTTGATTTCGCCACCGGCCTCAGCAAGGATGACCTTGACCTGCTGAATCGCGCGCTGAATCACGGGATCGACGCCATCCGAAATCCACGCTTCGTCCAGGCCGATTCGCAATCCCTTGAAGCCCTTCAGGAAATTTTCGAATCGTTGCTCGTCGATGGTGGCAAGCAGTCGTTGCGTATCGTGACCACCAATGATTGCGAGAAGGAGCAGCACATCACGGGCCGAGCGAGCCATGGGGCCCACGTGATCCAGCGATGCAGCCAGTTCCATCGTGCCCTTACGGCTGATCGTGCCGTAAGTGGTTTTCAATCCAGTCAGATTGTTCGCTGCACTGGGGAACCGCACCGAGCCACCCGTATCGGAACCGAGCGTGCCGTAGCACAGACGGGCCGCAGTAGCGACACCGCAACCCGAGGAGCTCGCACCACACCAGTGTGCGGCGCCCCACGGATTAACGGGATCAGGAATCGTCGGATGGTGGATGGCAAAGGCACCTTCCGTCATTTGCAGCTTGCCCAGCATCACCGACCCTGCATCTTGCAGGCGCTGCACGACCGTCGCGTTTTCCGTGGGTACGCGCTGTGCATGGATCGGCATGCCACCGGCAGTCACGATGCCCTTGGTATCGAACAAATCTTTGACTGCAAGCGGAATACCGTGTAGGGGACTCCTTATGTCTCCGGCCTGAATCTCCTTCTCTGCTTGCTCAGCCTGCTTCAATGCCAGCTCAGGGGTGACACGGGCATAGCTATGCAATTTCGCGTCCAGTGCTTCCACGCGGGCCAGAATCGCCCTGGTGACTTCTACCGGACTGATCTTGCCGCTGCGAATCTGCAACGACAGGTCGTAGATTTCAAAATCAGGCAGGTCGCGTGGAAGGCTGCTCATGACGGATACGGGTAATAAAATTTAGTTAGGTCCAGGCCTGATGACACACAGAGACGAGAATGGAGACCGATAGGATGACGAATCGATCTCCCTCCTCGTAACCGGACATCAGGATGCTGCAAGGTGCCAAGGGGAACTGACAGGCAGCACCCCGGCGAGTGCCGATCAAGCTTTAGAACCAGACTTGATCCACAAAGTACGCCGGGCGCTTGCCATCCGCGAGATCCTTGAGGCGCGTGCTATGAGTCTTCACTGCACCGTAGACGCCCTTGCCAGGCTTCGCGATACCCCGGTTGTGGCGCGAAGCGAGCTTGCGCCACGTGACCGGAGAGATGTCGGTCGACACCAGTTGCTCGTCGTCCCAGCCCGTGCCGTCCGCGTAGAAGTGCTGCATACCTTCGCGGGCGTAGAGGTCGCAGTCGTTGAAGCCGTGCAGGCACAGTTCCTTGTACACGCGATCAAAGCGGTACTTGAACTTCTTGCGATCTTCTTCGGTCGGGCAGATGCGGACGAGCACTTCCCAGTACTCGTGCAGATCGTCCGTGATCGGAACGTACCATTCGTACTGAACGACGTGCTCTTCCGGCCAGTTTTCGACCATGAGCACACCCGGGAGGACCACCGACGTGCGATAGAAGCGACCGTTCAGGTTGTCGATCTTGAGGCCCAGTTCCTTGTTTTCCAGCACCGGTTGCCACTTGTCCGTGAACAGCCATTGCATCATGCCCTTCGGACCATTTTCGTCTTCAATGACCTGAATGCAGTCGTCCGAGACCGGCAGAATGCCCAGCGGGAGCACCCAGTCGTTCACGTGAACGATGGAGTTGTCCTTGTGAACCAGGATGTGTGCGTTGTCGAAGCCGTTTTCGCACGCGATACGCCAGTTGCCGAAGCCCGTGCGGTGCATGCCGTGCGCGACTGCGTTGTCGTCCAGGATCGATGGCGTGTCCGGCCACAGTGGGTGCGGGAAGCGCTCGTTGTTTTCCGGGAAGCGGAACGGCAGGTCATCCGACAACGGGGGAACGTCTTCGAGCGGGAAGTCGTCTTCACGAACGAACACGAAGATCATGCCCGCGACTTCCTGAACCGGGTACGTCGTGATACCGGTCGTGCCGATCAGCTTGTCCTCCGGATTGGCAACGATGGTCGAGAGCTTGCCGTCGTCCAGATTGAACGTGAAGCCGTGGTACCAGCACGTGATCGTCTCCTTGTTGAAGCACATCGGCTTCTCGGAAAGACGAATGCCACGGTGAACGCACTGGTCCTTGACTGCGTAGACCTTGCCGTCGACGCGTCGCAGCACGATGGGCACGCCGGCGATCATGATGCCCTTGATGCCCGTCTGGAGTTCTTCTTCGTTCTCGGTCGTGGTTTCCACCAGTTCCTTGCTGAACATCGCCGGATACCAGTGGTTGATGAAGCCCCAAGCTGCGTCCTTGTAGGGCTGGTATTGCGATTGCGACTTTGCATCGTTGTAGCGCGAATCGCTGATCGAATGCTGCGCTACGCGACGACGAACAACAGTTTGGTTCGACATCTGTCTGTCTCCTCAGAGGGGGCTAGCCCTTGTAAAGGGGGTAATTTTTTTGCGCACCAGGTAAGGCAGTGACCGCAGGACGAATCGTATTACCCGACCGCGTACTCGACACTCCAATGACTACGAGCCCTATCCCATCTGTGCATTCAATATGCGTTTCGAGGGTTTATCCCTACAAACACAAACGGGGCTCCTGAGAGCCCCATCTGGGTTAGCGTTTGATTTGATCAGCTATTAAATTCGTAGTCCTTTTCGTCTACGGCATGGCGAAATTCCCACGGTGAAGGACCAGCGGGGTCGCTCCATTCTCGGTTCAGCGTTGTCGAAGTAACAGGGGGGCAAGCGTTCGGATCGTCGAAAGCATTGGCGAGCCGGCGCACGATTTCCGGATTCTGGCCGCACTCGGTGAAGATCTTCAGTTGCCGCTCAGTCGGGGGGCCAGGTGCGAGTTCGCGACGCTCCCCTGCTTACCGGCTTAACGAGCTAGAGTTTCGCTAGGGGTCTCGCCAAACCAACGTTTGTAATAGGTGGTGAAGTGACCTAGATGGGCAAAACCCCACTGATACGCTACTGCCGTCACCGTTGTATTTCTTGGATCTGACTTCAACAACTGCTCACGCACGCGACTGAGCCGGATGCTCTTCAGCAGATGCATGGGTGATGTATTCCGGTACTTTCTAAAGCCTGTGTATAACGAACTGGTGCTGACCCCTACGTGCTCCGCAATGGTTCCCACCGTAATAGGCTCGTGCGCCCGCTCCTCGATGAAAATCTCTGCCTTCCTGATAAACGCCGGAGTCACGGAGCGCGACCGATCTTCGTTAAGTGCCAGACTATGATTGCTTGCTTGACTGATGAGCAGCAGCGAGCCGATCATGTGCTCGATTTGCGCCGCCAACAGCGGCGATGACGAAGGCGTACCGTCCAGGTAATCGAAGAGCCACTGCATGGTGGAAGCCCACCGTCTGCCGGCAGCGGAATCGAGCGGCATTGCAGTATCGAATTCCACCCGGGTTTGCGCATCATTGCCGAGATGCTGCCCACACAGGCGCTCCACCAAACCGCGATCAATACGGAGAATCAGCTTTTCGGTGCCCGTCGTGTGAACGATTTCATGTTGTTGCCCGGCATTAAGAATCGAACCTACCGTAGGCGATGAACTGACGGACTGATTGCCATTGGTGATATGCTCACCACCACTGAGTGGCACCTGTACTAAATAAAAATCATCAAATGTAGTCGGTCGAATCCTGAGTTCGCCGCCATAACTCATTCGGCCAATGCCGATTGATCCGTACTTTCGATACATTAGACGCGCATCGAGTTCACCGCGCACGTCAATATTTCGAAGTTCGTTTTCGCAGAATGTACGCGTGCCCCAATCTCTGGCCTGTTCTATATCCCGGGTCCGAAATAACCCGGCATCGGCTGAGGGACTAGAGTCGTCATTAGCCTCAGAATGCAACTCCTCTTTTAGTTTCATTGGCTTTATAACTCAGAAGTATTCAGCTACCGGGGATCAGGACTAGATTACTGGAGAAGTATACATTCCTTAAAACAACCCACCCATACGTGTCTCCCCTACCGGCAACGCGAACTGGCCCTGATCAATTGCGGAGGTCGAATTCGGCTGCTTGCGCAATGCTGATTTCTGAATTTTCTGTCGAGGAATTGGGTACTTTACAAAGGCGAACCGCCCTGGGAATCTTGATCGAAGCCAGCAGTGAGCGGCCGTGAGCGACGATTTCGCCGGGCGTGCGTTCCACGTGGGGTCGGAGTTCAATAAGGGCACAAGGAAACCCACCCCACTTCGGACATCGGCAGCAGTCAGAACACCCGTGCGGAACCATCCGCCAGCGACCGTCTCTTCTGGCGCCTTTTTATTCTTGTGGGCATAGACATTGGACGTGCGAACCTGGAGGTCGACCGGGGTCAGCGGGGTGTAGTTGGCATTGCAACGTTGCAATCCATCTTCATACTTGTGCATTCGCACCGTCTCCGTCTATTTTTGACTGCTCTCTTGAATGCCTTGATCGCAGTCAAGATTGTTGCACGCAGACTATTCCAACCCCACCTGGTGAACTATCCAATTCGTGCACACACTATCCCGATACTGCAAGAACCGTAGCCCCCGACTGAGTCAACGCTGAGCAAGAAGGGTCAAGGGTGAAGACTTGAATTCACAACTCGAGCTATTTCGACTCGCCGGCGCGATAGCGGTCGGCTGCCGACGCCCGAGATGGTGGGCCAGCACTGACGCCATTAACCGCAAATCTGCGACGTCTCGGGCCCGCGCATCCGATCGCCGATCCGACTCAACACCTTGCCTTCCTGACATCGCCGCTTGTCCGCTCGGACAGAATGGCGCTCGCAATGACCTGAAAGAGATGATCGGCCCGTGGCGCGAATGAGGGTTGGTCACCGAGCCAGCCGAGCGCCGACATCAGCGCGAACAGGTCGTCGCCATTCACATCGGCACGCGCGGATCCCTCGGCCTGAGCACGGAGCAGCAGGCGCTCGCCCGCTGAGTGCACCGCTGCACATGAAGCGTAAAGCGCGGAGTCCGGGGTCGCGTGGGCGCTCGCCATCATCGCGACAACGCCGCTATAGCTATGGACGAATGCCACTCCTTCGCGAAACCAGGACACGAGCGCTTCGTCAGGTGGATTCGACGTTTCGAGTTCAACTGCCTTCTGCGTCAGCGCGTCCAGATTCTCTCGCAGCAACGCTTCGAACAAGGCTTCTCGAGTCGGGAAATGACGAAACAGCGTGGCTAACCCGACGTCGGCCCGGCGGGCGATATCTCGCATGGACGCATCGGCGCCATGCTCGGTGACGACGTCCCGCGCGACTGCTAATAGATGGTCGTAATTTTTTCTGGCGTCGGCCCGCATAGTTTTCTTGACAAGTGGATCAGTGATCCGTATCTTCGGAGTCGGGATGTGGATCAGTGATCCACAAGATACAGCGGATTTGTGCAAATGGGAACAGAGACGCTGTCCGACACCACGAAAGGAGCCAATATGGGAAAGCTCGAGGGTAAGGTTGCAATCATCACCGGTGGTTCGAGCGGCATGGCGCTGGCAAGCGCCATGCGGTTCGTTGAAGAAGGCGCCTATGTTTTCATCACGGGCCGGCGGCAGGAAACGCTGGACGAAGCCGTCAAGTTGATTGGCCGGAACGTCACCGGCGTGCGCGGCGACGCCGCCAATCTCGACGATCTCGACCGCTTGTTCGATACCGTCAAGCGGGAAAAGGGCAAGATCGACGTCCTGTATGCGAGCGCCGGCTGGGGCGAAGCCGTCCCACTGGGCGAGATTACCGAGCAGCACTTCGATGCGATCTTCGACCTGAATACGCGCGGCACGCTGTTTACGGTTCAGAAGGCGTTGCCGCTGTTCAACGATGGCGGATCGATCTTCATGACCGGGTCGGTTGCTTCGGTAAAAGGATTTCCTGGTTACGGCGTGTATGCGGCGAGCAAGGCGGCGTTGCACTCATTCGCACGCACCTGGCTCAACGAGCTGAAGGGCAGGAATATCCGCGTGAACGTGCTGAGCCCGGGGCCGATCGCGACACCGATGCAGGACCAGATTCTCGACGAGGCGGCGAAACGGATGTTCGAATCCGTGATTCCGCGGGGAAAGATGGGGCGTCCCGAGGAAATTGCGACGGTCGCGCTGTTTCTTGCTTCAGACGATTCGAGCTTCGTGAATGGGGTGGAGTTGTCCGTCGACGGCGGCTTGTCGGCCATCTGAAATCGCGCCGTAAAGCTACAAGTGAGTGATCCAGATTGTGTAGATAAATATGGATTCCTGATCAATAAGCGGAATTGGATTTGATGATTGTCCAGCGGCTATTGTCACGCCCGCTCGCACTGCCTTCGCTGCAAACGGCGGGAGCGCGCCTCCGCGCATCTGGTATGGCCCGCGTCGCGCATCGCGCGCGGCGGGCCTCCAAACGCGGATAACAGTCCCGGTGACGCCGGTCGCCGCTTTGGCCGAACAGCTCGGTTTCGCGCCGATTTCGCCAGGACCGCTCAAGGACGGCGGCTCGCTTGTCCAGGCCAAGGGGAATAGCTGGGCTCAACTGATCTTCAAGGATCTCGTCAAGTTCAAATAGCTGCGCGTTGCGACAAAGTCAGATCGACCACGCGCATCGCTAAATGCGTGCTGGTGATCTGACCGAGATTCAGCTGACGCCTCCCTGGCCGCCCGCGAGTGGTTTAGTAGGCGCCACCCGTGTCGACGGTCAGGTAGAGCATGTCATGCTCGAGAATGCTGATGAAATGTTCGTCTTCCTGGATCAATTCTTCGAGGACATCGCTATTGGATAGCACGCCGATTACCTTTCCCGAATCGATGACCGGCAGATGCCGGATCCGCCTCGTATGCATCAACGCCAGGCACCGGTCACAGGTATGCTCGGGCGTGACGTAAAGCACCTCGGTGGTCATGATCTCGCCGACCTTCGTCTCTGTCGCGTTGCGCCCGGCCAGTTCGACCTTGCGCGCGTAATCGCGCTGAGACAGGATGCCGACAAGATTGCTGCTCTGCAGCACCAGCACGGTGGTGACATCCTTATCGGCCATCAGACGCAGCGCCGTCAGCACTGAGTCCGCGGGGCCAACGGAGATCACCTCCCGGGGGTTCCCGGACAGAATTTGCCGGGCGGTTTTTCGCTCCTTTTTCATGGTCGTCTCCTGTAGAAGACTGGCAGTGGCGCGCCGACGCCATCAGTCGGCTCACAACGAAAGGGTACGCTCCTTCGCGTCGCTACAGGAAGGTCTGCTGCCGGGAAAACCACGGGAGATCTCAGCGTCGAAAACGGAAACTCAAGCGCTCAGCCACTATTGCCGCGTGAGCATGAGGTTCAGGTTCTGAACCGCCGCTCCGGATGCGCCTTTGCCAAGATTATCGAAAACCGCCGACAGCAGGACGTGCCCGTGTTCCTCGTCATGAAATACGCTTAAGTGCATGTCGTTCGTGCCGTTCAGCACTTGCGGATCCAGCTGTTTTAAGGCGCTCGATTCGTGCAGCGGCAGGACTCGTACGTGAGTTGCCTCGGCATAGTGGCGTGCGAGGCATGCGTGTAGCGTGGCGCCATCCACGCCGGGTGCCAGCAGCCGCAACGCCAGCGGCACCGTCAGCACGATGCCCTGGCGGAACGCTCCGTACGCAGGGACGAAAATGGGACGCTGCGCAAGCGTGGCGTGCTGCTGGATCTCCGGCGTGTGCTTGTGCGCGAGTTCCAGGCCATAGACCTGGTATGAAGGTGCGTTGGCGGCGCCCGTCCCCTCATATTCCTCCACGCCAGCACGCCCGCGCCCGGAGTAGCCGGATACCGCATGAATGCTGATCGGGTAATCGCCCGGTATGAGCCCCGCCTGCACCAATGGTCGCAGCAGGCCAACTGCACCGGTCGGATAGCAACCAGGATTGGTGACCCGACTTGCGTTCGCAATCTGCTCAGCCTGCCCCGGCGTCATTTCCGGAAAACCGTAAGTCCAGTCCGGCTGGGTGCGGTGCGCGGAGCTAGCGTCGATCACGCGGACGTCAGGATTGACAATGGCGCCCACTGCCTCACGCGCGGCGGCATCCGGCAAACAGAGGATGGCGATGCCGCAGGCGTTGATGGCTTCTGCGCGACGCCGTGAATCTTTGCGCTCCGCGGCGGCAAGTGTGAACAGTCTGATGTCGGTCCGGTTGCGCAGCCGCTCGTGGATTTGCAGACCGGTGGTGCCTTGGTCGCCGTCGATGAAAACTACGGGAGAGCTCATACGTGGATGACTCCGCTGACTGTGGGTTGGAACAGGAAAACGAACCCGTATGTTGCGCGGACCGATAGAATAGGGAAAGTTGAATTTCATAACGCAAACATTCAGTTTTTCTGAATCTGGACGCCGTCATGCGAGAGATCAGTCTGGACCGCTTGCGCACTCTGGTCGCCGTTGCCGACCGAGGTTCATTCGCCGATGCGGCGCGTGCCTTGCACCTGGCGCCGCCAACGGTCAGCCTCCACATCGCCGAACTCGAAGACCGCATTGGGGCCCCACTCCTGTTACGCAAGCGCGGACATGTGGGGCCGACGTCTATCGGCGAGGTGCTGGTGGAGCGCGCGCGCCGACTGCTGGCCGACGCGGAGCAGGCGTTGGACGATATTCAACGCCAGGTAGAGGGGCTCGAAGGGCGTGCGCGTCTCGGCGCGTCCACAGGCGTGATCGCGCACATGCTGCCGCAGGCGCTCGATGTCCTGCGCGAGCACCAATCCGCGATCGACATTCAGATTGCAGTGCTGACGTCGCAAGAAACCTTGTCCCGGCTGGTGGATGGAACGCTGGATATCGGGCTGGTCGCGCTGCCCCAGCCCCCGGTGGCCGGACTCGTGATAAAACCCTGGCGCCGCGACCCTGTGATGGCCTTCGTGCCGGCGCATTGGCGGTCGCCGGCCCGCGTTACCCCTGAATGGCTCGCCGCCCAGCCTCTCATTCTCAATGACGCGACCACGCGTCTCTCGCGTCTGACTGCGGAGTGGTTCGCGAACGGCGGGCAGCATCCTGAGCCGCGCATTCAGCTCAACTACAACGACGCGATCAAGAGTCTGGTAGCGGCAGGTTACGGCGCAGCGCTGTTGCCCCATGAGGCCACTACGCCATTACCGGACAGTCGCATTGTCATGCGTCCGCTGCGCCCGGCGTTGTGGCGACGGCTCGGGATTGCACATCGTGCGGGGTACGTCGAGCGTTCCACGCAACACGTACTGAATGTGTTGTGGGATTTGCGATTGGCGTAGGCGTCGCCATTTGTCGCTCAGATTCCTTTTTCGCTGAAAATGCCGCTGAATGTGCGGACTACCTGGTGGCCCATACAACATCGCCGTCCACCGAATAAGTGCGGCATTCCTCGTGGCCGTTTGCACGCCGCACCAAAGCCGCTTAGAGCTGGCAATACTGCAAGACTTTCCAGCACTGCCGCATTGCGCTGCGCGCAGGATCGAAGGCACCGGAAGCCCACATGCCGCTCGTGCTGCCGATAGCGATAGCTTTAGGCGGCGGCGCCGCCAGATAGCTCGCAACGAGTGCGGTCTTCTGCCGTGCGTTGAGATAGGGAACTGCGCTGAAGTCGTTGATGCGGTCCGCCGACCATGCGGCCTGCGGCAGCGCGGCAAGCAAAACGAAAGCACTATGAAGAAAGGAAAGAGAAAGCTTTAGGCGTAGCGGCATCTATTCTTTTTTGTTTAGGGAATTCGCTGCGGGCTGCCCTTACGGCAACGCGTCGGTACGTCGTGATCTACGGCACATCACAGAAAAGACTTTAAGAATTGACCCTACATGTCCTCGATCTGCGCACGCACGGGACCCGCATGCAAGCAGACAGCTATCCCATGCATAAAAAGCTTCCGCGCACCCTGCTTGCGAACGCAACGAGACGGTGGCGGCCTCGACAACCTTCACCTGTCTGTCATCGAGTCTGGTAAATAACTGACGAAGCAATAAAGAACGATTCGCATTCTGAATATCCACGCTCGAATCATGTCATTCGATTGACATTCGAAACTGACTAAATGTTACCGGGCTGAAAGCGCCGGGATGGCGCCACTGCAATACATCCCACCTGGTCCAATCGCTGGCACGTCTCCGCAATCAGGGGCAACAGACCTGACAAATGATTCCGTTTGAATCGAATTTGGCGTTTCTGTTTTGATTATCTGGAGAGAACCAAAATGAATCGTAACGTCGTTCAAACTGCCTTAGCATTAGGATTACTGACTAGCTGTATTGCATTTGCAGCACCGCCGCAGGGCAACATGGAACTTCTGCCAACGGGCCAGTTCATCTCCCCGAGAGCCATTCCGGGCGCTGTGCAGCAGCTGCTCAACCCGCAACTCGCGGCAAAGCCGACCCAGGTCGTCAGCGGCGCCATCCGGTCGCAACTCAGCCCGGACGGTAACACGCTGGCCGTGATTACGGCGGGCTACAACACCGTCTACACGGGCGCCAGCAACAGCACGCTCGACAAGACCGACTCGACCCAGTACATCTTCATCTACGACGTGTCGGGCGCCAACAAGGCCAATCCGAAGTTCGTCCAGGCCATCCACCAGAACAACGCGTTCGATGGCCTCGTCTGGAATGGAAACCAGACCCTGTACGGCACCGGCGGCGCTGATGACGCGGTCTACGTGTACAGCCGCCCGTCGGCACTTCCGTCGGCCCAATGGTCACAGACCGCAGCCATCGCCCTGAATCACAGCAAGGGGATCGGCAACGGTGTGAAGCCGAACGCCGGTGGTCTCGCACTCTCCGGCAATGGCCGGATCCTCGTCGTTGCCAACAACTACAACGACTCGATCACCATCATCGACACGACGACGAATACGGTCACGTCGGAATATGATCTGCGCCCGTTCAACACGTCGGGCACGCAAGGCGCCGCAGGTGGCGAATACCCGTGGGCCGTTTCACTGAAATCCGACGACACCGCGTTCATCTCCTCGGTGCGGGACCGTGAAGTCGTGGTGCTGAACCTGTCGAACCCGGCCGCCCCGCAATTCATCACTCGCATCCCGGTAAAAGGCAATGCCTACGGCATGACCCTCTCGCCGGATCAGTCGAAGCTCTACGTCGCGGTGGCGAACACCGACCAGGTGGCGGTCATCAATACCGCCAGCCACCGGGTCGAGAGGACGATCGACATCGCCAGCCAGTCCGGCGACGGCGATGGCGACGATCAGGGCCACGGCAACAACAAGAAGTACAGCGGTCGCGACACGGTGAACGTGACCGTGTCACGCGACGGCAGAACCCTGTATGCGGTCAACAACGGCGACAACTCGATCGCCGTGATCTCGCTCGATGGCGACGAAGGCTACCACGTCACCGGCCTGATCCCGACCGCCTATGCGCCCAAGGACATCACGCTGAGCGCCGACGGGTCGCAGATGTACATCATCAACGGCAAGTCGAACACCGGCCCGAACCCGCTGTACACCTCGGGCACCTCGGCCCAGTACCAGTTCGGTCTCGAGCAGAGCAGCCTCGTGAGCGCACCGGTCCCGCGGGGCGATGTGCTTGCCCGGCTGACCAGCCAGGTCGCCGAAAACAATCACTACTCGGCGAGAGAGTCGGAAAGCGATCGCCAGACGATGCATTTCCTGCGTAATCACATCAAGCATGTGATCTACGTCGTCAAGGAAAATCGAACCTTCGACCAGATTCTCGGCGACCTCGGCAACGGCTCGAACGGCGATCCCTCGCTGACGATGTACGGCAAGTCCACCACGCCGAACTTCCACAATATCGCCGGCAACTTCGTCACGATCGACAACTTCACCGATCCGGGCGATGGCTCCATGGACGGCTGGTCGTGGGTGCAGCATGCGCACGTCACGCCGACCGAGGAGGTTTCGCAGCAGGAGAACTACGCTGGCGTGAGCCGCGGCATGTCGTATGAGTCCGAAGGCGCCAACCGCGGTCTGCCGGTCGGCCTCGCCACGACTGCCATGCGCGACACCGCCTCGGGCGGCGCCTATTCCACGGTTACGTCGTCGCTGCCGGGCGGCACGGCCAACGCGCTGCCGGGGATCGCCGATATCTCGGTGCCGGATGCCCCGTTCGGCTATCAGAAAGCGAGCATCTACGACGCGGTGCTGCAAGCCGGCGGTACGGTTCGCAACTACGGCGGCATGGTCAACAACACCGGCTCGATCGGCACGATCGCCAGCCCCCTCCTCACCCCGTTTGCCTCCGGCAATATTCAGGTCTACCCGCTCAAGCCGTCGCTCGTCACCCTGACGGACCCGTACTATCGCGGCTTCGATCAGGCCTATCCGGACACGTTCCGCGAACTCGAATGGAACCGCGAGTTCCAGCAGTACGTCGCGAACGGCCATCTCCCGTCGTTTGAATTCGTCCGCATGGGTTCCGATCACACCGGCAGCTACGCGCAGAACGTCGGCCAGATGGGTACCGCTGAGCAGGAGCAGGCGGACAACGACTTCGCGGTGGGCAAGCTGATCGAGACGGTCGCGCACAGCCCGTACGCGAAAAGCACGCTGATCGTGGTGGTCGAGGACGACTCGCAGGCCGGCTCCGATCACGTCGACTCGCATCGTGCTCCGGCCTATGTCGTTGGCGCGTATGTGAAGAAGAACGCCGTGGTCAGCACCGCCTACAGCCAGGTCAACGCGGTCCGTACCATGGAAGACGTGCTCGGCACCCAGCACATCGACCTGAACACGGCGTATGCGCAACCGATGGCCGACGTCTTCGACACCGGCTCGGACGGTTCGTGGACCTACACCGCCGTTGCGTCGACGATCCTGAAGGGCACGAACGTGGGCAACGTGGCGACCGGCCCAACCTCGGGCGGCAACGACGGCAACCAGTATGCACAGGGTCCGGACATTCATCCGCTGCATGACGCGACCTACTGGGCGAACGCGACGAAGGGCTTCGACTTCTCCAGGGAAGATCGCGTTCCGCCGGAAGTGTTCAACCGCGTACTGTGGGCGGGCGTGATGGGCAACAAGCCGTATCCGGAGCCGCACTCGGTCTATACGAAGCCCACGACCGATGGCGCGAAGACGGTCGCTGCCGCTGACGACGATGACGATTGAGCGAATCACGTCGTCCGGACGTTGCGTTGACGGGGGCGTGACGTCCGCTGCGCCAGGCGCACAGTAGCTGGCATCGGTGGGCGGCTGTCCTTTGGGGCAGCCGCCGCCCGCTGACATCGACGCTCTGCGCAGACGTTCGATAAAGCGAACCGCTTGAACCGGATCTACCGCATGCAGATTTCGCTGCCTTTTATTGCCGATCGCGAGCCCGCATCGCCCGACAGACTGAATGTGCGCGCAACGAGCGCCATCGTTGTCGTCGCTGCCATTCACGCGGCGCTATTCGCGGTGGTGCTGAGCGGTCGCAACGACCCTGTGCCGCCGCCCGCCGAGCCGCGCACGATCACGGCCGAACTGCTGAGTCCCGCGCCGGTTACGGCATCCGCCGTCGTCCAGTCGCCTCCTTCCCGGATCGAGCACCGTGCGACATCCTCCGACATTGCGAAGCCAAAGGCGCAGCCGCAAAATATCAGGAAAACGAATCATGTGACGACGCTGCATGAAACCATGGCCCCATCACCGCGCAGGCTTGCTGCAACCGAACCCCTGGCGACACAGTCGAGCACCACCGCCTCCTCGACACCAGCAGCACCCGCGGCCGCCGCACCGGAAGCCGCCGCATCGTCGCCCGATGCCGTCTCCGCCCGCCCGACAATCGCACTGGCCGCTCCGCAGGACATCTCGCATCTGCATTGCAGCATCGCACAGCCGCCCTACCCGGCGCTCTCGCAACGACGCGGTGAAACCGGTTCGGTGATGGTGAAATTCATCGTCGGACTGACGGGGCAGCCCGAATCCGTGGAACTGAAAAGCGGCAGCGGACACAGCCGCCTCGACGAAGCGGCGCTTGCCGCCGTGCGCGACAGCGCGTGCCAGCCGTATCTCGAGAACGGTACGCCGCGCCGCGTGCCGACGTCTGTTCCTTTCGTATTCGCCCTGAACAACTAGCGCGGACGTTTATAGGGAACCCGCCATGCAAAACTATGGTATTTCGCACTTCCTGGCTGCCGGAGACTTCGTGTCGCGCGGCATCGCGCTCGCACTGCTGGTCATGTCGGTGCTCTCATGGAGCGTGATCATCGTCAAGGGCTGGAATGTCATCCGACTCAAAAAACTGGCCGGTGACATCGATCAGACAATCGCACAACTCGATGAATTCACGGACAGGGCATTGCAATCGGAAGGCCGAGCAAGCACGGCGCGGGAAAACCCGTTTCTCGCGCTCGCGCTGGCCGGCAAGGAGGCCGCCGCTCATCATCGCAGCACGCAACCGCTTTTGCGCGAACGCATGGACGTGTCGGACTGGATAACGCGCTGTCTGAAAGACACGATGGACGAGAGTGTCGCCCAAATGCAGGGCGGTCTCTCGATCCTGGCATCGATCGGCAGCACCGCGCCGTTCATCGGGTTGCTGGGTACGGTGTGGGGCATCTATCACGCCATGCTTGCAGTCGGGGCGACAGGCGAGTCGTCGATCGATCAGGTCGCGGGCCCGGTCGGCGAAGCGCTGATCATGACGGCGTTCGGCCTCTTCGTCGCCATTCCCGCTGTGCTGGGCTACAACGCGCTGACGCGCGCCAACAAGTCGCTCGCCGGCAAGCTGAGGCGGTTTGCGCATCGGCTGCACGCGTACTTCGTGACCGGTTCGAGCCTCTCGCCGTCGGTCCACGACAGCGGCCTGCGGCTCGCGACCGGCAGCGACTGACCTCGAGATACGGCAATGGCCATAACCCCGTTTAGTGACGACGAAGACGATGGGCTGATGGGCGAAATCAACATGACGCCGCTCGTCGACGTCATGCTGGTTTTGCTGATCGTCTTCATGGTGACGATCCCTGCGCTGCGCCATGCGGTGAAAGTGGAACTGCCACACGCAAGCAGCCAGAAGGAGGACGCAAAGGCGGCGCAGGTCAATGTGTCGATCGAGGCCAATGGCACCGTGCTATGGGACGGGCAGCCAGTAGCACCCAACGCGTTGCGCACGAAGATCGCCGCGGCGGCACACGAGAAACCTCTGCCGGAACTGCGGCTTGGCGCAGATCGCAAGGTGGCCTACGAAGCGGTGGCACAGGTGATGTCCGCCGCCTATGCAGGCGGCCTGACGAAGATCGGATTCGTCACCGAGCCCAAACCATAGACCATTGCTTCGCCAACCTGCTTCGAGGTGGCGGGCGGGCCGTTCGTAAAACGGCGCTCCCGTTGTCTATTTGCAGCTTACATATGCAAGTCATTTGCATTCAAGAATATAGGGGGCGACGAACTATCAGAAATCCCCAAAAACAGGATGACGTTAATGAAATCGTCCCCGTCTCGCATCGCAATCGCCGTATCGGTTGCGTTTACAACGCTGTCTTTTTCCAGTGCAGCGAAAGCTCAACAGGCCCAGCAAACGCAAACGCCATCGACACTGGATACGGTCGTTGTTCGCGCAACCAGACCGACGACCGCGCCCGACAACGTCAACGATCCTGACCAGACCGCAGACGTCAGCAAGACCGGAACCCCGATCGGCGACCTGCCCATGACGGTGCAGGAAATCCCCAGCGGGCTGCTCAAGGAGCAAGGCGCCACGAAGCTACAGCAGAGCCTCAGCAACGCCACCGGGGTGAACTCCGGTGGACCGGATGCCAAGGGCTTCTTCGATCACTTCATGATCCGCGGCCTCCAGGCCCAGATCTACACCGACGGGTTTTCCGATGGCGATCAGGTCAACGGCGTTTCGCATTCGCTGAACGGCGTCGAACGTATCGAGGTTCTCGAAGGACCGGGTTCGTCACTCTTCGGCAGTGGCCCGCCGGGCGGCACGATCAATATCGTCCATTACACGCCGTCTCCCACGCTTCAGTATGGCGGCAGCGTCCAGGCCGGTTCATTCGGCACGGTCTGGGGCAGTGCGTATGTCACGGGGCCGACCGGCCTCTCCGGTTTGAACTATCGCGTCGACGCGACGGGTGCAAGATCGGACGGCTACCGCAGCTTGTCGTACTGGGACAAGGAGATCCGTCCTGCAGTCGAATGGAAAGTCGGCAACCACAAGATCGACTTTTCGCTCGAGGCGCAGGACTCCCGCTCGACGCCAGATTCGTACGGCATCATCTATTACAACGGCACTCCCATCCGGAACGTCCCGTTCGACGCGAAGTATTCGACGCCGTTCGCCTATGCGCGTGCAAGTTACGTTCGCCCGACCCTCACCGACGAGTGGAAGGTCAACGACGTGCTGACGATCAACAACCGGCTGTCGTTCCTGCACCGTTCCTTGGAATTCTTTGGCAATGGGGATAGTTCGAAGACGAAGGTGGTCGGCAACGAGGTCGTCAACCGGCAGTTGCGCCAGCAAAACGATTCGGACAATACGCTCGACTATCAGCTCGAACCGGTGTGGAAGTTCGCAACGGGCAGCGTCAAGCACACGCTGCTGACCGGCTTCGAGTACCAGCATCAGACCATCAATACCGATCGCTCCACGGCGGACCTACCGAATATCGAAGATGTGTTCGCACCGGTGCCGCCCGAAACGTCGCTTGCGAGCCTGCATTTCCTTTGTGATGCGAAGCATTCGTGCGACAACGATCATCTGGTTGCGAACTTCTACAGCCTGTACGCCACCGATCAGGTGGATGCGACCAGCAAGCTGAAGATACGCGTCGGTGTGCGAAAGGACTGGTGGCAAACGTCGCTGACACCGAATATCACCGTGCCCGGCCGGGTGGACAACGAAGGCGTACCGATACTGGCGGGCAATACTTACTCGCGCAACGATGCGCCCGTGAGCTGGAATATCGGCGCGCTTTACAAGCTCATGCCGTGGATGTCGCCGTATTTCGGCATATCGAAAAGCTATCTGACGAACTTCAACTCGGAGAATACGCAGACGGGCATCGGCGCGCCTGAATCGGCGCTGCAGTACGAGGTAGGCGTCAAGTTTTCATTCCTCGACGGCCAATACGTGCTGAACACGGCACTCTTCGACGTATCGCGCGACAACGTGGCGACGCCGACGACCGTCAACAACATCGAAACCGTCGTGTACGACAGCCAGCGCACACAAGGCGGCGAGGCGTCTCTCGACGCGGGCATCACGGATCACTGGCATGTGATCGCCAATTTCACGGCTCAGCACGCCTATGTCACGAGCAATCCCCAAGGGATAACGGCGGTCGGCCACCGTCCGCAGGACGTGCCCGCGTTCATGGCGAATCTGTGGTCTACCTACACATTCGCGATCGCAGGCCATCCCGGGTTTCACGTCGGAGCGGGCATCAATTACATGAGCAAGGTATACAGCGATATCTCGAACATCAATTCGGTGCCGTCCTATGTCATCGCCAACGCGGCGTTCGGCTATCAGGCGAACCACTGGGGCGTGGATCTCAATGTCCACAATCTGACTAACCGCCGCTACTTCATCGCCGCCAATGAGGCCGGCGCCTATCTCGGCGAGCCCCTTAGCGCGTACGTTACCCTGCATGCCGATTTTTGAGGGAGATCTACGCCAGCGGCGGGGACCCATCTCGATCGACTGCTCGTACGATGGGTTGGCCTTTCAGCCGAAAACCAGCGCGCCGCCGGCGCAGTTCACAGCGCAATTAGCAGGGACACGGCGTTCGGCCGCTATTGACTGGCGCCCTGCCCAATCCCCGCCTTTTTCTGCGCGTTCTGAAGATCCTGCGGATAGTTCTGATCATTTGCGCGACCGGGTTGATAGCCCGCAGCTTCAAGCTTCTTCAATTCGGCGTTCTTTTTCGCCCGGGCTTCCTTTCGGGCCTGCTTGCGCTCCGCCTTGGTTGGCTTCGCGGACGACGCGCCCCCCGGCACTACGGCAGTGGCTGCACCCGAAGCGTCGTTCTGCGCGAAGGTGGGTGTGACTGTGCCAATCCCGAGCGATGCCGCGACGAGCAGGGCCGATATTTGTCTGGCGATAGGCATTTTCTCTCTCCTGTTCCCGGTTAATTGATGCGGTCAGGCCCATGGAAGTGGCTCAATGGGAAGTACCAAGTATAGGACAGTGAATATCGCGCGACGCCGGGACGCGCTCCGGGAATGCTCGGACTTTGGCCCTGCTACTTGCGGCGCCTTGTAGCCACATACGGACATCAGGAAGGCGCCGCCTGGTTGCCGACGAGTGAACCACCATCCGTCAACTCTCTGAGCACCGCATAAAACGTCTGAAATCGCTTTGCGCCGATCTGCTGGACATGATGAAGCCCGTGATGAACCGCCACGGGATCGAACTGGCACCTTGAGTATTGCGAGGATGGCGCCGTGAACCGTTGCTTGCGCAACCAGCCGGCGGAGGCCGTCTCCGCCGCCACCGCCTCTTTCACGAAGCGCTTGCGCCCGATGCGCGCGAAACGGGCATGCGTTTGCCCGGCGCGATGGGGTTAATCGGCACCGCGCCTGCCTGAACGCACGCTGTTCGACTACTCACTCACGCACGTCCACCCATGCCTCGCATGCGCCTTGCGAAATGGGCTCGCTCCGCGTCGTCCATCAGCGCCAGAAACTGGTCCCCATCCATATGAACCAGTTCTTCGTGATCGCCCGCCTCGAAGTAGACGTCCGGCTGGCCGGCCAGGTTCGTCTCGAGGTAGGTTTTCATGCCATACGCCGCACAGATCGGCGGCAACGCCCCCGCATTGCAGTCCTTGAACAGCTCGCGTAGTTCGTCTTCCGTAGCAAGGCCGAGCCTGCGCCCCGTCTTGTTCCATAGCTCGGACAATTGCACGGCATAGGTTGAGGGCAGCACGACGGCCACATAGCCGTGCTCGTCCTCGAGCAGCACCGTTTTTGCAAGACGGTCGCCGGGAATGTGCGCCGCAGCAGCACTTTCCATGCTCGAATGGCTGTATGGGTGGCGCACGATTTCGTAGCGTGAGCCCTTGCTGCGCAGGCGCTCCTGCAAAGTGATCGACATCGACATGGCACACCTCCTGTCGAATGCGTAGAAAAAACCAGCCTCCAGTAATCCTTTCAGAATAGGTCACTCGCGAGAGACCCGGTAGCAGAACTCGCTGTTGTCGCCGGCGAGTGGAGCGAACCCACCTTGCTCACCGGGGTGGAGACGGGTGGCACTCCGTGTTGAACCAATAGTCGACCAGGCGCTGCGCCGCCTGCAGATCGTCCGGGTAGTATGGGTCGTCGTACCAGGGTGACGGGTTGTAGCCCGCTTTCCTCAGGGCCGCCAGTTCGCTTTGGTGTTGCGCCATCGTGGGAGGCGCGTTGCTTCTGAGCGAGGCCAGGTCACGGCACTCCGTTGGGCTCAGATGTGGCCCGCTTTGTTGCGCGCTTTGCGGCAGGCCGCCGACGACACACCCCGCCAGCAGGAGCGCCAACGCAGTCAGTGTCGGACGGATATTCGGGAGGCTCTTCATGGCGCATCTCCACGCGTCTGATGGGCGCAGCGCAACCCGGGTTTCCATCGCGCCGCAGCTCCATGGTACGTCCATGCGGGCCACCGGGCAGGCGAAGCAGAAACACGAATCAATCGCGACCTGCATAGCCGCAACGCATGGAAGAACTGCGGTAGCATCAGCTTGCTGCACGAGCTGCTGGTGACCGCATTGGACATTGTCGTCATCGCCCTCACGTGGCACGAGTACACGTATCTCCGGAGCCAGCGCAGTGCTGCCTGAGACGCCCGCTACCTCACGCATCCCCATTCCCCGCGCGGTACGCATGCTGGGGTACGTGAGCCTTTTCATGGACCTTTCTTCCGAACTCATTCACGCCCTGCTTCCCATCTTCCTCGTTACCACGATGGGCATGAGCGTGCGCGCGCTGGGCTTGCTCGAAGGCGCCGCCGAAGCGACGGCGATGATCGTCAGGATCTTCTCGGGTCCCGTGAGCGACTGGCTTGGCAAGCGCAAGGCGCTGTTGCTGCTCGGCTACGGGCTGGGTGCGCTGTCCAAGCCGCTGTTTCCGCTGGCGCACACGCCCGCGCTTGTCGCGGCGGCGCGTCTCATCGATCGTACCGGCAAGGGAATTCGCGGTGCGCCGCGTGACGCGCTCCTCGCAGATGTCGCGCCACCGGAGATTCGCGGCGCGTGCTATGGGCTCAGACAGTCGATGGATACGATCGGCGCGTTCGCCGGGCCGCTCGTGGCCATCGTGCTGATGCTCCAGTTCTCGGATCACATCCGCGCCGTGCTCTGGTTCGCCGTCGTGCCAGCCGTCATTGCGCTCGCCCTGATCGTGTTCGGCATCGAGGAGCCGGCCCATGAACAGGCGCCCCGCAGCTTCCGGTCACCGCTGCGCTGGGAGGCGTTGCGGGAATTTCCAGGGCGCTACTGGTTCGTAGTCGCGATTGGCGCGACCTTCACCCTCACGCGCTTCAGCGAAGCATTCCTCGTGCTGCGCGCGCAGCAGACGGGAATCGATATCGCGTGGATTCCCGGCGTCATGGTGGTGATGAGTCTCGCCTATGCGCTCAGTGCGTACCCCGCGGGCGCGCTGTCCGATCGAACCGACCGCCGTGTTCTGCTTGCGCTCGGCATCGTCACACTGATCGCGGCGGATCTGGTGCTCGGCGCGCGTGCATCGATCATCACCGTGCTCATCGGCGTCGCACTGTGGGGCCTGCATATGGGGCTCACGCAAGGCATTCTCGCCGCGATGGTCGCCGAAATCGCGCCGCAGTCGCTCAGGGGCACGGCGTTCGGCGTCTTCAATCTCGCCAGCGGCATCTGCATGCTGATTGCGAGCGTCATTGCCGGCTGGTTGTGGGATCGGCACGGCGCGCCCACCACATTCTTTGCCGGCGCCGTCCTGGCACTCTTCCCCCTCGCCATGTGCCGCTTCGCACCGCGCCTCGCGAAGCTCAAACCCTGATGGGGCCTTGTGGCGAGCACGGAGGCTTCATGCGTCGTCGCATTCCTTCGTTATCCTCACAGGCGGCCGTAGCTGTGCAACCCGGACAGGAACATGTTCACCCCCAGGAATGCGAAGGTGGTGACCAGCAGGCCCGTGAGCGCCCACCACGCGGCAGCATGGCCCCGCAACCCCTTCATCAGCCGCATATGCAGCCAGGCCGCGTAGTTCAGCCAGACGATCAGCGCCCACGTTTCCTTCGGATCCCAGCTCCAGTAACCGCCCCACGCCTCGGCGGCCCACAGTGCGCCGAGAATCGTCGCAATGGTGAAGAACCCAAAGCCGACAGCGGTCGACTTGTACATCACGTCGTCGAGCACATCGAGCGTCGGCAGCCGGTCCGCCAGCACGCCCCGCTCCTTCAGCAGGTATGCCACGCCAACCATCGCCGACAGCGCAAAACTGCCGTAGCCGATGAAGTTGGCCGGGACGTGAATCTTCATCCACCAGCTTTGCAGCGCCGGCACCAGCGGCTGGATCTGCTGCGCGTCGCGCGCGATCGAGTACCACATCAGGAACCCGACCGCCGCGCTGATCACGAGCGACACGAAGGCGCCGAGCGTGCGCGTCTCGTAGTGCTCCTCGTAGTACAGGTAGAAAAGTGCCGTGATCAGGCTAAACAGCACGAACACTTCATACAGGTTCGAAATCGGAATATGACCGACATCCGCACCGACCAGGTACGACTCATACCAGCGCACCATCATCCCGACGAAGCCCATCAGTACCGCGGCCCACGTCAGCTTCGAGCCCATTGCGCCGCCCGACGGCGAGCGCGACAGCATGCCCAGCCAGTAGAACAGCGTGGCCAGCACGAAAAACACGCTCATCCAGAGAATGGCCGACTGGCTGGACAGGCAATACTTGAGGAAGAACGTGCTGTCGGCGCGCCCCAGGTCGCCCCGGTAAAGCTGGATCGCGAACAGCGACAGCGCTGCGATTGCGGCGATCAGCAGTCGCACGGGCTTCCAGCGCCAGCCGAGCATGACGAAAGCCGGCACGGAGCACACCAGCACCAGCCGGTCATAGGCGCTCATGTACGCCTGGTAGCGTGACAAGGCAAAGCCTGCGCCTGCAAGCATCGCGAGGGCAAACAGCCAGTCGAATGCGCCGAGGCGCCTCGCAAAGGAGCGCTCGTCGGACAGCAGGCTCGCTTGATCCGCGCGCCACGTGGGTCGAGGCCGATGTCGTGCCGCTGGAGTCGCCACCGCAGCATCGGAAGACGGTGAGGATGATTTCATGACATTCGCTGTTCAAAGACGACGTCGAAGGATCGGGGGCTGCGCGCCTGCTGGCTCATCGATCGTCTGGCGCACCAGCGGACGCCTCCCCTTCCGGCGGAAACACCTCGACGTATGCCGCGACGGCACGCATGTCCCGATCCGACATGTTGGCGCACACGGCCTTCATCACCGCGCCACGAGGCCGGGTATCCGTTTGCTGGAAGACCTTGAGCTGCTTCATGACGTAGTCCGCGTGCTGGCCCGCAAGCCGGGGAAACTGATTGATCCCTTCGCCATGCTGTCCATGGCACGCCATGCACGCCGAGACGCCCTTGTCCGGCAGGCCCGAATGATAGATTGCGCTGCCTTCGTTGATGAGCGCGAGATCGCTCGCTTCACCGAGGACCGCGGGTTGACTCGAGAAGTACGTGGCGAGCTCGTCGATCTGCGCGTCGGTCAAATGGGTGAATCCCCACATAAAGCGCTGCGCGTTCGGGTCGGCGCGCGAATGACTCTTGAAGTCCGTCAGTTGATCGACCAGATATTCCTTGCGCTGCCCGGCGAGCTTCGGAAACGTAGGCGATACCGAAACGCCGTTCACACCATGGCAGTTCGAGCACACCTGCAAGGCGATGGTCTTTCCGCGCACCTGCGGGTTGTCGACCTGTCGCGAATGCTCGAGGTCCTGACACGCCGACCCGCACAGCAGCATCCCAATTGAGACGATATGCGTCACTTTGTTCATGGCAACAACCTCCTTGCTGCAGCCTTTGCGGTGCTCTGTAACCACAGGACATCACCATGAAGCAGCCCACACATAGATGAAAAGCGTGTCGTTGTCTCTCGCATTGCGCCCGGCGCCGTCGTAGTTCGACGTGGCACCGAGAAACTTGGTGTAGTGCGTGTACTGAATACCTATCCGGATGCGTTGATTCGGTATCCAGAATATCTCAGGCGTCCATCCCTGGGTGTTCGGGTGGAAGTTCGCGCTGGCCGCGTAGGCTGTGCTGTCTGGACTGCCCGTCGTATTGAAGAACGACAGACTGAACCCGTACCTGGCCTGATACACATACGATGCCTTGATCCTCAACGAGTCGAGATTCCCCGACGCGCTGTCGCTCAGGACCAGATTGTTCGGATCGTGGACGTTCTCGCGCACATAGCGGGCTTGCGCGGTGATCGTATGCGGCTCGAGCAGGTACTCGTACTGCGCGTCCACGCCGTAGTCGCGGAAGCGCGTCACGCCCTGCGTAAAGATCGGGAACTGGTTGGAGTCGTTCGGATAGATGTTCACGTTCAACAGGAACGCGCCGACCATTGCGCTATGGGGTCCCCAGTCCCGCGTCAAGGCGATGCGCGCATACGGGTTGTAACCGCGCAGATAAATTTGCGGATGAGCCGCGTTGCCTTCCCGGTTACCGTGACTCATGAACGACCAGATGCCATCGGCCGTACTGTATGCAGTCAGTTCGGCGTAGACCATCTTGTTCCAGTACAGGTAGCCGCCGATGCCTGCCACCTGCGACGCCAGACTGCCTTCGATAACCGGAAGATTGGGGATCCTGGCAACCGGACTGATCGTCGATGAAATGTACGGATAACCCCATGCCGGCGCGGAGTTCCAGACATCCTGCACGGTTGGATTGTTGTGCAGCGTGACTCCGAGGATCAGGTCGTTCGCTTCGCCCATGATCCGGTCCACGAACCGGAAGTCTGTATTGTCGGATGCCCAGTGACCTTCCCATTTGTTCGTTGTGCCATTCTGATGGTCGTAGTTCGTGTAGGTGAACTGCGTAAAGGCACCAATCTTGTCGGTGATCTTTCCGGCAAGGAAGATGCTCGCGAAGTCGAAAATCGGGAGGCCATTCTTGGTGTTGATGGTGTTGCCGCTCGCATCGGTATTGACTCGCGTCTGACTCAGATCGCCGATTGCCATTGCGGCAATCGGGATCGTGCGTTCACCCAGCGTATAGCCGGTGAGCTTGAACATTCGCCCATACGGCGTGAGCTCGGGAAATTGTCCCCCGGCGTGGCAAGCCACACAACTCTGGCCGGTTTGGCGCGCGAAGATCGGCAGCGCGTGTGCGATGGTCGCCGGCAACAACGCCAGCAATACGAATGCGAGTGCCCAGCCACAGAACAGCCAGTGATGACATGCTGCATGGCTGACGAGTAACTTTGTCATGGCTGCTACTCCTGCGCCGCGTCGAGAAAATGCGTCGTATCGGCGGTGAGCGCTGAAGTCCGTATTCCGTGTGCCGCGGCGATCAAGGAGCGACAGGCTCCAAGTGGTGAAACCGTTCACGATGAACCCTTTTCACGCACGCGACGTCTTCATTGTGCAAACGCGCAATCAGAATCGCGATGGGTCAACCTCCTCTATTTTCGGTAGGGGGCTCGCTAGCGACGTGTGCGGTTTCACACGCAGTTCGACGCCCAAAGCGGGATGCATGTGGCGCTTTCGCCAGCCCGTCGAAGCCAGTGGATGAACTGAATGCGGAGAACGAACACAAGTTTCCATTTGACACCTCCTGCGCGCACGATCGACCGGATCGATCATGACGGGTCGCGCAGCGTTGCTTCGCGCGACTCGCGTCCTGCGTAAACGAGAAGGCACTTCGAATATTCCCGGCGGCTTGTGACGCGACAATAGAAAGGCATCCGAAAGAACGCCAGGAAAAGTTGAACAAAGTTGGGAACTGAAGGATCGGACAGATCCCCTGACACGGCACGCCGACACCGCAAGACCACCATCCGTCTGTGCTGGCTTACACGCGACCACCGCCCACGAGGCCGCACATGAACTCAATGGTGCACACACTCGACGCGTGTGCGGGCCGGCACCCGGCCCGCCGCACCGCACCGCAAATGCGTTACCGCTGCGGTACGCCGTTGCGCCACTCGCCCCAATGCGTGACGATGTCCTGCACCAGCGGATTGCCCGCGAGGAACAGATTGTCGATCGCGATCGTGAAGCCGCCTTGCGACGCGTAGTTAAGCAGATTGTCCGCGCTCGACTGGCCCGCATACGGCCGGTCGAAGTCCGAGCCGGCGCGCAGCACCGCGACACGGTTCAGGTCGACGCGATGCACGTTCGCCGCGCGTGTCAGCGCCTCGAAGGTGGCGTTGTCTTCCTGCTGCGTCGTGCAATAGGTGCCCTTGCCGTCGGTCAGGATCTTCGTCCATTGGCGCGCTCGCTCGCCGAGGTCGGTGCCCGACCACCAGGTATCGCCCGCCAGCGTGTCGCACTGGATCACGGTCGGCGGACGGTTTGCGGGCGCATAGCTGTATTTCGCGCGAGCAGCCTGCGCCTGGGCGTCGTCGGTCAGCGTCACATTGTGTGACAGTGCGAATGCCGCGTTCGTGAGCGCCGGGTTCAGCTGGAACACTTCGGTGCGATAGTCGAGCGGCGGCTTCTGCGTCGGGCCCGTCGTGTTGATGCCGAGATAGCCGGTGTTCCAGGCCGCCGGAATTTCGCGTCCGTCGATCTCCCACTGAATGCCGAAATCGACGAGCCAGTTCGCCCACGCAGCGGAACCGACGGTCCCCTGAAGCGGATCGATCCCGGCGATGCCCGCCACCATGAAGTACGTATGACGCAGATCGAAACGCGGCGAGAACGTGAGCGCCATGATCGACGCGGCGGCGTTCGCGTGCCCCATGCCTGTCGTCATCACGCAGACATCCTGGCGGTTGCAGTGCACGGCCGGGTAATCGGGGGACAGACCCGCGACGGTGATGTCCTGCCACGGGCCGAGATGATCCAGCCATACCTGGCCTTCCGGACCGAACATCGAAACGATCATCACCTTGACCGCACGGCCATGCGACGCGCCGTCGTCCTGCGCGAAGCTGTCGTCGGCATGCGCGATGACGGGTGCAGCGGCCGCGCCGGCCACGAGCAACGATGAAATCACTGCGCCAAAAGCACGATTTAGCATAAAAGGTCCCACCTGTTATGTAAGAACCGCGGTTACGAAACGTGAATCGCGTGCCGTGTTATCGACTGATGTCGTGTTTTTTTCTCGGCGTGCAGCGTGGGACCTGAGCGTGAGTCATTCAGGCGAGAGTGAGTATAAGCGGAGAAAAAAATCGCCTGTTACGACCTGCAACGACTACGACTGAACCTCTCCCGCAAGCCACCGTCTCACCCGGTGCATTCGGCAGGGGATCGCGTCGGTCAAACGCGGTCCCGCCTTTCAACCGCGATTGGAGGAAATAGAACATGCCAAAGAAGCGCTCAGTTCGAACGTCAGCCAGCAATGGCAGTGACAGCGGCGACGGCCGCGTTCTCGCCGCCCCCGTCTTCTCGCAGCCGCAGCCGACGCCAGATCCGCAAACCTTCATCGTCAGGCACGCCTCCGATGTGGCGGCCTACCGGATGATCGACGAACTCAACCGCGAGCACAAACTCAAGGCCCTGCCGTTTCCTGCGCCGCGCGGCGGCGTCGAGCCCCGCCTGACACTCGCGGACGTGATCGACAACGATCCGACCATCCTCAACCAGATCAACACGAACGGACAGATCGTTTTTCACTCGACGGGCGACTGCGGCAGCACCCGCGGACCGAAAACGCAGAACGAAGTCTCCGACAAGATGGTCAGCGACTTCGACGAAACCGATCCTGCCGAAGTGCCGCAATTCAACTTTCTGCTGGGCGACATCGTCTACAGCTTCGGCGAAGCGCAGTACTACTACGACCAGTTCTACGAGCCCTATCGCGACTATCACGCGCCGATCCTCGCCGTCGCCGGCAATCATGACGGAATGATCTCGCCTTTGCAGCATGAAAAGAGTCTGCAGGCGTTTCTGCGAAACTTCTGCTCCGACTGCTTTCAGGTCTCGCCCGATGCCGGCAACCTTTCACGTACTGCGCAAATTCAACCTGGCGTCTTCTTTACATTCGAAGCGCCGTTCGTGCGCATCATCGCGTTGTATAGCAATACGCTCGAAGATCCTGGCGTGATCTCGAACAGCGACATCGGCAAGAGCCAGCTGAAATTTCTCAAGGCAGCGTTGACGCGGGTGAAAAAGGAAGGCTACACGGGCGCATTGCTGTTCGCGCATCATCATCCGCCCTATGTCGCGCGCGGACGTCACGGCTGGAGTGTCGAGATGCAGCAGCAGATCGATGCGATCTGCGCAGAGGTGGGCGTATGGCCCCATGCCGATCTCGCGGGGCACGCGCACAACTATCAGCGCTTTACGCGCACACGTCCGGACGGCACCCACATTCCGTACATCGTGTGCGGCAACGGCGGACACAACGTGCAGCGACTGACCACCAACGGACAGCCGCCGCTTCGTGCGCCGCAGCTGATCCAGGCCGCAACGAACAGCACCGATGCCGTGGTCATCGAGAACTACGACGACCAGAACTACGGGTATTTGCGCATCGTCGCGGACGACACCCAGTTGCGCATCGAATATCACGCTGCCGTCGACGGACCGTATACCAAGGCGCCCGACGATCAGGTGACCGTCGATCTGGCCACACGCCAGCTTTCCCACTACGTGGCCCGCAATGCTGGCATACCGGCGCTGGCCACGCGTATCCGCGAATTTGCGCAAAGCGGGAAAGCCAGGCGCTGATCGGGACGGCAGTACCGGTACGGTATGCATCAGCTGACACGATGAATCCCGAGGAATTCGGTGGCTCGCATCCACGAGTTCCTCTTCTCTGTTCTCTGGATTGTGCGCACGGATCATGCTTTCCCGGCGGTTGATAAAGACTCTTATTCAAGTCCGGCGCTCGACATGGATTCCACGCATGACGTGTTGGCCGGATGCGTACATGACGCCTGGAGACTTTGCCGGTGCCGATTCTTCAAAATGCCGTCGGCGAAATCGCGCAACCGTACAGGGAACGCCAGGGTGATCCCGGCTGCATCGGGCGATGCAACGCATTGTTCGTAGTTCTCCTTACTAGAATCGATTCCCCTGCTCATCGTGGCACATCGTATGCGCGAGGCGGCTGTTGGCGTACGCGCAGAATTTGAGCGCTGCACCGGCGCACTTTCGAAGCGGTTTGTACGAGGAAAGGGGCGGACGATGGACCGAGCGACGAAACACACGGCGACATGGGTGGTGGTTTTAGCGCTGTCCGGTGCGGCTTATGGAGCGGCGGGCGGCAACGGTGGCGGTGGCGGCCACGGTGGGGGTGGGGGCGGCAACGGCGGTGGCCAGGGTGCGGGTGCGGGTGGCAACGGCAACGGCAACGGCAATGGCAACGGCAACGGCGGCCACGGTGCGGGTGTCGGTGCCGGCGTCGGCGCAGGTGTGGGTGGCAACGGCGCAGGCGTCGGTGCGGGCGTCGGCGCAGGTGTGGGTGGCGGCGCAGGCGTCGGTGCGGGCGTCGGCGCGGGTGTGGGTGGCAACGGTGCAGGTGCAGGTGCGGGCTCCGGGGGCAATGGTGCCGGGTCAGGAGGCAACGGTGCGGGCTCGGGGGGCAGCGGTTCCGGCTCCGGTGGTGCCGGTGCCGGTGCGGGTGCCGGTGCCGGTTCGGGTGGCGGCGCTGGTTCCGGCGGCGGTGGCGGTGCCGGTGCCGGTTCCGGTGGCGGCGCTGGTTCCGGTGGCGGTGGCGGTGGCGGTGCTGGTGCCGGTGCTGGTGCCGGTGCCGGTGCTGGTGCCGGTGCTGGTGCCGGTGGCGGCGCTGGTGCGGGTTCCGGTGGCGGTGCCGGTGGCGGTGGCGGTTCCGGTGGCGGCGCTGGTTCCGGTGGCGGTGCCGGTTCCGGTGGCAGCGGCTCTGGTTCCGGGGGCAGCGGTGCCGGCAGTGGTGCGGGTTCGGGGAGTGGCGGTCACGGCGCAGGAAGCTCCGGCGCAGGTAGCTCAGGTGGAGGCGCCGGCGGCGGTAACGCGAGTGCAGGCGGCCCCGGCGTGGCATCGGCCAGCGTCCTGGGAAGCAGGTTCGCCCAGTTGCGCATGAGGCAGAACGTGGTCGCGGCGGTGCCCCGTACCGCGCCAGGTGCAAATTCCATAGCGCGCGCCGCGCCGGCCACTTACAGCCAACCGAGGGTAACGGGTGCTGGCGGCAGCACCAACGCCTCGGCGACGGCTACCTCGGATACCGGCTACGGCCCGCCAGGCGTCAATGGCACGGGGACCGGCTCTCGCGCTACGGCAGCCGCCATACCGGTCAGCAGCGAGTACAGCCCGCCGGGTGACATCGGCGCGAGTCCCGGTTCGGGTCCCTGGGGCGGGTTCGCCGTGGATACGGGCGGTATCGAACCACCGATCCTGACCCCCAACGGGCCGGTCAAATGACCAAGGGCGGTTGCCACACCGAACCATCATAGCGACGCGTTGGCATCCGTCCAGGCGATGAGTTAGCGAACCATTTGCCCTGGTTCCTCGTCATGATCGACTGCCGCGTGCACGACCGACGTCACACGTGAACGCTTTCATGAACGCCGGGACCGGACAGGTTTGGATATGCGAGAAAAGATCCAGCAAGCGCACCCGTATCCCGAGGTCGGCGTTCCGCTCTTCTGGCCTTTTGGCCTCGCGCTCGAGCTTGAAGAAACGGCACTGCAAACCGTGGATAAAGCGGTTCGATTCCTGCGCGAAGTCGAAAAGACCCAGACAGGCAACGAGCCGCCGCAATGGACCACCAGGAATCGGGTCGCTCTCGACCTGCCGACCCTGGCCTTGCGCGAGTTCTCGCAAGGCACCGGGACACCGGTGCTGGTGCTTCCCCCATACGCAGGACACTCATCGACGATCGCGGATTTTCAGGCGCACCAGAGCCTGATCGCAACGTTGCTCGCCAACGGCTGCTCGAGCGTGTACGCCGCCGACTGGCGCAGTGCGACGCCTGAGATGCGGTTCTACAACATCGGCAACTATCTCGCTGAGATCGATCTGTGCGTGCACGAGCTGGGCAACCGTGTCCAGCTAGTGGGTCTTTGTCAGGGCGGGTGGTGCGCGGCCATGTATGCCGCACGTTTCCCGGGGAAAGTTGTGCGTCTCGTGATCGCCGGCGCGCCGATCGACACCGATGCGGGCGACGGCGCGATCAAACTGGCGGCGCATACGCTGCCCATGCGCTTTTACGAGGATCTCGTCCAGTCCGGTGACGGGCTCCTCCAGGGTCGCTACATGCTCGAAGGCTTCAAGAACCTCCACCCGCTCGCGCAATACTTCGACAAGTTCGTCGAACTCTACGAGCGCATCGACGACCCGGACTACGTGCGGCGGTTCGAGCAGTTCGAACGCTGGTACGAATACACGCTTGACCTTCCGGGCACATGGTACCTGCAGGTGATCGACCAGCTGTTCAAACAGAACCGCCTCGCGAGGGGAGAATTTGTGGCGCTTGGCAAGACACTCGACCTGCACGACATCACATGCCCCACTTACCTGCTGGCGGGCGAGCATGACCAGATTACGCCGAAGGCTCAGGTGTTCGCCGCGAAATCGCTAGTGGGCACGAACCCGCAGGAGATATTCGAAGCCGTTGCGAACGGTGGGCATATCGGGCTCTTCATGGGCCAGCGGGCCCTGCGCGAAAACTGGAAACCGATTGCAAGGTGGCTCGCGGGCCATGTCCAGGCGAAATGACCAAGACTCACTCGCTCGGTCGGACCGCGCCGCGGCTTCGGCCATGACGCAGGCCGCTATCGACGCAAGGAGCCAGGCTCCCGGATGCATTCAAACCTTGCCCCGCACTTGCGAGCGATACCGGCCAGGGCTTAGTGCGAAAGTGCCAATCACTCCGACGATGTACACCAGATCCACGATTTTCATCACCGGTTCTGCGCGGAATCGACTGCAGCCGCCTGTTTCGGCAGGAAGACCCGACGAAGCCCAGAAAGGGAGCCAGGCGCAAAGCTTGTAGACCGCCGGGATGCCGAAGTTGTCGGCCATCCAGCCCAACGTAACCGCACCGGCTTGGAGTGGTTCCAAGCGAGTATTTCCGCATCAGCGAGTGATGCTCGCGCCCGGCTCGATGGGTAGAGCCGGGATGTGCCCTCTCTTCAAAAAGCAGGTTGCAGTAGCAGTCGCTAACAGCTTTCCATCAGAAGACTTCAACGTACCCTCCGAGGTCGCGATATTTCGCGAGATGTGGACCGAGCGAGCCTCAGCCACCAGATCCTGATCAATCGGTACGGGGCGCAACATCTTGACCTGCAGATCGATGGTGCCGTATCCGACGCCCGCTTCCAGCGTCGAATGAACAGCGCAGCCCGTCGCGGAGTCGAGTACAGTTGCCGCGAAGCCGCCGTGAACGCCGCCTGGAGGATTGAGATGTTGCTTCCCTGCGCGGGCTGAAAGTTTTACATAGCCTGGATCGACGTCCAGAAACGTCATCGGTACGGTCTCTGCCATCGCCGAACGTGGGAGGTCGCCGGCCACGACTGCTCGCAGCAAATCGAGTCCGCTCATTTCAAGTGGGTTCATTTTCACCTCTTACGCTGCGTCAAGCGAGAACCGATCGGAATACGACCTCCATGAACTCATACAGCGGGGCGTCGCTTTGCTCCGCGCGCATGCGTAGCAGCGCGCCTTCCCAGCTGTTCAAAACGAACTGGGCGAGTAACGGCGCGGGCAGCCGGGTGCCGATGGCACCCGTCACCTGAGCTTCGGCAATGCAACTCTCAAGGAGACCGGCCCATGTTTTGAAGTGCGTTGCGAGCCGCTCGCGGATTAATGCGCTGTGATCCGCGACCTCGAGACTGAGGTTTCCCATCAGGCAACCCCGCAAATAGCCGCCCGCCCGATAACCGCGAATCCGCTCGTCGAAATAGGTATGCAAGCGCAAGAGCGGCGGCATGCTCTCGTTGGTCAAGAGCGCACGCAGTTCGCCGTGGCCTCGCTCGAAATAGGCGTCGACCACTTCGCCCCCAAAGTCTTCCTTACTGTCGAAGTGGTTATAAAAGGACCCCTTGGGCACCTGGGCTGCATCGACGATTTCCTTGATACCCGTCGCGGCGTAGCCGGAATCGTGCAGCAATCGGACCCCTGCTCGAAGCAGATCGTCACGGGTATGTACGTTGGGCTTGGGGCCTCGGCGGGCCGGAGTCGTCTTCGATTCCATCGACGTAGATTCCATCAAATATAAATGACCGGTCGTCTTTAATTGTAACACCTCCGAGACGACTGTCAAGCACAGTGGCGCGGTCCGCCGATTGTCACCCTCCTGACACGCCTACCTATCAGCAGACTATGCGCTGAGTGGGAGATTCAGCACAGGCCGACAGTATCCGGCCAACTTCGATAATGCAACGAGCGCCGTTGACTAATTTAAGACGACTGGTCATACTTAATTAGGCCACTTCCTCCCGGTGCATCTCGACGGCACCGGCACTGAAATTCCTGTTCGGGTTTGCGTCATTTGTTGCCGAACAACTGTGCAAAGGATCCTCTTATGCCCCTGTTATCACTCTTCACACCGCTTGACGTCGGACTTTACAAGCTGGCCCATCGTGTCGTGATGCCGCCACTCACGCGCATGCGCGCTGGCGCCGGGAATGTTCCCAACGCGCTCGCCCCCGAGTACTACGGCCAACGCGCGACCGAAGGCGGACTCATCATCGCCGAAGCCACGCAAGTGACTCCCTCTGGGCAGGGTTATCCGGCGACCCCTGGCATTCATTCCGAAGAGCAAGTGGCTGGCTGGCAGAAAGTGACCGACGCGGTACATGCCAAGGGAGGAATCATCTTTCTGCAGCTGTGGCATACAGGGCGCTCGTCGCATTCGAGCTTTCAGCCGAATGGCGAACTACCGGTTGGACCGTCGGCGATCGCGATCACCGGTCAAACTGCGCTGACGCCGGAATGGAAGCCAGTGCCTTACGAAACGCCGCGTGCACTCGAGCTGGATGAGATTCCCGGGATCATCGAGGCCTGGCGCGAAGGCGCGCGCGATGCCATGGCGGCCGGGTTCGATGGTGTGGAGATTCACGGCGCAAACGGCTATCTCTTGCAGCAGTTTCTGGACGATAGCTCGAACAAGCGCACCGACATTTACGGCGGATCGGTTGAGAACCGAGCCCGGCTGCTCATCGAGGTAACGCAAGCGCTGATCGAGATCTGGGGCGCCGATCGCGTCGGCGTTCGCCTGTCACCGTTCGGCACCTACAACGATGTGGGCGATTCTGATCCGGTCGGGCTTTACGGATATCTGCTGACACGCCTGAACAAACTCGGTATCGCCTACGTCAGCTTGATCGAGGCACGCACGAGCGTCGGAATGGAGATCGATACCCCGCAGGAGATCAGCCAGCTCCGCCCCTACTGGCCAGGAACGCTGATCCTCGCCGGCGGATTCACAGCGGGGTCAGCGAATGACGCTATCCAGGCAGGGCTAGCCGACGCGGTGGCATTCGGCAGGCAGTTCATCGCGAATCCCGACCTGCCCGCGCGGCTCCGGCTTGGAGCGCCGCTCAACCACTTTGACCGCGCGACTTTCTATGGCGGCGGTGCAGCGGGCTATGTCGATTATCCGGCGCTGGAGACAGCGGGCCATACCGAGTAGCGCGCAGCCCCACCGTGCCCCGCCATCGCGGGCCACGTAGCCATTCAACCAACCAAATGCCAATCTTCAAGGAACATTGAACATGAAAGTCGTCGTTCTCGCCGCCACGGGTCAGGTCGGCCGCACGGTTCTCAGCGAACTGATCAGCCGCGGACATCAAGTCACGGCCGTCGCACGCAATCCGGACAAGCTTCCCAACAGCATCAATAGTGTGCGCGATGATCTCAGTAGTGCAGATCGAATTGCAGAGATCATCGCCGGGACCGATGCCGTAGTCAGCGCCTTCGGACCTCCGAAGGACGACGCACGCTTTTTCAGCGATGTGAGTTACACGGATCAACTGGCCGACGTGACCGAGCGGGCGATTGCCGCGGTTCGCAAGGCCAGTGTTCCGCGCCTCATCATGGCAGGCGGTTGCGGCTCGCTCTGGCTCTCACCGGGCGTAACGGTGCTCGAATCCGGGCATTGGCCGGAGAGACTGGTTCCGATCGCCACCTCCCATATCAAGGCTTTCGCGGCGTTGAGAGCGTCGGATATCAACTGGACGTATTTCAGCCCGCCGATGCGGATCGATCCGGGTGTGCGCACGGGCAAGTTCCGCCTGGGCGGTGATGACCTCCTCGTCGATGAACGGGGCACGAGCTGGGTCTCGTTTGAGGACTACGCAGTTGCTCTGGTCAACGAACTGGAACAGCCAGCACACGAGCGCGCGCGCTTTACGGTCGGCTACTAGAGAATCCGTATTCGGGCGCCGCGCGCGGTGCCCGAACGCATTGCTTTGCCGTCGACGACGCAACTGGCGCGGCGGCTTCGTCTGGCGCTGGCAGGCAAACGGCCTCTGGGGCACGTGTCTTCGTTTCCGCGCCCCCTCACCCTTGCCTGCGCGGCGCCGAAGTCAGCGCAACCGCCGAGCGCTCGACAGCGTCGGCGATCCGCTTCGACAGAGCCGGATCCGGCACCGCCCGCGCCAGCGTGACTCCGCCCGACAACATCGCAAGCAGCGCGATCGCCTTGTCGTCGCGCGCCGCCCCGGCTTCGTCGGGCAGCCCCGCCGAGACCTCCTCGATCAAGCGGCGCAGCTCCGCCTCATAGGCTTCGCGAGTCTCGCCGTCGGCGCGCACCATCTCGGGCGAAAAGCTCGGCAGCGCGCAGCTTTCGCCGATGTCGCAAGTGCGCTTCGGGCCCAGATAGAAGCCGATGAAGGTTTTGAGCCAGCGTTTGCCGTGGCTCGCTTTCAGAGGCCGAAGCCCACACCTTCGCCGCCTTGACACAGGCACTGTTGAGCGTCGCGCAACTCGAAGGCAACGCGTTCATGACGCCCAATGCGATCGGAACGCTGAACGTCATACCGGCCGCACGCGTGTTTTCGGCCGGCAAGCCTGCCGCCGCCGCGTTCGTCGAACTCACGCTGCCGCAGATCGCGCTGGCGACGCCCAAGGCCAAACAGGCTTTCACCGAAAAGGCGACCGCGATCCTCGAACAGGCGGCCGGTGGGCGCCTGAGGCGGGATCACATCTGGACCAACATCGTGTATGCGGCGGACGGCTCCTGGGGCATCGCGGGCCGCGCCCACAGCAACGCGCAGCTCGTCGAGGCGATCCAGGGAGCGGCGATCGCGTGAACCAGGCGCCTCCCGTTCCACTGGCTGCCGGCCTTCTTCGATTTCGACTGCCCCTCTCACGGCGACTGGTCTAAGGCAAAATAAACGCGGAAATCACGCGCGACGGACGGCATCGCACCGCTCGTCGCGCCAATCACACGCGTGGAGATGCGCTATGGAAAGCCGCCCGAAAAGCCGCCTGACGCTGACTGCGCTCGCGCTGCTGCTGGCGGGATGCGCCACCGGCGGCGTGCCACAAAGCGGGCCACATCTGAGCGCAACGGAGTGCCGTGATCTGGCCACGCTCAGGAGCAACGCGCCTCCCACGATAGCGCAACACCAAAGCGAGGTTGCGGCGTTGAGGAAGGCGGGCTACGACCCGTCACCGTGGAACGACCCGTACTACCCCGAGGATCTTCAGGCGGCGGAGCACCGCGTCGACCATTGGTTTGCAACGGAGTGCCAGCAGTCTCATGCCGGATGAGAAGATCGGATACGCCCGCGATCCTCAGCCGTCAGTCGAGACCGTCACGCTCTCCCAGGCACGGATGTCGTCTTGCAACGCCGACAGCTTGTCCCGCACGAGCCCCAGTGCATCGCTACCGAGCAGGAGATGCGCGGGCGGGTGGTCCGCGGCAATAGCGGCGAGCATCGCGCGCGCTGCCTTGTGGGGATCGCCCAATTGTTTGCCGCTCTTCTCCTCACGCGCTTTGCGGATGGGGTCGAAAATCGCGTCGTAATCCGGGATCGAACGCGGCGTTCGTTGCATCGAGCGACCGGCCCAGTCGGTGCGGAAGGAGCCAGGCGCAACGGCTGTCACGGCGATACCCAAGGCCTTGACCTCTTTGCCAAGCGCCTCGGAGATACCCTCCAGGGCGAACTTGCTCCCGCAGTAATAACTGATGCCCGGCATGGTGATATAGCCGCCCATCGACGTAATGTTCAGAATGTGGCCACGTCTGCGCGCACGCATGAACGGCAGAACCGCCTTCATCATGGCGACCGCGCCAAACACATTGACGTCGAACTGTCTGCGCATTTCGGCGAGGGGCGATTCTTCCATGACGCCTTCGTGCCCGTAGCCAGCGTTGTTGACCAACACGTCGACCGGTCCGACGCTCGCCTCGATTTCCTCGACGATGCCGTCGATCGCATCGAAGTCGGTCACATCGAGCACGCGTGCGTATGCGGCATTTGCAGAGAGAGACTCGAACTCGCGCTTCGCCTCGACACTTCTCACGGTACCGACGACTTTGTGGCCTGCCGCTAGCGCCTCTTGCGCAAGCGCGCGACCAAAGCCGCTGCTCACGCCAGTGATGAGCAGAATTTTGCTGGACTCCATTGAAGCTTCTCCCGAACGTTGTCTGGTGAGTGCATACTAGTCTGAAGCGCGGAGCGAACCAAGCGAGATTCCGCTATTTTTCTTGCCTAAAACTATGAGCACGAACCGGGCCTCTACCCCCAATCCTGACCCCTCGCGAAGCCGCAAGCGCATCGTTGCGCTGCTTCGCGCGTTGGCGCCCGAGGAGGGCTACAACCTCACGGCGCTGCCGGGCGTGCGTATCCTGCGCTCGAACCGGCCGCTGTCACGCACGCCGGTGCTCTACGACCCCGGCATCGTGATCGTTTGTCAGGGGCGCAAGCGAGGCTATTTCGGCGACCATCTCTACCTGTACGATGAACAGCACTATCTCGCCGTGTCCGTGCCAGTTCCATTCAGCATGGAAACCGATGCGACCGAGCAGCGGCCATTGCTTGCGCTCTACTTGCACCTCGATTTCACGCTGGCCGCGGAACTGGCGGTACAGATCGATCGCGAAGGCGGAGCGGAGCGCGTGCAAGCGCCTCAAAGCATGATGTCGACGCCGATGGATGACGCAATGCAGGCCTCTGTGCTGCGCTTGCTCGAAGCGATGCATCGACCTCTCGAAGCCGCGGTATTGGGCCCGTGCCTGCTGCGCGAACTCTATTTCCGCGTGCTCACAGGCGCACAAGGCAGCTCGATGCGCGAGGCTTTGGCGATGCGCGGTCAGTTCGGCCGCATAGGCAAATCGCTACGTCTTATCCATGCCGGCTATGCACAGTCGCTGGACGTGATGCAGTTGGCGCAGGAAGCGGGCATGAGCGTTCCGAGCTTCCATAGCCACTTCAAGGCGATCACCCAGGTTTCGCCGATGCAGTACGTCAAGTCGACGCGTTTGCATCAGGCTCGCCTGTTGATGGTCCGCCAGGACCTGACCGCCGAGGCGGCGAGCCTCGCGGTGGGTTACACAAGCGCGTCCCAGTTCAGCAGGGAGTTCAAAAGACTCTTTGGCCTGACGCCTGCGGCGGAAACGAAGCGTATGCGCGCAAGCTTTGCCATTCCGGAGCCGTTTGCAGATGCGATATATGTTTCGTCGCACTGAGTACGGCGCACTTTTGGCTTAATGGGTGAAAATAATGGTCGCGCGATTTGCATTTCTGCGTTGCCTTGCCACGCACGCCAACATTTCGCTAGCCCTCCCCGTTCTGATAGGCACGCGATACACGAATGCCAGGCATTCCTTTTCATTACGCCCCGCGCAATCGCCACCCCCATCGATGCAATACGCATAAACCCATTATTTGGGATATCGAATGATTAAGTGTTTACACGAATGGGTTAGGACGTCACTCTTTTCATAATATCAACGCACTAAAAGCGGCGGTACGAGACTACTCCACAGGAGGCACCGTGACGGGCATCCGACTGAGCGGCGTAACGAAGCGGTATGGCGAAACCGAGGTGATCACCGGCCTCGACCTCGACATTCAATCCGGTGAGTTCCTCGTCTTCCTCGGCCCTTCGGGCTGCGGAAAATCCACCTTGCTGCGCATGATCGCCGGGCTCGAAACCGTGAGCGACGGCCAGATCAGCATTGGCGAGCGGCGCGTGAACGACCAGCCGCCCGGCAAGCGCGGCGTGGCGATGGTGTTTCAGCACTACGCGCTCTACCCGCACATGACCGTGTACGACAACATGGCGTTCGGCCTGCGCAATACGGGCGTGAGCGCGGGCGAAGTCGACCAGCGCATCAACGAGGCCGCGCGCATGCTCGAACTCGGCCCGCTGCTGCAGCGCCGTCCTGCCCAGCTTTCGGGCGGCCAGCGCCAGCGCGTCGCCATCGGCCGCGCCGTCGTCAAGGAACCCGAAGCATTTCTCTTCGACGAGCCGCTCTCCAACCTCGACGCCGCGTTGCGCACCCGCACGCGCCTCGAGCTTGCGCGCATCCATCAGCGCCTGCACTCCACCATGGTGTTCGTCACGCACGATCAGGTGGAAGCCATGACGCTCGCCACGCGCATCGTCGTCATGAACCGCGGGCGCATCGAGCAGATCGGCGCACCGCTCGACATCTACAAGCGGCCCGCCACGCGCTTCGTCGCGGGCTTCATCGGCACGCCCGCGATGAACTTTATCGATGTCGAGCGTGTTGGCGACAACGGCGGCCGGCTGATCGTCGCCCTGCCGTTCGACGGCGTAGAGGCGCCCACCGCGATCGCCGCGGCGAGCTTGCCGGCGGGCAAGCTCACACTGGGCGTGCGCGCCGAACACGTGCTGCTGGATCCGCAAGGGCCGCTGGTCGGCCGTGCCGAAGTCATCGAACGGCTGGGTGACCGCTCGCTCGCGCATGTGAGCATGCCCAACGGACAATTGCTCGTGGCCGAGTTGCCGCGCGCACGCGAGCTCGAAATCGAGACGGGCGACACCATCCGCATGAGTCTCGACGCGGCCCACCTGCATGTATTCGATGAAACCGGCAAGGCCTGGCATGGCCTCTAACCGCTCGCTCGCCATGCCGCTTCCGGAAACGCACGAGGACCGGCGGCGCAACCTGCGCGCGCCGTGGTCCAACGTGCTGTTCGTGCTGCCGTTCGTGATCGTCTACGTGCTGCTGCTGATCGTCCCGTTGTGCCTTGGCTGGTGGCTGAGCCTGCAGCGCGTGGACCTGCTCGCCGGCACGAGCGAGTTCATCGGCATTCGCAACTATCTCGATCTCACCCTCGACCCGATCTTCCGCGGGGCTCTGCGCAACACGTTCTACTTCGTCATCCTCACGGTTCCTGTGTTCGTGCTGCTCGGCCTCGCGCTCGCGCTGGTGCTGAACCGGCCGGGGCGCTTCGGCGCCGCGCTGCGCGCACTCTTTTTCGGCTCTTCCGTGTTATCGGTCACAATCGTCACGCTGGTCTGGAAGCTCGTGATGATGCCCGGCAACGGCCTGCTCGCCGACCTGAGCCACGCGCTCCATTTGCCGGAATTCGTTCCGCTGATGCACGAGGCCACCGCGCTGCCCGCCATCGCCGTCGTCACGGTCTGGTGGATCATGGGCCTGCCGATGATGCTGTTCCTCGCCGCGCTCCAGCAGATTCCGCAGGAGCTCTACGAAGCCGCGGCGCTCGACAGCGCTTCTCGCTGGCGCACGTTCACGAAGATCACGCTGCCTTCTATCTGGCGCACCGTCGCGCTCGTGGCGGTGATCGAGGCGGTGCTGCAGTTTCAGTTGTTCGGCCAGGCCCAGTTGCTCACGGACGGCGGCCCCAACAATTCCACGCGCCCGCTCGTGCAATTCATCTACGAAACCGGCTTCCGCCAATGGTCGTTCGGCTATTCCGCAGCGGCGGCGCAAGTGCTGTTCGCGCTGATGCTGATCGGCGTGGTTGCGCAAGCCTGGCTTCTGCGCAAGAAGGAGAGGGCATGAGCACGCTCGCTTTTGAAACACGTTCGCGCGGCTCGCTGACGGGCCGCATGGGCGATCGCCTGATGCTGGGCGCCGTGGTCGTGCTCGCGCTGCTATGGATCACGCCGCTCGTCTGGGTGCTGAGCCTCTCGTTCAAGCCGAACGCGTTTCTCGAACGGCACACCGACGTGCTCTTTTCGCCGCCCTTCACGCTGCAGAACTACACGAACATCCTCAACACGTCGGCGGTAGGCGGGTGGCTCGTCAACAGCCTCATCGTTTCGATCGGGCAGACGCTGCTTACGCTCGTGATCGCCTCGCTCGCGGGCTATGGCTTCGCGCGCACCGAGTTTCCCGGCAAGCGCTATATCTATGTGCTTTGCCTGTGCGGACTCGCGGTGCCCGAGCAGGCGCTCGTCATTCCTCTTCACCATATCTTCGCCACGCTCGACTGGCACAACACCTACGGCGCGCTGATCCTGCCGCGCCTTGCCTCACCGTTCGGCGTGTATCTCATGACGCAGTACTTCAAGGCCGTGCCCATCGAGATCGAGGAGGCCGCCTTGCTCGACAATGCCTCGCGCTTCAAGGTGTTCTGGCGCGTCGTGCTACCGCTTTCGCTGCCCGCACAGGCAACGCTCGCCATCTTCACGTTTCTCAGTGCGTGGAACGACTACCTCTGGCCGCTCGTCTCCGCATCGAAGCCGGAGATGTACACGCTGACGATCGGGCTCGCCTCCACGCAAGGCAATTTCGCGCAGTCCGAGGGCATCGGCTACCTCATGGCGCAGGCCGTCTTTGCCGGCTTGCCCATCTTCGTGCTGTATCTGTTCTTCCAGAAGTACATCGTGGCGGCCGTAGCCGGCACCGCAGTTCGGTAGGCGGTGACCCCGGATCACACATCGACCGGTCGCCCTTGATTCGCAGTACAAACAAAGTGATCCACTGGGTGCGCTGTGAACAGCGTGCCAGCGGGGTCTCGCACAGGAGAGAGACATGAGAAGATCGTTGATGCGCGGCGTCCTCACGCTGGCTGCGCTCGGCCTCGCGGCGACCTTGACGGCGCCGGCCCAGGCCAAAACGGAAATCACGCTATCGCGCTTTTTCGGCGCCTGTGACGCCGAATACGGCAAGGTCAACGACGTGAGCCAGGCCTCTGGCGAGTGCGGCATCATTACGACGCTCGTGAACCAGTTCAACGCGACGAACAAGGAAGACATCGTCGTCAAGCCGCAGATCATCGAGTGGGCGCCCTACTACACGCAGATCGACGCGCGCATTCTGAGCCGCGACGTGCCGACCATCTCGGTCATGCACGAGGCGGTCCTGGGCGACTACGTGAAGCGCAATCTGGTCGAGCCGCTCGACGACGGCTTCAAGTCGGTCGGCGTGGACACCAACGATTTCACGCCCCAGGCCCACCGCGCCGTGACGTTCGGCGCCAAGACCTATGCGCTGCCGTTCGACACGCATTCGTGGCTCTGGCACATCAACGTCAACCTGTTCAAGAAGGCGGGACTCGTCGACGCGAGCGGCAAGCCCATCCTGCCGAAGACGCCCGACGAACTGCTTGCGCAGGCGAAGCAGTTCAAGGACAAGACGGGTCTGCCCTACTTCGCCGTGCCGATCGCCAATGAATCGGCCGCGCAAACGCGCACGTTCGACACCTGGGTCTATCAGCAAAACGGCACGCTGTTCCCTGCCGGCCCGACGAAGATCGACATGCACACGCCGGCCGCCGCCAACGCGCTCACGCTCTACGACAAGCTCATGAAGGCAGGCGACGTCACGCCGGGGCTCGACTATGGCGCGGCCAACCAGGCGTTCGAGAACGGCAAGGCCGGCGTGCTCATGGTCGGCACGTGGATGATCGAGGACTTCACGAATCTCGCGAAGAAGCCCGATTCCCCGCTCGCCAACGGCTACGACGTGGTGCCGTTCCCGAATCTGTATCAGAAGAAGGCGGTGTGGGCCGACGGCCACTCGTGGGTCATGCTCAAGGGCGGCGCGAAGGACGAAAAGACGCGCCATGCCGCGCTCGTGTTCCTCAAGTTCCTTTACGACCACGACGGCGACTGGGCGCGCACCGGCCATCTGCCCGCGCGCCAGTCGATCATCACGAGCGCCACGTTCAACGCGCTGCCGCATCGCGCGGAAATCAAGGAGATCTCGACCACCGGTTACGCGCTGCCGAACACGGTGCCGCGCCAGTTCGCGATCCAGCAGATCGTGGGCGAAGAGATCAGCAACATGCTCTCGACGGGCAAGTCGGTCGCCGACGTCCAGAAGGAGGCCGAACAACGCACCAACGCCCTGCTCGCGCGATAACGCCACCGGAGGTCCGCGCCCGCCCGGCGCGGCCGCCTCACTTCATATAGCTACAGGATGGATAGAGGAACACCATGATCGCTTCCCGCCTCATCGTCGACCGCGACTTCGTCATTTCCGAACTCGACCGGCGCCTCTTCGGCGTATTCGTCGAGCACATGGGCCGCTGCGTCTACACCGGCATTTTCGAGCCGGGCCATCCGGACGCCGACGAGCGCGGCTACCGCAAGGACGTGATGGCACTCACGCGCGAACTCGGCCCGACGATCGTACGTTACCCAGGCGGCAATTTCCTCTCGGGCTACAACTGGGAAGACGGCGTGGGTCCGCGCGAAAAACGCCCGCGCCGCCTCGATCTTGCGTGGTACTCCACCGAAACCAATCAGTTCGGCACGAACGAATTCATCGAATGGTGCCGTTCGCTCGACATCGAACCCATGTACGGCGTGAACCTCGGCACGCGCGGCCCCGACGAGGCGCGCCGCTTCGTCGAATACTGCAATCATCCGGGCGGCACGGCGCTCTCCGACCTGCGCCGCGAGCACGGCTATGAACAGCCTCACGACATCAAGTTCTGGTGTCTCGGCAATGAAATGGACGGCCCGTGGCAGATCTGCCGCAAGACGGCCGAAGAATACGGACGCGCCGCGCTCGAAACGGCCAAGCTCATGCGCTCGGTCGACCCCACCATTCAACTCGCCGCGTGCGGTTCCTCCACGCACGAAATGCCTACCTACGGCACGTGGGAGGACCGCGTGCTCGATCATTGCTTCGAGCAGGTCGATTTCATTTCGCTACATACTTACTTCGAGAACCGGCGCGACTCGACCGCGGAATTCTTCGGCAACATCGAGGTGATGGATCTGTTCATCAAGGAAATCGTCTCGGTGGCGGACAGCGTGGCCGCGCGCAAGCATTCGTCCAAACGCATCATGCTTTCATTCGACGAATGGAATGTCTGGTACAAGGCGCGCACCATCAACGACCTGCGCAAGCCGGGCTGGCCCGAGGCGCCGCGGCTCATCGAGGAGGTCTACAACCACGAAGACGCGCTCGTGGTGGGCGGCGCGCTCATCACCATGATGAACAATTCGGACCGCGTGAAAACCGCCTGTCTCGCGCAACTCGTCAACGTGATCGGGCCGATCATGACGGAGCCCGGCGGCCGCGCGTGGCGCCAGACCATCTTCCATCCGTTCGCGCAGGCCTCGAAATTCGGCCATGGCCGCGTGCTCAAACCGGTGATCGATTCCCCCACTTACGAAGCCGAAACTTTTCCGGAGATTCCCTATCTCTGCGCAGCGGTGGTGGACGATCGCGCCACGGGCACGACGACCCTCTTCGCGCTCAACCGCCACCTGAGCGACGAAATGGAACTCGATATCGAACTGCGCGGACTCGGCAAGGAACGTACGCTCAATCACGCGCTCGAGTTGTATCATGCCAACATGAAAGCGGTGAACACGGTGGAGGCGCCGACGACGGTGGCGCCTGCAGTCAACAGCGCCGTGTCGGTCGAGGGGGAACGCGTGCGCGCGAAGCTCAAACCGGGCTCGTGGAACGTGATTGTGACGACCGCCCGATAACACAGCACGGACACGCTGTGCACGACGTCCATGAAGGGGAAGTGATGTTCGAGCGCGAACCGATCGTTGGCAATATAACAACGCAGATCGCCAAGATTATCGGCATGCGCGTGGTCTCGGGCGAGTTTGCGCCCGGCGACGCGCTACCGGTCGAAAGCGAACTGTGCAGCGCATACGGCGTGAGCCGCACCACGCTGCGCGAAGCGATCAAACAGTTGGCGGGCAAACGGCTGATTGCCGTTTCGCCCAAGATCGGCACACGTGTCCTGCCCTTCTCCGACTGGAACCTGCTCGACCGCGATGTGCTCGCGTGGCGCCTCAATGCGCAGTTCGACTCGAAGATCGTCGAAGACATCTTCGAAATGCGCATCTGCTTCGAGCCGCGCGCGAGCTTTCTCGCCGCGCGCCAAGGCAAGGAAGAGACCTTCCAGATCATCGAGCGCCGCTACCTGGAACTGGCAAGCGCCTACAGCCAGTCTGCCCAGCATGGCGCCTCGGACATACGCGCGGCCGCCGACGCGAATCTCGAGTTCCATCTCGCCATCATCACGGCCTCGCAGAACGGCATGTTCATCACGATCGGCAACGCCATCAAGGCCGCGCTGCGCGTGTCGTCGGAAATGATGCAGCGCCAGGCCGCGAAGCCCAGCGAAGACCTCGAGCTCCACGATGCCGTGCGCCGGCACATCGTCGCGCGCGAAGCCGACGCTGCGGCGGCTGCGATGACGCGCCTGCTCGAGCAGTCGCGCGACCGGATCCTGCGTTATACGATCGCGCCTTGACGAGCGCGGGCGCGCGCTGCCGCGCTGTGCCGATTGCACCACCCGCTACTACGCACGGCTTGCGCGCGGCCGCTACCCGTGCGCACCCTGGTCTGCATCCCCTGCCGATCACTATGCAGAAATCGTCACGAGTCGCACGCCAATCGAGCAAGACGCGCTGATTTTCGCTACCTAGACTGCAATCGCCGATCCCGCCACGTTACGCGGCAACGCGAAACCCACAGGCGTGCTCCGCAACAACTCCATATCGCACTCGCCGGCACGGCAGCACGGAGCGTCCGGCATTGCCCAAATTGCACCTGAGGGGAAGTGAAAAGTGAAATTGAAGGTAACGCACTCCGCACTTGTAGTCGCCTGGGCATTTTCATGTGCCGCCGCGCACGCCGATGTCGTCAAGATTGGTTTCGCGGCGCCGCTCACGGGCGCTCAGTCGAACTATGGCACTGACATGCAGAAGGGCGTGCAGCTGGCCATCAACGATTTCAACGCCACCCATCCCACCATCGGCGGCAAGCCCGTCTCGTTCGAACTCGACTCGCAGGACGACCAGGCTGACCCGCACACGGGAACCGTGGTGGCGCAACGTCTGATCGACGACGGCGTCAGGGGCATCATCGGCCACTTCAACTCGGGCACCAGCATTCCCGCCTCGGATCTGTACAACCGCGCCGGCCTGCCGCAAATCTCGATGGCGACCTCGCCGGTGTATACGGCACGCGGCTACAAGACGACGTTTCGCCTGCTGACGAGCGACGCGCAGGCCGGCCGCATCGTCGGCTCCTATGTCGTGAAGACGCTGCACTACAAGCGCGTTGCGATCATCGACGACCGCACCGCATACGGCCAGGGCATTGCCGACGAGTTCGCGAAGGCCGTCGAGGCCGCCGGCGGCACGGTGGTCAAGCGCGACTACACGAACGACAAGGCGCTGGACTTCTCTGCAATCCTGACCAACCTGAAGGGCCTCAATCCGGATGCCGTGTTCTACGGCGGCGGCGATGCGCAATCGTCGCCGATGGTCCGCAAGATGCGCCAACTCGGCATCAAGGCGGCGTTCGTGACCGGCGAAATGTCGCGCTCGCCCACCTTCCTCAAGATTGGCGGCAGCGCGGCCGAAGGCGCGATCGTGTACATGGGCGGCCTGCCTAAGGAAAAGATGCCCGGCTTCGCCAGCTACGCCACGCGCTACAAGTCGCGTTTCGGTGAAGACCCAATCACGTACTCGCCGTACTCGTACGACGGTACGATGGCGCTTCTCACCGCGATGAAGGACGCGAACTCGACCGATCCGAAGGTCTACGGGCCGTACCTCGACAAGCTGTCGATCAAGGGCGTGTCGGCTGCAACCATTTCGTATGATTCGACCGGCGACCTCAAGGATGCGCCCGTGACCATCTACAAGGTCCAGCACGGCGATTTCAAGCCGGTCGACACGATCGCGGGTAGTTGATGTCGTTCGCGGGTCCATCATGGACCCGCTGAAGCCGAGCACTTGCTCCCGGGTGCCAGATCGCCCGTCTCGTCTGCTCCCGCAATCGGGCATGACCGTTGCGCCCACGCCTCGTACGCGGCGGCACCGCCGCCCGTCGAGAGCGAAGGGAGACAGTCATGAGGCAAACCGTATTGGGCGTCTACGACAGCTATGGGAGCGCGCGTTCCGCGCAAAAGGCGCTTGGCGACGCAGGCGTCGCGCAAGCCGACATCGCCATTTACTCGATGTCGGTCGAGGCACCAGTGGAAAAAGGGCCGCGAGTTTATGCATCCGGCGGGAGCAATGCGGAACAACCCACGCCAGTATTTGATCAACTCGAACGCCTGTTTGCGCGTCTCTTCACGCACGGCGCGTATCCGCCGGTGACCGAGGATTACCGCGAGTTCATCCGGCGCGGCGGAGCCGTGGTCAGTGCGGACGTGTCTGAAATGCAGGTGAATCTGGCACGCGAAGTGATGCGCAGCGCGGGTGCAGCGGACATCGAGGAGCGCAGCCGTGCCTGGCACAACGCTTCGTCGGGCATCGCACCCTCTGGGAGCACGGCTCGAGCGCGCGACAATTTGCACGAGACATCGCCCGAAGCGGCAGCCGAAAAACGGCATGCGGAATTTTCCTCTGCAGTACCAACCGTTGTCAGCGGCATGCAGCAGGTCACGACGCACGCGGCGACGGGACCCGAACGTGCCTCGAGCGCGGCCAAAGCGCCGCAGACATCGGCTAGAGGCCTGGTGGGCGATCCTGTCATGGGCACCCCGCTCGACGACACATCCTACGAGACGGAAGCCCGCAAAGACTATGACGCAAACTACGCGAACTCCGGCATGTCCTATGAAGAATATTGCGCAGCTTACGAGCACGGCGCAACGCTGAGCCAAAACGAACGGTATCGCGAACACGACTGGCAAGGCATCGAGCCCAGTGCTCGCAAGGATTGGGAGTCGCGCTACCCGGAAAACGGCTGGGAAAAGTTCAAGACCGCCGTGCGCCACGGCTGGGAGCGCATGAAGCGGGTTTGAAGCGACCTCCTTCCCTCTTCTTTTATTTGATCCCAGGCTGCTGACCCAGGCAGCCTGGGAACGCGCGCTCGATTCACCTTCCTCGCCCTCCCCAACCCTTACACGGCGCGCGCCAATCGCGTTTGCGGATTTCCTCCGTTCCAGCCCGGCTCGGCGCCTCGTCAGCGGTTCCCCCGCCGAAATCCCGCCTTTCAAACTTGCACATTCGTATACCCCTGGAAGGACTCGTAAGCGATCGGCCAAAGGCCACGCTGATTCCTGCTTCATGCGAACGCACTGGAAGCGAAGATTTGCCTCGCCGCACGTCGATTGCCCCCCGATCGGCGTAAGGCGGGGCGCGCTTCCCCCTTCTCGGCGCGCCCCTTTTTTGTTCCATTGCGCCAAGGAGGCCCTTCATGACCAGCCCTATCGGTTCGAGCAGTATCGCGCACACGTCCTCGTTGACGACGCTGGGCGAAAACCGCAACACCAAAAACTCCAGCACGGGAGGCACCGCCGGTAACCCCTTTCCGCAGCAGGAAACCGTGAATCCGGCGATGCCCGTCGGTCCGCTCGGCCACAACATCAACACTTCGGCATGACCACTTCGCCGTCACGGGAGCCGTCGACGCGGCGCTCGCCCCTGTGCCTGACATCCCGCATGTCGACGCATCTGGTGCGCGCCGCGTCGGCCGTCGCCCTCGCCTGCCTCGCGCTGCCGCTCGACGGCTGTGCCGTGGTGGCCTTTCCATGCCGGGTCGCATCGGCCACGCTGAAGATCGTGCCGCTGGTCGGCCACCCCGCAGCCGTGCCGTTCGACGCGTGCGCGGCGGCGGTCGACTGATCGAGGACCAGCCGATGAAACGGGCGCCATTGATCGCTTTCGTTTTGAGCGCGGCGAGCCTCGCGGCGCCGCTCTCGCTCGCGCATGCGGACACGCATTACGAAGGGCGCGTGCAAACGTACGTCGCGCCGAAGCCGCCCGCGCCGGCGACCCCGCCTGGCGAAGCGAGCGCTGTGATGGCCGCGAACGCGGCGCATGCGGCAAGCGCAGCAAAACCGTCCACACCGCCAGCGAAAAAACGAAGGACGGCGCCCATTGCGCCGCCCGCCCGTCCGCGCGTTCCGGCGCCGGATGACACGCCCTTTGCGTTTCGCGGCATTGTGCTCGGCACGCCGCTGAGCGCGCTGCGGCAGTCGGAGATGGTGCGTGCGACGCCGCATGAAAGCGAGTTGCTTTGCGAGACCGACATCGCGGGCAGCGACATCGGCATGATGGTCAAGAGTTATACGAGCCAGACGGTCGCGTGCCGGTGGGCGCACCACACGGCGCAAGGCTGGACGCCCTCGCGCGCGGTCGTGGACGGCGTGCCCGCGGTGGACCATATCCTGCGCTTTGCGCACGCATCGGCCGGTGATCCGCTGCGGCTTTATGAAATGTCGTTCGTCGTGGACTCGACAACGGCATTCGACCTGCGCAACCTGCTCGCCTCGCGCTACGGCGCGCCGCGCGTGCTTGGTGCGGCTTCGCTGCCGCTGCTCGTGTGGGAGAACGCGTCGAGCACGATCACCATCTGCCTGCTGCCCGACAGCCAGCGCGCGACGCTCACCTACCTCCTCAAGCCCGCCACGCTGCGTGGCAAAGGCCGCGAGAAGACGCTCAAGCTGAGCCAGTTCGATGAAGGCTGAAACGATGCACGCCAACCCGTCGCCGGGACGAACTCGACGAATCCGCTGAAATCGCTAAATCCGATGAATCACACTTGCACTCGCCCCATCGCCATGCCATTCGATCAATCGGAATCCTCACTTTCAGGCGCATGCCGCACGACTCGTTCGAAAGGCCTGCCGTACGTGTTGCTGTGCGCGTCGCTCGCCACGGCGCTCGCTGGCTGCGCGACGCCTGAGTCGATCGTCAACACGCCCATGACGCCACCGCTCGCGGAACCGCTGTTGAACGTCAATACCAGCGGCGCGATCTATCAGTCGGGCACCGCCATCTCGCTGTACGAAACACCGCGTGCGCAGCGAATCGGCGATGTGCTCACGATCCGGCTCTCCGAAACCTATAGCGGCAACGATGTCGCCAGTGCCGCCGCGAAGCGCGACAGCAACATCACGGCCACCGCTGCTGACCAGTCGACCGGCGCGGCGGCGCGGCTCGCGCGCCTGTTCAATATCGGCTCGGCTTCGACCTCGTTCAACGGCAGCGGCAATCACTCGCTTTCGAGCGACATGACCGGCACGCTGGCGGTCACGGTCATCAGTAAAACGCCTACGGGCAATCTGGTCGTCTCCGGGGAGAAGATCATCGCGATGAGCGGTGAACATCAACGGCTGCGGCTTTCCGGGATCGTTAATCCTAACGATGTGGAAGCCGATAATTACGTTGAGTCGGGGAAGATTGCTAATGCCCGCATCGAGCAGGTGGGGCGCGGGTTGCTTAATGATGCGACTACCGTCGGGTGGTTGCAGCGGATGTTTCTTAGTGTGCTGACGTTTTGAGTTTTTTTGTTTGCTTTCGCGTTTGGTTGTTTTCTTGTTTTCGTGGTGGTATGCGAGTGCCGCCCCGCACAGGGGCAACGCATGCATACCGACGCGAAAACAAGGAAAGGCCAACGTCCTAAAACAGAGCGCAAAAAAACTCAGTCTTCCTCACCATCAGCCATTTCACCGTCAAACTCATCGGCATACTCACTGCCGCCTTCACCGCCCGGCTCCCGAACAGCATGTTCACCAAACCGCTCGGCAAACCCCACCTCGCCGTCCGGCACGAACACATACCCATGGCCCCAAACGGTCTGGAGATACCGCGGCTCAGAAGGATCGGTTTCAATGAGCCGCCGCAAACGCCAGATCGCGACATCGAGACTGCGGTTCCGATACCGCCCCACCTCCCCATACACGATTTCGATAATGCGCTCGCGCGAAAGAATCGTCATCGAGTGATTGACGAACAGCTTGAGAAACGCGAATTCGCTGGAACGCAGCGGCATGCGGACTTCGTCGCGATACAGCTCCCGCGAACGGAAATCGAGTTCGAAAGGGCCAAAGCGAAACGATTCCCGGCTCTCCGGCGCGCCCGTGAGGTTCGCAATACTGCGCCGGCGCATGACTGAACGAATGCGCGCCACCAGCTCGCCCGGATCGAACGGCTTGCCCACGTAGTCGTCGGCGCCGAATTCGAGGCCCAGCACGCGGTCGATCACTTCGTTGCGCGCGGTGAGCATGATGACCGGCAAGTCGTCGCCGCTTTCGCGCAAGGCGCGCAGCGCGCTGATGCCATCCACTTCCGGCATCATGATATCGAGCACGACAACCTGCGGCCGCTCGGAGCGCAGCCGCTCCTGCATCGCACGCACGGAAGGCAGCGTCGTGACAGTAAAGCCACGCATCTGCAGATATTCGGCCGTGACGTCGCGCACGACCGGATCGTCGTCGACGAGAAAGATATTATTTGCCATGCGTAAATCGTAAGGGACGAGAACGAGCCGGTACAGGCCCGCAGCCTTACCAATCCTTTCCCGCGCATAGCGCGGGACACCCGTTTTACTGGTCGCTCGAGGCGGACTGGAATGAATTGCTCAATTGCGTCTGGTCGACCACCATGCTGTCCAACAGCCCCTTGAGCTTCACCGCCGCGCTCGAATAGCGGTCGGTGCCGAGACCGCGCACTTCGTAACGCCCCGTAACGGCAATATGGTTATGCATGAAGATCGTCAGGTTGATCGTCGAAAGATAGGCCCGGCTTTCGTCGCTGAACGTCGGCTTGCCGAATTCGATCGATGCGTTGTACACGAGGCGTCCTTCACAACTCACCGGCTCGGTGCCGGCGCCGTAGACATCCGAAGTCACGCCGCGCTGCGCGAGCACGAGCTGCAGCGATGGCACGAAGTCTCCCGACGTGACCATGGGATTGTTCTCGATGCAGATCGAACTGAGATTGACCGGCCGCCCCGACACGAATTTAGGCGAGGAGTAATTCGACGCGACCGCGTAACCCGCCTGAATCACGGAGCCGGTCGCGTCGGCCGCGGTGATGAGCGTCCATGCGCAGCCGTTGAGCGCGAGCGCCGCGGCGCTCGCGGCGCCGAGTTTCACCGCGCGCGCCCTCGCACGGCTGACGGATGACACGATTTCATGTGGCATGGGAGCGGATACCCGATGCGTTGATGGGCTGCGCGGAACTTGACACGTTCCCGGCAGGACTCGCCACGCATGATCGGTGCAAAGCAATGCGCGCGATGGCCGGGACATCGGTCAATGTTGAATGTCACTTTCCACTTCTTCAAAAACCTCCCGCTCGGTAAGGGGTTGAACGGCGCTCGTGCGCGCCCTTTCAACGCAGAGGCGCGCGCCACAAGCGCTTGTCGACCTTCGCCCGTTACCGCGCGTGGCTGCGTGTGTAATGTTTCGTAAGCGCTCCTGCATTCTCCCCGCTGAGTGAGACATTGCGGATTCTTCCCCGCGCTATCGTTCTCGCTGCGGTTCTCACTGCGGCGCCTCGCGCCTTTGCGACGCCGGACGAGCCACACCCTGTTCCTGTCTTTCTCCCGCTATTTCAACATCATCATGGCTGCCATGAACCGAGAACCGAAAATCCGTCGCGCCCCCTTCTTCAAGCGCGGCCTGAACGCTGCTGCGATCGCGCTGTTCGCGTCGCTCGCTGGCTCGCCGTTCGCGCACGCTGCAAGCTTTCACTGCCCGCATAACGCGTCCGTTTCCGAGCGGCTCGTGTGCAACGATCCGACGCTCTCCGCGCTCGACGACAAACTGGCCGCGCTCTATCGCAGCGCATTCGACGCGAGCACCGACACGACCGCGCTCGAAGCCGACCGCGTGAGCCAGTGGCAATGGCGCCAGCACAACTGCAAGGACAAGGCGTGCGTGACGGACTGGTACGACCGCCGCATCGCCGAGCTCGAAGGCGATCTCAAGCACGGTAAACAGGCCGCCGTGCGCCGCGTGAAGGAAGGCGTCGTCGACCAGCACCTGGCCCCGTCCGCGCAGGACGCCGTGCTCGAAATGCACGGCATCCCGCCCGCGCCGAAGGAAGTTGGCGCAGCGGCCGCCCCCTCTGCGGACAGCGCGAAAAGTGAGAAGAAAGCGGGCGCGAAAGTCGCGGCTGCCGAAGCCGATGCGCCGCTGCATCTGCAAAAGATGCCGAGCGGCGTCGCCGCCGACGCGCGCCAGACGCGGCTCGCACAAGCGCAGGCACACGCGCACAGCCTGCCCCAGAAGGAAGCCGCACCGTCCGGCGACGTCTCGGCATTGACCGCGAAGATGGCTGGCGCGAACTCGGCATTCGCCAAAGCGGCAGGCATGGCGTCGATCGACGCGCCGGCCGCGCAGCCCGCGAGCTCCGCGGCCACCGAAGCCGCTGCGAAGCCGGCGGCGGACCAGGCGAGTGCACAGCAGGGCGTGAGCGCACTCAACTGCGCATCCGTCGCGTCGACGGAATCCGCGCACGCGACGCAGGCATCCATCGAGCAAGGCGCCGTCGCCATGAAGTAAGAGGCCATGTAAGCTACGGCAAGAAATCTGCGGTCGCGCGCTGTTCTGCCGGTTGTCGATATCAAATAAAATATGGCGATGAGTCCACACGTTCTCATCGTCGACGACGATCCGGTCGTGCGCGATCTCCTCTCCAGCTTTCTTCGGGCCAACGGTTTCGAGGCCTCCGTCCTCCACGACGGCACGCATCTCGGTGCCCGGCTGGAACGCGAGCGGCCTTCGGTCGTCGTGCTCGACGTCATGATGCCGCGCACCGACGGCTTGCGCGCCCTCGCCGCCTTGCGCGCGCAGGGTGACGACATTCCGGTGATCTTCGCCTCCGCGCGCGGCGCAGTGGGCGACCGCATTGCGGGTCTCACGCTGGGCGCGGACGACTACGTCGCCAAGCCCTTCGATCCCCAGGAATTGCTGCTGCGTATCCAGACCGTGCTGCGCCGGCGCGGCAACGGCCCCGCGGGCGCACCCGTCGCGCGCGAACGCTATCGCTTCGGCGCCTTCGAGCTCGACTTCATGGCGCGCACGCTCGAACGTGACGGCGAGCGCGTGCCGCTGCGCAGCAGTGAGTTCGTGCTCCTGAAGATTTTCACGGAGCATCCGTACCGCGTGCTTTCACGCGTGCTGATTCACGACCTGCTCCACGCAGACGGCCTCGAATTCAACGAGCGCAGTCTCGACGTACCGGTCTGGCGCCTGCGCCGCGTGATCGAAGACAATCCTGCGCAGCCGCGCTACGTGCAGACCCTGCGCGGCAAGGGCTACGTGTTCGTGCCGCAGAGCGGGGTCGGCATCGAAGGCGACATCGACCATCCCCCAGCAGACGACAGCGGCCCCAGCCTGAACGCGTAATGGCATGAACAATCCGTTGAATACGCTGTTCGGGCGCATGGCGCTGATGTCCGCGCTCCTGCTGTTCGCCATCCAGGCATGCTGGTTCATCGTGTTCGCGCCGCAGCCGCGCCGCCACGAAGTGGAAGGCTTCGAGCGCGGTCTGCTGCTCATGCTGCATGCCGCAACCAGCGCGGCGCCCGGTACGGCAACGAGCGCGGCACCCAGCACGCCTCCCAACGAAATGGACCTCGCGCCGGCGCTGCGCGTGCATCTTGTGCCCACCTGGAACATGCCCGCCGACGTGCGGCTCGAAGTGCCCAGGCGCGAGCCGCTCGCCGACTTGCGCAAGCAACTGCTGCGCGACCTGCCGCCCGGCACCGAGATTCTCGCCGACCTGCGCCATCGCGAAGCCCTGTGGGTGCGTTTCGCGGGCCAGCCCACGTGGATCGTCGCGCCCGTCGATCTGCCGCCAGCGCGCAACCTGCTGCCGCTGTTCGGCTCGATGCTCGCCATCTCGCTGCTTCTCGCGCTGCTCGCCATGTGGCAGATGCAACGTCCGCTCTCGCTCGTGGCCCAGGCCGCGCGCGCGTTCGGTACCGGCCATCGTCCCGCGCCCGTCAAGCAGCACGGGCCGCGCGAATTGCGCGAGCTGATCGGCTCGTTCAACGGCATGATGAAGCAGCTCAACGAAGCCGACGACGATCAGGCCGTCATGCTCGCGGGCGTCGCTCACGATCTCAAGTCGCCGCTCACGCGACTGAAGCTGCGTGCGAGCATGATGGGCTCGGAGCGCGAGCGCGAACAACTGATCCGCGAAGTCGATTCGCTGAACGATATCGTCCAGCAGTTTCTGGAATTCGCCCGCCAGCGGCCCGAAGCGGGTCCCGAAGTGGAAGTCGATGCGCTGCTGCGCGAGCAGTTCTTTTCCGACGCCGGCGACGACGACGATGCGCTCTTCAGGCTCGATCTGCGCGCGGGCTCGGCGTTCCGGCTGCCGCGCACGCTGCTCGACCGGCTCGTGTCGAATCTCGTCGACAATGCGCTCGAACACGGCGTGCCGCCCGTGGAAATCGCCACGCGCCGCGAAGGCGCGCAGTGGATCGTCGAAGTGCGCGATCATGGCCCCGGCATCCCGCCCGAGCGCGTGGCCGCGGCGCTCAAACCCTTCGTACGCCTTGACGAAGCACGCGGTGGTGAAGGCCATTGCGGATTGGGGCTCGCCATCGTGACGCGCCTCACGCGCAATCAGGGTGGCCGCTGCGAGTTGTCCAATCACCCCGAAGGCGGGCTGCGCGTGCGTATCGCGCTGCCGGCAGATGCACGGGCAACGGTGTAAGTCCCTAATTGCCCGCTATACCCCCGTTGATTCGACGCTGCGCGCCGCTCAGACCACAAGCCGGCCGCGCAGACGATTGACCGTGTCGGCCGCAAGGCCGAGCCCTGTGGTGAGATAGCGGTTGAGGTCGCCGTAGCTGCCCTGCACCGCGTCGAACGCGGCCTGCAGATAGCTGGCCTGCACGGGCGGCGTCAGATTGGCGGCATCCGCGCCCGTCGAGCGCCACGCGTCGGTCAGCATGAAATCCTTCACGATGATTTCGAGCGGCACGTTGGCGATCAGCAGCAACAGCGCGCACGCCCAGCCCACCACGTCCACGCCTGTGCCACCCGTGATCAGCAGCGGCCCCGGCGCCTCCGCGATATGTTCGAGCAGCGCGCCGTAGACCGAGCATTGCGTGCGGCCCGTTACGAGCGCGCGCCAATGCATTTGCATCGCCGCATCGAGCTCACCCGCCAGCATGCCCGCGAACGACGGCGGCTCGAGCGTGCCCAACACATTGAGTGCGAGGTAACTGGCGGTGCTGGGCGTCACGTCGGGCGCCGCGTCGATTTCCGCAGGCGTGCGCAGATCGTAGATGTTGGACAGCGCCATGCGCTCGAGCGTCGCGGCGTCGGCTGCGTTCGGCGTGAGCGCGTCGGAGCGGTAAATCAAGGCGCGGCGCACGTGCGCGCCGTCGCTCGTCGAGTAGCCCGGCGCGGCGCCGCCCAGATCGCGGAAGTTCGCGACGGAACCGATGACGGGCGTCGGCGCATCCTGCGCGCCGTCGCCTCCCGTATATTCGCCGCCACACGCACTCAGCAACGTGCCCGCGCAACCGCTCAGCGCCAGCAGGCTCACCGTGCCCTTGAGCAGCGCGCGGCGCGGCGGGTTGGCGAGCGCGCCGCCACTGCGGTTGAAGTTGCCGGTCGCGGCCACAGGCAAACGCTTACGCGCCTGCGCGAACGAAGAAGTGTAGGCGGAGAAAGGCAAATTCATCGGTTGGCAGCTTAGGTAGGGAACCCGCAGTTCGCGCGGGCCGCTGCAACGTCGCGCGTCGCATGCGTTCGGAAAGGCCGCAGTTTACCGGCAGATGCGCCTGAAAAGGTAAAAGCGCAAAACGCCGTAATAATTCTTTTCGATTCACGGGGCATTGCGCACCGATATTTTCCGCCGGTTTGTACTTATATTCTTACCGGATCTTTCCATCTACGCAAAACAGGTAATTCCCGTGGTAATGCGCGGTTATTTCCGGTTTCAAGCCATGCCTGAATAACGGCTGCGCGGGGCATTTTCTTTATGGATATTTCAAGTCCTTTCCAAATATTATTCTTGACGCTCTTTGTCGCGCTTTTATAATCGCCCGTGAATTCAGGCATTCGCCTGGGCCACCGTGGCGGTCGTCGGCTGCCTCTCGGAGTACCACGTCATGTACAAAGGCAGTGTGACCGAAGAAGCGCGTGAAGTGCTGCGCGCAATCGAGCTGATCCAGCTGGGCGCACGCATGCCTGTGCTCGAAAAAGAACTGACGCTTTCGCGCAATCGTTTGATCAGGCTCTATCGGGAACTCAAGAACGCTTCGCCGCCCAAGGGCATGCTGCCGTTTTCGGCGGACTGGTATTTCACATGGCTGCCGAACATTCATGCGTCGCTCTTCTACAACATCTATCTGTTTCTTACGGATAGGGCGAGATGCAGCCGGCTCGACGCCCTCACGCGTGCGTACCGCCTTTATCTCGAGCACTGCGAGAGCGCCGAAACAGAGCGCGTGCTGAGCTTCACGCGGGCGTGGACGCTGCTGCGCTTCTTCGAAGGCGGCCTGCTCACGCTGTCGAGCTGCACCGTTTGCTCCGGCCGTTTCGTGCGCCACGTGCGCGACGAACACAAACCCACCGCCTGCTGCATTTGCATGCCGCCCGCGCGCGCCGGCATGACGCGCGCCGCACGCGCGAGCCGCACGCCGGAAACCGATACCCCTGCAGCCACCTCCGCCACGCGAGGCCGCGCCGCAGCAGCGCTCGGCGAGCTTTCGGGCACCATGCGCGAAACCATGCGCGACACGATCGCCGAAGTCACGCGCGCCCTCGATCCAAAGCGGTCCGCGAACCGCTTGCGCCTCGTCGCTTCGGTCCCCGTCTAGGTCAAAGCGGCACGTTCCTTACGCCACATCTTCATCGCGCTCTGCATCCGCCTGCAGAGCGCGAATATCGCACGCGCAAATCCGGCAGATTGCTTTGTGATCCTGATGAACGTGCCGATTCTGGCGCAGTTCGCATTGCTGCGCCGCAAGTTCGATGGCGTGTGAGTGCGCGGCCTGCCAGATCTCCCAGGCGATCTGTGCGCCGCTTTGCGAATAGTCGTCGTTGTGATCGCGCTCGAGCGCATCGGGCAGGCGCGTGTGGACTTGCAGATAGTGCGTGCGATAAAGCGCCTCGAAAATCTCGCGACGTGACGGGCGCTTCAAGCTCGCCTCTTCGCGAACGTGAACGGATTTGTGAGGCGCAGAGACTTCATCCACATTCGACGTCGAGGCGTACTTCTTCTTGCGGGTGGGGAGGATCAGGCAGACGTCGCGCGGTAATACGCGCACGACGTTGCGGATACCGATATTGTCGCAGGCTGGGCAAGAGAATTGGCCGCGAAATATCGCGAATTTTTCAGCGTTATTCGTGAGTCGTTTCAGCGCTGGACCTGCGATTATTGCAGGCATAAGGAAGTCGAAAGGAGTCGACCATGCAAATCGGGGCGGCGACACAGTTCGCCAACGGCAGCGCCAACACGAACACACTCCGTGCGGGCGCGGCTTCAGACCAGGCAGAACAGGACGGCGCGCAGTCGAGCGACGTGTCGACGACCATCGCGCCGTCCACATCGCAGGACGATGCCGTGCAGATTTCGCCGCAAGGCTATGCGGCCGCATCGAGCGACGATACCGCGGACAGCGACGACGCTGCGGCCGACGCGAGCGATGCTGCCGGCACGAGCGACACGAACGATACCAGCGATGCCACCGACACGAGCGACGCATCCGGCGCGATAGCGACGTCGGCCAACGCGCAGCCCATGAAATCGCTCGTTTATGGCGCGCTGGGGCTCGAGCGTCCCGACGCGCCAGCCGACCCGAACCACACCTATACGCTTGGGCGCTGGATCGCAGCAGGCATTACGCTCGGCGGCATCATTTCGCTATTCATTTGAGCGGCACGGCGCCGCAATCCGGCGCGCATCATGTTTCGGAGACCCGATGATATGGGTGGCAAGTCGGCTATCATCACTGTCGGCAAGACCATCAACCCATAACGTACACGAGGTCCGCCCGTGGCTTTCAGCGCCGTTGCCGCTTCGCAAGCCGTTCCGCTCGCCGCCATCGCTGCCGCAGCCGTCGCGCTCGTCAAGGGCGGCCCGAGGCAGCCCGAGCCGCTCGAATCGATCAACGCGCCGTTCAAGGAGGTCGACTTTTCCGACCTTCCCGCGCTGCGCCGTTATACGGCGCGAGACGGTGCATCGCTCGCCTGGCGCGCCTACCTGCCGCAGGCGGGTGCGCCGCACGCGTGTGTCGTGCTCATCCACGGATCGTCGGCAAGCAGCGCGAGCCTCCACCCGCTCGCGCGCCAGTTCGCCGCCACGGGCTACACGGCCTGCGTGCCCGATATACGCGGTCACGGCGAATCGGGACGCAAGGGCACGATCGCCTGCTCAACGGTCTGCGCATCCGCGTCTTCAATCATCTGCCGACGATCGCCTATGCGCTCGCGCCCGAGGTCCGCGACGAACTCACGCCGCAGTATTCGTTCAACCTGATGCAGAATTTCCGCCCGCACGACGACTACCGCGCGGACATACGCGGCGCGCGGCAGCCGCTGCACGTGCTGGCCGGCGCCGACGACGAGGTTTTTCACGCCCGCGAATACGCGGCGGCGTTCGAGGAAGCCGGCGCGCACGTGCCGGTCACGATCGTGCCCGGCGTGGGGCATATCGGCCTGACGCTGGATGCCACTGCCATCGCTACGATCATCGGCTGCGTGGAGCCATCAGGCACATAAGGCAGGTGCCGCTCGCCGGCGCGTCGCCTGTCCAGATCCGCCAGGCTGGCGGAATCCGCCGATTGATCTTCACGGCGAACTGGCCCATATTCAAATGAGTGCGTAAATCAGGCACCGGTTTTGCGGCAATTCGTCAATCGAAGCGAAAGCGCGCTCCTCCCATGCTCAACGCCCCTGGTCACGACGATTCCGATCCGTCGGAGTGCCCCTACTGCGGGACCAGGTTCAATGCGCCGCTCGCACTCTGCCCCCAATGCGGCGCGAATCAAGTGGCCGCCGCGGCCCGCATCGCAGCCGCAAGCGCAGGCCTGCCGGACGAACGCGCGCACGGGGTTGCCGAGCGCTTGCGCGCGAACCTGGCCCTTGGCGCCAATCGGCCCTACGACGGTGAGTACCCTTCGATCGACGAGGAACACGTCGCCGAGCGCAAGCGGCTGCCGCGCTATGCCTGGGCGGGTCTCGGCGCGCTCGCGATCGCGCTCACCGGCTATGCGTTCGTGCATCGCAGCGAATGGGCGCCGAAGCTCGGCGCACAGGTGATCGTGGGGTCCGTGAGCGGGTTGAAGGGCGCGCAGGGCACGCAGGGCAATCGCACTAGTGGCGCCGTCACCGCGCTGACTAACCGGCCGGCCGCTGTCCTGCCGCGTGCGAACGCGGCGCAGCGCCGCGTCGCCCAGGCGAATGCGCCGGCCGTCTCACGCCCGGCCGCCGCGCCGCACTATGCGAGTGCGCATCCCGAGGTCGCGAGCAATCTCGCCAGCGCGCGTCTGAATCTCGACAAGAACAGCCTCTGGCCCGCACGCAGGGCGCTCACGAGTGCGCTGGCCGTAGAGCCCGGCAACGCAGAAGCGCAGCAGATGCAAGCCGACCTCGTCGCGCGCGAGCAGCAGCGCCACGCGCTGATCGGCGAAGCGCGGCAATGCGCGCGCGAGCGCGAATGGGCTTGCGTGCGGCAAGACGCGGGGCATGCGGTGGAAGTCGACGCATCGAGCCGCGAAGCGAGGCACCTGCTCACGCTCGCCAGCACCGAGCACCAGCCGGCCGCCGGCAAGCGCAATGGCCGGACATGGTCACGGGAAAGTCAGTATGCGCAGGCAGGCGACAGCCGCTCCCGTCAGGATCCCCTCTTCTGGCATCACTGATCGGCCCCTCGGGCAATACTTGCAGACGATTTGTGAATAATATTGGACGTCGTTCAATATTATTCATCGTTCACATGTCCACGCCCACGCCCGCTTCGCCAGGCCGCCGCGACCGCAAACGCCTCCAGACCCTGGAGCATCTCGCGCGTACCGCCGCCACGCTGTTCGTAACTCACGGTTACGAACCGGTGACCATGGAGCAGATCGCCGCCGCAGCGGACGTGGCCAAGGGCACGCTGTACAACCATTTCCCGGTGAAAGAGGCGGTGCTCGCCCATTGGCTGCATCTCGAACTGGCTGCGAATCTCGCGGCGCTGCACGCGAGGCTCGAACACACACCGGGCTTCGCCGCGGGCGCGCGGCTCGTGCTCGATCATTCCGCGAGCTGGTGCGAGGCGCACCCGGACTACCTCGCGCCTTACCTGCGGTTTCGCTTTCTCGGCATCGGCACGGAACCTTCGCCGTCGCGGGACAGCGAGCAGCTCAGCGACATCGCCGATACCTTTGGCTGGCTCGTCCGGCGCGCGCAGGCGCAAGGCGAACTGCGCGACGATCTCGACGCGGCGCGGCTAGCCCTCGCGTTCCACCACCTTTACCTCGGCGCCATGCTGCGCTGGCTCGCCGAACCGCGCCTGAAACTGCGCAAGGAGTTTGCCGCAGCGATCGATTTGTTCCTGCACGGCGCGGCCCTGCCCGCGCAGGCGGCCCGGACTGCTCCCCGGAAGGCCGTGCCGAAATCGAGGAAAAAGGCCCCATGAAGCTGCTGATCGCGACCTACGGCACCGAGGGCGATGCGCGCCCGTTCGCCGCGCTGTGCCGCGGCTTGATGGACGCCGGGCACGAAGCGCGCCTGCTCGCCGACGCCGCCACGCTTGGCAGCGCCCATGCACTCGGCGTGCCGGCCACGGCGCTGGCCGGCGACATTCGCGGCATGCTGCGCCCGGACCACGCGATCGCGGGCGTCGTCGCCAAGGGCGGCGGCTTCAACGAGACCGCACGCGCGCTCGCGAAAATCGCCAACGAAAACGCGCAGTCGTGGATGCGCACCATCGTCGAGGCGGGCGAGGGTTGCAATGCGATTCTGGGTGCCGGACTGGCCGCGTTCGTGGGGCTTTCCGCGGCGGAGTATCTGGGCGCGAAAGGCATCGGCTCGGGCATGATCCCGCTCACGCCGACTGCGGCCTTCCCCTCGCCGTTCTTGCCGCCCAGGTGGGTGCCGCGCGTGCTCAACCGCGCCAGCCACGGTCTTGTGAACAGCCTGCTCTGGAAGGCGTTCCGCGACAGGACCAACGCCGCGCGCGCGATGTTCGGCCTGCCGCCGCGCGAGGCGGTATGGAAGGACCACCCGATGGTGTATGGCGTCTCGCCAAACCTGTTGGGCGCGCCCGCCGACTGGCCCGCCAACGCCCATCTTTGCGGACAGTGGCTTGCGCCGAGCCCGGCATGGACGCCGCCGGTCGCACTGGCGCGCTTTCTCGCTGCGGGAGACGCGCCCGTCTATATCGGCTTTGGCAGCATGACGGGCTTCGACAATGCGCGGCTGCTCGATGCCCTGATCGAAGCGATGCGGGGTCGGCGCGCACTCTTCTACCCGGGCTGGAGCGGCATCGATCCGAAGGCGCTACCCGAAAACTTTTTCGTCGTCGGCGATACGCCGCACGACTGGCTGTTCCCGCGCACCGCCGCCGTCATTCATCACGGCGGCTCCGGTACTTCGCACTCCGCAGCACGCGCCGGGGTGCCTTCCATTGTTACGCCGTTTGCGGGCGACCAGTTCTTCTGGGCGGAGCGTCTGCGCGAGGCGGGCGTCGCCCCGCCGGCAGTCGACGGACGCAAGCCCACTGCCCGAGCGTTCGCGAACGCACTCGACTTTGCCGCCAGCGATACGGTGCGCAGCCGCGCCCGCGCACTAGGCGAAACGATGCGTGCTGAAAACGGCGTAGCGAACGCGGTGGCCGTGCTCGAGCGCATCGTTGCGGTCGATGTGCGCGAGGGCGCGTGAAGTCAGCCGGTCAGCGAAGCTGCGATGGCCTTCCTGAACGGCATCAGTTTCGAAGCCGCGCGCAGCATGAAGTCGCGCGCCAGTTTCGCGGGCGCGCTGTTGTTCGTGTAGACGTCGGTGATGAACCGGGTCGCGAGATAGAGCGGTTTGGTCGCGCGGCGGTGCTGGGTTTCATAGCGCTGCAAAACCGAGGCAGCCCCGATGTCGAAGCCGCTCTTGTGCGTTTCGATGATCCGGTTACCTAAGGTTTCCACACCGAGCAGCCCGAAATTGAACCCATGCGCGGTCACCGGATGCATGCCGACCGCGGCGTCGCCCACGGCCGCGAAGCGTTTGCCGACGAAGCGCTCTGGATAGACGGCCACGAGCGGATACACATGCCGCGTGCTCGCCAGCTTCATTGCGCCCAGCCTGTGCATGAAACGATCCTCGATATGCCGCGCGAACGCGTCGGGCGCAAGCGCGGCGATCTCATTGACCTGGCCCACGGGCAGCGTGAGCACGACCGACGACTGATGCGCGTTCGTCGAGCGCTCCGCGTTCATGGGCAGCAACGCGAGCGTCTGACCGTAGCCGAACCATTCCCACGCGGCGTGCTCGTGAGGCGCTTCGTGCGTCATGCGGCAAACCAGCATCGCTTTGCCGAAATCGTGCATGCTGGCAGCAATGCCCATCATCTTGCGCGTGGACGAGAAGCGGCTGTCCGCCGCGACGATCAACTTCGCCGAGAGCGTTTCACCGCTCTCCAATGTCACGCTCGCCTGATCCTCACCGGCGTTCACCGCGCTGACCTGTTGCGCCGCCAGCAGCGTCACGTCGCCATGCTCCGCCGTGCTTTGCCGCAGCGCCTCGTACGCGGCCTTGCGAATCAGGTGATTGGAGACCAGCCAGCCCAGCTCCGTGTGGCCGCTCAGATCGTGTCCGATCTCGAGCGCCCCCGGCGAGGGACCATTGAACACCCTCGCGCTGCGCAGCGGCGCACGCGCGTGCGGGTCGATGAGATCCCAAAGCCCGAACCTGCGCATCGCGCGCACCGACTTTTGGGTCAGCGCGATCTCGCGCCCGTCGAACTGCGGCTCGTTGATGTCGGCGAGGCGCTGCTGCTCGACGACGACGATCTTGAGGCCAACACCACTGAGCGAGCGTGCGAGACACAGCCCCACCGGCCCGGCGCCCACGATTACGATATCTGCTTGCATGAATCGAACGATTGGAATGTGACTCAGACGGCTTGATCGGCCTGATCGGCCTGATCGACCTTCGCGATGCCGCGTTCGCGCAGGGCTTCGACCATGAGCGCGTCCATCGACTTCACGTGCCAGGCGAACCATTCGTGCAGTTCGCCCACCAGTTGCCGCCGCGTGTCGAAGCGCCCCTCGTCGGCGACTTGCCTGCGCACCTCGCCTGCCACGTTCAGGACGTGCCGATGCTGGCCCGCATGGCAATGGCGCGGACCGAAGTTCATTTCCTCCATCCACGCTTCTTCCTGTGCGAAATGCTGCTTCGTATGCGCCGCCCACGCGTCGAACGCGCCGAGCCAGCTTTCGTCGCTCGCGCGCGCCAGCGCATCGAGCAGCGCGACGAACTCGGCATGCATCGTATCGGTCATGGGTTCGCCCAGTTGCAGATCGGGCGCAAGTGTCGGCGAGGGGCGCTGCGCGGGTGAGGTCATGAGGGAGAGTGACGGCGTACGCGAACGGTCTGAAAAGCCCTCTCGGGCAATTTTTCAAGATACCGGGGCACATGAGATTGCGCGCTGATTTTTAGCAAACGTCGCACGATCGGTCACTGAGGCCGATGGACGCGGCATGAGCACATGCAGGCGAAGCGATCAGACGAAAAGAAACATCGATTCCGGCACAGCGCGGGGAGCGCGGGCCGCAAACGTGGAAGGATGCGAGGAAAGGTGCCGCAGACGCGAAAACACGCGCGGCGCGCGGCTCAAACCAGTTCGGCGAGATTGACGAGGGCGCGGTCGCCGTCGGATTGTGCTTCGTTTTCGGCGCGGAACGTCTTCTCGCTGTACGCGATGACCTTGAACCCGCCGCCTGCCGAACGCTCTATGGTGATACCCCAGTGCCAGCCGCCCTCCTGTTCGAATACGTGCAGCCTCGGACTCGATGGTTGGCTCGGCGATTGAAAAATATTCATTTGAAGCCTCCCGTGGTGGGAATATCGTCTCGGACGATTGCCTGGATAAGAATCAGTCTAAAAACCTCCTTGCTGCGACGCAATACGGAATTACGTGGACGTGAGAACCCTGAGGCGTTGCGCATCATTCGAGCGTTACCCTGGTTATTATTCGACGCTTGGCAAATGCAAATGCCGCCAGCCACACTCCCATTCAAACTGCGAGACAGCGAGAGCCCGATGACTACCGTAACGAATGCCGTGACACATTCCGCGTCCCCGTATCAGCTCGATCTTTCGCAGCATGCTCGCCGCGCACTGCTGGAAGGACCCACGCCGATCCAGCCATTGCCGCGGCTAAGCCACGAACTTGGGGGCGTGAATGTCTATGTCAAGCGCGACGATCTCACTGGCCTCGGCGGCGGCGGCAACAAGCTGCGCAAGCTGGAGTTCCTGGTGGGCGAAGCGCTGGCTGCGGGCGCGGACACCATCGTCACCGTGGGCGCGCGCCAGTCGAACCATGCGCGCTTGACGGCAGCTGCGGCGGCGCAAGCGGGCCTGCAGTGCGAACTCGTGCTCACGCGGGCCGTGCCGCGCGACGACTTCGAGTATCTGGAGAACGGCAACATCCTGCTCGACGACCTGCTCGGCGCACGCGTGCACGACCTCTCCGGCACGGCCAATGCCCTGGAGTTCGCCCAGGCGCGCGCCGACGAGCTGCGCGCCCAGGGCCGCAAGGTCTACGTGTGCCCGCTGGGCGGGTCGAGCCCGGTGGGGTGTCTGGGGTACGCGGCGTGCGCGGCCGAAATCATGACCCAGGCCCATACACAGGGCTTGCGCTTCGCGCGCATCGTCGTGCCCAACGGCAGCGGCGGCATGCACGCAGGGCTCGCCGCCGGCTTCGCGGCGCTGGGCCTCGACCCGAGCCTCGTGCTTGCGTACACCGTGCTCGCGAAGGCTGAGCAGGCCCACGCCGCCACGCTCGAAAAGGCCGGCAAGACGCTCGAGTTGATCGATCCGGCGCGGCGCATCGAGGGCCGCTCGATCGTGATCGACGAAGCCCAGCTCGGCGACGGCTACGGCATTCCAACCGACGCGATGCGCGAGGCCGTGCGGCTCGTCGCTTCGAAAGAAGGCCTGCTGATCGACCCCGTGTACGGCGGCAAGGCATTCGCCGGTCTCGTGCAAGCCGCACGATCGGGACGCTTCGCGCGCGGCGAGAACGTCCTCTTCGTCATGACCGGCGGCTTGCCGGGCCTGTTCGCGTATCGCAGTGCGTTTTGAGGCGCCGCGCGGCGCATTCCAGAACCGTAGAAATGAAACACGAGGGAGTCCACGATGACCGATGACGAACGCGCCATTCGCGAGCTGGTGCAAACCTGGATGGAAGCCAGCCGCGCCGGCGACACCGCCAAAGTGCTGAGCCTGATGACCGACGACGTGGTGTTCACGGTGCCCGGCCAGGAGCCGTTCGGCAAGGCCGAGTTTGCCGCGGCTTCGCAAGCGCAGCAGGACATGCGCATAGAAGGCACGGCCGAGATCGTGGAACTGCAGGTATTAGGCGATTGGGCCTTTCTACGCAATCGCATCGACATTTCCATTACGCCGCCGGGCGCGGCCCTGCCCATGCGGCGTGCGGGCTACACGCTCACGCTGGTGCGCAAGGATGCGAGCGGACGCTGGCTGCTCGCGCGCGACGCCAATCTCGTCGCACCGAAGACGTAAATCCTCCGCCGCGAACGCGGCCGGCGCCGCGACAACCCACGATTCGGCCGCCGCGCCCCAGGCCGCCAGCGGCGTGGGCGCACCCGCTTGCTTTCAGCACTGAAAGAGAACAGCCCCGCGCGACAGGCCTCGCCGCGTTACGCCTCTTTTTCGAATCAGAAAACCTTATCGATTCCTTCAGTTTATTGAGTTTCCCTTAATCGTTCGGTTGCGGCAAAGTGACGCTCATACGCTCGGAGCCACTCCTTGAACCAACGCATCGATCCCTCCCTACTTGCTGCGCCCGACCTGTCGTACGCGACGTTGCACTCGGGCATTGCCCTGCCGTTCCTCGAGCGCGGCGATGGCGAGCCGCTGCTGTTCGTCCACGGATCGCTCTGTGATTACCGCTACTGGACGCCGCAACTCAACGGCCTGTCGGAGCATTTCCGCTGCATCGCGCCGAGCCTGAGCCATTACTGGCCCGCGGCAGACGCCTGCATCCAGGGCGATTTCGGCTGGGAGAGCCACGTCACCGAGCTGGCCGATTTCATCACCGCGCTCGGTCTCGAATCGGTGCACCTCGTGGGCCATTCGCGTGGCGGCTGCGTGGCGTGGCATCTCGCGCGCCGCTATCCGCGCCTCGTGCGCACGCTGGTGCTGGCCGACCCGGGCGGCCCGCTCTCGCGCGTGGACGACGACGAAGCCGCGCTGCCTCCCGCCACCAACGCGCTGCGCACGCGCGCAGCCGACCTCATCCACGCCGGCGACGTCGAAGCGGGACTCGAGTTGTTCGTGGACTCCGTGAGCGTGCCGGGCGCCTGGAAGAAAGGCTCGGCGGCGTTTCGCCAGATGGCCATCGCGAACGCCACGACGCTGCCCAAGCAGTTGCAGGACCCGCTGCCGCCTTACGCGCCGCGCGCCGCCGGCGAGATCAAGTGCCGCACGCTGCTGATCGACGGCCAGCGCAGCCCGCTCATGTTCCGCAACAACGTCGAAGCGCTGGACGAGTGGATCGAGTTCGCGCGCCGCGTCACGATCAAGGGCGCCACGCACGGTATGAACGGCACGCATCCCGACCTCTTCAACACCCACGTCCATACCTTCATCACGCAAGGTTGAGACTTCAGTCACGGCCCGGTTGATATGTCGCCTGTGGTCGAAGCGACTCGACAACCGTTGGCCGCAATTCCAGCCGCACCGGCATGCGGTTCGGCACCATCGCGAACGCCGTGATCTCCTCGATCGTCGCGGGATCGGCGGCCAGCGTCACCTTGAAGCGGTTCATCAGCGTGGAGAGCACGAGGCGCATTTCCATGGCCGCCAGATGCCGCCCCGGACACACGCGCGGCCCGGCGCCAAACTGCACCCACGCGCGCGGATCGTGCACGCGCGCGTCAGTCGCGCAAGCCGCGTTGCCGCGCAGCCAGCGGTCAGGATCGAAGCGCCCGGGCTGCGCGTAGTGGCGCGCGTCGAGCATGGGTGGGCGCGTGAGAAAGAACATCTTCGAACCGGCGGGCAACGCGACGTCGCCCACCTGCACATTCTCCACGGGCTCGAACGCCATGATCGCGGCCACCGGACGCAAGCGCAGCGTTTCGCTGCACACCGCTTCGAACAGGTCGAGGTCCTTCACGAGGCCATAGTCCGGACACACTGCGTGTGCGCCCAGCACCGCGTGCGCTTCGCTCGCGAGGCGCTGCTGCAGCGGTTCGTCGGCGCTTAGATAGTAGAGCGACCACGCGAGCGCATTAGCCGTGGTGTCCTCGCCCGCCAGCAGCAGCGTGAGCACGTTGGCCGCGATGATGTCGTCGGTCACGTCGGAGCCCGGCGCATCGCGCAGCGCGAGCATCGCTTCGAGCAGATGGCGCGGCGCATCGGACGGCTCGTCGCGCATGCGCTCGCGCGAGCGCGCCATCATGCCGCGTATCGTGCGATGCACTTCGGCGAGCGCCCGGTCCGTGCGGCGGTCGCGCGGCAAACGCACATAGCGCCAGTACGGGAACGGCGCGTTCACGCGATGCATGAGCGTCGGGAAAATCTGCGCGAGATGCTCCTGAATGACGCCGCGCTCCTGCTCGAGCGTGCGCGGGTCCTCGCCGAACGCGAGCGCACACGTCACATCCACCGTGTAACGCTTGAGGTCGTCGGTCATCTCGACCACGTCGCCGCGCTCGGCCGCGCGCTGCCAGCGGTCGTGCAGACGCGCCGTGATCGCCTGCAGCGTGGGATAGAACGCGCGGAGGTGCGGCACGGAAAGCGCCTGCATGACGAGCCGGCGCTGCGGCTCCCACGCCGCGCCTTCAGCCGAGAACACGCCGTTGCAGCCAATTTCGGCGAGCACGGGTTCGAGCGACGCTTAACGCCGGTAGCGATGCGGACGCTCGCGCATCACGCTCTGGCTCAGCTCCGCGTCGCTCCAGACCGTGACCGGCATGCCGCAGATCTGGAAGCGATACGGCGTGCCGAGTTCCTCGGCCCACTGTTCGAGCACGCGATGCAGTTTCGGCGCGTTCAGCTGATGCAGATTGCCGATGAGCGGCAAGCCGCGCGGGCACGGCAGGTCGCGCACCTGGCGCAGGCGCTGGGCGGAGGCGGCGGCGGCGTCCATGGCGCGACGGCGGGGTGGCGATGCTCAGTCGAGCGACATGCCCAGTTCGGCGGCCATGCGCGCGACGAGCGTTTGCAGGCGTGCGACTTCGTCGGCGAGACGCTGCTGTTCGGCGCGCACCGCCTCGAAGTCCGCGAGCGAAACGCTCTCACCGGCCTCCTCGCGCGCCCCGGGCGCGATGGTCCCCGCGGCGACGAAACTCGCCGTGTTGACCTCGCCGCACAGCAGATGCATCCAGCGGCTTTCGCGCTCGCCCGGCGCGCGCGGCAGCTTCACGACGAGCGGCGGCTCGCGTTCGGCCAGTTCTTCCAGGAAGCCTTCGACCGACGAGACATCGGCGAATCCGTGCAGGCGCGACGAGTTCAGGCGCAATTCCGCCGCCGTCTGCGCGCCGCGCAGCAGCAGCACGGTCAGGAGCGCCACGGCCTGGCTCGGCACGCCGAGCACGCGATTCAGGTTGTGCTCGAAGCGCGGCACGCGGCTGCTGCTGCCTTCGAACACGAGGCTCAGCAGCTTGAGGTCTTCGATCGCGGCCAGCACTTCGGCTTCGCTCACGTTCATGACCGGCGTGCGCGCGGTCTTCTGGTTGCAGCCGAGCGTGAGCGCGTTGAGCGAGAGCGGATAGGTGTCGGGCACCGTGTGCTGCTTTTCGACCAGCACGCCGACGATACGCGCCTCGATCGGCGAGAGCGCGCGCAAGGCGCGCGGCGAGGAAGCATCGGCAGGAGAATTCATGGGCAGATCAGTCCGCTGTATTTCAGTTGGAATCAGGCGTTCGATCATACGCGCGCCGGGCTTCCTGCAGAAGTCACGCGTCGCTCAGCCCGCGATCAGCTTCAGCCCCGCCGGCAGCGCCTCGCCGAACACCCGGCCCGTGTCCGCCGTGTCGAGCGCGACGACTTCGCGCACCATCGTGACCCACCCAGGCGGCGCGTTCGCCGACTCCATGCGGCGCACCACGGTCTCGCGCAACTCGGCGGGCAGGTCGCGCGAACGGTCGCCCGTCATGCGCGCGATTTGCGCGGCGGCGAACATCGCCGGTTCGATCTTCTTCCAGTCGAGCGCGAGAATCGCGTCGAGCCAGAGCACGGCGGTTTGCGGCGGCACCACGCCGTGCGCGCTGCCGTAGAACGGCTGGCGCGCGCCGATGCGGCCCACGGCCCACCACGTCTGATGATTCTCGGAAGGCTTCTGGAGCCGCTGCAACAGCCGCTCGCCGATCTCGATCTTGCGCTCGGCCGCAATCTGTTCGAGCGACGCATAGAGCCGGATCATGTCCGGCACGCCCAGCTTCGCGGCGTCAAAGGGCAGCTTGTGGCGCTTCGAGCCGGCGGCCTCTTCGAGGTACGTCATCGCCGCCAGCACCTCGTCCTGCTGCGCCTCGTTCAGGCCGCCTGCCGCGCGCCGCCAGAGCGTCCACCACTCCGACCACACCTGGCCTTCGCCCACGAACTGGATGCCGTCGTCGAAGAGCGACCAGAGTTGCTCGACGCGCCATTCGTCCAGCGGATAGCCGAACCCCGGACGCAGGCAGAAGCCGGCGAGGTTCAGCCACAGGCGTTCGTGATCGGCGGAGCGCCGGCGCTTGCCCGCGCGTTCCCAGAGCGCGCCGAACAGCTCGCGCAGGAGCGGGCCGTCCCAGTTCTGGCGCGGCCCGAGCCGCTCTTCGAGATGCGCGCGCAAGCGCTTCACTTCCTTCGTGTCGACCTTGGCGGAGCGCGCGCCGAACACGCGCTCGATCGCCTCGATCGCTTCGTCGAGGCCCGCATGGCGCGACTCGCCGCTTGCCGCGCCCACACCACCCTCGTGCTCCGCGCGGCGCAGCGCGAATTCGAGCAGCCAGCGCTGCGAGGCGTCGTCGGTCGCGATGCAGTGCATCTCCAGCGTGCCGACTTCGGTGAGCGCGGTCGTGAGCTTGACGGGACGCTCGCGCGCCGCCTTTGCGTCGCCGCCCGCGGGCACTACCGTTGCGAGTGGCGGCAGGCGCACGAAGTCGCCCGCCGCGAGATCGGCCAGCTCGCCGGGTTGCCACGCAGTGTCGGCCACCGTTGATGCGAGGTGGAACTGCACCGGCTGGCCCAGTTGCAACGCGAACGTGCGGTCGTCCAGATGCAGTTCGTGGCCTTCCTCCGTGCCGCGTGGCAAGACGCACACGCCACGCGCAGCGGCATCGGCTGCCGCGCCTTCGTCGAGGACGAGAAAGTAGCTGCGCGGCGAGCCGCCGCCGATACGCGGCGCGTTGCCCGAGCGCGCGAGCGCATAGGCGACCGCACCGCGCGCGACGGCCACGTCGGGCTGATCGTTCTGCAGCACGTTGAGCGGCTCGCCGCGCCACGCGCCGAGCGTATCGGCCAGACGCTGCGCGAGCGAGCGGGCGCGGAACACGCCGCCGTTGAGCAGCAGCGCGTCGGGCATGGGCAACGCGGCTTCCGGTTCAACGGCCGCGCCGGAAGAACCCAGCGCCTCGCGCGACTGCGCCGCGAAGCGCTGCAAGAATGCCGCGATATGACGCGTAATGGCCGGATCGGCGGCATAGGGCAAGCCGAACTCGACGATCGCCGCGCGCGAGCGGCGCGGCAGGTCGCCGGCAGTGCCCATCGGGAAGAAGCCGTCCACCACGATCTGCGCGACTTCCTCGCGGCCGAACTGAGTGGTGCGCGCGCCGCCCACGAGCCGCGCGCCCGCGCCGAGCAGCGTGATCGGCACGGACTCGGGCGCGCTCGCGTCGAGCAACTGCTCCTTCGCGACGCGACAGCGCTCCACGAGCTGCGAAAGGCTCGCCGCGCTCAGGCGCGTTTGCGCGTTCGCGAGCCGGCTTTCGGCCAGATGCGCGAGCGCGAGATCCATGTTGTCGCCGCCGAGCATCAGATGATTGCCCACCCCAATGCGTGTGAGCTGCGGCTCGCCGCCCTCGAACTGCACCTTGATGAGCGTGAGGTCGGTCGTGCCGCCGCCCACGTCGCACACGAGCACGAGGCGCGACGCGCCCAGCTCCGCGTCGAGCGTCGCGCGATGGTGATACAGCCAGTCGTAGAACGCGGCCTGCGGTTCTTCGAGCAGGCGCAGCGCCGGCAATTTCGCCATGCGCGCCGCTTCGAGCGTGAGCGCACGCGCGCCGTCGTCGAACGAGGCGGGCACGGTGAGCACCACGTCCTGATCTTCGAGCGGCGCATGCGGGAAACGATGGTTCCACGCGGCGCGCACGTGCGCGAGATAGCTCGCGCTCGCGGTCACCGGCGAGACCTTGGCGATGTCGTCGGGCGCGCCCCACGGCAGGATCGGCGCGAGGCGGTCCACCGCCGCATGCGAGAGCCAGCTTTTCGCGCTCGCTACGAGCCGGCCGGGCACCTGCGCGCCGAGCGTGCGCGCGAGGCGGCCGATGACGGCGTCGTCACCTGGTGAAGGCGCGCGCCACGGCAAGCGCAGATCGCCTGCCGCAAGCTCGCCCGCCGCCGGGTGATAACGCGCGGAAGGCAGCATCTTTTCCGCGCCCACTTCGCCGAGGCCGGTGAGCTGCTCGACGTCGAACACGCGGATGGCGTCGCCGCCTGCCTCCACGTACGCCACGACGGTATTGCTCGTCCCCAGGTCGATGCCGACGACGTATGGCTTCATCGGGCTCAGTCGCCTGCTCCGCCACGCACGTCGAACTCGACCTTCCAGCGCTCGTTCGTGCCGCTCGGCATGGCTTCGAGCTCGAGCGTGCCCGCTTCCGTCACGCGCGCGTGCAGCTTCACGGGCACGACTTCGCCGGGCGTACGGCCTTCGGTCGGCAGCGTGGCCTGGATTTCCTCCAGCTCCTGCAATTCTTCGGGCGACCAGTAGTCGAGCATCGTGCCGACCTGATCCAGACGGCGCACCGACGAGCCGAAGAAACGGAAGTGCACGGGCTCGCCTACGACGAGGCCGAACTCCTGCGGCGGCAGCGCCGCCTCCGTGCCCTCTTCCATGCCGAACGGCGCGACGCAGAGCGCCGACACCGGCGGCTCGAGCCCCGGCACCGCCGGCATGGCCGATTCGACGGCCACGTAATACGCGCGCGCCGTGCCGCCGCGAATGCGCACGCCCTTGCCGCGCTTCACGTAGCCGTAATAGGCCGCGCCGCGCGCCACCGCGAGGTCGAGATCGGCACCGCCGAGCAGGCGCGCGGGCGCCGCGCCCTCGGCCGCGAGCCAGCCGTTGAGGATATCGAGCACGCGTTGCGAGAGCAGCGCCGACTTGAACACGCCGCCGTTGAAAAGGACCGCCGTGGGATGCAGGAAGCTCGCGCCTGCGGGCGGCGCGCCAAAACCTTCGAGTTCCGCGAGCGCCTGCACCTGGCGGCCGAGGAAGGCCGCGAGATGGCGCGTGACGCCCGCGTCCTGCGCGTACGGCAGGCCAAGCTGCGTGAGACCCACGCGCGTACGCACGGCGGGACGCGCGGCCGCGTCCACCTGCGGGAAGAAGCCTTCGAGAATGATCTGCGTGAGTTCGGCGCGCGTGAGTTCCGCGCGAATCGAGCCGCCGATCAGCTTCGAGCCGCGGCTCGGCACGACGATCGGCACCGTATCGACAGTCGCGTCGCTGAGCAGCGTTTCCTTGGCCGAGCGGCACGCATAGGTCAGCGCGCGCAGTTGCCACGGATCGGCCTGCGTGCCCTGGGTCGCGAGCTTGCGCGCGACCACGTGCGCGAGCGCGAGGTCCATGTTGTCGCCGCCGAGCAGGATGTGCTCGCCCACGGCCACGCGGTGCAGTTCGAGATTGCCTTCGCGCTCGACCACGGCGATCAGCGAAAGGTCGGTCGTGCCGCCGCCCACGTCCACGACGAGGATGATGTCGCCGACCTTCACGTCCTTGCGCCACGCGCCGCCGCTTTTCTGGATCCAGCTATAGAGCGCCGCTTGCGGCTCTTCCAGCAGCGTCATGTTGGCGTAGCCCGCCGCCTGCGCCGCCTCGGCCGTCAGCTCGCGCGCGGCCGGGTCGAACGAGGCCGGGATCGTGACGGTGATCTCCTGCTCGCCGAACGGCGCCTCGGGATGCGCGTGGTCCCAGGCCTCGCGCAGGTGCGTGAGATAGCGCACCGAGCTTTCGAGCGGCGACACGCGCGTGACTTCGGGCGGCGCGTCGTTGGGCAGAATGGCCGCGCGGCGATCCACGCCGGGGTGGCACAACCAGCTTTTGGCGCTCGACACGAGGCGGATCGGCGTGCCCGCGCCACGGCTGCGCGCAAGCTCGCCCACGGCGTACTCGCGCGTGGTGGTCCACGGCAGCGTGAGGTCGCCCGGCGTCAGCTCGCCCGCATGCGGCAAGTAGAGAAACGAAGGCAGCAGGTCGGGCGATTCCAGTGTGCCCGGCGCAGTCAGCTGGGTCACATTCAGCACGCCCTGCTGGGTCTTTTCGCCATCGCTGGCGCTGAGGTCGACGTAGGACAGCGCGCAATGCGTCGTGCCCAGGTCGACGCCAATCGAATAACGTGGATCGCTCACAGCTCCACCTCCGCCGGCGCGATGATGCGCGCGTCGTGCGTCTTGACGAGTTGCGGCAGCTTGACCTCCTCGACGCGCCAGCCGCGATGCGTGAGGCTGCCGCTGAACGGCGCCTCGCCCACCACGTTGCCGGTCAGGCGTACGGCGGCGGCGTCGAAGCCGGCCGGCAGCGTCACGCGCGAGCCTTCGGACTCGCTGCGCACCGGGCGGATCGCGAAGTGGTCGCGCAGCGTGGCGCGGCAGCCTTCGTGGACGATGCGGGCGGCGGCGCCGATATCCGCATCGGCATAGCCGGCAATGTCTTCCTCGACGAAATCGACGAAGCGCGCGTTGCGCTGGAGCAGGCCGAGCAGCTGGAGTGCGGCGTCGGGCGTGGCTTCCTTGATGACGGTGGGTGCGGGTGCCGGTGCCGGCTTCGCGACCGGCGCCGCGGCGGGCGTGGGCGCGGCGGCGGCGGGTGCAAGCCCGCCTTCACGCAGACGGCGCACGTTGGCGGCGAGCTCGCCGTCGCCGAGGATCGCGAAGAACGATCCCAGCGCGACCGAAAGGCGGCCGAAGAAAGACAGATTCGATTCGGGCATGTAGACGACTCCAATATCGCTTGAGGGCTCGCAGACGAGGCGAGCCGACCTGCCGGGCTCGCAACGAGGCCCGATCGATGCCTGAAAGGAGGCGGCCGGCAGGGGAAACTCGAGCCCGGCACGGGCTCAAAACCCGTATTTTGCCTTGTCGCGGGCGCAAGCCGGTCAAAATGCGGATTTGGCGAGGGAATGGCGGGCCCGGCGGCGGGCGCGGGACGTTGGCGGCGGGCGGGCGGCGCGGCTGAACCTCGGCGGTCAGTGGCTGAACGCTGCGGCCCTAAAAAGGCGCGACAAGGCGGATGAAATGGGGCGCGAATTCGACGACAGGCGGCGTGGGCAAACGCTCAAGGCCTGCGCCGCCGCCGTGATTCGCTATCAAGCCCCGGCACTTTCACGGAAAGATGGGGGTCGTCGCTTCCGCGCCTTCCACGTCGGCGCGCGGCACATGCTGCGCGATGTTGGCCTCGATCTCCGCTTCGCGCGAGCCGGGCACATCGGCCATGACCAGCAACTGGCCGTCCTCGATCGGCCCGTGAAAGCGCGAGAGCCGCGTGTTCGGTTCGTCCACGCCGATCATGCCGGCCACCCACGCGCCGAATATCATGCCTGCGAGCGTCAGCGCGACGACCACCCCGCCCGTGATATCGAAGTTCGCAGGCGGAAATATCAGCGCGACGAGACCGACGATGGCGCCGGTCGCCGCGCCGAACATCACGCCGCGCTCCAGCGCGTGCACGACGTCGCTGCGCTGCAGCAGCGAAGCCTCGGGCAAGCGATCGAGCCCCACGCTGTGATTGGCGAGCACATGGATATGACGCCACGTGATGCGCGCACGCAGCAGATCGTCGACGATCGCCTGCGCCGTGGTGGTGTCGGGAGCGAGGAAATAGAGGCGTCTCATGATGCCCTCCTTCCGTCATGCGGCGAGCCGCTTGCAACCGGCCCGCTGCCGCATGACTACGATGCGATTCCGATCATCCTACGCCTGAGTTCCCGCCAGCGCGACAGCCTGGCACGCGTTTGCGCGACAACCCAGGCGCGTCGAGCCGCCTAGATCTCGACGCGCGCCCCGACCTCGATCACGCGATTGGCCGGCAGCTTGAAGAACGCCGCGATATTGCCGACGTTGTGCAGCATCACCGCGAACAGACGCTCACGCCAGAGCGCCATGCCATGGCCGCGCTTCGGCACCACCACGGCGCGGCTGAGGAACCACGACGTCTCGTCGAGATCGAACGTCAAATCCGCGGACTTGTACGCGGCGAGCGTGCACGGCAAGTCCACCTCGTCCTTGAATCCGTAATTGACGATGGCGCAGTAGCAGCCCGGACAGAGCAGTTCGACCATCACGCGCTCGCTCTCGGCCACCCATGGCACGCTCTTCGTCTTCACGCTCAGGAATACTACGCGTTCGTGCAACACCCGGTTGTGCCGCAAGTTGTTGACGAGCGCGTGCGGTACGGCGTCGGCGTTCGGCGTGAGGAAGATCGCCGTGCCGCCCACGCGCACCGGCGAGCTCTCCAGCAGCGCCGCGAGATAGGGCTTGAGGGGCTTCTTGCCGGCGCGCTCGCGCGCTTCCGCCGCCATCATTTCCCAGCCCTTGCCCCAGGTCGCCATGACCGTGAACATCAGTGCGCCGATCACGAGCGGGAACCAGCCGCCATCCACGATCTTGAGCAGGTTGGCGGAGAAGAACATGGCGTCGATCACGAAGAAGAATGCCGTGGCGAACACGCACAGCAGCCAGTTGTAGTGCCACGCGTAACGCACGACGAAGAACGTGAGGAACGTCGTGATGAGCATCGTGCCGGTCACGGCGATGCCGTAAGCGGAGCCGAGCGCCGTCGACGAACGGAAACCCACCACCGCGGCGACCACGGCGACGAGCAGGATCCAGTTGATGCCGGGCACGTAGATCTGCCCGATTTCGCGCTCCGAGGTGTGCACGATATTCATGCGCGGCAGGAAGGAGAGTTGCATGGCCTGCATCGCCATGGAATACGTGCCCGAAATCACGGCCTGCGAGGCGATGACGGTGGCGACGGTCGCAAGCACGATCATCGGCACGATCGACCATTGCGGGAAGAGTCGGTAGAACGGGTTTTGCACGGCGCCCGGGTTGGCCAGCAGCAGCGCGCCCTGCCCGAGGTAATTGAGCGCGAGCGCGGGAAACACCATGCCGAACCACGTGAGGCGAATAGGCTGCTTGCCGAAGTGGCCCATGTCGGCATAGAGCGCTTCGGCGCCCGTGAGCGAGAGCACGACCGCGCCCAGCGCCACGAAGGCGAGCCAGCGGTGATGCAGGCAAAACGCGATGCCCTCGCGCGGATCGAGCGCGAACAGCACGGCCGGCGCGGAGGCGATGTTGGCCACGCCTGCCGCGGCGATCACGACGAACCACAGCACCATCACCGGACCGAACACGGCGCCGATGCCGCCCGTGCCGTGCTTCTGCGTGACGAACAGCACGATCAGCGCCGTAAGCGTCACCGGAATCACATAGGTCTTGAGGCCAGGCTCGGCCACTTCGAGGCCTTCGACGGCGCTCAGCACCGAGATGGCCGGCGTAATCACACTGTCACCGAAGAAGAGCGCCGCGCCCATCACGCCGATCACGAGCAGCGCGGCACGCAGATGCGGCCGCGACGCCACCGAAGAAGCTGCGAGCGCAAGCAGCGCCATGATGCCGCCCTCGCCGTGATTGTTCGCGCGCAGGATGAGCGCGACGTATTTGAGCGAGACGACGATCATGAGCGACCAGAAGATCAGCGAAACGATACCTACGATATTGAAAGCATTGACCGCAAGGCCGTTGCCGGGATCGAACACCGTGGCGAGCGTGTAGAGCGGGCTCGTGCCGATGTCACCGTAGACCACGCCGAGCGCGGCCAGCGCGAGCGCGGGAAGCGCCGGGCGATGCGGGCCGGAGTCGCCAAGGTGCCCGTGCGCCGCGGATGCGGATTGTCCCATGTCTCCCTCCTGGTGCTGCCGCATGCGGGCCGGGGGGCCGCGCGGCCTTGTCGCTTCGTGTTGGCGAGGCTGCCTCATTGGGCGCATTAGTCGAAGTATAGGAACTTGGCGCGAAAATGCGCCTGGCGTGGCGCACAACGGCAACAGCGCCATGCGAGGCGCCGTGCATTCGCAAAACTGTCATAGTCGAACGTATTTTGCTGAACATTCGCCCGATCAATCGGGTCGCCCGGTACGCGTACAACCATAAGGACATGCACAATGCGAACCCGCCTCACGCTCCTCTGCGCCGCGCTGGCGCTTGCTGCCTGCGCGGCGCAGCCCCGTTCAGCGCAACAGGACGCCGGAACGCTTTCTGCGCAACCCGCGGCCTTCGCGCAAGCGAGGGCCGCCGCACAAGGACGTCCGGTGAAAGTCATGATCGTGACGATGTTCGCACCCGAAGCGAAGACGTGGCTCGATCGCCTCGGTCCCTGGGAGTCCGTGACAATCGCGGGCCTCTCGCCCGACTACCCCAATGTGCAATGCAATGCCGACGACGTCTGCGTGATGACGACCGGCATGGGCCACGCGAACGCCGCCGCCTCGACCATGGCCCTCGCCTTCGCGCCGCAGTTCGACCTGCGCAAGACCTACTTTCTGATCGCGGGCATCGCGGGTGTGAACCCCGGGCATGGCACGATCGGCTCGGCGGCCTGGTCGGACTGGCTCGTCGATTTCGGCCTGCAGTGGGAGATCGACGGCGACGGCCGCCCGCGCGGCTGGCACACCGGCTATCTCGGCATCAATACGAAAAGTCCCAACGACAAGCCCGCGCTCGACTACCGGACCGAAGTGTTCCGCCTGAACCCGAGGCTCACCTCGGCCGCCTGGGCGATCTCGCGCGACGTGACGCTCGCCGATAGCCCGCAGGCCCAGGCCGCGCGCGCGAAATATGCTTACGCTCCCGCCAACCGGCCGCCCACGGTGATCCGTTGCGATTCGGTCGCTGACGATACCTGGTGGTCGGGCAAGGCGCTCGGCGCGAGGGCGAGCGAGTTCACGCGCCAGCTGACCGGCGGACAAGGCGTGTACTGCATGACGCAGCAGGAGGACAACGCCACGTTCGAAGCACTGAGCCGCGCGGCGCGTGCGCAACGCGTGGACCTCGATCGCGTGGCCGTGCTGCGCGCGGGCTCGGACTTCGATCGTCCGCATGCGGGCGAATCGAACGCGGAAAATCTGCTGAATTATGCGAGCCAGGGCGGCTTCGCACCTGCGTTGGAAAACCTCTTTCGCGCGGGCCATCCGCTCGTGCAGACCATCGTCGCGCATTGGAGCGAATGGCAGAATGGCATTCCCGCGAATTCGTCTGCGGCGTCGCCTCGCTAGCCATATAACGCCCTGTCCCCGCTTTACCTCACCGCAACGAAGCATCCTTGTGAGGAATACAGACGATCGGTGCATGCCGCTACCCGGCATGCATCGCCAATTCGCAAAGCAATTACAGCGCACGGTCGTTCATACGCATTGCGCATCGGAATGCGGGATTTCCGCTACTGAAATCCTCCTTTGACCGGATAGCTTTATCGCGGCATCTATGCCAGATTAGGTCTCACTCACTTCGAGCGCAGCGCAGGGGTCGCGAAGCGATGCGCCATGATTCCACGGGGGACAGCATGCACCGTTACTTTCCTCCCCTTCATGCCGTCACGCACATCATGTTCGCAAGCGTGCTCGCGTATGTGCATTCGCGAGTGCGCAAGTCATGAATACCGCCAGCATTGTCGTCCTCGGCGCGGGACCAGCGGGCGCAGCTGTTGCGCGCGCGCTCGTGGGCTTCGGTTATCACGTGCAGGTGGTGAGCGACTGGCGCCGCTTCGATGCTGCCGAAGCCTTATCGGCGCGGGTGATCGAAGCGTTGCGCCGCGCAGGCCTGCATCACGCAGCCAGTTGCGGCGAAGGGCCATGCGTGCGCACCACGCTCTGGAACGGCGCACTGCAAACACTCGACGCAGAATTTCTCGTGGACCGGCGCGTGTTCGATGCGGCCCTGCGTGAGGACCTGTCCAGCGCGGGCGTGGACGTGATCGAGGCGAACGTGCGCTCGCTGCATTCATCGTCCGCAGGTCACGATCTCATGATCGAAACCGCCGACGGACCGCTCACGTTACGCGCGGACTTTCTGATCGAAGCGCGCGGGCGCCTCGCGCCGCTGTTGCGCGACGCCACGCGCGGCCCGCAAACCGTGAGCCTGCTGAACGTCTGGAAGGGCCGTGCCGGCGCAGCAGCCACGGCGGTGGAAAGCCTGCCTGGCGGATGGGCATGGATGGCGCGTCTGGGCGACGGGCGCTGCTACTGGCAATTGACGCTGGACGTCACGAACCCCGAACTGCCGCAGCGCGATGAACTGCTCACGTTTTGCGAGCGCATGCGGCATTCGCCGCTTGCCAGCGACTTCTTCGCGGGCGACGCCGCGACCGACGCGCGCCTCTACGCGCGCAGCAGCACTGCCACGCTATGCGGCCGTACTGGAGGCCATAACTGGTTGCGCGTGGGCGACGCCGCCATGGCCGTCGATCCGCTCGCGGGCAATGGCGTGTTCCAGTCGCTCACCTCCGCGTTGCAGGCACCGGCGGTGATCCATACGCTGCTCGAGCGGCCCGAGCGTGCGCCGCTCGCGCTGCGCTTTCATCAGCAGCGCATCGAGCAGTTGTTCATGCGCTTTGCGCGCACCGGGCGCGATGTCTATGCGCTCGAACAGCGGTGGACGACGCAGCCGTTCTGGCAAACGCGTGGTGCGTGGCCCGACGACCGGCCGGCTCACGTGAGCGCCGATTTCAACGAGTTGAATGTGGGGCGCGCGCCCGTGATTGATGGCGGCATGATTGCCGAAGCGGATGTGGTCGCTAGTCCGGACCAGCCGCTTGGGATCTGGCATCTTTGCGATGCTGCGCTTGCGCCTGTGGTTGAGGCGTTGCGGCGCGAGCCCGCTGAGCAGGTGCTCAAGTCGCTCGATGCCGATCAGGCAAGGATGATTCGGCATTGGCTTGCCATGCAGGATTGTCCTTAGCCTTTTTGGTTTTTTGGCCTTTTTGGTTTTTTGGCCTTTTTGGTTTTTTGGCCTTTTTGGTTTTTTGGCCTTTTTGGTTTTTTGGCCTTTTTCTGTTTTGGCCTTTCCTTGTTTTCGTGGCGGTATGCCAGTGTTGCCCCTGTGCGGGGTACCGCCACGAAAACAAGAAAAGGCAAAAGCGCCCTGAGCGAGCACAAAAAAATCAATCGGACTCCCGAGCAAAAAAATCACCCGCGCCCCAGCGCCACCATCTCTATCAAAGCCCGCGTCCCCGCCGACCGATAATACGCCCGCGTAGCGATCACCACTTCGCTATACCCGTTCGCCGTACCCTCTGCGCGACGAATTCGTGCGGGCGAAGTTCAAGGAAGTGGACCCGCGCCCGTTCGCCCCCACGCTGTTCGGGGGCGATCATGAGTAAGCGCGCCCTGCATGGCCGCAAGCGGCTGATCGTCGGCGTCACCGGCGCCACGGGTTTCATCTATGCGGAGCGCACATTGCGCCTGTTGCGGGAGATGGAGGTCGAGACGCATCTCGTGATCTCACGCGCGGCCGAACTCACGCGCGAATACGAGTCGAGACTCTCGCGCGAAGCCGTGCACGCGCTCGCCGACCATGTCCACCCGATCGCCGACGTGGGCGCCTCCATCGCGTCGGGGTCGTTCCGCACCGTCGGCATGCTCGTCGTGCCGTGCTCGATGCGCACTGTCGGCGAGATCGCCTCGGGCGTCACCAGCACGCTGCTCACGCGCGCCGCCGATGTGGTGCTCAAGGAGCGCCTGCCGCTCGTGCTGATGGTGCGGGAAACGCCGCTGAACCTCATCCATCTGCGCAACATGACGACGGTGACCGAAGCCGGCACGGTGGTATTCGCGCCGGTGCCCGCGTTCTACGCGAAGCCCGTGAGCCTGCAGGACATGGTCGGTCATTCGGTGAGCCGCGCGCTCGACCAGTTCGGGCTCGATACGGAACGCATCGAGGCGTGGCGCGACGCGTGACGCCGTAGTGGCACGCCGGGACACGCGCCGGACACAATCAGGGAACGACCATCGCGGTATTAAGTTTCGGCGTAAAATGCGCGTTCGCCGCGAAGTACCGGCGTAGAAGCCTCACGCCAGCGATGCACGTCGATCTACTTACCATCTACTTCCTCCTGATCGGGACCCTGCTAGCCAGTTCCCTGATGACGCTCTGGGAGCATCGTACGCATCCCGCGCGCAGCAAGGCATTGCGGATACTGGCCGGGGGCTACGCCACCCTCGCGGCCGGCTGCGCCGCGGTGCTCGTGCGCGCCGATCTGCCCGGCGTATGGGGCGCCGCCCTGAGCAACCTCGTCATGATGGCCGGCTATCTGCTGGTCCTGCATGGCGTCGCAACGCTGAACGGGCGGCACTACCGGGCGGCCTCGATCGCCCTGCTCGCGTTGATCGCGCTGACATGGGCCACATGGGGCGCACGGCATCCGCAGGCCATGTGGTACTACGCGAGCGCGTTTCCCATTGCGCTGGTGAGCGCCATGACCTCGCGCGAGCTGCGGCGCGGCGACGGCATGAAAGGCGGGCAATCGCGCCACGTCGCGACGTTCGTCACGGGAGTCCACGCGCTCTTCTACGTGTTCAGGACCTTTGTCCTGCCGTTGCTGGGGAGCCGCTATGGGGACGGCTTCGTCGCGCTCGTCAGCAAGATCACGATGTATGAAGGCGTGCTGTATTCGATCATTCTGCCCATGGCCCTGATCAAGCTGGTACGCGAGGAAACGCATGGGCAGCTGTTGCGCGAGTCCCAGACGGACTACCTGACCCGCCTTGGCAACCGCCGCTGGTTCTTCGAAGAAGGCGAGCGCGTGATGAGCGAGGTCGGGTCGCGTCAGCCGCCCGCGGCGCGCCAGCCAGTTTCGCTGCTCGCCTTCGATCTCGACCACTTCAAGACCATCAACGATCGCTACGGCCACAAGACCGGCGACGAAGTCCTCAAGACGTTCGCGGACATTGCCCGCAGCGCCATGGGACCCGAGGCGATCCTCGCGCGCATAGGCGGCGAAGAGTTCGCCGCCCTGCTGCCGGGCCATGACCGCGTGCACGCCAAAGCGGTGGGCGAAGCGATCGCGAGGCGTTTCGCTCAAACTGCCATGAACAAGGTCGATGGCGTCGCCATCCGCGCCACGGTGAGCATCGGCCTCGCGCAGCACGGTCACGAAGCGTCCACGCTCTCCGACCTGCTGGCCGCCGCCGACGCCGCGCTCTACAGCGCGAAAGCGCTGGGCGGCAACCGGCTCGAAATGCTGGTTCTTTGACGCTTCACGCCACGCCCAGCCTTCCAGTCAGCTATTTGTAGGCTACGCGCATCCTTTTTGCTAGCCCTCTTGGGCCCGCCCTATCCGGTCGCGGGTGCAATCGCGTCAAGCGGTAAGGGGGCACAATGGCAACGATCGATACCCGGATCCGGGGGGCAATTTCCGCCGGACTGATTTTCCTGCTCGCGGCTTGCGGTGGCGGCGGTGGCGGTGGAGGCGGTGGAGGCTCGAGCACCGGCACGAGCACACCGGCGGGCGGCGTCAAGCTGCAGGTCGTCTCGTTCGGCGACAGCCTTTCCGACGTCGGGACCTACGCGCCGCTTGCGAGCGCCGTGGGCGGCGGGCGCTTCACGACCAACCCCGGTCAGGTCTGGTCCCAGGACGTCGCGCAGTATTATGGGGACACTCTGAACGCCGCATACACCGTCGGCCTCGATCACAAGCTGAGCGCGCAAGGCGGCTTCGGCTACGCAGAGGGCGGCTCGACGGTCGCCACGCCGGCCAACCAGTACGACTTCCTCTCGGACGTGATCGGCAACATCGAAATGCCGGTCAATCAGCAGGTTTCGAGCTATCTCTCCGCTCACGGCACCTTCAACTCCGGCCAGCTCGTGCTGGTCTGGGCAGGCGCGAACGATGTGCTGCGCGCCGGCAACCCGCCGACCGCCAATACGGTCGTGCAGACTGCCGCCACGACGCTCGCTCAAGTCGTCGGGCAGATCGTGCAGGCCGGCGCCACGCATGTCGTGGTGATCAATGTGCCGAACGTCGGCCTCTCGCCCAAGGGCATCACCTCGGCCGATGGCGGCGCGAACCTGACCCAGCTCTCGCAGCTCTTCAACTCGACGTTGAACGGTGCGTTGCAGACGGACGGCCTGCAAGGCAAGGTCATCGAAGTCGATTCCTACACCTGGATCACGCAGCTCGTCGCAAACTTCCAGGCGAGCGGATTTACCGTGTCCAACACGGCCCAGGCGTGCGACGCTTCGAAAACGCCGGACAACACCTCACTGCTCTGCTCGCCCGCCACCTACGTCTCGGCTCATGCCGACCAGACCTATATGTTCGCCGACGACCTCCACCCGACCACGCACACGCATGCGCTGTTCGCGCAGTTCGTCGAGCAGCAGATCGCGGCGAGCGGTCTCGGTCATTGAGTGCTGTGCTGAAGCGGCCGCGCCGGCTATGAGCACGGCCGCTTGCGAAGTCATCAAGATTCCCGGTGATTTCCGGCGACCTCCGCGATCTCGTGACGGCTCATCCAGAACTTGGCCGGCCGGCCGGGTTCCTTGCGTCGCAAACCATCGAGGGGCAGACACGCCTCGACAAGCTCAAGCGTCTGGCAATCGAGGCTGGCGTCCCCGATTTCCGCGAATATGTGCTGCGACCGCACGTGATCCTGTATGCCCACTCCGAAACGCGCGCCGTGGTCCTCTCGATTCGTCACCAGCGCGAACTTGGCTATGCACCGCCGAGTGATTGATGGCGCTCGCATCCCTGCGGGACAAAGACAAAACCCACCCCGATTGTCGCCCCCAGTTGAACGCAGCATCGCGTTCCAGCCACTTTATCCACGCACGCGCCGACCGCATACTTCGTGACGTAGCCTCCACCGACCCGTCAACGCCATGCTAAACAGGGACGCCATTCGCTCCGGTGCGTTTCTCGAGAGTTTCAGCCATCTCCCGCCGGAAATTCTCTGGACGCAAGCCCAGATCGCCCAGTCGCTCGCCGATACGATGGCGAAGCGCCCCGCCGGCGAAGAGGTCTGGGTGTTCGGCTACGGCTCGCTCATGTGGAATCCGCTCTCGCACTTCGACCAGCGCGCGTACGCCACGCTGCACGGCTGGCGCCGGAGCTTTTGCATTCGCCTGTTCGGCGGGCGCGGCACGCCGCAGCGCCCCGGCCGCATGCTCGCGCTGGAGCGCGGCGGCGATACGCAAGGCGTGGTGCTGCGCCTCGATACGGCCACGCTCGAGGAAGAGCTGCACATTCTCTGGACCCGCGAGATGCTGACCGGCGCCTACACGCCGGCCTGGACCACCGTGACGCTCGCCACCGGCAAAACGCGGCACGCCCTCGCCTTCGTGGCGAACACCTGCCCGCATCAATACGAGGCCGATTCGAGCCCTGCGACTGTCGCACGCGCGATTGCCCAGGCGCATGGACCGCTCGGCAGCAACGCGGAATATGTGTTCCAGCTCAGGCAGGCGCTCGCGGACTGCGCAATGACCGACGCCTACGTCGAGGAAGTGGCGCAAGCCCTCGAACGTTTCGAAACGACGTCTTAAGCGAGCCGCGCGAGACCCGTGACCATCTGAACGACGCCAAACGCGGCAATCGCAACGGCGGAAAACATGGAGATGCCCCGCGTGAACGCGAGCGGCAGCTTCGTACGCAGTGCCGACGTCACGCCGCTCAGGAACAGCCACCACACGGCCGAACCCGTGAACACGCCCGTCACCATCGTCACCATCAGCGCCGCCGAAAAACCTGCCGGCGCGCCCTGCTCGCCTGGCACGGCCGGCAGGGGGCCGAGCGCGGCAAACGCGGCGATGAACGAAAAAATGGTCAGGGGGTTCGAGAGTGTCAGCGCAAACGTCGTGAGGAAGTCCCGCGTGACCGGGCTGCGCGGGGTCTCCCGTACGGCGGCAGGCGTGCCAGGCGACTCGCGCGCGATGGTCCACGCCATCCACACCAGAAATGCGCCGCCCGCCGCCTTCAACACGACCGTCAGCATCGGCAGCGCCGTCACGAACCCAGCCACGCCGAGCGCGCCGAGCAGGCCATAAAACGCATCCGCGCAGGCCGCGCCAATGCCCGTTGCGAAGCCGGAGTAAAACCCGCGGCTCAGGCTGCGCTGGATGCACAGCATGCCGATGGCCCCGACCGGTGCGGCGATGCAAAAGCCCATCGCCACGGCTTTGACGAACAACATGTCCCCTCTCCCGCAATGCGTGTTCTATAGGGAGCTATCGTAGACGGCGCAGAGTATCCGCAGAAGTCGGGATTTAAGGGAAAATTGGCCTTTCACCTTAAACATTTCGCCATCATGGACGATCTGGACTGGAAAGTACTGGCGCTGCTGCAGGACAACGGCCGCATGACCTACACCGAGCTTGCGCGCCAGGTGCATCTCTCCGTGCCGGCAGTCACGGAGCGCGTGAGACGTCTCGAAGAGGCCGGCGTGATCGAAGGCTACACGGCGCGCGTGAATCCGGCCGCCGCCGGCTATCCTATCTCGGCCCTGATCGGCATTACCGTGCCCCAATCCGCGAAAGCGAAGTTTCTCAAGCTGCTCGGCACGATTGCCGAGGTGCTCGAATGCCATCACGTGACTGGTGCGGACTCCTATGTCATTCGCCTCGTCGCGACGAGCGTGGCCGACCTGGAGCGCCTGATCCAGCGCATCAACCTCTATGGCGAGACTCGCACGTCCATCGTCATGTCCACGCCGCTCGCCGCGCGTGCGCTCGCGAAGCCTCAGGTCAGCGCGACCGGGTCGCGCGGCAAGGTCTAGCCGCGACGACCCGGGTCGTCAGAGCGAGCGCTCGATCGCCTGGCCCAGCAGTTCCACGCCGAGATCGATCTCTTGTTCGCTCACGGTCAGCGGCGGCGCGATGCGGAACACGCCGCCCATGCCCGGCAACTGCACGATGTTCATGCTGAGCCCGAGCTTCATGCACTCGCGCGTGATCTTCGCGCCAAGGCCGTCGGCGGGCTCCTTCGTGCGGCGGTCCTTGACGATCTCGAGACCGAGCAGCAGTCCGCGCCCGCGAATGTCGCCGATGCATTCGAAGCGCTCCATCAGGTCCAGCAGCCCGCGCCGCAAGCGCTCGCCCATGATGTTTGCGCGCGCAACGAGTCCGTCGCGCGCCACCACGTCCAGCACCCGCAGGCCGACTGCAGCGGGAAGCGGATCGGATACATGCGTCGTGTAGAACAGGAAGCCCCGTTCGTGCGCGGCTTCCTCGATCTGTGCGGACGTGACCACGGCCGCGAGCGGCAGGCCGGCGCCGAGCGTTTTCGAGAGCGTGAGAATGTCGGGCGTCACGCCGTCGTGCTCGCACGCGAACATCATTCCCGTGCGCCCAACGCCCGTTTGCGCCTCGTCCAGAATCAGCAGCATGTCGCGCTCTTCGCATTTGCGCTTGAGCGCCGCCATATAGCCGGGCGGCAGTTCGATGATGCCGCCCGAACTGAGGATCGGCTCCGCGATGAAGGCGGCGAGATTGCCGCTGGACTGGCGGTCGATGAGATCGAACGCGTAGTCGAGTTCCGCGAGGTAATCGTATTGCCCGTTGCGCTCGAAGCGCGGCCGGTACGTGAACGGCGCGGGAATCGCATACGAGCCCACCGCGGCGGGACCCACGCCCTTGCGCCCTGCGCTATAGGTGGCCGATGCCGCGCCGCCCGTCATGCCGTGCCACGACTGCGCAAAGCCCACGATTTCGAATTTGCCCGTGACGAGCTTCGCCATGCGGATGGCGGCCTCGTTCGACTCCGCGCCCGTGCTCAGCAGCAACGCGCGGTCGAGCCCTGCGGGCGTGACGTCGGCGAGACGCGTGGCCAGTTCGACCACGGGCCGCGAGAGCATGCCGCTGAACAAGTGATCCAGTTTGCCCGCGTATTCGTTGATGACCGAGACGATCTCGGGGTGGCTGTGACCGAGCACGGCGCTCATCTGCCCCGAAGTGAAGTCGAGGATCGGGCGGTCGTCGGCGTCGTAGACGAAGCTGCCCTGGGCGCGTTCGATGATCATCGGCTCGAACGTGCCGCCATAGCGGATCAGGTGCTGCCTCGCGTTGCGCCAAAACTGTTCGTCGTCGTTCCTGGACACGGGCTTCTCCTCGTCGGGTAGCGGGTTTTGCGGGTTTTCCTTGCAGTCTAGTCGCCGCTCTGGTTTTATAGAATCGAATAGTTCTTATGCGAGCTAGAAGAGAGGCTAATATCGTGAGCCGTCCGCTGGAAATCGATCTGCTGCGTTCGTTCGCCGTTATCGCCGAGATGCGCTCGCTAAGCCGCGCGGCCGAACGCGTGGGCCGCACCCAGTCGGCGCTGAGCCAGCAGATCAAGCGGCTCGAGGAGATCGTCGATCAGCCGCTGTTTCAGCGCACCGGCCGCGGCGTTGCGCTGACGAGCCCCGGCGAGCGCCTGCTGGTGCACGCCCAGCGCATTCTGCGCCTGCACGACGAGGCCATGGCCGACCTGTGCGGCACGGGCTTGTCGGGCACCCTGCGCTTCGGCTGCCCGGACGACTATGCGGCTGTGTTCCTGCCCTCGTTGCTGCGCCGGTTTTCGGGCCAGCATCCGAATGCGCTCGTGGAAGTCGTGTGCGTTCCGACGCCGCGCCTTCTCGAACAACTCGACAAGCGTGCGGTCGATCTCGCCATGGTGTCGCTGCCTTTGACCGCCGCTGCGTCTGCAAATGCAAGCGGCCCACACGACGAGATCATTCGCCGCGAGCAGCTGGTCTGGATCGGCTCGCCCGGACTCGACTCCGCGCACTTCGCGCCGTTGCCGCTCGCGCTCTCCGATCCGGACACGCTCGACCACATTGCGGCCTGCGAAGCGTTGGAGCGCATGGGTCGCGCCTACCGCGTCGCGTACGCGAGCAGCAGCCTCGCGGGTCTCACCGCGCTGGTGCGTTCGGGCCAGGCCTTCGCCGTCATGACGCAAACGGCCGTACCGGCGGATCTGGCGATACTCAATGGCGATCCCGCGCTGCCGCCCTTGCCGGCCGTGGGCATCACGATCAAGTTCGGGCGCAAGCGGCCGTCGCTCCTCACGGCGGCGTTTGCCGAGCACATCCGGCTCACGCTGCCGCTGTTGTGAGCGCACGGCGGCGCTTCACAGCAACGCCCATGGCGATCTCGACCAGTTTGCGATGTCATGAAGGTTCACTGCATGCGGATTATCGGCCGGAAAAAGGCATGCAGTTCCGCGTAAGCGTCCAGCGGCAAAACCTGCGCGACGTATTGGTCCGGACGGACGATCACGAGCGCGCCACGCCCGCGGTCAATGCCGCGCGCGTCGAAAATATCGGCCGACGTGTCGCTCGTAAATGCTTTCTCGTAATCGACGAGCCCGTAGCGCCCCTTTTTCGGCCGCAGGAGATCGGGCAGCGACTCCATGCGCACTTCGCGATGTGGCTGCTGCAATACGGCACGCAGATCGAGCACGCTGTCGATATCGGCGCCCTCGGGGGTCACGAGCCGGAGCACCGAATCGGGCGCCGAGAACAGATGCTCGCACAGCGCATCGAGCGCTTTCCCCTGTGCGTCCGCGAACGCGTAGAGTCGCCAGCGGCCGTCGGCGCGCGCGGCATGGCCGAGATGGACAGGCTTCGCGTCCGCGAGGCGAACCACGGGTGCCGAGTGAAAGCGCGTGCCGATCACGAAGCCGCTGGCGAGCGCTTGATGCGTGGCCTCGCCCGTGAGCGTTCCGGGCCGGTAGCGCGTCGCGACGCCCGCCGTATAGCGGCCCGCCTGCACAAAATACGCCTGCAATTCGGCGGGATCGACGCCTCCCGCTTCCGGCCGGTTCGGGTCCTTCGGCGGCGCGGCCATCATCGTCGACCACTCCTTGTCGAAATCGATCAGTTCCTGCGCGATGGGCTGGCGCTCAGCGGAATAGGTGCGCAGCAGATCCGCAGCGCTGCGCCCTTCGAGTACCGCGCCGAGCTTCCAGCCAAGATTGAAGCCGTCCTGCATCGACACATTCATGCCCTGACCGGCCTTCGCGCTATGCGTGTGACAGGCGTCGCCGGCGATGAACACTCGCGGCTCGCGTGACGTTGCGTCGGCCGCGACGGCGTCGTCGAAGCGGTCGCTCAGGCGCTGCCCCACCTCGTACACCGAGAACCATGCGACTTCCTTCACCTCCAGCGTGTAGGGCTGCAGAATCCGTTGCGCGGTTTCGATGATGCGATCGACCGAGGTCTGCTTGATGCTATCGCGATTCTCCGGCGTCACCTCGCCGAGATCGACATAAAAGCGCACGAGATAGCCACCCTCGCGCGGAATGATGAGCAGATTGCCTTCGCTCGCCGATTGAATGGCGGCTTTGAGCCGGATGTCCGGAAAGTCGGTAACGGCGAGCGCGTCCATCACGCCCCATGCATGATTGGCGGCGTCGCCGCGCAGCGTTTGCCCGATGGCAGCGCGCACGCGGCTGCGCGCGCCGTCGCAGCCCACCACGTAGCGAGCGCGCATGACAACCGTTTCGCCCTCTCGCGCTTCGTCCGTGCGGCGCAGCGTGGCGCGCACGGGATAGTCGCCCTCGTCTTCGCGCACGAGATCGACAACTTCGAGCCCGTAGTCGGGTTCGAGCCGATGCGAAGAACAACGCATCACATCGAGCAGATAGTCCTGAATGCGCGCCTGATTGACGATGACGTGCGGAAACTCAGACAACCCTGTTTCGGTATCCTGCACACGTCCAGTCCGCTTGATCGCACCCCGTTCAAGCGCGTCGGGTCGCCAGAACACCGTTTCGTTGACCCAGTAGGCCTCGCGCAGCAGGCGATCGCTGAGCCCGAACGCTTCAAACATTTCGACGGTACGACACGCCACGCCGTCTGCCTGCCCCATCTGCAACGGCCCGTTGCGGCGCTCGACCACGCGCGTTTTGATCGTCGGGAATTGCGAAAGCTGCGCCGCGAGCACGAGTCCCGCGGGGCCGCTACCGACAATCAGCACGTCGACAGCGTCGGGTGCAAGGCTGTGAGGGGCGCCTTCGGCGGCCGGTTCGATCGTCGGGTCGCCAGCGCGGAAACCGTTAAGATGGAACTGCATGTTGTCTTCCTCTACTCGGTGCGTATCGCGTTGTGACGGAAAATATGGTCCGTACGCCAACCATTTGAAATTGCTTCGGGGGCGGGCACGTATCAAACGGCCCGGCCGAATTAAAAAGTGGTACGGAGGCCGACTCGGGCAATCGCCTGAGAGGCGCTGCTCGAGGAACCGTTCGGGTCCATGATGCCGTTGATGGCTGCCTGGGCGCCCGAGTTCGCACGCTGGTAGACGCCTTCGGCGTACACCATCGTTCGCTTCGACAACGAGTAGTTCAGCGTTGCGCCAAGCTGGTTGGCATGGTTGTTGTCGAGAACATCGTTGCCCTTCATGTACATGTAGCTCGCCCCGAAAGACCAGGCGGGCGTGATCTGCCAGTTCGCGGCGACCTGCCCCGCGTAGGCCCCGGCACCCGTGAACGAATTGCGCACGGTCACGAAATCCGCAGCGGTGTAGACCGGGCCGAAAGCGTAGTGAGCGCCGACGCCCCAGTTCCAGACCGGGATTTGCGGCGAACCACTGGCCGACCCCGGATACTTCTTCTGTGTGTACGCCGCTCCGACGCCAAACGGTCCATTCGCGTAGTTGAGGCCAAAGCTCATCGCGGAGTTGGATCCGAACGAACCTGCAACACCACCCGGCGAGTAGAGTGCGCCAACCGACACGCCGGCGAATATGGGCGACTCGTATTTGATGGAGTTCGAAGTGGGAATGCCACTGGTTCTGCTCCAATCGAACCAGCCCGTGGGGTTTTGGGGAATACCGAGCTTCTGGAACGGGCCAGCGGCAAAGTTATACAGTCCACCGGAGAATACGGGCGGCGCATTCCCTGCCTCTGTCAGCGACGTGTACATGAAATCGTAGACGTTACCGAGCGTCAGCTTGCCGAGCTGTGTGTTGTCTAGCCCGACCCAGGCGTTCCGGCCAAACAGACCCTGCTGCAGCATTGCACCCGTCCCGAGCTGGAACTGGTTTTCCAGCTTGAAGATCACTTTCGTACCGCCACCCAGATCTTCGGCGCCCGTAATCCCGAAGAGGTTGGGGTTGAAAATCCCGTCATCGAATTTGGTAACGGAGTGCCCGCCCTGGTTCGACACGTACGAGATGCCACCATCGATCAAGCCGTACATGGTGACGTTGCTTTGTGCAAAAGCCCCTTCAACAGGCAGGACTGCCAACATGATGGCAATGGAACATTTCCGCATTCAAGTCTCCAATCGTATTCTAATAAGCTCACAATTCCTGCCGACAACCGCCCGACTCACGCGCGAGGTTTCACCGACCGAATCAAGGCTGAGCCAATCTACCTTTCAGATCGAGCGCCACATCGACGATCATGTCTTCCTGGCCGCCCACCATCCGGCGCTTGCCCAGTTCGACGAGAATGTCCACCGTCTTCAGGTCGTACTTCTTCGCGGCCACTTCCGAGTGGCGCAGGAAGCTCGAATACACCCCCGCATAGCCGAGCGCGAGCGTTTCGCGGTCCACGCGTACCGGGCGATCCTGCAGCGGGCGCACGATGTCGTCGGCGGCGTCCATCAGCGTGTAGAGGTCGGTGCCGTGGTTCCACCCCATGCGTTCCGCCGCGCCGATGAACACTTCGAGCGGTGCGTTGCCGGCACCTGCGCCCATGCCCGCAAGCGACGCGTCGACGCGGTCGCAACCTTCCTCCACGGCGACGATCGAGTTCGCCACACCCAGCGAGAGGTTGTGGTGCGCGTGCATGCCCGTCTGCGTTTCGGGCTTGAGCACGGCTTTCACTGCGCGGAAGCGGTCGCGCACGTCGTTCATCGTGAGCGCGCCGCCCGAATCGACCACGTAAATGCAGTTCGCGCCGTAGCTTTCCATCTTCTTCGCTTCGACGGCGAGGTTGTCCGGCGTGGTCATGTGGCTCATCATCAGGAAGCCAACGGTGTCCATGCCCAGCTCGCGCGCGTATTCGATGTGCTGCTTCGAAATGTCGGCTTCCGTGCAGTGCGTGGCGACGCGCACCACGCGCGCGCCGGCGTGGTATGCGGCCTTCAGGTCGTGAATCGTGCCGATGCCGGGTAGCAGCAGCGTGGCGATCTGCGCGTGCGTGACCACGTCGGCCACCGCCTCGATCCATTCGAGGTCGCTGTGCGCGCCGAAGCCATAGTTGAAGCTCGAACCCTGCAGGCCGTCGCCATGCGCGACTTCGATGCTGTCGACTTTCGCGCGGTCCAGCGCGCGGGCGATGTCCTGCACGTTCTGGATCGAGTACTGATGGCGAATGGCGTGGCTGCCGTCGCGCAGCGTCACGTCGGAGATATAGAGTTTCTTGCTCATGGTCTTATCCCTCCACGCTCAGAAGCGTCTGCGCCATGCGTTCGGCGGTGGCGAGCGCGGCGGAAGTCATGATGTCGAGATTGCCTGCGTAAGCGGGCAGATAATGCGCGGCGCCTTCCACTTCGAGGAACACCGAGGTCTTCAGGCCGCTGAACCTGCCGAGGCCCGGAATATTCAACGGCGCGCTGGCCGGAATCTCGTCGAACTGCACCTTCTGCTTCAGGCGATAGCCCGGCACGTAGGCGTGCACCTTCGCGACCATCTCTTCGATGGACTGCTCGACCTTCTCCCGGTCGGCGATTTCGGAGAGCGTATAGACCGTGTCGCGCATCATGACCGGCGGCTCGGCCGGATTCAGCACGATGATGGCCTTGCCCTTTGCGGCGCCGCCCACCACCTCGATCGCCTTCGAGGTCGTCTCGGTGAATTCGTCGATGTTGGCGCGCGTGCCGGGGCCCGCCGACTTGCTGCTGATCGACGCGACAATTTCCGCGTAGTGGACCTTCGCGACGCGCGATACGGCCGCGACCATCGGGATCGTGGCCTGGCCGCCGCACGTCACCATGTTGACGTTGGGCGCGTCGATATGCGCGTCGAGGTTCACGACCGGCACGCAGTACGGGCCGATTGCAGCAGGCGTGAGGTCGATCACGCGGATCGACGGCTTGAACGTGCGCAGCAGCGCGTCGTTCTTCACGTGAGCGCCGGCCGATGTCGCGTCGAACACGAAGTCGATGTCGTTGAACACCGGCAGGCGCGTGAGACCGACCACGCCTTCGTGCGTGGTCGCCACGCCGAGTCGCGCAGCGCGCGCGAGCCCATCGGAGTTCGGGTCGATGCCGACCATCGCCGCCATCTCCAGATGCTTGCTGTTGCGCAGGATCTTGATCATCAGATCCGTGCCGATGTTGCCGGAGCCGATGATCGCGGCCTTGAGTTTTTCGGAAGCCATATGAATTCCTGTATCAGGCGGAGAAAGTCGCGCGAACGCTGCCGAGGCCTTCGATCTGCGCGGTGTAGGTGCCGGGTTCCTTTACGGCGACCATGGGCCCGAGTGCGCCCGTGAGCACCACGTCGCCCGCACGCAGCGGCGTGCCGAGCTGGACCATGCGGTCGGCGAGCCACACGGCCGCATTGAGCGGATTGCCGAGGCAGGCGGCGCCGTTGCCGCGCGAGAGCACTTCGCCGTCGCGCGAAAGCTCCATGGCGCAGGCGGTCAGGTCGATCTGCGAGAGCGGCACCGGGCGGCTGCCCACCACGAAGCGCGCGCTCGACGCGTTGTCGGCCACCGTATCGACGAAGCGGATGTCCCAGTTCTGGATGCGGCTGTCCACCACCTCGATGGCCGCGAGTGCATACGCGCTCGCACGCAGGATATCGACGAAGGTGTGCTTTTCGAACGTGAGGTCGTGCTCCAGCACGAGCGCGATTTCCGCTTCCACCTTCGGCTGGATCAGTTGCGAGAGTGGAATCGCTTGCGCATCGCCGTAAGCCATCGACGCGAACAGCGCGCCGAAGTCCGGCTGATCGACGCCGAGCTGCTTTTGCACCGCGAGCGACGTGAGACCGATCTTGCGGCCCACGATGCGCTCGCCGGTCGCCACGCGCAGATCGACGTTGGCCTGCTGCACGGCGTAGGCGGTGGCGATATCGTCCAGCGCGATCTCGCCGCGCACCGGTTCGATCACGTTGCGCGAGGCTTCGGCGTTGCGTAGTCGCCTCGCAAGCGCATCGATCACATTGATATCAGGCATCCTAAGCTCCTGCTCATCTCGTGTTTTCCGGGTAGCTCTGCAGCCACCCGCTCTTTTTGGGTGACATCGGTTGCCCGCGCATCCATTGCGGCAACCGATGCTCCGTACCGTGGCGGCTCAGGCGGGCACGGCAAGACCGGTCACGTCGGCGGCAGCGACGAACCGATCAGGCCGCAACGCCACGGCGCGCGCACCATACTTGCGCAACCACGGACGCAATACGCCGTCCAGGTCGATCAACTCGTCGTTACCCTGAGTGTGCTGGTCTTGCTGGCGTACGGCGAAGTACCGTGCGCCGAGACTGTCCCAGGCGTCCTTTTCCGCGGCGGTGAGCAGCGTCGCCGGGTCCACGTCGTCGCCGAGCAACACGAAACCGCCACCGAGCAAATCGTCCAGGCGCCCCATCACCCCGCGAATGTCTCCGACCACCGGCTGCGGCACCATCCGGCCCACGATGCTGTCGTCGGCGAGCGGGCCACGCAGCCATCCGGCGGCGAGCACCGGCGGTGCGATCAGCGGCGGCTCCTGAACGGCGTCGCGATGCGCTGCATCGAGTGCGGCCTGCTCCTCCTCCGAGAGCTCCTGCTTGATGACACGGCCAAGCTGAACGGCAAGCTGGGTGTAGAAAGTGGCGTTCGGCCGACGTTCGGCTTCGTAGGTGGCCAGGAAATGCTCGGGCAAGGTTCCATTGAGGACGCCCGCGAGCTTCCAGCCGAGATCGAATGCATCGCGCATCCCCGTCTGCATGCCTGCGCCAGCCCAGGGCGGCATGAGGTGTGCGGCATCGCCAGCCAGGAAGACACGGCCTTCACGCCACTTGTCAGCCATGCGGGTGTGGTGGCGATAGAACGCATGCTGGTGAATCTCGACGTCGTCCTCCGTCACCCCCAGCGCCTCGAGCAGCGGCCAGATCTGGGCGTTCGTGGCGAAGTCGGCCTCGGTCTCGCCGGGCTTGAGCGGCAGCTCCCAACGGTGATTACCGCCCGAGAGCGCGATGTCCACCACCGGCCGTTCCTTGTCGGACCAGAAGGTCAACAGGTTCCGGTCCGGCCACCAACGTTTCGCACGGCAGTCGATCACGATCCACATCACGTCGAGCGTATCGCCCTCGAGCTTTGCTCCGATCATGCCGCGCGTGGCGCTGCTACCGCCGTCGCAGCCGATCACATAACGCACGCGCGTGCTTGTCAATGCGCCGGTATCGATATCCTTCGCAGTGACCGTGACGCCGGTCTCGTCCTGCTCCAGCGATGCCACTTCGAAACCGTAGCGGACATCGATCAATTCGCCATGCTGCGCTGCGGACTCGCGCAGCGCAGCTTCCATGGTCGGCTGGTATATATTGAAGAAGCGCGGCTTGATGCCCAGCGTCGAAGGCGGATGCTCGACGCGCATGATCTCCGTACCGTCGTAGCGCATCCAGCGCAAGGCGCGTTGGGGATCGATGCATTTCAGAACCGGCTCGTCAACGCCGAGATTCTGGAAAATCCGCATCGTCCAGTCATTCACGGTGACAGCGCGGGCACGCGGATAGATGTCGCGATGCCGTTCGAACGCAACGCAGGGAATGCCATATTTCGCGAGCGTAAGCGCGGCAATGACACCAGAAGGACCGTAGCCGACGATGGCAACGTCCGCGTCGAAGTGTTCTGACATGGGGTGACTCCAATGGGTTTTGTGGAATGCGAAAGCCGGCTGTTCGATTCGTAGTGCGTATTACATTGCTTGTGCGTCTCCGTTGTTGTTTCACGGAGACGGCATTGCGAATTCTCGCTGCGCGCCGTCGCAGCCGTCGTTAGCCGTTAGTGCTTCAGGAAGTCGATGACGAGCCGGTTGAATTCCTCAGCGTGTTCCCACTGTGCCCAGTGGCCGCACTTCGGGAAGATATGGAGCCGTGCATCCTGCAACGTGCTGATCATGCGCAGGCCATGATCGATCGGCACGAACCGGTCGTCTCGTCCCCACGTAATCAGCGTTTTGTGGCCGATTTCCGCAAAACGGGAGGACAGGTCCCACGTCGTAACCGGGCAAAGCTTCGAGCTTTCGACGAAGTTCTTCAGGTGGTTCAGGTTCGACTCGATATTGTTCCAGCGCCCCCGACGCAGCTCTTCGGTGATCGCTGCCGGGTTGTAGACGAACACGTCGAGCATGGCTTCGAAGTTCGCGTAACCCGGCTGCGAGTACAGCTTGAACATGTGCTTGATGCCTTCGCCCGGTTGCGGCTGGAGGATGCTCGGGCCTTGCGCCCCCGGTCCCATGAGCACCATGCGATCGAGGCGATCGGCAAACTCGAGCGCGAAACTCAGCGCCGAGGCGCCGCCCATCGAGTTGCCGACCAGATGCGCCTTCTCGATACCCAGCGCATCCAGCACGCCCTTCGTGGCACGCGCGTTCATCAGGTTGCGCGGCACGTCGCTGACGATTTCGCCGGATTTGTTGAAACCGGGGCTGTCGATCAGCAGAACGCGAAATCCCGCTGCGACCAGCGCTTCGATATTGCGGTAGTAGTTGCTCCAGCCACTGGCGCCGGGGCCGCCGCCATGCAGCATCGCGACAGCGGGGCCTTCCCCGGCATCGTTGAAATGGATCGTGAAATTCTCGAGGCCCGGTTCGTTGATCGTCACGAACTTGCTCGTACTGGATTCGGTCAGGGTCATTCTTTTGCTCCGAAGATGGTAGATCTGTGCGTCGTTTGCTCGATCAAACACGATTCACTGTGTGATTGCGGCTTCCGGGCCCGGCGGCGGATTCAGCTTATGCCCCCAATCGCTAAGCTCTGCGTAGCGTTTGACTTCCCACGTTGCATCGTCCACCACGATGCCACCCGCGCCAAACTCGATGGCGAATCCGGACGGCGAAATCATGTAGAAGGAAAACATCTGGTCGTTGGGGTGATGGCCCAACTCCATCAGGATGGGCACTCCCGCCTGCTTGCAGCGATCGTAGGCCAGGCCAACATCGTTGGGATCGACACACTCGACCATGACGTGATGGATACGTTTGTGGACCGGAAACGGCACATCAGCAATCGCCAGAGAATGATGCCGGCCGGTACGCGCGTGGAAAAAGGCGACATCGAGGTTGACGCCAGGCGCGGCATCGCCATTGATCGAGTCGCTGAGTTTCAGACCCAATACGCGCTCGCAAAACGCCCTCGCCGGTGCGCTCTGCCTGGGCACGGTGACGAAGTGCCCCGCACCGAGGCGTCCGGTGCTAAATGCACCGCGCAGCACGGACGAACGGAACGTGTCCCGGGATGTGGTCCTGTAGGCACCACAGTAGAACTCGTGGCGGATGCCGTCCGGATCGCAACAGACAAACAGACGAGAGACACGACGCTGTTCGGCAACTTCAGCGTCCGCCTCGGCAACGTCGACCCCCTGAGCGCGCGTCTGAACGACGAACGCCTCGAGTTCCGCATCCGATTCGAATTCCCAGCCAGCGGCGAGGAAATCATCGAGGTCGCTCTTCACCAGCAAGATGCGCTGTTCGTAGTCGTCCATACGCAGGCCAAGTGACTCGCCGGGCATTCGCCGTCCTGCCTGCAAGCCAAGTACGTTGACGGCAAACACCTCCCATGCCGCCAGGTCGTTGACTCCAAAAACCATGTATCCCAGCGTCGATACGCTATGCATTACCTCTCCTCGTTTCGCGATTTTTCCTGACTGCCTGCCCGGCGCATCGGTGAAGCGCTTTCTGGGCGCCATGCGATCCTGACGTGGCATCCGATTGCCGTTCCCGAATCTGGCGGTTGCGACCACGACGGAAGTGTACCGATAGGTCCAAAACACCGCACCCCAGGGAAAACAAGTAATGTACCGATCGGTACAAGACAGGATGACGTATACTTCGCGGATGGAAAAGGCACAACAGATTGGCAATCGGCGCGGCCAACGATCGCGTCAGGAAATCCTCGACGCGGCGGCGCGCGTGATGTCGGCTTATGGTTACGCAGGCACGTCAATGTCCGCGCTGGTCGAGGCGACCGGCATCCCCAAGAGCGCGATCTACCATCACTTTGGCTCGAAGGCTGGACTACTCGCAGAAGTGATGGCTAGAGGCGCGCGCGACTTCTTCGCCGCCATGCGCGAAGCACACGAAAATCCACCGCAAGGCGGAACACCGCGCGAACGGCTCGGCTGGTACCTGAAAAAGACGGGCGAGGTGTTCGAGCACCGGGAAAACTTCCTGCGCCTGTTGTTCGTCATGGTCATGAGCAACGAGGCGGCCGAACCCGAGGCCATGCAGATCGTTGTGGAAGTGCGCACCGAAGGCCGCAACTACATGCACGAGATGATTCGCAACGCATTCAGCGAAGTGGGTGAGGCCTTGGCGTCAGCTGTAGCCGACGAACTCGCGCACTTCGGCATGCTTGGATTTGATGGCGCGTTTATATCCTTGCAGTCCGGCGACAACAAGACAATGAAAGCGCACATGGAGCAACTCACCGACGCCATGATCGCGCTCGGCGAAGCGCGTGCTGCGTCACTCCGGGAACGTGCTCCAAAGCGGAAGAAGGTATCGTCCGAAATCCAGAGTGACTTGCGTCCGCAACGAACTAGACGCGCGCCGAGCGGCGGCTTGAAAGTCTCAGGGTAGCGTTTTTCGGGTCCACCGGAATCTGGCAAGAGGCATGGCGAACTGAATCGATATTCCATCCGGACGTTGCGGGAGGGACCTCAGGTTTTGTGCTGTTGTTCGAATGATTGAGGCCGAGGTAGGGGACGGCAATTTTGTTTTAAAGGCTTTGCGTTCTAGCAAGAGCGCTGCCGCTCCAAGCCGCCCCGTCGATATGCGAACATCGCAGCTTCTTTCGCGGACGCCATCCATCCATGCCGAAAATCCGGAAAACCCTCGCCACGTTGCTGGGCCTCGCACTCGCCGCGGGCAGCGCCGCCGCGCAACCGGCGCAGAAGCCGCCGGGGCCGGCCATGATGGTCCATTTCGACTACTACCCGAAAGACCGCCCGCAGATTCATGCGCTCGAACAGCGGCTGGCCGGCGCCATCAAGCGCGCGGATGCCGGCGAACTCGGCGAAACCGAAATTCACATCGACGGCAACGATGGCTATCTCTACATGTACGGGCCCGACCCGGACCGGCTGTATCGCGTGACGAGCCCGATTCTGAAGTCGTCCAGACTGACCGCGCACTCCGAAGTCACGAAGTGGTACGGGGCTCGCAGGGAAACGTTCGTGATTCGCTGAGGCGCGCACGCCTCAAAGCTTGGGATGGCACTCGAAGCGGATAACGGAGGCCTGCTGCTGCAGCGCCTCGAGGCCTTCGGTGTGCTCCATGCCGAGACTCGTTTGCATGCCGCGGCTCTCGCAGTAGTCGGTGGCCTCGCTCACCGCGCGCTTGTGGGCGCGCGCCCACGCGAGTCGCCCGCCCGTCGCGGACGCCGAAACGACGTACGTGCCCGGGTTGCCCGCCGTGGTGACGTCGCCGGCCGATGCGCAACCCGCCAGCACCGCGCACGCGGCGGCAAGCGATACGGCGAGCTTGTGCGAGGACCGGCTTGCCACGCCCGCAAGCCTGACGGCCCCCTTGATGATCTGCTCCATGAATCCCTCTCACGATCGAGCGTCGCAATACGCTCACATGAGTGTGGATTTTAGGGTCGCCCTATCGAAAGTCTATGTCCATAGACTGAATTCACTGTTACCGCCAGAAATACAATCGCGATCCCTTTCTGGCCCCATGAACGCGACGAGCGGCCCGGGTCAAGCCGGCACGCCCTCGATGGCGCGTCCGGAACGTCCCCACGCCACCACGACGCCGAGACCGAGCACTGCGAGGCACACGATCGGCACGATCATCGGCCCGAACGCGGTACCCGTGAGCTTGCCCGCCAGCGGCATGAGGTTCTGGCCAAAGAAGCCGCCGAGATTGCCGATCGAGTTGATCGCCGCGACGCTCGCCGCCGCCCGCGCGCCGGTGAAGTAGCGCGGCGGCATCGACCAGAAGCACGGGTACAGCAGCGGAATGCACGCGCCGCCGAACACGAGCGCGATGAAGCGCAGCGGCGTGGAAGGCAGCAGGAGACTCAGCAGGAAGCCCAGCGTGCCGAGCGCCGCGACGATCGCCATCGCGCGCAGAATGCTTTTCGCGCGGCGCAGCTTCGACGGCAGCCACAGCAGCAGCAGCACCGCCAGCGCCCACGGCAGCATGCTCAACAGCCCGTTCATGCTGCTCGACACGCCGAACGACTTCACCAGCGTGGGCAGCCAGTAAGTCACGCCGTAGAGCGATGTCGACATCAGCATGTAGGTCGCCGCGAACAGCATCACGCGCGGATCGAGCAGCGCCTTCCAGGGCTGCGCGTGTTCGGCGTGCACAGGCTTCTCGCGCTCGTGCGCGGCCGCCACGATCTGCTTTTCGCGCTCGTTCAGAAAGCGCGCTTCCTGGTACGACGCCGGCAGCAGCCTGAACACGGCGATGCCGACCAGCACGGCGGGCAGGCCCGTGGCGATGAACACCCACTGCCAGCCGGCGAGGCCCCATACGCCATTGAGGCTCAGCAGCCAGCCGCCCACGAGCGAGCCCAGCATATTGGCGAGCGCGCTGCCCAGCGTGAAGATGCCGAGCACGCGCGCGCGATAGCTTTGCGGAAACCACAGCGTGAGGTAGTAAATCACGCCGGGATAGAAGCCGGCTTCGGCCACGCCCAGCGCGAGGCGCAGACCGCAGAACACCTGCATCGAGGTGGTGAAGCCCATCAGCACCGTAATCACGCCCCAGGTGAGCATGATGCGCGCGAGCCACACGCGCGCGCCGAAGCGGTGCAGCGCGAGCGTGCTGGGCACTTCGAACAGCAGATAGCCGATGAAGAACAGCGACGACGCAAGGCCGAACGCCGTTTCGGTCATGTTGAGGCTGTGCACCATCTGCAGCTTCGCGAAGCCGACGTTTTGGCGGTCGATGAACGAGATCAGAAACATCACGACGAGGATCGGCATGAGGCGGCGCGCGATCTTCGACATGACATCCCGTTCTTCGACGGATTGTTGATCGACGGTTGAGTCTGTATTCACTCTGTTCTCCTACGTTTATTTGTGGCTATGCGTATGTTCAGGACGGACGGAAATCCCCGAGCATCGCCACGAACATGTCGTTCCATGTGCGCGGCTTCGCCTTGATCGTGCCCACCATGTACAGAAAATCCACGTACTCCATCAACTGCTCGGGCCAGACCGAAAAGCGCGACTCCGGTGCGGAGAGCGTCTGCACCACGTGCTCGCGCGACGCACCGAAGCCCGACGAATCGACATAGATCTGCGCCGCGGCCGCCTTGTCCTGCGCGATCATCCGGTTCGCCTCGTCGAGCGCGTGAAGGAACGCTTTTGCCAGCGCCGGCTCGGTATCGACGAGGCGCTTGGGCGCGAACACCACGTCGAGCGTGAGCGGCCCGAGCACGTCGACCGAATTGACCACGCGATGGATGCCCGGCTGCTGCAATTCGAGCGTCGAAAATGGCGGCGACGCGAAATGCGCGGTGATGCCGCCCTCGCGCCGGATCAGCGACTGCATGGCCTGCGGATGCGGCAGGCCGACGGTGATCGAATCGAGCTGCGCGAAGTGCTGCGGCCCGAGCAGCTTGCTCGCCACCATCTGCAGCACCACGGCCGACAGCGAAGTGCGAATGCCCGGCACCGCAATGCGGTCGGCGCTCGTGAAGTCGCGCAGCGTCGCGATCTGCGGCCGGTTCGTGTTGAGCGAAAGCGCCGTGGCCGACAGGCCGCTGATGCCGATCACCTCGACGTTCGGTATGCCGCGCGCCCGCGCCCACAGTTCGATGAAGCCGGGCGCGCCCACGGCGGCGAAGTCGAGCGTGCCGGCCATCATGGCGTCGTCGACCGAATTGCCGCCGTCGAGCCTCACCCACTCCACGCTCACGTCCGCGAGCCCCTGGCGAGCCGCATGGCGCTCGAAGAGCCGCGCCTTTTCCATCACGAGCAGCGGCAGATACAGCAGACCATAGCCCTTGGAAATGCGCACCGTGCGCGGCGTGGCCCGCACCCAGACAGGCGCGAGCCCCGCGGCAACGGCAGCCGCGCCAAGCCCGGCCGCAACGAGCGCGCGCCGACGCGGTGAAGGCCGCGGCGACTTCACGCGCATCTTGCCGTCTCCGTTGGTTCGTGTCGTAATCACGTCGCGCTATCTTCCATGGTTCGCGAGATTACCGGGCGAGTCTGAGAAAATGCTGAGAAACACACAGAGTAGACCTCGGGGAAAACCCGCAATCGCACCCATGAAGATTTCGGCAGGAACGGCATCATGCGCATTCTGGTGGTAGAGGACGACGCGGAAATCGGCGCGGCGGTCCACAGCCGCCTCACGCGCCTCGGTCACGCGGTGGACCTCGAAGCGAACGGCGCCACGGCGAACAGCCTGCTCGGCGTGGAGCGCTTCGATCTGGTCGTGCTCGACGTGATGCTTCCCGGCATGGACGGCTTCGAGATTCTGCGCCATCTGCGTGCGTCGGGCTCAACCACGCCGGTGCTGCTGCTCACCGCACGCTCGGCCATCGACGACCGCGTGAGCGGCCTCGGCCTCGGCGCCGACGACTACCTCGTCAAGCCGTTCGACTATCGCGAACTCGAAGCGCGCGTGCAGGCGCTCCTGCGCCGCAACAGCGGGCACGCGAACGATGTGGTGAGGCTGGGCGGTCTCGCCATCGACCGCAGCAGCCGGCTTGCCGAACTCGACGGCAGACCGCTTTCGCTCTCGCGCCAGGAATTCGCACTGCTCGAAATCCTCGCCAGCCGTCCGCAACGCATCTTCCCCAAGGAAGAACTGCTGAACCAGTTGTTCAGCTACGGCAACGAGCCGAGCGCGAACGCGGTCGAACAATACGTCACGCGCGTGCGCAAGAAGCTGCAGGGCAGCTCGGTCGAGATCCGCACGGCGCGCGGCATGGGATATCAAATTGCCGCGCTTTGACTGGTTCCCGAAAACGCTGCTCGGGCGCACGCTGCTCTTCATCGCGCTCGTCGTGGCGTCGGGCGCAGCGGCGCTCGCGGGCATCGCGCGCTATTACGCGGGCGTTGCGTCCGAGCGCGCCTACGACCAGCTGCTTGCGGGCGCAACCATCCAGGTCGCCGAAAACCTCTACGTGCAGGGCGGCGTGCTCGCGCTCAATCCGCCGGTGGCCGCGCTCTCCACGCTCTCGCGCTATGACGTCGTCTACTACAAAGTGGTCGACGCGCGCGGCCTCGTCGTCGCCGGTTATGGCGACCTTCCCGGTCCCGCCGATACGAAGAGCGCGATGAGCGCGCATCAGGGTCCGACATTCGCGAACGCCCGCTACCAGGGCGAGCGCGTGCGCACCGCGACCATCGGGCGCTACATGCCGGACGCGCGGCCGCCAGGCTGGGCCCTCGTCACCGTCGCGCAGACGACGCATGCCCGCCAGCAGCTCACGAACGACATGAGCCTCAAGGTCTGGACGCTGATCCTGCTGATGAGCGTGCTCGCCATTGGCGCGAGCGGACTTGCGATCCGGCGCGGCCTGCGACCGCTCGCGCAGATCGAGCAGATCATCGCCGCGCGCGACCCGGCCGACCTGCGGCCCGTGGCGCACGACACACCAAGCGAAATCAACGCGCTGATCGGCGCCATCAACGGGCTGATCGGCCGCCTCGCCGAACGCATGACGGCCATGCAGCGCTTCATTGCCGACGCCGCGCACCAGATGCGCACGCCGATCGCGCGGCTCGACGCGCAGATCGAATTGCTCAGCACCGAGTCCGATCCCGCGCGCCACGCCGCGCGGCTCGAAGCGCTGCGCGCCACCTGCTCGGACGTGGGCCGGCTCACCGGCCAGCTACTCAATCACGCGATGGTGATTCACCGCACCGAAGTGGTCCCGCTGCAGCATGTGGACCTCGCGAAGCTCGCGAGGGAAGGGCTGGGCCGAACGATTCCGCTCGCCGACGAACGCGACGTGCAAGTGGCGTTCGAAAGCAACGCGCCGCAGGTCTGGATCGCGGGCGACCCCGTGAGCCTGCAGGAAGCGCTGTCGAACGTGCTGCACAACGCGCTGCTGCACGGCAAGGCCGACGATATCGTCGTCACCGTGAACGCCGCGCCGGAGGCCGTCACGCTGACCGTGACCGACAACGGACGAGGCATTGCGCACGAACACTGGGACGCCGCGTTGCGTCCGTTCGAGCGCATCGGCCAGGAGGGCGCGGAGCGCACGACGGGCTCCGGCCTTGGACTTGCCATCGTGCAGGCGGTGATGAAGGCGCACGGCGGGCGCGTGAACTTCGCGTTTCCCGCCGGGGGCGGGTTTGCCGTGGTGCTGACGTTTCCTCCCGCAGAAGGCGAGACGCCTCCCGTTACGCCACGGTGAACGCCTCGCGAAAGCGTAGTAGCGCGAGTTCGTCGGCGCGCGCAGTCGATCAGTGCTCCGATGGATGCGCCCGCGCATACATGCGCAATGCGAGCCAGCATACTCCAGCCCCAAGACCGCCCACCACGCCGCCGAAGCTGCCGAGCCACGACACACCGAAACCATTGGCAATATGGTTGCCGAGCAGCGCGCCCGCGCCGATCCCCACGTTATAGAGGCCGGAATAGATCGAGACCGCGAGGTCCGCGGCTTCGGGCGCGAGCTTGAGCACCCATGCCTGCATGGCAAGGCCGAAAGAAACGATCGCGCCGCCCCACACCAGCGTGTGAACCGACAACGTGACGATGCTCAGCACGGCGGGAAACTGCACGAGCAGGCACACGCACACGGCGATCACCGCCGCTTGCAGAAACTGCGCCGGATCGCGCGGATAAAGGCGATTGAAGAATATTGCCGCGGGAATGCCGGCACTGCCGAACAGGATCAGGACATAGGTAATGCGTTGACTGCTTTCGTGGCCCACGGTGTGAATGAAGGGCTCGATATACGTGTACGACGTGAAATGCGCGGTCACCACGAGGACCGTGAGCAGATAGAGCGAGGCGAGCATCGGCTTTCTGAACAGCACGGGCACGCTGCTGAACGAGCCCGTTTGCTGGCTCGGCAACACGGGCAGCATCACGCGCAGCATGAGCAGTGCAATCGCCGCCGCGCCCGCAATGACGAAGAAGGTCTGCCGCCAGCCCAGCGTCTCGCCGATCACGCGGCCAAGCGGAATGCCGGCCACCATGGCGATCGAGGTGCCCATGCCGAGCATGGCGAGCGCCCGGCTCTTGTTGCCGGGCGGCGCGAGCCTCACCACCAGCGAGACGGAAATCGACCAGAAAATGGCGTGCGCAAACGCAATGCCGATCCGGCCCACCATCAGCACCGTGAAGTTCCACGCCACGCCGGTCACGATATGGCTGACGACGAAGAGCGCGAATATCCACGTCAGCAGCTTGCGGCGTTCGACGTTGCGCGTCAGCAGCATCAAGGGCAGCGACGCCACGGCCACCGTCCACGCGTAGATCGTCAGCATGAGGCCGACGTCGGTCGGCTTCATGTGCAGGCTCTCGCCAATGGCGCTCAGCAGCGCAACGGGCACGAATTCGGTCGTGTTGAAAATGAAGGCCGAGAGCGCCAGGACGAGCACGCCCCACCAGGAGTGCCCGGACGAGACCGGTTCAGGCGTCGACATACGAGAGAGACGGGAATCGATAAAGCGCGATTATCGCGTATCGCGCGGGATGCGATGCCTGAACCGTGCAGTGTCTCTTCTGGCCCTCGCCGCGAGCGGCGCGGGCCGGGCCGCCTGTTTCACGGCTGCGGCTGGATTCTTCGGCCGCGCGACCCGAACGCATACGCGAGCGCCGCCGAGACAAGCAGCGTGGCGCTGACGAAATACAGCCCCAGCGAATAGTCGCCGCTCAGGTCGCGCAGGCGGCCGATCACCATCGGGCCGATGGTGCCGCCGATGAGGCTGCCCATCGCGTTGATGATCGCGATGCCCGCAGCCGCGGCAGAACCCGAGAGAAACTGCGTGGGCATGCTCCAGAGCGGCGGCTTCGCCGCGTTGATGCCGAAGTTCGCGATCGAGAGCCCAATGATCAGCACAATGGCGTTGGCGGCGTGGCCGGACATCAGCATGCCGATACCGGCCGCGAGACACGCAATCGCAACATGCAGGCGCCGTTCGTTGGTGCGGTCCGAGTTGCGCGCCCACAGCACCATCGTCACGACCGCGAACAGATTCGGTATCGCGTTCACCAGGCCCAGTTCGAAGTAGCTGAAGCCGAAGTGGTGGATGATCATCGGCGCCCAGATGCCGATGGCGTAGAGCCCCGTCGACGTGCCCGCATAGACGAGCGCGAGCAGCAGCACGCGGGGGTCCTTCACGGCGCCCCACACGCTCGATTTGCTCTGCGCCGCCTTGGCTTCGCGTTCGCGCCGCATTTCGCCGCTCAGCCACTCGCGCTCGGCGGGTGCGAGCCACTGCGCGTCCTCGGGCCGGTCGGTCAGATAGAAGTACGAAACGATGCCGAGCAGCACGGTGGGCGCGCCTTCGACGAGGAAGAGCCACTGCCAGCCGTGCAGATGCGCCGCGCCCTCGAGGCTCATGAGCGCGCCCGAGATGGGCGAGCCGATCATGTTCGAGAGCGGCGCGGCGGTCATGAACATCGCCGTGACGAAGGCGCGATGGCGCGCGGGAAACCAGAAGCTCAGGTAGAGAATGATGCCGGGAAAGAAACCCGCTTCGGCGAGACCGAGCACGAAGCGCAGCGTATAGAAGCTGTACGGGCCCGTGACGAACGCCGTGGCCGCGGAGAGCAGACCCCATGCCACCATCAGCAATGCGATCCATCTGCGCGCGCCGACGCGCTGCAGCGCGAGGTTCGACGGCATGCCGGCCGCGATATAGCCGACGAAGAAAATCCCCGCGCCAACGCCGAACATGGCCTGTGTGAGCCCGATGTCGTGATTCATCGTGAGCCCCGCGAAGCCGACGTTGACGCGGTTCAGAAAGCTGAGGAAATACAGGACGATGATGAACGGCGTTATGCGTCGTGAGACCTTGCGCACGACGCTGGGCTCCAGCGCGGCGGCGTCCTGCGGATGGACTGCGGCAATGTTCATGGGTGTCTCCGTATGGGCGCACTCGCCGCGCGCGGCGGTCAGTGCGCCCCTGTGCCGTTGCGCGCGTCGCGCGAACGGTCTGGTTATCAATGAGGGCTGACTGAGGGTGTTATCCGCGCTGCTGTTGCGCCGGAAGGTCAATGCGGCACCACGGCTGCGCGGCCAAGTGTTTCGCTTCGAACGCGTCGATCGCTTCCTGCTGGCGCAGCGTCATGCCGATCATGTCGAGTCCTTCCACGAGCATCTGCTTCTGGCGCGGCGGCAGCGAGAACGCATAGCGCTTGCCCGAAGGCGCGATCACGACTTCGTGTTCGACATCGATCGACACACGCTTGTCGTCGCCGCTCGCGATCTCCGCGACCAGCGCCTCGACCTGTTGCGGCGGCAGCGTGACGAGCAGCAGCCGGTTGTTCGTCGAATTGAAATAGAAGATCTCGCCATAGCTCGGCGCGATCACGGCTTCGAACCCCGCCTGCTGCAGGCCCCACACGGCGTGTTCGCGGCTCGATCCACAGCCGAAGTTCGAGCCGCCGATCAGCACCTTCGCGCCGCGATACTCGGCGCGGTTGAGCACGAACGTCTCACGCGCGCGGCCATCGGCATCGAAGCGCAGGTCGTACAGCAGCCCGCGCGCGAGTCCCGATTTATCGATGCCGAGCAGAAACTGCTTCGGCATGATCTGGTCGGTGTCGAGGTTGTTGACCGGCAGCGGCGCGGCCACGCCCGAGATCATGAACGGCTTAGCCATGTGCAAGCTCCTTGCGAATGTCGACGATGCGGCCCGCTATCGCGGCGGCGGCGGCCATCGCGGGACTCATCAAATGCGTTTTGCTGTCGCGCCCCTGGCGCCCTTCGAAATTGCGGTTGGTCGTCGACGCGCAGCGCTCGCCCGGCGCGAGCACATCGTCGTTCATCGCGAGACACATCGAGCAGCCCGGCTGGCGCCACTCGAACCCCGCGTCGATCAGCACTTGCGCAATGCCTTCGCGCTCGGCCTGGTCGCGCACCATGCCCGAGCCCGGCACGACCATCGCGCGCACCGATGCGGCCACCTTGCGGCCGCGCACGACCCGGGCGACAGCGCGAAGATCCTCGATGCGCGCGTTCGTGCAGGAGCCGATGAAGACGCGGTCGATGGGCGTGCCCTCGATCGGCGCGCCCGCGGCGAGGCCGATGTAGTCGAGCGCCTTGTGCAGCGTCGCGGCGTCGAGACCCGCGCCTTCGGCTGCCTCGGGAATGCGGCCGTCCACCGGCAGCGCCTGGTCCGGGCTCGTCCCCCATGTGACGTAAGGCGCGACGCGCGCGGCGTCGAAGCGATGCTCGATATCGAAATGCGCGTCGTCATCGGAGCGCAATTGCGACCACGCGTTGCACGCGGCGTCGAGCGTCTTCGCGTCGAGGTCGCGGACCTTGCCGGCCACGTAGTCGAGCGTCGTGCGGTCGGGCGCGATCAGCGCGGCGCGCGCGCCCGCCTCCACGGTCATGTTGCAGAGGGTCATGCGCGCCTCGGCGGAGAGCCCGGCGATCGCTGCGCCCGCATATTCGACGGCGTAGCCGCGCGCGCCCTGCGCGCCGATCTTCGCAATGATGTGCAGCACGAGGTCCTTCGACGTCGTTCCCGGCGGCAGCACGCCGTCCACCACGATGCGCATGTCCTTCGCGACGCGATACACGAGCGTCTGCGTCGCCAGGACGTGCTCGACTTCCGAGGTGCCGATGCCGAAGCCGAGCGCGCCCAGTGCGCCGTAGGTCGTCGTGTGGCTGTCGCCGCACAGCACGACCATGCCGGGGCGGATCAGGCCGATCTCAGGCGCAACCACGTGCTCGATGCCCTGCATGGGGTCGTGGATATCGAACAGATGAATGCCCTGCTCCACGCAGTTGCGCGTGAAGTTCGCGGCCTGCTTCGCGGCGTCGACGATCTCGATCGTGCGCGCGGCCACGGGCACCGGCTTGCTGGGAATCACGTGATCGACCACGCCCATCTGCTGGCGCGGGCGGCGCACGCGCAGGCCCTTCTCGCGCAGGCCCGCGAACGCTTGCGGGCTCGTGTACTCGTTCATGATGTGCAGATCGGCGTAGAGCAGAACGTGCTCGGCGTCGACGATCGATACGGTGTGCGAATCAACCAGTTTCCGGTAAAGCGTGTGTGAAGACATGATGAAGCCCGACTGAAGACTGAATAGTGACGAACGAGCGGATCAGCGCTGGAGAAACGGCAGCACGCGTTCGAGGAGCAACTGGGGCGCTTCTTCGGCGAGGTAGTGGCCGCACGGCAGCGCCTCGCCGCTCACGCCGGCGTTCCATCTACGCCACTCGGCCAGCGGATCGAAGCACTGGCCAACCGTGCCGTGCGCGCCCCACAACGCGAGGAACGGGCACGCGATGCGCTTGCCCGCCGCCAGATCCGCGCGGTCGTGTTCGAGGTCGATCGTGATCGACGCCCGATAGTCCTCGCAGATGCCGTGTGCCGTCGCCGGATCGGAGAGGCAGCGCAAATACTCCGCGTAGGCCTCGGGAGCGAATGGCGCGAGCCCGGCGCTGCGCGCGCCCATGGTCTGCTTCAGATACAGATCGGGGTCGGCGCGGATCAGCGTTTCCGGAAACGGCGCCGGACGCACGAGAAAGAACCAGTGCCAGTAAGCGCGTGCAAATTCGAACGACGTCTGCTCGTACATCGCGACGGTCGGCGCGACGTCGAGCGTAATGAGCCGCGTGACCGCGTCGGGATGGTCGATCGCCATGCGCGCGGCGACGCGTCCGCCCCGGTCGTGACCCATGACCGCGAACGACGGGAAGCCGAGGCCGCGCATGAGCGCGACCTGATCGAGCGCCATGCGGCGCTTCGCGTAGTTGGCGTGGTCGGGCGTGCCCTGCGGTTTGCCGCTGTCGCCGTAGCCGCGCAGGTCGGCGGCAATCACCGTGAAATGTTGCGCGAGCGTCGGCGCCACCTTGTGCCAGATGGCGTGGGTTTGCGGATGGCCGTGCAGGAGCAGCAGCGCGGGGCCGCGTCCGCCCTGGATGGCGTGAATGCGAACGCCTTCGATGTCTGCCGATGCGTCTGTGAAACCGTCGAACATGCTTGTCTCCCGAGGTTGCATGCAGTCTAATTGATGCCTTGGACGATTGGGTTTCCGTTAAAGCAATCCGGTCGTAACTACCAGGAACGAATCAAGCAAGCCAACGGGAGCGGCGCAATGGACGCGTTTTCCGATCTGAATCTGTTTGCGCTCGTGGCGCGCAACCGCAATCTGGCGGCGGCGGCACGCGAGCTGGGGGTCACGCCGCCCGCCGTGAGCAAGCGGCTCGCGCAACTGGAGCAGCGCCTTGGCGTGCGGCTCGTGAACCGCACCACGCGGCGTCTTTCCCTCACGCCGGAAGGCGAGCTGTATCTCGCGAACGGCTCGCGCATCCTCGACGAACTCTCGGAACTGGAACAGCTCGTCACGCGCAGCCGCGGGGAACCGGCCGGGCTGCTGCGCGTGAACGCGTCGTTCGGTTTTGGCCGCGCGCATGTGGCGCCCGCGGTGTCCGCCTATGTCGAGCGCTTTCCCTCGATGAAGATTCAGCTGCAGTTGACGGAGCGCCCGCTCAGCCTTCAGGAAGAAGGCTTCGATCTCGGCATCCGCTTCGGCGAGGTGCCCGACGCGCGCATCAATGCGCGGTTGCTGCTCAAGAACCGGCGCGTCGTGTGCGCGTCGCCGGCTTATTTGAAGCGGCATGGCAAGCCATCGGCGCCGCACGATCTGACGCGCCACGCCTGCATCGTGCTACGCGAAAACGACTCGGCTTACGGCACCTGGCACTTTTCGCGCGGCAAGCGCACGGAGACCGTGAAGGTCGACGGCGCGCTGTCGAGCAACGACGGCAGCACCGTGCTGCGCTGGGCGCTCGACGGCCGCGGCATCGTCGTGCGCTCGCAGTGGGAAATCGGCGAGGCTATCGAGCGCGGCGAACTCGTGCCGCTGCTCACGGATTGGGCGCTGCCGAACGCCGATATCCACGCGATCTATCTCGAGCGCAACAAGCTCTCCGCGAAGCTGCGCAGTTTTGTCGATTTTCTCGGCGACTATCTGCGCGAGGCGGTCGGCGCGGAAGTCGCCTAGCCGCGCGCGGCGGGGTTGAAGTTCACGAGCCGTCTGCAAACATCCGCGGCGCCGCGAAGATTTCAAGCCGCACAGCTTCGCGTCATCGCTCAGGCGTTCTCTCTATACTGACCCGCGTGCCGCCTGCCTCTTTCCATGACGCGCAGGCGCCGGCACGTTCCACCCGCATTGCCTATCCCTGGACGCCGCCACGAACCGCCGCGCGAAGCGCGACCGCGCGCGCCGATGCGCCGGCGTCTGCCTGCCTTGTGATGCTGTAAAAGAAACTGGAGAGTTTCCATGAGCACCTTCACCACCCGCGATGGCACGTCGATCTATTACAAGGATTGGGGCAGCGGCAAGCCCGTCGTCTTCTCCCACGGCTGGCCACTGACCGCCGACGCGTGGGACGCTCAAATGCTCTTTCTCGTGCAAAACGGCTTTCGCACGATCGCGCACGACCGCCGCGGCCACGGCCGCTCCGATCAGCCCGCCAAGGGCAACGACATGGACACCTGGGCCGACGACCTGGCCGACCTGCTCGACAAGCTCGACGTGCAGGACGCCACGCTCGTGGGCCACTCCACGGGCGGCGGCGAAGTCGCGCGCTACATCGGACGCCACGGCTCGAAGCGCGTCTCGGGCGCGGTGCTGATCGGCGCGGTACCGCCCATCATGATCAAGAGCGAGAAGAATCCGGGCGGCCTGCCCAAGGATGTGTTCGACGGCATCCGCAAGGGCGTGATCGACGACCGCTCGCAGTTCTTCAAGGACCTCGCCGTGCCGTTCTACGGCTACAACCGCAGCGGCGCGAAGGTCTCGCAGGGCGTGGTCGATTCGTTCTGGCAGCAGGGCATGTGGGGCGGCATCCTCGCGCTGCATGACTGCGTGCACGAGTTCTCCGAAGTCGATTACACGGAAGACCTCCAGAAGTTCGACGTGCCCACGCTGATCCTGCACGGCGACGACGACCAGATCGTGCCGATCGACGACGCGGGCAAGCTCTCCGCGAAGATCGTCAAGGATGCGACGCTCAAGATCTACCCGGGCGGCCCGCACGGCATGTGCACGACGATGGCCGCACAGGTCAACGCCGACCTGCTCGCGTTCCTGAACCGCAAGTAACGCGGCGGCGCACGGCGTGAGCGTTCAACGCGCGCACGCCGTGAGCGCCTCGACGTATTGCGCCTGCCACGCCGGGTCTTGCGCGAACGCCGCGAGATCCGCGTGCAGGTCGTTGGCGTAGGCCGTTATGCACACGCGGTTGTTTGCCTCCGCCGCGCGCGGCATGACGAGAATCGCCGCAACCACGCCGCCTACCGCCAGCGCGGCGATCGCCATGCCGATCGCCCAACGCCAGGCTTCCTCCCCCGTCCCTTTTAGCGCCGCTTCGTTCATCGCTCTTCTCCCTATTGATTAGCAAGACAATCATTTGAGTTTTAAAAAAGGCGCGAACGCCCTACGCGAGTCCCTTGCGGATCTTGCGCATGCCCGTGACCGTCGACTCGAAGAGGTCGGGGCCCACTTGCGCACGCAGACGCCGCGCGACTTCGGCGCTCGCGCCGTTGATCGGGCCGTCGAGCGCCGTGCCGCCCGCCGTGGGAAAGAGTCCCCATTCGCGGCCATCGGCCTCGCCCTGGCGGCGCTCGAGCAAGTCCTTCTCGCACAGGTTGTCGACGAGACGCGTCGCCGTGGGCCGCGCGATGCCGAGCGTTTGCGCGACGTCGCTCGCGAGGCAGCCGGGTTTCGCCAGCACGACGCGCAGCACGAAACCTTGCGCAGGCGTGAGACCGAACGGCGCATAGACGGCGCTCCACTCGCGCTCGACGAGTCGCGCGAGCGCCGACGAATTGAAGTAAAGGCAGTGATCGAACATGGGGGCAATGAGACCACGAATTGATTAGCAAGGCAACCGTTTTCGTGGCCTTCGGTGAGCCTCGCGGGACAAAATTCTTATATAAGACTCCCCGATTCACTTCTCTTTTCACAAGGGTCTTTACCAGCTTGACAGTCAATCAAGGGTACGATCCACAAAACCATGGAGGCGCAGCCGAAACATCGGTATCGGCTCGCAAAGCCTTATAGAACGGGGCTCCGGCGCGGAAACGTTTTCAGCGCAGGGCCGGCCGATCAAGGCAAACGCGCCAACTTTCTGGTCAATTAACATTGCGCAAGCGCTTTCCACGATATGAAATATAGGCACGCTTGGTCCCCGGCCCGCTGCAAATTGAGGCAAAATCCAGGTGTTTCGCCGACTGCGCGCAGCCGGTGGTGTTATCACCCCGTTTTTGAACCCCGCCAAGAAGCCGATGAGTACCCAGCAACCCACCATCATCTATACCCTGACCGATGAAGCGCCGCTGCTCGCCACCAGCGCGTTTCTGCCGATCATCCGCACTTTCGCTGCGCCGGCCGGCGTGAACGTCGAGACCAGCGATATCTCCGTTGCGGGCCGTATCCTCGGCGAGTTCCCGGAATTCCTCACGGAAGAACAGCGCGTGCCGGACAACCTGGCCGAACTGGGCCGTCTCACGCAGTTGCCGGAAACGAACATCATCAAGCTGCCGAACATCAGCGCATCGGTGCCGCAGCTCGTCGCCGCGATCAAGGAACTCCAGGGCAAGGGCTACAAGGTCCCTGACTTCCCCGAAGATCCGAAGACCGACGAAGAAAAGGCGATCCAGAAGCGCTATTCGAAGTGCCTCGGTTCGGCCGTGAACCCGGTGCTGCGCGAAGGCAACTCGGACCGCCGCGCACCGCTCGCGGTCAAGAACTACGCGAAGAAGCACCCGCACAGCATGGGCGAGTGGAGCATGGCTTCGCGCACCCACGTCGCGCACATGAAGCACGGCGACTTCTACCACGGCGAAAAGTCGATCACGAACGACAAGGACCGCGAAGTCCGCATGGAGCTCGTGACGAAGGCCGGCGAAACCATCGTGCTCAAGCCGAAGGTCAAGCTGCAAGCCGGCGAGATCGTCGACAGCATGTTCATGAGCAAGAAGCACCTGCTGGCCTTCTACGAAGACCAGATGGAAGACGCGCGCAAGACCGGCGTCATGCTCTCGCTGCACGTGAAGGCGACCATGATGAAGGTTTCGCACCCCATCGTGTTCGGCCACGCCGTGCGCGTGTTCTACAAGGACGCGTTCGCCAAGCACGCCAAGCTGTTCGAAGAACTCGGCGTGAACGTGAACAACGGCCTCGTCGATCTCTACACGAAGATCGAGAAGCTGCCGGAATCGCAGCGCGAAGAAGTCATCCGCGACATGCACGCATGCCACGAGCACCGTCCGGCGCTCGCCATGGTCGACTCGGCCAAGGGCATCTCGAACCTGCACGCACCGAACGACGTGATCGTCGACGCTTCGATGCCGGCCATGATCCGCGCAGGCGGCAAGATGTGGGGCGCCGACGGCCGCCCGGCCGACACGAAGTGCCTGATTCCGGAAAGCACGTTCGCGCGCATCTACCAGGAAATCATCAACTTCTGCAAGACCAACGGCGCATTCGACCCGCGCACGATGGGCACGGTGCCGAACGTCGGCCTGATGGCGCAGAAGGCTGAAGAGTACGGTTCGCACGACAAGACGTTCGAGATCACGCAGGACGGCACGGCGCGCATCGTCGACAACGCCACGGGCGAAGTGCTCGAAGCGCTCACGCAGCCGGTCGAGCAAGGCGACATCTGGCGTATGTGCCTCGTGAAGGACGAGCCGATCCGCGACTGGGTCAAGCTCGCCGTCACGCGCGCGAAGAACTCGAACACGCCGGCCGTGTTCTGGCTCGACCCGTACCGTCCGCACGAAAACGAAGTGATCAAGAAGGTCGAAACGTACCTCAAGGATTACGATCTGACCGGCCTCGACATCCAGATCATGTCGCAAGTGCGCGCGATGCGTTACACGCTCGAGCGTGTGATCCGCGGCCTGGACACGATCTCGGTCACGGGCAACATCCTGCGCGACTACCTGACCGACCTGTTCCCGATCATGGAACTGGGCACCTCGGCGAAAATGCTCTCGATCGTTCCGCTGATGGCCGGCGGCGGCATGTACGAAACGGGCGCCGGCGGTTCGGCTCCGAAGCACGTGCAGCAGCTGGTTCAGGAAGACCACCTGCGCTGGGACTCGCTCGGCGAATTCCTCGCGCTGGCCGTTTCGCTGGAAGACCTCGGCATCAAGACGAACAACGCGCGCGCCAAGCTGCTCGCGAAGACGCTCGACGCCGCCACCGGCAAGCTGCTCGACAACAACAAGGGCCCCTCGCCGAAGACCGGCGAGCTGGACAACCGCGGCAGCCAGTTCTACCTCTCGATGTACTGGGCGCAGGAACTGGCCGCGCAGAAGGACGACGCGGAACTCGCGGCACACTTCGCGCCGCTGGCGAAGGCATTGGCCGAGAACGAGCAGAAGATCGTGGGCGAGCTGGCCGCGGTTCAGGGCAAGCCGGTCGACATCGGCGGCTACTACAAGCCGGACTTCGCGAAGCTTGCTGAAGTCATGCGCCCGAGCACGACGTTCAACGCCGCGCTTGCTGCTGCTGCGAAGTAAGTGATGGACCCCGCCCCCGTGCGTTGCGCGGGGGACGTGCGCCATAAACGAATCGAGCCTCCCACGTCACCGTGGGAGGCTCGATTTTTTTGCCCTTCCTGTTCGAGGCGAGCCGCGCGGCCCGCCCCTCATTCGAGGCTTAGTCGTCGAGCAGCGAGAGATCGCGCACGGCGCCCTTGTCTGCCGACATCACGAGCTTGGCATAGGCCTTCAGCGCCGCCGACACCTTGCGCGGACGCGCCTTCGCCGGCTTCCAGCCCTTGGCGTTCTGCTCTTCGCGGCGGCGCGCGAGTTCGTCGTCCGGGACCAGCACGTTGATCGTGCGGTTCGGAATGTCGATGCGGATCTTGTCGCCGTCGCGCACGAGGCCGATCGCGCCGCCTGCCGCCGCTTCCGGCGAGCAATGGCCGATCGAGAGGCCCGAGGTGCCGCCCGAGAAGCGGCCGTCGGTCAGCAGTGCGCACGCCTTGCCGAGGCCCTTCGACTTGATGTAGCTCGTCGGGTAGAGCATTTCCTGCATGCCGGGGCCGCCCTTCGGCCCTTCATAGCGCACGATCACCACGTCGCCGGCCTTGACCTTGTCGGCGAGGATGTTTTCCACCGCTTCGTCCTGCGACTCGGTCACGTGAGCCGTGCCTTCGAACACGAGGATGCTGTCGTCCACGCCCGCGGTCTTCACCACGCAGCCGTCGAGCGCGATGTTGCCGGTCAGCACGGCGAGGCCGCCTTCCTTCGAGAACGCGTGCTCGTACGAGCGGATGCAGCCTTCGGCGCGGTCCGAGTCGAGGCTCGGCCAGCGCGTGTTCTGGCTGAAAGCGACCTGCGACGGAACGCCGGCCGGGCCAGCCATGTAGAACGTCTTGACCGCCTCGTCCTGGGTGCGCGTGATATCCCATTGCGCGAGCGCGTCGCCGAGCGTCGGCGTGTGCACGGTCGGCACATCGGTGTGCAGCTTGCCGGCGCGCTCCAGTTCACCGAGGATCGCCATGATGCCGCCCGCGCGGTGCACGTCTTCGATGTGGTACTTATTCGTGTTCGGCGCGACCTTGCACAGCTGCGGCACGACGCGCGAAAGGCGGTCGATGTCGGCCATGCCGAACTCGATGCCCGCTTCCTGCGCAATGGCCAGCAAGTGGAGGATGGTGTTGGTCGAGCCGCCCATGGCGATGTCGAGCGTCATGGCGTTTTCGAACGCCTTGAAGCCCACCGAGCGCGGCAGCACGCGCTCGTCTTCCTGCTCGTAGTACTGGCGCGCGAGTTCGACGATACGGCGGCCGGCGCGCTTGAAGAGCTGTTCGCGGTCGGCGTGCGTGGCGACCACGGTGCCGTTGCCCGGCAGCGAGAGGCCCAGCGCCTCGGTCAGGCAGTTCATCGAGTTGGCCGTGAACATGCCCGAGCACGAACCGCAGGTCGGGCAGGCGGAGCGCTCGACTTCGGCCACTTCGGCGTCGGAGTACTTGGTGTCGGCCGCGATCACCATGGCGTCGATCAGGTCGAGCTTCTTGACTTCGATGGCCTTGGTGACCGGGTTCGCGAGGCGCGTCTTGCCCGCTTCCATCGGGCCACCCGAGACGAAGATCACGGGGATGTTCAGGCGCATGGCGGCCATCAGCATTCCCGGGGTGATCTTGTCGCAGTTCGAGATGCAGACCATGGCGTCGGCGCAGTGCGCGTTGACCATGTATTCGACCGAATCCGCGATGATGTCGCGGCTCGGCAGCGAATACAGCATGCCGTCGTGGCCCATGGCGATGCCGTCATCGACGGCGATCGTGTTGAATTCCTTGGCCACGCCGCCCGCGGCTTCGATTTCGCGCGCAACGAGCTGGCCGAGGTCTTTCAGGTGCACATGGCCGGGGACGAACTGGGTGAACGAGTTGACGACCGCGATGATCGGCTTGGCAAAGTCTTCGTCTTTCATGCCGGTGGCGCGCCAGAGGGAACGCGCACCTGCCATGTTGCGGCCGGCGGTGGAGGTTTTGGAACGGTATGCGGGCATTGTGGCTGTAGAAGAAAAATCGCAGAAAGGAAGCGGGCCACGGGAATAAAGGCCCCACGCACGCCCTTGCGAACAACCTCTTGAGCTGCGCTCTGGGCAGAACTCGCAATTATCCCACAGGGCTGGGCGGCCCGCTGGATCGACCGGCGGCGGTCGTGGGGTGCTGCAGCTGGTACGCCCGAAGACACCCCCGAGGCGTCGGCAGGTTTTCTCAGGGTTGCCGAACCTTGCCGAATCCACCCGCCTGCACCACTATTCTTCGTCAAACCCGCGTGACGGAGAGAGCCCATGTCCCTGCAGAACATCAAGCACGTCGTTGTCGTGATGTTCGAGAACCGATCGTTCGACACAATGCTTGGCGGCTTGTACACGAACGGCAGCAGCCCCACCCATTTCCTGCCCGCGGCCAGCGCGGAACGGCCATTCGATGGGCTCACGATGGGCCTGAGCAACCCGACGAAGGCCGGCGCCACCATCGCCGCCACCATGCCGGCCTCGACGGCCACGCTGCCCGACCCCGATCCGCAGGAGACGTTCGCGAACGTGCGCGTGCAACTGCTCGGCAACGCGGCAGGCGCAACGCCCATGTCGGGCTTCGTGCAAGACTACGAAACGACCGCGACGACCGACGCCAGCCAGGTCATGCAGTGCCACAGCCCCGATCAGTTGAAGGTGCTCTCGACGCTCGCGCGCGAATACGCCGTCTGCGACGCCTGGTTCGCCCCTGTGCCGAGCCAGACCTGGCCGAACCGCGCCTTCGCCCACGCGGGCACGTCGAACGGCCACGTCGACAACGGCACGCCGCCCGATCCGTTCGAGTGGCAGGTGCGCACCATCTTCAACGTGCTGGGCGACATGGGCGCAAGCTGGGCCGTGTACAGCGCCGCCCTCGTCGCGCCCTCGCTCACGCTCACGATGTTCCCGACGTTATGGGATCCGAAATACAAGACGAACTTCCAGCGCTTCAGCAACTTCGTCTCCGACTGCCAGAACAACACGCTGCCGCGGTATTCGTTCATCGAGCCGCGTTTTCTGCTCGATCCCAACGACCAGCACCCGCCCCACGATGTCTATGCGGGCGAGAGCTTTCTCTACGACATCTGGCATGCGTTGAGCACCTCGCCCGCATGGCCCGAGACGCTGCTCGTGATCACCTACGACGAGCACGGCGGCACCTACGACCACGTGCTGCCGCCCGCCAACGCCGTGGCGCCCGATGCCGCGAGCGCGCCCGGCGACCAGAACTTCGCCTTCGACAGCTTCGGCGTGCGCGTGCCGGCGGTCGTGGTGTCGCCGTATATTGCGCCGGGCACCGTGTTCCGCTCGCCCGGCGCCACGCCCTACGACCACACGTCGATTCTCGCCACCCTGCGCGACTGGCTCGGCATCGCGCCCGCCGACATGCTCGCGAGCCAGCGCGTGGCCGCCGCACCCACGCTCGCTGCGCTGCTCACGCTGGACGCGCCGCGCACCGACGTGCCGGCCATCGCCGCGCCGCCCGCTTCCGGATTCATCGCCACCAATCTCGCCCGCCCGCTCAACGACCTGCAAAAGAGCCTCGTGAGCGGCACGGCGCGGCGCTCGGGGCTCGACCCGGCCGCCACGCTCGGGACCATGCCGACCCGCCAGCACGCCGTGGACTTCTTCCACAACCTGCTGTCGTCCGACCAACCCTGAGCCGACGAGAAAACCAAAGGCCGCCTCAGGCTTCGCCCAACCCTTCCTGCGAAATCAACGCGAGCAGCACATCGGAGAACGCGTTGGCGGCGAGCGTGCTCGATGCGCGCCGCCGCTTGAGCAGCGCGACGGTGCGCTGCGGCAACGCCGGCGTGACGGGCAGCGTGACGAGCCCGCGATGCTCGCGCAGCACCGCCGAAGGCAGCAGCGTGGCGAGCGTGCCGTCCTTCACGAGCTTGAGCACCGTGCCCACTGAATTGGCTTGCAGCATCACGCGCGGAATCAACTGATGCGCACGGAAATAGGCATCGGCGAAGCGCCGCACCACGAAGTCGGGGCTCAATAGCGCAAGCGGCATCGTCCCCAGCTGCTCGGCCGTCACCTCCGCGCGGCGGCGCGCCAGTGGATGGCGCGTGGCCACGAGCAGCGCCATGTGCTCGGCAAACAGCGGACGCACTTCGATTTCGTCGGAGCGCACATCCGTGAAGCCGATGCCGAGATCGAGTTCGTCACGCTCGAGTCCGCCTTCGATATCTTCGAGCGGCCGCTCGCTCACGTCGAGCGCGATGGCCGGGTGCGCCTCGCGAAAGCCGCGCAGGGCCGGGCCGATCAGATATTCCGCGAAGGTCGGGGTATAGGCGAGCCGCAGCAGGCCGCGCGTGAGGTCGCGCACCTCGTTGAGCGCGCGCTTGCCGGCGTCGAGATGCGCGAGCGCCTGGCGCGCGTGTTCGATGTACACGCGCCCGAATTCGGTGAGGCTGATGGCGCGGCCGCTGCGGTCGAACAGCGCGCCGCCGAGATCGTTTTCCAGCTGGCGGATCTGCTGTGAGAGCGCCGGCTGCGAGACGTGCAGCACTTCGGCTGCGCGCGTGAAATTCTTCAACTCCGCCACGGTGAGCACGTAGCGTATCGAGCGAAGCATCAAGATGGCTGCCTCCCGAATATCTCCGGTTTTTTTCATAAGGCGCGCTTATCGTGACGATCCGAATATCGTCTTGGACGTGGACGCGCGCCCTGAGCAAAATGGTTTGCGATGGCGGCGATGCGGTGCGCGATACGCACGGCGTCGGCCGCCGGACACCATTCTACCGGGGGACAAACGGATGTTCGAATCGATCTCGATGAGCGTGGTGGCGGTGTTCGCAGGCTCGTGCCTGACGTTTCTGATCGCCATCCTGCTGCCCGAACCCGTCGTGGCCAAAGGCGCCCGGGGCGGCCTTTATGCCGGGCTCGGCAAAGAAGACGAAAGCTTCGTGCGCACGGACCAGGCGCGCACGCGCCGCTTTCGCGCGCTGCAGACGTGGCGCGCAGGCGGCCGGCCCTCGCCGGACCGCACCGAAGCCGCGCCGCGCCCCTTCAATAGACGTCGCGCAGGTAGCGCTTGTCCCGTCCGAGCGCACTGACGTAGTCGTGCGCGGCCTCGGCGCTCATGCCGCCATGGCCCGCCACCACCTCCCTGAGCGCCGTATCCACGTCCTTCGCCATGCGGCTCGCATCGCCGCACACATAGAGGTGCGCCCCTTCCTGCAGCCAGGCCCATAGCTGCGCGCCCTGCTCGCGCATGCGGTCCTGCACATAGACCTTCTCGCTCTGGTCGCGCGAAAACGCGAGGTCGAGCCGGTCGAGATGGCCATCCTTGCGCATTTGCTCCAGTTCGTCGCGGTAGTAGAAGTCGGTGGCCGCGTGCTGCTCGCCGAAGAACAGCCAGTTGCGGCCCGTGTCGCCGCGCGCCTGGCGCTCGTGCAGGAAGGCGCGGAAGGGCGCGACGCCCGTGCCGGGACCGATCATGATCATCGGCGCGTCGCCGCTGCGCGGCGGCCGGAAATGCGTGCTCTTCTGCACGAACACGGGGACGCTGCCCTCCTGCGCGCGGTCGGCGAGGAAGGTCGAGGCCACGCCCTTGCGCTCGCGGCGGCCGTTGTTGTAACGCACGGCCGAAACGGTCAGATGCACTTCGCCCGCATGCGCCTTCGGGCTCGACGAAATCGAATAGAGCCGCGGCTGCAGGCGCTTGAGCATGCCGAGCAGTTCGGGCGCGCTCATGTCGACGGGATATTCGTGGAGCACGTCGGCGAGCTGCTGGCCCCAGAGCCAGTTGCGCAGATCGCCCTTGCGCGAATCGTCGAGCATCTCGGCGAGGCCCCGCGAGCGCGTGCGCGACGCAATGAACGCGAGCGCATCGGGGTTCGGGCGCGCGACCTCGTAGTGCTTGCCAAGCGCCTCGCCAAGGCGCATCTCGCCGTGGCCGCTCACGGCGACCGGCGTGTCGGCGGCGAGGCGCGTGAGTTCCAGCAACTCGTCGACGAGCGCGGGACAATTGGTGGGCCACACGCCGAGCGCGTCGCCCGCTTCATAGTCGAGGCCCGCCTCGCCCGTTGCGAGCGAGAAGTAGCGCGTGTCCTTCGTCGCGCCCTTCATGTTCAGGCGCGCGTTCTTCAGCAGCTTCGAGGTGGCCGGGCGTGCCTTCGTCGCCGCGCAGCCGGGCAGCACCTCGGGAATCGAACCGTCGGCGGGCACCGCGTGCAGCGCCGCGTCCTCCTGCTTGATGCGCACCACGATGCGCTCGAGCCATGCGTCGGCGGCGCTCTGGTATTCGCTGTCGCAATCCACGCGCTCCATGAGACGCGTGGCGCCCAGCGCTTCGAGGCGCGCGTCGAGCTTGCGACCGTGGCCGCAGAACGCGTCGTAGTTGCGGTCGCCGAAGGCGAGCACGGAAAAGCGCAGCGAGGCGAGGCGTGGCGCGTTGTCCGCCGCGAGCGCGCTCCAGAAGGCCGCGCCGTTGTCGGGCGCGTCGCCGTCGCCGAACGTGCTCGTCATCAGGAGGATGTATTGCGCCCTGGCGAGGTTCGCGAGCGGGTAATCGGCCATGCAGGCCGTGCGAATCTCGAAGCCCGATTCCATCAGTTGCGTTGCGTATTGCTCGACGAGCGATTCGACGTTGCCCGTCTGCGAGGCCCACAGCAGCACGACCTTGGGGCGCGTATGGGCAATGCGCACGCCATGCGGCTTTTCTTCGGGAGCATCCGGCACCGCGAGCGCAGTCGTGCGTGCGACGGGCTCGCCGCGGCTGAACAGGCCCGCCAGCAGGCCGTCCAGCCATACGCGCGTGTCGGCGGAAAACGGCGCGTGCGCGGGCAGCATGGGCACGCCGACGGGCTCGGTCGCCCGCAACGAGCGCAGGCCGCCGACAAAGCCCGCGAGGTACTGGCGCTGCACGTCGCCCAGCTGCGGCGCGGCGACGTCGTCGAGACCGAGTAGCGTCGAAAAGGCATCGATACGGGACATGTCGAGTTCCTGAGACGGGTTGACGGCTTGCGGCGCGCCGGCGTCGAACGTGGCCGACGCAACGGCGGCATCGGCGCCATCCAGTACGCGCGTGGTCTCGCGCGGCGTAGATGGCGGGCCGACGCGCGAGAGCGCGACCGCGCAGAATTTCAGTTCGGGCTGCTGGGAAATCGGGTCGATCGCATCGCTCGTGACGGCGTTCACGCAAAGCTCCTCGCCATACACGTCGTTCCAGTGCATGGGCGCGAAGCAGTTGCCGGGACGCACACGCTCGGTCACCACGGCGGGCAGCACCACGCGGCCGCGGCGCGAGCGCACTTCCACACGATCCTTCGCGGCAATGCCGAGCGCAGCGGCATCCTCGGGATGAATCTCGACGAACGGGCCCGGGTTGAGCTTGTTGAGCATCGGCACCTTGCCGGTCTTCGTCATGGTGTGCCACTGGTGCTGCAGGCGCCCCGTGTTGAACACGACCGGGAACGTGCCATCGGGCAGTTCGGCAGGCGCAACATGGGGACGCGCGAGAAACACGCCCTTGCCGTGCGGCGTGGCGAACGCGATGCGGGGACGCGTGCCGTCGGCGTTTTCCTTGAGCGTCTGGCTCACGCCGTCGTTCACATAGCGCAGCGGGTTGCGGTCGCTCGCGGCATCCGGCGCGATGGGCCATTGCAGCGGCGTTTCGCGCAGCTTCGCATGGCTCGCGCCGCGCAGGTCGTAGCCCGTCTTCGGATTCGCGAAGCGCGTGATTTCGTCGAACACCTCGGCGGCGCTCGCGTAGCTGAACGCGTGCGCAAAACCCATCTCGCAGGCCACGCGCGCGATGATCTGCCAGTCGGGCAGCGCCTCGCCCGGCGGCTCGACAGCCTGCTGCATGAGCGTCATGTTGCGCTCGGAGTTGATCATCACGCCGTCGGCCTCGGCCCAGAGCGCGCCGGGCAGCAGCACGTCGGCGTACTGATTCGTTTCGGTGTCCAGAAAAGCGTCCTGGGCGATCACGAGTTCGGCGGCCCGCAGGCCCGCCACTACCGTTTGCCGGTTCGCGACGCTCGCCACCGGGTTCGTGCAGATGATCCAGCACGCCTTGATCTCGCCCGCGGCCATGCGCGAGAACATGTCGACGGTGCCGCTGCCCACCTTCACGGGCAGCGTGCCGGGCGCCACGCCCCACGCCGCTTCGACGAACGCGCGGTCTTCTTGCGCGAGCACCGTGCGCTGGCCGGGCAAGCCGGGGCCCATGTAGCCCATCTCGCGCCCGCCCATGGCGTTGGGCTGCCCCGTGAGCGAGAACGGTCCGCTGCCGGGACGGCAAATCTTGCCCGTCGCGAGATGCAGGTTGCAGATCGCGTTGGTGCTCCACGTGCCGTGCGTGCTCTGGTTCAGGCCCATGGTCCAGCAGCTCATCCACTCGGGCGCCTCGCCGATCATCTGCGCGGCGCGGCGAATGTCGTCGACGGCCAGACCCGTGATCTCGGCGACCTTTTCCGGCGTGTAGTCGTCGAGGAACGCAGGCATTGCGTCCCATCCTTCGGTGTACTGTGCGATGAAATCTGCATCGGTGTGGCCGTGCTTGTGCAGCAGGTGCAGCAGGCCATTGAGCAGCGCGAGATCGGTGCCCGGCGCGATCTGCAGGAACAGCGACGCCTTTTCCGCGGTCGCCGTGCGGCGCGGGTCCACGACGATCAGCTTCGCGCCCGCCTTCACGCGGTCCATCATGCGCAGGAACAGGATCGGATGGCAGTCCGCCATGTTCGCGCCGATCACGAAGAAGAGATCGGCGCGATCGAAGTCCTGATACGAACCCGGCGGCCCGTCCGCGCCGAGCGAAAGCTTGTAGCCGCTGCCCGCGCTCGCCATGCACAGGCGCGAGTTCGACTCGATGTTGTTGGTGCGCACAAAGCCCTTGGCGAGCTTGTTCACGAGGTACTGCGCCTCGATCGACATCTGCCCGGAAACGTAGAACGAGAGCGCGTCGGGGCCGTGCGCGTCGAGCGTCGAGCGCAGGCGGCGCGCCGTATCGGCGATGGCCTGCGCGAGCGGCAGCGGCACCGGGTCCTCGTCGCGCGCGTGGCGCACGAAGGCGCGCTCGAGACGCCCCGACTTGCGCAGCGCCACGTGCGCCGACGAACCCTTCGTGCAGAGGCGGCCGAAGTTGGTCGGATGCTCGGCGTCGCCGGAGATCTTCGCGACCTGGCCGTCCTCGACGTGCAGGATCATCCCGCAGCCTACGCCGCAGTACGGGCAAACGCTCTTTACGCTCTCGCTGCTCATGCGGTCGATCGATATCAGCTTGAAACAGATTCGGGGCGCACGGCGCATCCTGTGCGCCGCGCGTTGGTCATTTCATTCGGCCAATCATGCGGCGATCCACACCTGTCCGTTTTCCACGCGCGCGGGGAACGCATTGACCGAATGCTGCGGCGCTTCGATGCACTCGCCGGTGGACAGATCGAAGTGATGCTTGTAGATGGGCGAGGCCACCACGATGCGCTCGCCGAAGCTGCCCACGAGCCCGCGCGAGAGCACCGCCGCGTGCGAGTTCGGATCGTAGTTGCCGATGGCGTACACACGCGCGTCGCCGTCGTCGACATGGAACACGGCGACCTGTTCGCCCTTCACGAGCGCACACACGCCGGTGTTCGGCACGATGTCGTTGAGCGTGCAGACGGGAACCCAGTTGCCTTGACTCTGTTCGTTGCTCATTGCGTACTCCTCGGTTCGATGAAGGGGAATCAGACGGTTTCGACGACGACGGGAATGCCGGACAGCGCTTCATGTCGCTTGAATTGCGGCGCCGCTTGCGGAACCTGCGTGCGCTCCTCGGGCGTAGCCGGGCGAATCTGGCCGCGCTCTTCGATGAAGGTGACGTGCTGGTCGCCGGCATCGCTGTTGACGAAGTGACGGAAGCGGCGGCGCGTTTCGGGATCGGTCACGGCCTTCTTCCATTCGCATTCGTAGGTGTCCACCACGAGCTGCATTTCCGCTTCGAGTTCGGCCCCGAGGCCCAGCTTGTCGTGCACGACCACGTCGATCAGATAGTCGAGGCCGCCTTCGAGGTTGTCACGCCACACGCTCGTGCGCTGCAGGCGGTCGGCCGTGCGCACGTAGAACATGAGGAAGCGATCGACGTAGCGCACCAGCGTGGCCTGATCGAGATCGGCAGCGAGCAGTTCCGCATGGCGCGGCTTCATGCCGCCGTTGCCGCATACGTAGAGGTTCCAGCCCTTCTCGGTGGCGATGATGCCGACGTCCTTGCCTTGTGCCTCCGCGCATTCGCGCGTGCAGCCCGAGACACCGAACTTGATCTTGTGCGGTGCGCGCAGACCCTTGTAGCGGTTCTCGAGTTCGATCGCGAAGCCCACCGAGTCGCCCACGCCGTAGCGGCACCACGTCGAGCCCACGCACGACTTCACCGTGCGCAGGGCCTTGCCGTATGCGTGCCCCGATTCGAAGCCCGCGGCAATCAGCTCTTCCCAGACGAAAGGCAGCTGCTCGACGCGCGCACCAAAGAGGTCCACGCGCTGGCCGCCGGTGATCTTCGTGTACAGGCCGTACTTCTTCGCCACCTGCCCCACGGCGATGAGGCCTTCCGGCGTGACTTCGCCGCCCGGCATGCGCGGCACCACCGAATACGTGCCGTCGCGCTGAATGTTGGCGAGGTAGTAGTCATTCGAATCCTGCAGGCTCGCGTGCTCCTTCTTCAGCACGAATTCGTTCCAGCAGGACGCGAGAATCCCGCCCACGGCCGGCTTGCAGATATCGCAGCCCAGCCCCTTGCCATGCTTCGCGAGCAGGTCGCCGAAGGTCTTGATGCCCTCCACGCGCACGATGTGATACAGCTCCTGGCGCGAATAATGGAAGTGCTCGCAAAGGTGATTGTTGACGGCGAGCCCCTGGCGCTTCATCTCCGACTTCATGATCTGCGTGACGAGCGGCACGCAGCCGCCGCACGACGTGCCGGCGTTGCATGCCCCCTTCACCGCGGCGATGGTCGTCGCGCCATCCTGCACGGCCGCGCAGATTTGCGCCTTCGAAACGTTGTTGCACGAACAGATCTGTGCGGCGTCGGGCAGCGCTTCCACGCCGATCGCAGGCCTGGCCTTGCCGTCGGCCTGCGGCAGGATCATGAATTCGGGCGACTCGGGCAGCTCGATGCCGTTGAGCATCATCTGCAGCAGCGTGCCGTATTCGCTCGCGTCGCCCACCATCACCGCGCCGAGCAGCTTCTTGCCGCAATCGGACACGACGATCTTCTTGTAGACCTGGCGGCGCTCGTCGGCATAGCGGTAGGAACGGCTGCCGGGCGTCTTGCCGTGCGCGTCGCCGATGCTCGCGACGTCCACGCCCATCAGCTTGAGCTTGGTGCTCATGTCGGCGCCCGCGAAGCTGGTTGCCTCGCCCGCCAGCGCCCTGGCGGCGATGCGCGCCATGTCGTAGCCGGGCGCGACGAGGCCGAAGATCTGCCCGTGCCAGAGCGCGCATTCGCCGATGGCGTAGATGTTCGCGTCGCTCGTGCGGCACTGGTCGTCGATCACGATGCCGCCGCGCGCGCCGATCTCGAGGCCGCAGGCGCGGGCGACTTCGTCGCGCGGGCGAATGCCGGCCGAGAACACGATCATGTCGGCGTCGAGGTGCGTGCCGTCGGCGAACTGCATGCGGTTGGCGGCCGTTGCGCCGTCCACCGTCTTGCCGTCCACGATCGCCAGCGTGTGCTTCTGCGTGTGCACGCTCACGCCGAGTTCTTCGATCTTGCCGCGCAGCATGCGGCCGCCGTCGTCGTCGACTTGCACCGCCATCAGGCGCGGCGCGAATTCCACCACGTGCGTCTCGAGGCCCAGGTCGCGCAAGGCTTTCGCGCATTCGAGACCGAGCAGGCCGCCGCCCACCACCACGCCCGTCTTCGCGTGCGCGCCGCGCGCCTGCATCGCTTCGAGATCGTCGATGGTTCGGTAGACGAAGCAATCGGCGCGATCATTGCCCGCAATGGGCGGCACGAACGCCGAGGAGCCGGTGGCCAGCACGAGCTTGTCATACGAAAGCGTCTCGCCGTTCGACACCTCGATGGTGCGCGCTTCGCGATCGATCGACACCGCCTTCGCGTTCAGCACGAGACGCACGTTCTCGCGATCGAAGAAGCCGGGCGCCACGAGCGAGAGATCGTCCGCCGACTTGCCCGCGAAGAATTCGGAGAGGTGCACGCGGTCGTAGGCGGGACGCGGCTCCTCGCAGAGCACGGTCACGCGCGCGTTGGGCGCGCCGTCCGCAAGGAGGCACTCGAGAAATTTGTGGCCCACCATGCCATGGCCGACGACGACGATCTCCATCGCGGCCGAGCTGTTCACTTCGTTCGCTGCTTGCACCATGCTGAGCCCCTGCCAATAAAAAAGGCGTCCCGCGATTCCAGCTTGCGCGAAGCCAGATTCGGGGGACGCCGTTGCCCTGAATTCGAAACCCTCGTGCGCCGCGCTACTGCTTGCGGCCGAATCCCCATTGATTCGCGTGGCACTTGCTGCGAAGCAATACGCAAGCACTGTGCCAATCTGCGCGCATCCCGCGCAACGGCCCGTCCGGCGGACTTCGGCGGCTGGCGAGCGGGGCGTCCGGCACAACGCCCGCGCGCGCATCGTGATGCACGCCGGCACAAGATTGGTGCCGTGCAGCACATTGACTGTGCGCCCTGGGCGTGCAGGTTGCGACTTTGTCAATTGGGGGCGGCCGGCCAGGTGCGCCCGGCCTATGGGCGGGCGGCGCGAGCGCGCGCAAGTTGGTCTGGAACTTGCGTGAACCTGAGCGCCCGGCAGCGTTGCCGGACAAGCAACCTGGGGCCGCGCTTCGCGCCTCTTTTCAAGCACACCGGACAATGGCGTCCCCTCGTCGCAAGCGGCGAGCGGACGCCATTTGTTTTATGGCGCTCCCCATGCGGGTGCGCGCAATGCAAAGGAAGACGACGATGATGACGGGCAACGAAGGCAAGGTCACGCTGGTGAGCGCAGGTCCGGGCGATCTCGACCTCCTCACCCTGAAGGCGGCGAAGGTGCTCGCGAGCGCCGACGTCGTGCTGCTCGACGATCTCGTGAATCCGGAACTCGTCACGCTCGCGCCGCAGGCCCGGGTGATCCGCGTGGGCAAGCGAGGCGGCTGCCGCTCCACGCCGCAAGCCTTCATCGAGCGGCTGATGCAGCGCTACGCGCGCCGCGGCTTGCACGTGGTGCGCGTGAAAGGCGGCGACGCGCTGCTGTTCGGCCGCGCCGGGGAAGAACTCGCGGCGTTGCGCCGTGCGGGCGTGACGGTGGAAATCGTGAACGGCGTGTCTTCGGCGTTCGCGGCAGCGGCGGGACTCGGCGTGTCGCTCACGCATCGCGACCATTGCCAGGGCGTGATCTTCGTGACTGCGCACTTGCGCGACCACAGCGAACCGGACTGGCAGGCGCTCGCCGCGACGGGCATGACGCTCGCCATCTATATGGGCATGAGCCGCATCGAGTCGCTGTGCGCAACGCTCGTGGGCGCGCTCCCCACGGCGACGCCCGCCGCCGTGGTGCAGTGGGCGGGCAGCGCGAACGAGCGGCGCGTCACGGGCACGCTCGGCACGATCGCGGCACACGCGCGTGCAGCAGGCCTTGGCAGCCCTGCCATCATCCTCGTGGGCGACGCGATTGGCGAGGCGGCTTCGTTCGCCATTTCGCCTGACTCGTTTGGCGTGCATTCGCGCGAAGCGGGTGTGGATGACCTGCGTCGCCGCGCGTAAACGCGTTAGCGGCCCGTCGCTTGCGCGCGGGGGCCGCATCCTGCTCACTAGCTAGGTCTTTAGTTGCTTGCGCTCGCCTGAGCGCCCTGCACGACGGCCGTTGCGATCGCCGGCTCCTGGGGCAGCGCCCATTCGAGCCAGCGTGCGCGATGCAGCACCACGAGTCCGAATGCAGCCGCCGCGATCACGCCGAACGTCGCGAAACCCATCTGGTAGCTGCCGGTGCTCTCCTTGGCGATGCCCATGATGACCGGCAGATAGAAGCCGCCGATCCCGCCCGCGGCGCCGATGATGCCCGACATCAGCCCGGTGCGGCCCTGCCAGCGGCGCGGCACGAGCTGGAACGTCGCGCCGTTGCCGAGTCCGAAGCACACGTAGGTGAACGCGAGCAGCGCAATGCCGGCAGCGAACGGCGGCATCCACAGCGCGAACGCGAAGTCGCACACTGAGATCGCGGCAAGCAGCACCACGAGTGCGCGCACGCCCGAGATGCGATCCGCGATCAGGCCGCCGAGCGGGCGCACCATCGCGCCGGTCAGCGCGAGCAGCGACATCACCACGCCGGCTTCGAGCTTCGGCACCTGGTAGAGCGAAATCAGCAGCGTCGAGACATAGGACGACATGCCGACGAAGCCGCCGAACGTGATGCTGTACACGAGCATCACGACCCACGTGTCGCCTTCAGTCAGCACCGCACGGTAGTGGCGCGGCAACACGCCTATGGCGAGCAGCGCGCCCAGCACCGGCAGCAGCAGCACGCCGGTCTTGCCCGCGCCGAACAAGCCGGCATGCACGGCCAGCACGAGCGCGATCAAGCCGGCGAGCGTGATGCCGAACGAGCGCAATGCCTGCGGCGCGCTGCCGGACTTCTGGCCGAGATCGCGGGCCCAGAAGGTCACGGCCGTCGCGGCGAGCGCGAGCAGCGGCAGCGCCGCGCCCGTGGCGCGCGCCCATCCATAGTGGCTGGCGAGGCCCGGAAACAGGAAGCCGTCGAGCACGGCGCCAATATTGCCGGCCGCGGCGAGGCCGAGCACGAGGCCCTGCACCTTCGGCGGATAGTTGCTGCCCGCCATCGGCAGCGCCACGGCGAAGCTCGCGCCGCCCACGCCGAGCAGCACGCCGAGCACGAGCAGCAAGGTATAGGACGGCGTACCCGGCAGCATCAGCAGCACGGCGGCGGGGATGGCGGAAAGCGCGATGCCCATCAGCGCGACACGGCGGCCGTCGTAGGCCTGATAGAGATTGCCGAGCGTGACGCGCAGAATCGCCGCGCCGAGCACGGGCACGGCTACGAGCAGGCCCAGTTCGGCCGGCGTCATCGCAATGTCCTTCTGGATGAACGGCGCGAGCGGCCCGAACATCACCCACACCGTGAAGCCGGTGTCGAAATACAGGAAACACGCGATCAGCGCGCGCCAGTTACCGCTCTTGAGCGAACTTACCAGGTCTTTCACGTGGTTCTCTCCAGTAGTGGATCTCAACCCGCCAGGCGGGCATGCATCCGTTGATTTCGGAATCCAGAATGTCTTTCGGGCGCGCTGTTGCGCGGTTCGGGCTTGCCGACCACGCCCTGCACGAGCCGGTCCATTTCACCTATCACGTGCGCCAGCTCCGCCGTGATCACCGCGAATTCGCGGCCGAACTGGCCGGCGCGGGCGGCCGCCACCCGTGCATTGAGCGCGACGATGTTCGCGCGCAGCGAAATGGCGGCGAGTTCATCGACGATGCCGGCCTGGCGCTTCGCCGCCGCGGCTTCCACGCTGCGCAATTCGTCCTGGTACGCCTGGGTCAGCGCCTGCAGCAGGTCGAGCAGCGGCGTGGCGGCAGCGGTGAGTTCCGTCAAGGCGGCCTCGCACCCGCTATCGGCCGCCCCGGCATGGACTGAGCGCTCGAGGCACGCGCATGCGTGCGCGGCGAGCTGCGTGAACGCACGAATGCGTTCGTCGGCCTTGCGTGCGCCGAAATAGAGTTCGCGCAACGCCGTCGAGAACACGCCGGGAAAATGATCGTCGCCCTCCACCAGCCGTGCGTGCGAGGCCGCAAACGTGTCGAGGCATGCGCGCGCGACGACGAGCGCGGCGGCGTCGCCGCGCAAGCCGAGCAGCGCATGCAGGACCACGCGCTGCGAGAGCATGCGCTGACGCCCGGCCAGATTGATGAGCTCGCCGACGATTTCCGCAGAGATGTCAGGTATCGTTTCCCGCATGGTCATCTTTAGTTGTGCAAAGCGCGTCGCCAAGGGTTCGTCAGACCACGGCGATTGCGCGACGCGCATAAAAAAAAGCGTCCCGAAGCGCACCCGCCACGCACGCTGTGCCGTGGAGTGCTGCTTCGGGACGCCGTTGCCCCGCACGATCGACTGTTCCCGCGCATGGCGGGACGATGATGCAATTCGTTGGAGCCGTCATTGGCCCCGGTAGCGATAAAGCAATAGGTGTGCCACCCGATCCGCAGGCGGCTCGCGCGCCCCGCGCAACGCCCGGCTGGCGCGGGTTTCACGGTTCACGCAGCGCGCGTAGCCCGCGCAACGGTGACCGGCTGCGCGCCACCAATCGTGTGCTTCAGGTGACTGCTGCTGGTGCACTGCAGCGAAGCCCCGCACCATCGCCGGGCACCGTCTTGCCCTTCGGCGCGACCGCACTACTCTATAAACATGGATGGGTGGGGCCGCACCAGCGCGCATGCGCAACGCCGGCCTGGGAGGTCCACCATGAAGCCAGCCGCAATCGCCCTCGCACTCGCGTGGAGCGCCGTCGGCCTCGTCATCTCGTCGGCGGCGGGCGCCGCGAATGAAGCGACGATCGCCATCGTCTCCGGCACCTACGGCAGCAACTGCGGCGCGCCACACGGCAACGTCACGCGCGATCTCGCCGCGCACTGCGACGGTTTGCGAACCTGCAGCTATCCGGTGTCGATGGTCGCCGCGCAATCGGGCGGCTGTCGCAATGACTATCTCGCCGAGTGGCGCTGCGGCGGTCATGAATTCCACAACGCTGCACTGGCTCCCGGTGCGGGCAACGGCGATCGGCTCATTCTCAGTTGCGTGCCTTCGAGTGGTCCGGGACATTGAAGCCTGCAAACAAGAATCAGAATCAGAATCGCAGCCCGCGCACGACGCCATTTTCAGCGCACTGCTAACCACATTTCTCGCTGGTGCAAGGCGGCCCGCGCGTTCATTGTCCCTTTTCAGTGCGTGTAATAGACTCAATTCGACGACGCGCGCCGCACCACTCACAGGCGACTGCAAACATCATGGAGTGGTGCTCTCCCTGTCACGGGGTCACGCCAGGAAGAAGCGCAACGTCGGCGCACAGTTTCTCGTACTACCTGGAGTTCCGGCGGTCCTCGCCGGAACGCGATAGGAGCCTGGGCGTGGCTGGGTTGCGCGCCGAGGCCTGCGAGGAGACACAGACGATGCTGCTGCCCACTAGATCAACGCCGAAGGCGCAGTCCCGGGATTTGCTCGATGTCCTGATCCGCGCCGCGCTCATTGCCGTCCTGGCAATGTTTTGCTTTCGCATCTTTGCCCCGTTCCTCGACCTCATGGTCTGGTCCGTGATTCTCGCGGTCACGCTATATCCGCTGCAAATGAAGCTGCAGCGCAGCTTCCCTCATAAGGATGGACTCATCGCCACGCTCATCATTCTCGTGGCGTTCGCCGTGATCCTCGCGCCCACGTGGCTGCTCGGTGTCGCCGTGGCCGATTCGATCGAGCATGCCATGAGCGTCGCGAAGGGCGGCACGTTTCATATCCCGCCTCCCGCCGACTCGATCGCTCACTGGCCGATCGTCGGTCAGCGCGTATACGACTTCTGGATGCAGGCATCGACCGACATCACCGGGCTCGTGCAGCGGTTCGCGCCGCAACTGAAGGCGGCCGGCCTCGCGCTGCTCGGCACGATCACCGGACTCGGCGCTGCGCTGCTGATTTTCTTCGCATCCCTGATCATTGCAGGCATTCTCATGGCCCACGGCGAGACGGGCTATCGCAGCACGGTGCAGATCGCGTCGCGCGTTTCCGGCCCGGAAAACGGCCCGCAGATCGCCGACCTTTGCACCGCCACGATTCGCGCCGTCGCCCAGGGCGTGGTGGGCATCGCGTTCATCCAGATGGTGTTGATCGGCGTCGGCTTCATCGTGATGGGCATTCCCGGCGCTGGCCTGCTCGCGCTGGCCGTGCTACTGATCGGCATCATGCAGCTGCCCGCCACGCTCGTCACCGTGCCCGTCATCATCTTCGTGATCATGACACAGGGCGTGAGTACGGCGACCATCGTGTTCTCCGTGTACGAGTTCGTTGCCGGTCTCGCCGACAACGTGCTCAAGCCGCTGCTGCTTGGCCGCGGCGTGGCGGTGCCGATGCCCGTGGTGCTGATCGGCGCGATTGGCGGCATGGTCACGGGCGGCGTGATCGGCCTGTTCATCGGTCCGGTGATGCTCGCCGTCGGCTACCAACTGTTCTGGCGCTGGGTGAAAGACCAGCCGCAATCCGAACGCGCACGAGAAGAACAGCAGGCTTGAGCCGCGAGGCCGCCCGGTGATCCTCCGCGAGCGCCCTTACTGGCTCCCGCTCCGCGCCTGCTGCCTGAGCACGCTGCTGGGCGCCTGCATGCGCGTGGGCCCCGACTTTCAGCCGCAACGCGAAAGCTGGAGCGAGCACTGGAGCAGCGCGTCGATCGAGCAGGTCACGTCGATCGCGGCACAAGCCAACGCGCAACCCGACGCGCGGCAATGGTGGCGCGTATTCGGAGACGAAAATCTCGAGCAGCTGATTGCCGCGACCGACGCGAACAACGGCGACCTGAAGATCGCCGCCTTGCGCGTAATCGAGGCGCGCGCCCAGCTCGGCATCGCGCTCGCGGGGCGTTACCCGCAGGTCCAGCAGGCCAACGCCGACGTGCTGGCCTCGGCGCGCAAGCGCCACGACGGTTTCGACCCGCGTTCGGGTGCGTACTTCCAATACGGGCTTGGCTTCAGCATCGGCTGGGAACTGGACTTCTGGGGACGCTTCAGCCGCGCGATCGAATCGGCCGACGCCTCGTTCTTCGCCGCCCAGGACAACCGCGAAGACGCGCTCGTGCTCATTCACGCGCAGGTCGCGGACACTTATTTCACGCTGCGCACGACCGAAGCGCGCCTGCGCATTGCGCGTGAAAACGCGCAGCTGCAAAAGCGCAGCTACGAGATCACGCAGAAGCTCTTCAAGAGCGGCGAAACCGACGAGCTCGATCTCCAGCAAGCGAAAACCCAGTATCTCGGCACGCTGAGCAGCATTCCCGTGTTCGAAAGCCAGATCGCAGTGGCGCGCCACGCGCTTAGCGTGCTGCTCGGGCGCCCGCCCGGCCCGCTGCCGGAACTCGACGTGCAGCCGGCCAAGGCGGGTTTCGTCCCGCTCATCGACCGCGCCGTACTGCAGGATGTGCCCGCGAAGCTGTTGCTGCGCCGGCCGGACGTGCGCGCCGCGGAGCAGCAGATGGCCGCGCAGTCGGCGTTGATCGGCGTGGCGAAGGCCGACCTGTATCCGTCCATTTCGCTGGTCGGCTCGCTCGCCTGGAGCGCCAGTTCGCTTGCGGGCGCGCCGAGCACGCTTGGCGTGGCGGGCGGGCCGAGCATCACATGGAACCTGTTCGATCACGGCCTCATCACGAACAACGTGCGCGTGCAGGATGCCCGCCTGCAGCAATTGATCGTCGCATATCAGGACACCGTGCGCGACGCGGCGCGCGAGGCCGACGACGCCGCAACGGCGCTGAACGCGGCGCTGCAGCGCGATACGATCCTGCACGACGCGCAAGGCGCGGCGCAGCGCTCGCTCACGCTCGCCAATACGATCTACCGCGAAGGGTACTCGGACTTCCAGCGCGTGCTCGACGCGCAGCGCGCACTCTCCGCGCAGCAGGACGCGTTCGTCGTCAATCGCGGCAACGCCGTGAGCAGCCTGATTGCGCTGTACAAGGCCGTGGACGGCGGCTGGGAGCTCGATCAGCCGTTCATCGATCCGGCGACCCGAGCCCAGATGCAACGACGCACGGACTGGGGCGACCTGCTCGACGAACCGGCGGCGCCCGCTGCCGCGCAGAACCCTGGCAATCAACCGGAGGGGCCGACACGATGAGCAGCGCGTCCGAACCTTCGAGCCCGCGCGAGGCGCCGCCCGCTTCCGACTCCTCGGGCAAGGCGCTCAAGTGGATCGTCGTCCTGATCGTCATCAGCCTGATCTGGTACCTGCTCGCCGATCGCTTCACGCCTTATACGCAGCAGGCGCGCATCGCGGCCTACGTCGTGCCCGTAGCCGCGGAAGTGTCGGGCCGCGTGACGCGCGTGCTCGTACACAACAACCAGGAGGTCGGCGCGGGCGACGTGCTGTTCGAAATCGACAGTGAGCAATACCGCATTGCCGCCGACCGCGCGCGCGCCGACCTCGAATCCACACGCCGGCAGATCGGTGCGAGCACCGCCGGCATCGATTCGGCGCAAGCGTCATTGCGCGCGGCGCTCGCCAACGAGGTCAAGGCGCGCCAGGACAGCGACCGGCTCGAACGGCTGTACCGCGAAGACGAGGGCACGGTCTCGCTGCGGCGGCTCGAAGTGGCGCGCGCCACGCACGAGCAGGCGCAAAGCCAGGTCGAAGCGGCCCGGGCCGAGGTCGAACGGGCGCGCGAACAGCAAGGCGGCAACGAGGCGGAGAACGCCCAGTTGCGCAGCGCCGCGGGCGCGCTCGAAAAGGCCGAACTCGATTTCGCCAACACGCGCATTCGCGCGCGCTCGGCCGGCGTCATCACCGACCTGCGCACCGAAGTCGGCCAGTTCGCGGCCGCGGGCAATCCGGTCATGACGCTCATCGCCATTCACGATGTCTGGGTCAGCGCTGACATGACGGAGAACAATTTGGGCCGGCTCCATGCGGGCACGCCCGTCGCCATCGCGCTGGACGCGCTGCCGGGCGAAGTGTTCGCGGGACGCATCCGCAGCATCGGCTATGGCGTGAGTGTCGGGCAGAGCACGCCGCCCGGCACCCTTCCCACCGTGCAGAACAGCCGCGACTGGCTGCGTCCCGCGCAACGCTTTCCCGTGATCGTCGAGTTCGACAGCGACGAGCGCGCACGGCTGCGCAACGTCCGCGTGGGAGGGCAAGCCGAAGTGATGGCGTTTCCGAGCGCAGGCAACCCGCTCAATCCGCTCGGTCGCGTGTTTCTGCGCGTGATGAGCTGGCTCTCCTTCCTCTACTGAGCGGCGCCCATGCAAACGAGCCCATCGATTCCCGGCCGCCGCGCGCTACGCGTTGCCACGGGCACGGCGCTCACGCTTGCGATCAGCTTCGCACTCGATTTTCCGATTCCGGTGATCGCGCCGGTGCTCGCCGTCTTTCTGCTGGCAACGCAGAACCGGCCGCTTTCGCTCAAGGCGGCGTTCGCGCTCGCCCTGGTCGTCGCGCTCACGACAGGCAGCGGCCTGCTGCTCGTCCCCGTGTTGCGCTATTACGCGTTCGCGGGCGTGCTGCTCGTCGGCCTGTGCCTCTTCCTGGCGTTTCGCGGCGGCCTGCGCGGCGGCAACAATCTCGTCGCGACGTTCCTCGCGGCCGGCCTCACGATGATCAGCGCAGCAGGCGTGGCCGACCAGCAACTCGCCGCCACAGTGGTCGGCGCGCTCGTCAAGGGACTGCTGCTCGCCGTGCTCGTCTCGGTCTTGAGTCACGCGCTCTTTCCCGAGCCGGGCGCCGCGGGTGCGGGCGCCAAACCCGCCGCGCGCGTCCTGCCGCCGGACGCAGCGTCGCGCATCGCCTTGCAGGCCGCGCTCGTGGTCATGCCCGCCTGGCTGCTGGCGATGAACGACCCCGCGAGCTACATGCCGATCATCATGAAGTCCGTGAGCCTCGGCAGGCAAACCTGCACCACGTCGGCACGCGGCGCGGCGCGTGAGCTGCTCGGCTCCACGGCGCTCGGCGGACTGCTCGCCGTCGCGTTCTGGTTTGCGCTCAGGCTCTTCGTGAACATCTGGATGTTCTATCTCTGGATGCTGCTATTCGGCCTGCTCGTGGCGCGCAAGCTTTATCGCATCCGTCCCACGCGTTACTCGCCCGGCTTCTGGCTGAATAGTCTCGTCACGATGATCATTCTGCTGGGTCAGTCGGTCCAGGACAGCTTGGCAGGCAAGGACGTGTACCGCGCATTCGCCGTGCGCATGGCGCTCTTTCTTGCCGTCACCGCCTACGCATGCCTGATGCTGCAGATAGTCGAGCGTTTCGCACAGCGTGCCGCGCTCAAGAGGAATACGCCATGAACAATGCATCTACGAGCGCGGACCATGCCCCGAAAGCACGCGAAATCCTGCTGGAATCGGGCCGGACCATCTGGTACATGCGCCTGCTTCTGGGCGGCCTGCTACTGATATTCGTCATCCTGACGATTGGCATGTTCTATTTCGGCGGCGCCGTGGAGACGCTGAACCGCACCCCTTCGCCGATGGGCGAGACCGCGTACTTCTGCGCGATCACGGCACTGACGATCGGTTACGGCGATGTCGTGCCGACCACCACGTTCGGCCGTATCGACGCGGTGCTGCTCGGACTGATCGGCCTCGTGTTTACCGGATTGATCGTCGCCGCCGCCGTGCGCGGCGTACAGGAGGCCTCACGCCATGCGCGCAATCGGGCGTGAGACGGCTTCAAGCCTATTCGAGCAGGTGTACTCAGACCCCATCGGGCATCGGGACCCGGCAGGATCGAACATGACGAACACCACCGTCCGTTGGCTGCAACTGCGCATCGCGCTGGTGAAAACTGGCGCGGCGATGCTCGCCGCCGTGCTGCCGTGGCAAGCGCACGCGCAGAACGTACCGGGCCAGCTGTCGAACCAGACCGTGATCGGCGGCAACATCAAGCAGCATGCGGACGCCGTGCTGTCCATCATGACCTACACCACCGTGCCGGACGTCACCACCAGTTCGCTTTCGATCAACAACGGCACCACCGGCAATCCGGGCTTCGGGCAAACACAGCTCGGCGGCGGCTTCACGCTGAGCCGGACGTTTCCGTTGTACATGGAAGGCACGCTCGCTTATAGCCGCTACGACCCGACGTTCATCGCGACCGACGGCGCCGAGACACGGGCGCTGCCCACGAGGTGGAATACCTTCAGCGGCACGGTGGGGCTTGGCTGGGACTTCCGCATCACCAACGAACTCGTGTTTCGCCCGATCATCAACGGCACGATCGGGCGTGTTTCCAGCGATCTGCGCGTCGGACAAACGTTGTTCAACCATGTCACGGACAGCAATCTCCAGTTCCTCAATAACGGCTATCTGGACGCGTATGGCTACGGCGGCTCGCTCATGCTCGACTATGAGCACTACCGCGAAAACTACGAGATCGATGCGGAACTGCGCGCTACCGATATCTACCTGCGCAGCTTCGGCGGGAGTTCGGAAGCCGTTCAAGGTTCCGCCATGGCGCAGCAAGTGAGCCTCTGGACGCGCTGGCGCGCGCCAACGGGCTGGCATGCGCTGGACAAGCCGGTGCGCTACGTACTGGAGTTCGCCTACTCGCATTACTTCGGCGACAGCGCCGGGGTGCTCGGCTTCAACGAACTCACCTCGCTGGGCGTGGGCCTGGAACTCGACAGCAGCGCGTATCCCGTCATCATCACCCGTACGCGCGCGATGGTGCGCTATGTGTTTGGCCACAACGTGCGCGGCGTGTCGTTCGGCCTGGCGGTCAGCTTTTAGGAATTCGAACGATGGATGCGCGTGAGGAGAATTACGATGAGTCCGATAGGTGAGCGTCAATTACGTTCAACGGCAGGTTCCGCATCGAGGCGGCTCGTGCTCGCCGGCGTTTGTGCCTGCCTGCTGTCATTGGCGGGATGTCCCTACTACGCCGCGCCACCCGGCACCGTGGTCATGACGCCCGCCAGCTACGACCGCTCATTCGCCGCCGCGGCGGGCGCCATGCGCGACGAGGGACTCGCGATCACCGTGCAGGACCCCGGCACGGGCACGATTGCGGGGACGCTCGACGGCGGCACCGTGACGGCGAACGTGCGCCAGCAACCCGACGGCAGCGTGGTCGTGAAGTTCGATACCGCCGACGCGCGCGACCCCACGTTGATACACCGGGTCGTGAGCAGCTACGACCGGCGCATGGGGCGCTAGGGCGATCGTTTTCCGATTGCACGCGGCGCCCACAAGCGCCACCCCAGCCGCTTACGCAACGTGCGCGGCAAACCCCGTGAGTTCCGGCGCAACGTCTTCACGCAGCGTGAGCGCCGGGATTTCATACGCACCGCCATTCTGCTTGCGAAACGCGATCGGCTCCGTCTGCGCCAGCGCATCGAGCCGAGCGCCGAGCGCGGCGCGTGTTTGCGCATAACGCTCCTCGTCCATGCGCCCCGTGCGATACACGAGAAACGGCGGCAGCACGTCGTAGCCCGGGTAATAGAGCACGCCATGATGGATCGGGAACAGAATGTCGTCGATCGGGCCGTTCACGCCCCGAGGCCCGTAATGCGACGCCCAGCCGCCCATCGTTACGACGAGCATCGCGCGCTTGCCGGCCAGCGTGCCTTCGCCGTAGCGGTCTCCCCAGCGCACGTCGGAGTGCTCGCCCACGCCATAGGCGAAGCCGTACGCGAAAACACGCTCCACCCAGCCCTTGAGGATGGCCGGCATGGAGAACCACCAGAGCGGAAACTGCAGGATGAGCGTATCGGCCCACAAGAGCTTCGCCTGCTCCTGCGCGATGTCCCCGGCCTGGAGGCCGTTCTCGAAAGCGTGCTTCGAATCGAGTGACGGGTCAAACGGCGCGTCGCTCCGGCGCTCGACGCTGTCCTGCGCGTCGAGCGCCGCTTTCCAGTTCATGGCATAGAGGTCCGACACCTGAACGGCGTGACCCGCCGCCTCGAGACGCCGCACGGTGAAATCTCTCAGCGCGCCGTTGAGCGACTTCGGTTCGGGATGCGCATAGACGAGCAGGATATTCATGAAGTGGGCTCCGTGATCGGGTACGAACCCAGCTTAGTTGTCCGGCTGCTATATTGGAAATGAATAACGGAGATACCAGCCATTATGTCTGCTAATTTGCGCAGCCTCGATCTCAACCTGCTCGTCACGCTCGACGTGCTGCTTGCCGAGCACAACGTCACACGCGCGGCGCGCCGCCTGAACTTCTCGCAGCCCTCGGTTAGTGTGCATCTCGGGAAGTTGCGCGAGATATTGGGCGATCCACTGCTGCTGCCTGGCCCACGCGGCATGCAGCCCACGGCGCGCGCGCTGGCGTTGCGCGAGCCCCTGCGCGAGGCGCTGGAATCGCTCGAGCGGGCTATCGCGCCCGAGAGCTCGTTCGATCCGGCCATCGCCCGCGATACCTGGTGCGTGGCTGCAAGCGACTATGGCGAGTCCACCATCGCGCTGCCGGCGCTGCGTGGCTTACGCGAGGCCGCGCCGCATACGCGCCTGGCCGTGGTCGAACTCGCGCCTGCGCGCGTTGCGAAGCAGGCGGCGCAGGGCGAAATCGATCTGGCGTTCCATGCCACCAGCGACGCCCCCGAGAACCTGCGCCGCCGCGCGCTCTTCACCGAGCGCTACGTACTCGCGGGCCGCGCGGACCATCCGCGCCTAAAGCGCCGGCCGAGCATCAAGCAGTTCTGCGCTCTCGAACACGTGATCGTCTCGCCCGATGGCGGCGGATTTCGCGGCATCACCGACGAAATGCTTTCACAAGCCGGACTCACGCGGCGCGTCGTGCTCTCCGTTCCGCATTTCCTTTTCGTCATTTCAGTACTCGAACGCAGCGACCTCGTGGCGATGCTGCCGTGGCGACTCGTGCGCGAAAGCGCGGCGCTGCGCATGTTCGAACCGCCCGTCGAGGTACCCGGCTACGAAATGTGCATGCTCTGGCACGAGCGCTCCCATCGCGACCCCGCGCATCGCTGGCTGCGCGAGCAGATCGCCCTCGCTGTGTAACTGCGTGCGACGGCCAGACGCCGGGTGAGAACAGCACGATGTCGCTCAGTCATGCAGAGCGGCGCTTGAAAACCGGGCCGCGCGAAACTGCTGGCAAACCTGTCGCGTAGGCGCTCGCGTCAGCCTGCATGTCAACGGCATCAGCGAGTGATCCGCTGGATTGTGCGAGAGCCCCGCCGTTGTGCCAAAGGCGGCAGCCAGGGGGCATTGTCATGACAGCAAGATAAGGAAGCCTTAAGAATCATCCCCTAAGCTCGCTACAGCGAATTGACAAGTCAAAGCGCATTCTGGCCGTCATAGGGGTTAAAGGCTTCCCTGGTCAAGCAAGGGCGAACTCTGGAGCGAATGAATGTGGCACGCGGATGCCAGCAGACCAGCAACGCTGACGCGCAGCCGGCGCGCGTCAGCACCGGCTGCGCGTGAAAGGAGATGGAAAGGCAGGACTCACGTATGTCGGTTCAGGTCGTATGGACACGGGCTGGACGGCGAACCGCACTTTCAATGCGTTGAATGCGGCGTGTTTATGGTGCGTGGTGTCATGTATGGCCCGGATTGACGCCCCGTCGATGTTCCACAGCGACATCAACGCCGCTTGCTTGAAGCTGCTGCCAGGGATGTCCGCCTCGGCGAGCTTCCAGAAACGAAGCGCAGCGGGATTGGCGTAATCGAAAATGAAGTCCGTTACGGCGCCGCCATCGCGTTGCGCGCTCAAGAAGAAGAACGGATCGATGGCGACCTCCTGCTCCGCCCTGGACCGCAACTCACTGGTCTGGAGCAGTGCCGGAATAGTGCATGACAGCAATTCCGGCGCCCATGAAAAGAGCGCCGATCAGGGTCGCGCTACGCGGAGGATCGCGCGTCATGACAAACGTCAGGCCAAGCCAGCAGACGAGCACTGCGCCGGCCCACGAGGCGACCGTGGTCAGAACGGGCCTCGTAGAACACCGGCCCATGCCTGCCCCAAGCCTGTCTGACCTGTGCGCAATGCCATACCAGGCAAGGGGTGCAGCAAGGTAGGGCCGCATCGCTTCGCCTGCAAAACGGGCAGTCTGGTGAAACAGTTACAAGATAAGTATTGACGCTGGACCATCCGGCGAGGTACTGTTCTGGTCGAAGTTCAAGAAGTTCGATTGCTGTTCATCAATTGATCGCTCCTCCGCGGTATTCGTTGTCCTCTCCCTCCTTGAAGCTTCACGCGCTCTTCAATAGAGCAAATTCCCGCATTTCTTTCTCAAGGATTCTTTATGGATACCGGCACCGTTAAGTGGTTCAACGACAGCAAAGGCTTTGGCTTCATCACCCCGGACAAGGGCGGTGACGACCTGTTCGCTCATTTCTCCGAAATCAGGAGCGAAGGCTTCAAGACGCTGGCTGAAAACCAGAAGGTGAGCTACGAAACGAAGCAAGGCCCGAAGGGGCTGCAAGCGGCTAACATCAAGCCGCTGTAAAGTTGAAGGGCCCGGCCTCCTCAGACGGACGCCGGGCTGCAGCGAAACCCTCGCGGAGCTTTGTCTCCCACAGTTGGCGCGATTTCTCCTGATTGGCATCTGTTTATTCAGCAGCGTGCCAGCGCCATACGCCTCGTTGCGCCTCATTCTCCCCTCAGGCTTTAACGCCCTTTTTTCGCTTTTCGACTGCTGAAGCATTCGGCTCGAATGGCCTTGAATCGGCGCGCCCGTGCGCTATTCGCACGGCATATGCGCGCGCAAATATCATTAAAATTAAAATGCAGAACAAACGAATTCAACATTACAACGGCTATGCCGTCCAATCCTCGGCGCATCGTTTGCCCGATGGCAGCTTTTCATCCAACCTGTTGCTCGAACTCATCGACGGCGAGCGAGCCGAAGCCCGCTACTGGTTCTATTCGCTCGATTACTTCAAGAGTGAAGAGCAAGCGTTGCAGCACTCGACCCAGTGGGCACGCAACTGGGTCGACACGCGCGGCTAAAGACGACGCCTCAGTTCGAAACACTCAACGCACCCGAAGCGCCAGGACGGGTGCAGCAAACGCGCCCAAACATTACGCGGGAAGCCGAACTGCGCATCTTCGGCACGCGTCGCTGACGACACCCTTTCCCGTGGCCTCGCCGATCGCGGCGGGTAGATAGCGGCCTTCGGTTACAATACAGGACGAGTTCGCTTCGCACAGCGCCGACAAGACGCGTGTTGGTGAGTCGCGAGTCCTGCTTTGATTGATCGTCCAGCGATAACCGTGCTCGCTGGACTGCACGCCCCGACGCGCATCGGTCTGGTATTGCGAGCCGCCGCGTCTGACCCATCCCCTCGCGTACCTGACTCGCCGCCCGGACAGGGTGGTGCCCATGACTTCCGGGACGCAAGGGCAGCCCAGTAATTTTCATGCTCCCCATTGCCGCGCGAGCGCTTGTCGATCAACGCTCGCGACGTCTTCGGCAATGCGGCGTCCGAATCCATGTCCCGCCAAATGATCAGGAATCTTGAATGGCCAAAGAAGAACTGCTGGAACTCGACGGTATCGTTGACGAAGTGCTGCCAGACAGCCGTTACCGCGTCACGCTTGACAATGGCGTGGTTGTAGGGGCGTACGCATCCGGTCGCATTCGCAAGAATCACATTCGCATCCTTGCGGGCGACCGGGTGACGCTGGAACTCTCGGTGTACGACCTGACGAAAGGACGAATCAATTTCCGGCACAAGGATGAGCGAAGCGGTCCCGCAACGCAAAGAACCGCATTTCGCCGTCGTTGATGGCGCGATACGCGACCGTCGGCTGGGATCCATACCTGTGACGCCGTTGCGTGCACTTCCACATCACGATTCGCCATTGCTGGCGGATCTCAACCAGGGAAAATAGTGACTACCGTAATTCTGAAACCCGACGAACCCGTGGACGTTGCGTTACGCCGTTTCCGTCGCGCGATCGAGCGCACCGGCCTGATTCCGGAGCTTCGTGCCCGGACGGCCTATGAAAAGCCTACCGCAGTACGCAAGCGCAAAAAGGCCGCTGCTGTGGCACGCCTGCGCAAGCAGATCAAACGGTCGTTGCCGCCGAAAAAGCGGTACTGACCGGGAACTGCCGGGCATCCCGCGTAACCTCCGCTCGTTCTCCGCATGGGAGGCTGCCGAGGCCAGGCAGGGAATGGCACGCCGGTCCTGGTGCTAGTCGTGTGGCCCGGCGACACTCTTGTTGATCAGGTCGAGGAGCCGGGACGCGGCGAAAGGCTTGCGCAGAAAGGCCCGAAATGCACCCGGGTCAGGCGGCTCCACGATGGCCGAGATGAGCACGACCGGGACCATCGAAAGCCGGGGGTCGTCAGCGAGGGCTCTGGCCAGTTCGAGACCATTCATGAGAGGCATCATGTAATCGGTGACGACTAGTTCTGGCGGTTGCGAACGCGCGAGCGCCAGCGCTTCTGCGCCATTGTGTGCCTGAGCCACCCGATGGCCTTCGGACTCGATTAGCCAGACCAGGGCATCGAGCATGCGCGCATCGTCCTCTACCAGCAATATCGTGGCCACGTACCGCCCCTGCTTTTGCGTTTCAGGACGATCCTGAACCACCGGTGCAAAAGCCAACTCGCGTGTCCTTAAGTGCATACCATCGGCTTCCTATGCACGCAGTAGCGTCTGGCTGTCGTTTCGAAGGTCTGGTTCGTTTGTCTGTCAAAAGCACGCGTTTTTTCAGCGTGCATCTGCGAAAGTTGGCTGTGAAGCATTTTTCATTCCCGCCCGACCTTCCGCGCCATCTGCACAGCAGGACATCAACTGGCCGCCTCAGCCTTTCGCCACCAACCCCACATCGGACTGGGCATCTAGCGCGGGCCATCACCGGATGCGCCGTCAAAGCGCACGCGCGCGGCATGGATGTCGGGATAACGACGATCGGCCCAATCGATGAGGGCCGCCATTGGGTCCAACAGGGATTGGCCTAGCGGAGCCAGACGATATTCGACGCTTGGTGGGCTGGTGGGAAAAACATGACGGGTGATGAGTCCGTCGCGCTCCAGATCGCGCAGTGTCTGGGTAAGCATGCGCTTGGAAATGTCCGGGATGGCCCGGTGAAGTTCACTGAAGCGCTGCGATCGCGTCGCGAGCTCCATGATCATAAGCATGCTCCATTTATCGCCGATGCGGTCGAGCACGTCACGAATCGCGCAGTGTGCGGCCTGGGCGTCGGCCAGTTCACGTTGATATCGGCTGAATCTCTCGATCGCATTCTGGGCGGTGCTCATTCGGGTTCCCCTTGACTCTTCTGGTAACAAAAAACTGCCTCCTTCCGGCGCGAGGCATCGGTCTCTATGATAGACCTGCCCTCAAACGAAGACCGCTCCTCAGTTAGCCGCAACCGCAGCCGCAGAAGTGTTGGCGTTAGGGGCAATTCCAATTTCAGGAGAAATACATGCTTTTGGTAATGGGAATTACGGGACGCGCAGGCGGCGCAACGGCCAAACATCTGTTGGCGCAAGGCCGGAAAGTACGAGCGCTGGTCCGCAATCGCGAGAAGGCGACGAATTGGGCGGATCAAGGTGTGGAACTCATCGACGGAGACTGGAATGATGCAGCCGCCGTAGAGAGGGCGCTCGAAGGGGTCGACGGCGCATTCGTCATGCTGCCGGCTGTCTGGGCACCCTCGCCTGATTTCAGGGAAGCAAAGAGCGTGATCGCGACCTATGTCGAGGCGCTGACCAGGGCAGCGCCGCCGCGGGTGGTTGTGCTGTCGTCGATGGGGGCAAACAGAACCAGCGGGCTGGGACTGATCACGGCCCTGTCGCTTCTGGAGCAAGGACTGCGCCACCTGACGCTGCCGATCGCCTATGTGCGAGCCGGCGGGTTTTTCGAAAACTTCCTTTACGGCCTGCACGTCGCCCAGGGCGGCACGCTACCCGTCTACTACAACCCGACGAGCCGGAAGTCGACCATGGTCGCGACCGACGATATCGGCGCCGGGGTGACGACGCTGCTGACCGGGCCGGCGTGGTCCGGGCATCGCGTCGTCGAGCTTGGCTCGATGGTCAGCGCCGATGAAGTCGCGGCCCAACTGGGCGAAGTCTTGCAGCGTGACGTCAAGGCCATTCCCATCCCGCGGGCCGGGTGGCCTGCAGCGTTCGAACAGTTCGGCGTCCCGAAGGGACAGACTGGACCCGCGGAAGCGATGTTCGATGCCGTCAACGCGGGCTGGATGGATCTCGGCGTCGCGGGTACGGAGCACATCGCGGGCACGACGTCTCTTCGTGATGTCTTTGCGGCGGCCCACAAGGCCACTACGGCATGAACAACGAAGATCGGCCGTCTCGTCGAACAGACGGCCGCACCGGTCCTCCGCTGCGCACTCAACAGAGAAGGTAGAACGCATGTCCAAGATTTCCTGGCGCCAGATATTACCTTTGGTTCTTGCCGCGCTTTTCGTCGTCGGATCGCTCAGCAACATCGTCGCCCCGCGATCCATCTTTGAGGAATACCTGAAGTGGGGATATCCGCACTGGTTCCATTTCGTGACTGGTCCGCTGGAACTCATGACGGCCCTTCTGCTCGCGCGAGCACGGACGAGGCTGTGGGGCGCGGCGCTCGGCTGCACCGTGATGTTGGCTGCGCTGGCAACCGTCGCAGTGCACGGCGAATACGAACACGCGGTGGCGCCACTTGTCGCGGCGACACTATCGATTGTCGTCGGCTGGATTGCCTGGCACGAGCGGCTCGCTACCGGTTCTTTGGCTCAGGCCTAAACCTTACGCGGCCTTCAAGAGCTACACAGCATGCTGTAAGTGCGTTTACCAGCCTCTGCGAAAGGCTGCCATCACCCTATTGGACCTAAGTCCTATTGCGCAACCCGCGAGTCTGCCAAATATTGTTGGCACGACCACGCACTGGGTGCCCGGTCAAATCGATCTGGATTGCCGTATCGCCAGACGAAAAGGCTTCGCCTGCGGCGCCACAATCCTCGCCTCACTTTCCTGTGTGAATTCGACCTTAACCCTTGATGGAGGTGATCATGCACAGACGTTCTGTTTTGAAGACAGGTGCCGCAACGCTAACGATCACGGGACTGTCGTTGACCAGTTTCTGGGCGCCGGTGACTGCGGCCGTTGCCGCAGAGTCCAATGCAGCAAAGCGCCACGAAATCGACGCAAAGGTCAATGAAACACTGTCGCGGCTGTTCGAGACAGTCAGTGGCTCAAAGGAACTCGTCGGCAAGGCGAATGGCGTACTCGTATTCCCGTCTGTCATCAAGGCTGGTTTCGTCGCCGGGGGAGAATACGGCCAGGGCGCTTTGCGGATAGGCGGGAAAAGTGTCGGCTACTACAGCACGGCGGCGGCCTCATTCGGCTTGCAGGCAGGTGCGCAATCCAAGGCTGTCATCTTTCTGTTCATGACGCACGATGCGCTTAACAGCTTCCGCAACTCGAAAGGCTGGTCGGTCGGTGGCGAAGGATCGGTTGCGCTGGTGAAGGTCGGAGCGAATGGCCAGATTGATACGACTACGGCTACCGCGCCGGTTCAAGCCATTGTGATGACCAACGCCGGATTGATGGGCGACGTGTCACTGTCCGGCGCCAAGATTTCGCGACTGAAAATCTGAAGTGAGTCTCGCCCCGGCGCGGGCAATCCGTGCTGCAGGTAGTTGAAATACGCACGGATAGCCCGTCTCCCTCGCATGCTCTTGAATCCCAATGTCGGCTCGACTCCAGGCGTTCGCCTGGAAGCTCACGTCGGCCAGGTCCTGCCCGGACGATAACCATCGGCAACTTCCACCTCTTTCAGGCCGAGCGCCCTGGCGACCTCCTTCTTCGTGGCGAACCGGGCGGTAACGTGAAATTTCGTGGTGCTCTGGCGCATTCGCCCGATACCATACGCACCCTTCTCGTTTTCCTTGACGATGATATCTGCCGGATGAGCGGCTTCCCCACGGAAGTCTTCCGACTCAAAATCGACATGCTGACGATTTTTGATGTTGGTTTCGGCAGTTCGGTCGAGATCGTAGGCCACTAACCAGGCATTACCGGAAATTGCCTGCCCCGGCCGATAGGACTGTTCAAGGTCAAACACCCACAGCGCTGCCCCGTTATGCGACATGAGCTTTTCCTCCACCGCGGTGAGTGCGTGCTGCCTGGGAATCCAGCGAAACAAGCTCCACATTTTTGTCGCCATGAACGTCTCCGCGGGTGTTGTCGGACTCAAAGCATCTGTCGCGACCGGGTATCAGGTGCTTATTAGAACAGTTCGCTAGCCGGATTATTCCGTGCGTCTGCAGGTTGGCTTGCTGCCATTCGCAAACCAGTATCGGCAGCTGGTTGCAGAGGTACAACGGTCGTATTGTCCGTGAAATGGCGCACGGCGCCTTAGTGTCATTCTCACGGCGAGACTCCGAACAGCTGGAGGACCACACCACGCAACCAGCGATTCCCGGCCTCGTGATGATACCGGGCATGCCAATGTTGCCGGACTGCGAAACCATCCACGGGGACCGGGCACGAATGTACTGCCAGATCGTTGGCCTGCGCGAGGATTTCGCCAATGTGACGAGGCAGCGTAGCGATCAGATCGGTCGTCTTGACGATCGTGCCGAGTCCCAGGAAACCGGGCAGCTGCAGCACGACGTCACGCTCGATCCGCTCGCGCGCCAGCGCCTGTTCGAGCAGTTGCGCACCCGTGCCCGATTCGATGGCGACATGCCCCGCCGCGCGGTACTGCTTCAAACCGAGCCGCGCGCGAACGCGCGGATGGTGCCGGTTCGTCAGACATACCCAATCCTGTTGATAAAGCTGCTGCTGGTAGATGCCGCCACTTAGCCAGGGCACATAGCCAATAGCCAGATCGGCCTCGCCCGACTCCAGCGCCCGTTCCTACCTTCCATGTGGAGTACATGGCGATCCCCTTGCCGCATATTTCGTGAATCGTGACGAGATACCCGGTCGTAGCCGCCTCAAAATTCATTTTGAAGCAGAAACGAGTAAAAATAGCATGGCACTACTGATCGTTTTATCTGTAGCGCAGAGCAAGCCGCGAATCCATCGGTAAGCGTGCGCGCCCGTGATCGGCTTATGCACCAACGCCGGCATGAACGCCGACACGCATTCGACGAATGTGCGTCACAGCGAAAACTCGACGACTGCGAAGATCGATAAAAAATCGAGTCCCCTGGAACGGGCTCTCGATGGATGCCATTAGCGCGTTTGTCATGGATCACCGTGATCGACGACGAGAACGCCCGTTGTCCACTATGCGTGTTGTGGAGCAGAAAAATGTCTGAAGATAGAGGCTACGGACCACTCTAGTCTATGGAATGCTTTTGTTCAACTTGTCAAATGGTGGCGCAGATCGCTCGCAAGTGAGCGCGTGACCCCGCCGAACATGAGGCCCTGAACGGAGACAATTTTCAGGCACGACACTTCATGCACCGAATCCGGCATTGCAGATTCCCATGTCGGAAAAGCACGGCAGGCGAACCTTTCAAGCCCGGCATTGCGGCAAGGGACTCCGTCATCGCTGACCTGTGAGGCGGTCAGGCGACGACGCCCCGGCACCGTGGCATAACAGGACAAACAGCATGGTTGCCCAGTGAACGTGCGTCGGCTTGCCTACGTACGCTCGAGAGTGCGCACGAGACGATTTCCCACCCCATGACGGCCAGGTACAGCCCTGCCAATAACGGGGAATCCGTCGGGAGCTGCTGCGCATGCTGGTGCGTGTGCGAACTGGTCGACAGAAGCCGGAACGGCTCGCTAACGCGTCAGGTAAGGACTCTCATGGCCCGGCTCATAGGGCCGCGCCTTGATCTCCATGCGCGCAATGCTCTGGAGATGCACCTCGTCCGGGCCATCGGCGAACTTCAATGCACGCCCCCAGGTCCAGCTGTCCGCCAGCGGCGTGTCGGGGCTCAGCCCCATCGCGCCGAAGGTCTGGATCGCGCGCTCGCATACGGCGGTGTGCACGCCCGGCACGAGCGCCTTGATCATGGCGATTTCCTTGCGCGCCTCCTTCGCACCCACGTTGTCGATCATCCAGGCCGCCTTCAGCACGAAGAGCCTTGCCTGATCGATTTCGATACGCGACTTCGCAATCCACTCGCCAACGGAGCCGTGCTGATAGAGCTTCTTGCCGAACGCCGTGCGCGCCTGTGCGCGCTCGATCATCAGTTCGAGCGCCAGTTCGGCGGCGCCAATCGAACGCATGCAATGGTGAATGCGGCCCGGTCCGAGACGCGCCTGGGCGAGCGCGAAACCGCTGCCTTCTTCGCCGAGCAGGTTCGAGCGCGGCACGCGCACACCCTTGAATTCGATCTCGCAGTGGCCTTCGGGCGCCGTGTGGTTGACCACCGTGATATTGCGGATGATCGTCACGCCCGGCGTATCGCGAGGCACGAGAATCATGCTTTGCTGACGGTGCGCGGGCGCGTCCGGGTCGGTTTTGCCCATGACGATGAACAACTGGCAGTTCGGGTGCGCCGCGTTCGTGATGAACCATTTGCGGCCGTCGATCACATAGTCGTCGCCGTCGAGTCGAATCGACGTGGTGATATTGGTCGCGTCCGACGACGCCACTGCCGGCTCCGTCATCGCAAACGCCGAACGGATCTTGCCGTCGAGCAGCGGCTCGAGCCACTTCGTGCGCTGCGCGGGCGTGGCGAACATATGGAGCAGTTCCATGTTGCCCGTGTCCGGCGCATTGCAATTAAACACCTCGGAGGCCCACGACACGCGCCCCATGATCTCGGCCAGCGGCGCGTACTCGAGATTGGTCAGACGCGTGCCCGGCTCGTCGTCGCGCAGATGCGGCAGGAACAGGTTCCAGAGGCCTACCGCACGCGCCTTCTCCTTCAGGTCTTCCATGAAGGAAACGGGATACTGCCCCGCGCTCACTTCTTCGTGCCATTGGTGGATGCGCGGCACGATATGCGCGTCCATGAACGCGCGCAACTGCGTGCGCAGCGCTTCGACTTTCGAGCTATAGGCAAAGTCCATCTTGCTCTTCCTTGAATCGTGGTGAATGTCGTGCGGCGCGTGGGTCGATAACGCGCCGATCCCATCGTCAAATCGTCAGGCCACCGTCGACGACGATGCACTCGCCGTTGGTGTAGCTCGCCGCGTCGGAGACGAGATAGAGCACGGTGCCGGCCATCTCGCGCGGCTCCGCATGGCGGCGCAGCGGAATCTTCGTCATCCAGCTTTCGTACAGGGCCTGGTCTTCGAACAGGGCCCCGGCGAATTTCGTCTTGGTGAGGCCCGGCAGCAGCGCGTTCACGCGGATGCCGAACGGTCCGCACTCCTTGGCAAATGCCCGCGTCATGTTGACCACGGCGGCCTTAGTGATCGAGTAGATGCCCTGCTTGTCGCCGGGCTGCAGCGCATTGACGGAAGCCGTATTGACGATCGCACCGCCGCCGTGCTCGCGCATCAGCTTGCCCGCCTCGACCGACATGAAGAAGTAGCCACGCAGGTTGACCTCCACCGTCTTTTCGAACGACGACAGATCGGTGTCGAGAATGTGGCCGAAATACGGATTCGCCGCCGCGTTGTTCACGAGGATGTCCAGCCGGCCATGTTTCGAGCGGACGTGCTGGAAAACGCCTTGAATGTCGTCGAGACGCCCCACGTGGCACGGATACGCCTCGGCGCTGCCGCCCGCTTCCCGGATGCTGCGCGCCACGGTCTCGCAGTCGTCGAGCTTGCGGCTCGACACGATCACATGGGCGCCCTGTTCCGCGAGCAGCTTCGCGATCTCTTCGCCGATGCCACGGCTCGCGCCGGTGACCAATGCAATCTTTCCGCCCAGATCGAACAAATCAGTAGTCACAACTGTCTCCTCAATGTAGTCGCGTGTCCGCGTCAAATGCCTGGCGTCAGATGACATCCACACCCATCTTCGCGAGCGCACCGGCCATTTCACCCACCTGGCGCGCCTTCTCATGCGATGCGTTGCCGCCCAGCGCACGTTTCTTCACACCCTGCGCGATGGCGGCCAGCCGGAAGAAGCTGAACGCCAGGTAAAAATTCCAGTGCTCGATCGGCCCGATTCCCCGCAAGCGGCAATACCGCTCGACGATCGCGGCCTCGTCCGGCACGCCAAGCGCCGCCCTGTCCAGCCCCGCGAGACCACCGATATGGCCTTTGGGCGGCAGCCGCAGGCACATGCAGAAGTACGCGAGGTCGGCGAGCGGATTGCCGAGCGTGGAGAGTTCCCAGTCGAGCACGGCGCGAACCTTCGGCGTGCCGCGGTGGAAGATCAGGTTGTCGATGCGAAAGTCGCCGTGCACGAGCGAAGGCTTGCCCGCTTCGGCCGGACAGTGCGCCGGCAGCCAGTCGATCAGCGCTTCCATGGCGTCGAGGTCGTCGGTCTGCGCCGCGCGATATTGCTTCGTCCAGACTTCGATCTGCCGTGAGAAGTAGTTGCCCGCGCGGCCGTAGTCGGCGAGGCCAACGGCCTCGACATCGACATCGTGCAGGGCCGCCATCGTGCCGATCAGCGCGTCGTACACAGCGCCGCGCGCTTCAACGGGCAACGCTGGCAACGACGGGTCCCAGTAGATTTCGCCCTCTTCGAAGCTCATCACGTAGAACAGGCTGCCGATCACGTCGCGGTCTTCGCAAAGATGCAAGGCCCGCGCAACGGGAACCGGCGTGTTGCCGAGCGCGCTCAGCACGCGGAATTCGCGGTCCACCGCATGCGCGGACTTGAGCAGTTCGCCCGGCGGCTGACGCCGCAGCACATAGCGGCCGCTTTGCGCCTCGAGAAGAAACGTGGGGTTCGATTGTCCGCCAGCGAACTTCTCGACGACCATCGGCCCGTGAAAGCCGGGCACGTGCGCGGTCAGATAGCGCGCGAGTGCATCGGCATCGAACTGAAGACTTGCATTCATCATGGAGCGGGAATCCGGATTCGAATCAGCCATAGGTGACGTGTTCGCGCCTCTCGGCCTGTTCGAGATGCGGCAAGGTGTTGAAGGTGAGCAGCGACATGGCGCTGTCGTTGAAGACGTACTGGCTCACGCTGCTGTTGCGGATCTGCATGTTGAGCGCGATGGCGGCGGCAGCCGGCGCCTGCAGAACCTGCTGCGTGAACACGGCGATCGGTCCGCCCGAACTCACCACCAGAATGCGCTTGCCGCCGCTGCGCTGAATGGCGAGACGCGCACGCTCGCAGCGCGCCTGGAACTGCCCCCAGGTCTCGGGAATGCGCCCGGGCAGCTTATCTTCGGACCAAAGCTGCAAGACCTGCTTGAGCCCCTTGTAGAAGTGCTTCATCGAGCCTTCGGCCAAAAGCCCGGGCGCGAGTCCGCTCTCGCCGAGCGCGGAAAAGAGGGCTTGAAAATCGTACTCGTTCAGATCCGCGTCCTGTACGACCTCCACTGTCGCGCCGCCCATCGCGGTGAGCAACGCGTCGGCGGTCTGCGCGTGGCGCCGCATCGTGCCGGTCACGACACGATCGAACGTCAGCCCCGCCTGCGCGCAATATTCGCCCAGCCAGCGCGACTGGGTAACACCGCAAGCTGAAAGCTCGTCATAGTTTTCGGCGCCGAACGACGCCTGCCCGTGCCGTACCAGGAAGAGTTCCGCCATGCCAACCTCATCTGAACATGACGGCAACGATACTGGCACACAGACTATTCAGGAAATTTATTCTGGTGATACTGCGCCATAACGATTCGTGACACCTACGGTCGCTGCTTGCGCATGAGACGGCCAATCTGCTCGCGCAGCCAGCGATGCGCCGGATCGGCCGTGACGCTGCGGTGCCAGTAGCCATGCGTCTCGAGATCGGGGAGATCGAACGGCAGCGCCAGGATGCGTGCGTCATAGCGCTTGAGCAACATGAGAGGCGCAGTCAGGACGAGATCAGTGCGCATCGCGATCAAGGGCGCGACGAGATAATGCTGAACGCGGGTCTGGATGGTGCGGCGGAGTCCCAGCTTGTTGAGTTCGGCATCGACGAGACCGGGTCCCTGCCGGCGGCTGGACACATGGATATGGCCCAAGCGCAGGTAGTCGTCGATCGTGAGCTTCTTCCTCGCGAACGGATGGCCCTGGCGCAGCATGCACGCATAACGGTCGCGGCCCATCGGCTCCTGCTCGAGGTACGGATCGTCGATGAGCGGCGCGTCGATCGCCAGATGGACCGCGCCGCTCGCCAGCGCTTCGGGAACGTCGCGGCGCGTCGTGAAGTAGCTCTCGATGCGGATGCCCGGCGCAAGACGCTGCAACACCTCCTCCAGCGCAGGCAGCAGCATGGTCTCGGTCAGGTCGTTCATGCTGAGCCGGAAGGTTCGCTGCGACGAGGCCGGATCGAAGCGTTCACCGGCGTGGGTGCTCGAATCGAGCAACTGCAGCGCCTCGCGCACGCGCCCAATGATATTTTCGGAAACCGGCGTGGGCATCATGCCAGCCGGCGTGCTCACGAACAACGGATCGTCGAATGCCTTGCGCATGCGCGCGAGCGCGTTGCTCACGGCGGGCTGCGTGATGAACAGCAACTCCGCCGCGCGCGTGAGGTTACGCGTTCGATAGACGGCCTCGAACACGACGAAGAGATTCAGATCGACTTTGGATGGGCGCATGGCCCCGAGCCTAACCGGCCCATCGCAATGCCGTCAATCGAGCGCGGATCGCGTCGTCTCGAACGTCAGTCCGCATACCCCGGACAGGCTCGATCGAGCCGGCGCAGCAGTCCGGGCCAGACGAGCGCCCCTGGCATGACGCCGCGCGTCACCGCCACGATCTGCTGCTTGAAGCCGTCGAGAATCGGCTGCGCGATTGGCGTCAGCTTTGTGCCGCCCGACTGCGCGCGCACCTGGATCATGCAGGCCGCCTCGAAGAAGTACATCGCGACAAAGGCGTCCGCCGGCGTGCTGCCGACAGTCAGCAGTCCGTGGTTACGCAACATCAGATACATCTTGTCGCCGAGGTCTCGAACCAGACGCGGCTTTTCGGCTTCGTTCAGGGCAAGGCCCTCGTAGTCGTGGTAACCGAGCGACGCCAACACCCCGAGCGACTGCTGCGAGAGCGGCAGCAGTCCCGCCTCCTGGGCCGACACGGCAACGCCGTTGATCGAATGGGTGTGCATCACGCAGTGCGCGTCGTCACGTGCTGCATGCACGGCGCTGTGAATCGTGAAGCCAGCCGGATTGATGTCGTACGGCGACTCGCTGGCCTTGCGGCCGTCGAGGTCGATCTTCACCAGCGAGGACGCCGTGATTTCCTCGAACATCATGCCGTACGGGTTGATCAGGAAATGATGCTCCGGGCCGGGCACGCGCGCCGAGATATGGGTAAACACCAGATCGTCCCAGCCGAACAGCGCGGTGAGGCGATAAGCAGCTGCCAGATTGACGCGCGCCTCCCATTCGGCGGGTGACACGTCGTTCTTGACATTGACACAGGGTGAAGCCATGTCGACGCTCCTTGGTTGGGTTTCGTGAACTCCAGAGAGTCCTCATGATGCGTGCGGACTCGCCGAAAGATTGTCGGCCAGGCGACAACTCCATTCAACCGCGGCTGGCACATGCCATTCGATAGCGCTCGTTTAAGGCATCGCCTTGTGATCCCAGGGCGGTTCGTCGCCAAACGTCTCCGCGAGGTAATCGACGAACCGGTGCACCTTGAGCGGTATGCGCCGCACGCCCGGATACACCGCCTGAATCGCCAGCTCGGTCGCGCGATAGTCCGGCAGCAGCGCCACCAGTTCGCCGCGCCCGAGGTGCTCGCCGAACACGAAGGTCGGACCATAGGCGATGCCGGCTCCGGCCAGCGCGGCACCGAGCAGCATCTGTGTATTGCTGGCCGCCAGCCGGCACGGTCCGTCGATGACGTGTGCGCGGCTGCTCGCGTCGAGCAGGGTCCAGTCGCCGGCCGAGACGGCCTCGCTGAAGGCGAGGCGCTGCGCGCGCCGCAGGTCGTCGGGAGTGCGCGGGGTGCCATGGCGCTCGAGATACGCGGGCGACGCACACACGACCATCCGGCACGGTGCCAGCCGGCGCGTCACGAGTCCCGGGTCCTGCAGCCGTCCGATCCGGATCGCGACATCGACGCCCGCATCGATGAGGTCAACGTAGCGGTCCCCGAGCAGCACCTCCACGTTCACGTGCGGATGGTCCTCCAGATAGCGCGCGACGACCCCGCCCAGATGCATCGCGCCGAACGTCACCGGCGCGGCGACGCGCAGCACGCCGCGCGCCGTGAGCTGGGAATCGCTTGCCTCCCGGTTCGCTTCGTCGAACGCTTCGAGAATCCGCTTGCAGCGCTCGTAATAGGTGTGGCCGACATCGGTCAGGCTCAGGCGCCGCGTCGTTCGCTGGAGCAGCCGCGCATTCAGTTCGGCCTCGATTGCGCTCACGTGCTTGCCGGCCATCGCGGCCGACAACCCGAAGCGCCGCGCCGCCGCGGCGAGGCTGCCCTCCTCTACGGCGGCGACAAAGACGCCGAGACTCGTCAGTCGGTCCATTGCATCCTCCGATTCGATCATCCGATTATCGGCTGACCACACTGGAACGGCAATTATCAAAGCCAAGGCTTGAATCTACGATGCATCCATCACCCAACCGGGAAGGAGCCTGGAAATGGAAATCGAGTCGAACGGCACGCGGATACACGTCAGGCAGCAAGGCAGCGGCGAGCTGGCGCTGGTGTGCCTGCACTACTACGGCGGCTCGTCGCGCACATGGGATGGCGTAGCGAGCGAACTGTCCGACCGCTATCGGATCGTGGCCACCGATCACCGCGGCTGGGGCGATTCCGAGGCGCCTGCTGACGGCTACCGGATCGCCGATCTCGCCGCCGACGCCGAGGGTGTCATCGAGGCGCTGGGTCTGCCGCGCTACGTCCTCGTCGGGCATTCGATGGGCGGCAAGGTCGCGCAACTGATCGCATCGCGTCGGCCAGACGGGCTCGAAGGCCTCGTGCTCGTGGCGCCATCGCCGCCGTCGCCGATGATGCTGTCGGACGAGCAGCGCGCGACGTTGACCGGCGCGTATCAATCGCGCGCATCGGTCGAATACGTCATCGATCACGTGCTGACCGCAAAACCGCTCGACGCCGCCCGCCGCGAGCAAGTCATCGAGGACAGCCTGAAGGCCGCGCCGCAGGCCAGGGCGGCCTGGCCGAACGTGGCCATGCGCGAAGACATCACCGAAGCGGTGGCATGCATCGACGTGCCGACCATCGTCATTTCAGGCGAGCTTGACCAGGTGGATCGCGTGGCGACGCTGCAGGCGGAACTGCTGCCGCGCATCCCGCACGCGGCGATGCACATCCTGCCTGGAACGGGACACTTGTCGCCGCTGGAGGCGCCGGCCGACGTGGCGCGGGTCATTGCGCGGTTCGTCGGCGCGATCCAGGATCGCGCCGACGCATGCCGCGCACACCTCAACCCCCTTGGGCAAACACCTCGCGCGCCGCGAACAGGCCGTTGAGCGCCGCCGGAAAGCCCGCATAGACGGCCATCTGCATGATCGTCTCGACGATCTCCTCGCGCGTGAGGCCCACATTCAGGCCCGCCGCGATATGGACCTTGAGCTGCGGCTGCGCGTGGCCGATCGCCGTAAGCGCCGCGATGGTGGCGATCTCGCGCGAGCGCAGGTCGAGACCCGGCCGCGCGTAGATGTCGCCGAAGGGAAATTCGAGCAGATACTGCGCGAAATCCGGCGCGATGTCGGCAAGCGAGTCGATCACGTGCTCGCCGCCGCTGCCGTCAATCGCCGAGAGCATGCGCTTGCCTCTTGCGAGGCGGCTTTCCTGGTGGGCGTCGCTGTGCTGATTCATCGTGGTGTGCATTCTCGTTCCTTTGCATGGCGTGGGAATAACCTTCGATCTTGTTGTCGAGGACGAGAAGACACGCCTGGAGTTCCGCCACCTGCGCACGCACCGCTTCGCGATGCGCCGCCAGCAATTCGCCGCGCTCGCGCTCGGTTGCCTTGCCCGCCGCACGCAGTTGCGCATAGCGCAACATGCCCTGAATCGGCATGCCCGTGGTCTTCAGACGGCCCAGAAACTCGATCCATTCGAGCACCGAGCGGTCGTAAGCACGCTGGCCCGTTTCGTTGCGCACCGCATAGGGAATCAGCCCGATGCGTTCGTAGTAGCGAATCGTGTGGGCCGAAAGGCCCGTGAGCGCGGCCAGTTCGCCAATCTTCATGCGCTTCTCCTCATCGACGTTCTGAATGGTGAGACTTCGAGTGCACTCCAGGTCAAGCTTTTTTTGCGCGGGCGTGTCCCTGCACAATAGACCCGAGAAAACGAGCAATAGACTTGAGAACTCTTGCCCCTGCCCTGCCAATAGAACTCGAAAATTAAAATGACAATGGAAGTTTTCTAGTCGACCTGGTCCCGGCGGCCCTCATGCACGTGCAATCGCTGCGCCAACAGTAGGCTTCGGACACGGGATGACCGAAGGCCCATTGTCCACGCGAAGTATATGTCTGGCGTCGCGAAAGTCGCGCGTGGGGCTCTCTGTCCCGGTCAGGCGAGCCCGCTGGAGGCGTCGCACGGAGCACCCAGCGCAGCGAGTTTCGCCATACACGCTCGTCTCACTGATGCCGAGGACGCCATGGCAAGCGCCACATGATTGAGGCGTGGGGCGCGGGTGCGTCGATTCTCACGCGGATTGAGGGGGTGACGCCGCGGTCACTCGTGCACTGAGATTGACTGTACGAACGGGGCCCCGAGCAGCCCGGGATTGATCTGCACGTCGTACCTGTTCTCGAAAGAATCGTTGTGCCGATAGGCCAGCGAGCACGGCATCGGTAAAGTGCGGATCCGTTTGTCGTCCAGGACGACTGGTGTCGACGCGTCAAGGACGAGTGCGCAGGACGTGTGTTTTCCGTGCGTGATGTGGACAGTGCCGTCGACGGCGAGCGATAGCACCGGCACTACGCGCGCGCCGGCATAGTCATTCAAAAGAATGCAAATTGCGCTACTGAAAAACACCGAACTGAAGACACCCCACATCACGACGTCGAGCGCGACCGCTCCCACCCGAACGCACGCGTCTAAGGCAAAGTGCGCCCTCTACGTCGCACTGCGTGCGCATTCGCGAGGAGCGGCTCGCGGACTGGATGTTGACTGAACGACGACCGGGTTCGACGGCCAGTTTTTGCTGGCTCTCGCTGAGCAACTCGTTCAAGACGTGTCCCCTGAAATTGGCTTCTACATCTGCCACGTCGCCGTTTTGCGCGCTCGCGGGCTACGAATACGTCGTGAGCCCCCTCATGGTCTCGCGCGTGCATCTCAGTGCCGCACCCCGCGAGCGCGCTGCCCGATCATGGCCGCAGCTGCCGTCCCCGTCAGCAGCTTTTTCCTTCTCATCTTGACCGCCCCCGCGGCCAATGTGGAATGCAGTCTAGGAGTTGTAACAAGACGTAACAAGCCGAACCAGACGAATAGCGTGGGCAAGCTCACACAGCCTGTCGCGCCTCCCATCAATCACTGCTGGCCTATCAAGTCGACGGCGACCGTTATACCTTGGAAGCTGTCATTGGCATGGCGCTGAATCCTGTGACCGTTTGGGCTCGACTAGAGCCGCCATTCAGCACGATATTCGCTGGCCCCGCAGCCGGTCCGCGTGGTGCGTCAGGGCGTCCCTTGCCTTGTGACCCATGGGCGCCGCAAAGCGCAAGCGGCTCAAAAAAGACGGCCCTGTGCTTCCAGTCGGCTATCATGCCATTCCTCTCCGAAGTCGCTCCTTATGATTTCCGTCCGTAATGTCACGCTGCGCCGCGGCGTTAAAGTCGTGCTCGACCGCGCGTCCGTCACTTTCACCCCCGGCGAAAAGATTGGTCTTGTCGGCCGCAATGGCGCCGGCAAGTCGTCCTTCTTCGGCCTTCTCAACGGTACGCTGCACGAAGACAGCGGCGAGTCCTCGATTCCAGCTGCATGGAGGATGGGCCAGGTCGCACAGGAAATGCCGGAGACCGAGCAGGGCGCGACTGACTTCGTAGTCGAAGGTGACACCGTGCTGCTCGCCGCACAGGCCGAAGTCGCCGCCGCCGAGGCCAGCGACGACGGCATGCGCATGGCGCACGCCTACATGGCCCTGCACGACGCCGGCGCACACGATGCCCCCGCACGTGCCCAGGCGCTGATCCTGGGACTGGGCTTTACGGCCGCGCAGCTTGATCAGCCGGTCAACAGTTTTTCCGGCGGCTGGCGCATGCGACTGCAACTGGCGCGCGCGCTGATGTGCCCGTCCGACCTGTTGCTGCTCGACGAGCCAACCAATCACCTTGACCTGGACGCGCTGGTTTGGCTGGAAGCCTGGCTCAAGCGCTATCAGGGAACCCTGGTCGTGATCAGCCATGACCGCGAATTCCTCGACGCGGTAACGCAGGTGACGGTGCACGTCGACAACGCCAAGCTGGTGCGCTATGGCGGCAACTACAGCAAGTTCGAAGACATGCGCGCCGAGCAGCTCGAGTTGCAGCAGGCCGCGATGGCCAGGCAGGCGGACAAGATCGCCCACCTGCAGAAGTTCATCGACCGTTTCAAGGCCAAGGCCTCGAAGGCAAAACAGGCGCAGAGCCGGGTCAAAGCGCTCGAACGCATGGAGAAGATCGCACCGGTGCTTGCGGAAGCGGAGTTCAACTTCGAATTCAAGGAACCCCTCAACGTCCCGAACCCGCTGTTGTCGATGCTGGAGGCGAGCTTCGGCTACCCCGCGCCGGCTGACGCACTGCCGGGCACGCCGCCTACGGTCATCGTGCGGGGCATCAATCGTTCCGTGCTGGCCGGGCAGCGCATCGGCATTCTCGGTGCCAACGGCCAGGGCAAGTCCACACTCGTGAAGACGGTAGCGCACGCGCTGAAGCCGATTGCCGGCGAAATCAGCGAAGGCAAAGGCCTGAACATCGGCTATTTCGCCCAGCAGGAGCTGGACGTGCTGCGCCCGCTCGACACGCCGATGGAACACATGATCCGCCTCGCCAGGGACACACCGGCGCACTTGCGCGCCCCAGGCCAGAGCGGCACCGAGCAATCGCTTCGCACCTTCCTCGGCACCTTCAACTTCAGTGGCGACACGGTCCACCAGGCAGTGAGCACGATGAGCGGCGGCGAAAAGGCGCGGCTCGTGTTGTGCATGATCGTGTGGCAGCGCCCCAACCTGCTGCTGCTCGACGAGCCTACCAACCACCTCGACCTTGCTACACGCGAAGCGCTGGCCATGGCGCTCAACGAATTTGAAGGCACGGTGATGCTGGTCAGTCACGACCGGGCCCTGCTTCGCGCCGTCTGTGACGAATTCTGGCTGGTCACCAAGGGCGGCGTCGAACCCTTCGACGGTGATCTGGACGATTACCAGCAGTTCCTGCGCGACGAAGCCCGTCGCATGCGAGAGCAGGCCGACGCAGAGCAGAAGGTTATCGCCTGAGATCCAGCCCAGGATTTCGGTAGGGGTTGTCGAGCAGCGGCAATTGCGCCTCGATCGTCGCGAAGAGTCCGCGAGTGCTGCGATGCGATCGCATGCGAATTGTTCCGTACAGACTTTACTGTGCGCGATTCACATCGACCTCATTGAAGACGTGCTCGCCACGGCCTCCTGGGAAGAACTGGGACGCGGTTGGAGCCAGCGTGACGGAGAACCGGACCGTAGCAAACATGCTGCGGATATTCAGGGCCGCGAAAGCAGCGAAGTTCAGTGTTTTCATCTCGCCACATTATTTTTATCCGACCGATCGCGCATGGAAATTCAATGGCCCGCTCGAGACGGACGAGTTCGCGAGCGCACAGGTGTGGTGCACCGGGAGCCATGACCAGAGGTTCATTCCGCGTAGCTCAGGAGCAAGCAAACGCAACCTGCTAAACTCGCCGGTTGCTGGTCTTTATGTCCTTGTGTATGCCTATCGTCAAGAGCAGTTCGAAGGGTGGCCTCGTTTACTCCACAGACGGCGGGCGGATGTGCCCCGAGTGCCGGCGCACGGTCGCAGAATGTATATGCAAGACGATTGCCAGTACACAACCCGCAGGGGACAGCGTCGCGCGGGTAGTTCGCGAGACCAAAGGTCGAGGCGGGAAGAGCGTGACGGTCGTGAGAGGGTTGGCGCTCGACCCCGTCGCCCTGGCCTCGCTGGGCAAACAGTTGCGCGCCGCCTGCGGCTCGGGTGGAACGGTCAAGGATGGCACGATTGAAGTGCAAGGCGACCATTGTGACCGTATTATCGAAGAGCTCAAAAAGTCCGGTCATCGGGTGAAGCGCGCCGGGGGCTAATTCCTTCGGTTGGCGCAGGCAAAAAGCGCAATCGACCACGCTCGGGCGGTAACACGCCAATATCGTCTATCGGGAACGTCATCTCGCAAGCGAGCGCTGCCCGTCACTGTCATCCAATCCACCACGGATCGATCCCACCACTCTCTGGGCGCGCGGATGACGACACAAGCCGCGCGAGACGGATAGCGCCAGACAAGATCATGCGCCCGTTCAAACACGTGTGACTTCGGCTGTCGGGGCCAGGGTATTCGCGAGACATCAATCATGCTGCAGAGGGACAAATGAAGAAAGGAAAGACGAAACTCACGCGTCTTGATGCTGAACGACTCTTCGAGGGGCTTCCCGCCTCGAACGCAACTACGTCGAGTCGGCCCGAGAACCCATTCGACGCAGGGACGTTCACCGAGATCAGGCGCGTCGACGACGAAGCCAAACTCTGGAAAGACAACCTCATTACGCTCCCGCTAGCGATCGCATTGCCTGCTGGATACGCGTCGATATCCGCCTTGCGCGAGGCGATGGTGCGCGCATGGCGCGTGAGGTGGGTACGGGAGGAGGAAAGCCAGGTTGTCGCCGAATTTCCTGAGGGATGGACTGCCGTTCGTCCGCAAAGTGGCCCCATAGAGTTGCGCGATTCCACTGGCGTGGTCCGCGCCCTTTTTGGGTGGGCCGAGGACGCTGAACTCCGGATTCTTCCTAGGTATCTGGTTGAGTCGCAGGCGAACAGTTCAAGCGGGCTCGGCAGCCTGGTTGTCCGTGATCGAGGAAACGGCCAGATTCTTGAGAGATCGTCAATCTGGTCCGCGAAAACGGGTACCCATCATCCGGATTGGGGCCGGCTGTCACTGTGGCTCAGTTCACGTTACCCACAACATGGCGATCCGCTGCGCTACTGGAAGGATTGCGAGGAGAATATCAATAATTAGGCGAGTTCTGCGGGCCCCGTTCCTCGGGCGCAAACTACCGTATCCGAACTTGAGGGCGCTCCAGCAGTCTCTATGCGCCTTTCAGCCAGGGCATTTCCACAGGTGACACCACCAATTGTCGGAACTCACGCTCCAGTTCGAAGATGAACCCGACCAGGATCATGGAATCGGCATAGGGAATCGGGAATACGTGAGGATTTTCTGCAGCACGTAGCCGGCACGTGGACGTGTCCGCCGTCGTTGCGGCGTTTTCGCGGACGCTTTCCAGTTCGTCAGCCATTGCCTGCCCACTTACTCCCGCGCGCTCGTAGCGCCCCTGCACCGCTTCGAGAGCGGCAATGGCCGAATGGTCCGCCACGTGCAGATGCGCGCAGTCGATCGTGATGTGAGCGGGATCGTTCTGCATATCGAATAGCATCTGGAAGTGGGTGGCCGAGGCGAAAAACAGCGTGCCGCGCGGCGCATACACGCGCTCGCCCGACGCCGTATCGCGAATATCGCAGCGGAATTCGCGCGCATGGCCTCGCGTTCATCATTGCGCGCGCGCAGTTCGAGCACTTCAAGGTGCCCGGTCCGCAGGGGCCGCAATGGATGCGCGGCCCGGCGCTCGCGCTCATGGCGGGGCTCGTCGCGTTCACCGTGGCGATCGTGTTCGTGCTGCCGCGCGTGACGAAGGCCGCGCCGCCGGCGCTCGTGGCCATCATCGGCGTGGGGTTGACGAAGCCGGGCATCACCGGATGCGGCACCATGCGGATCAGCTTGCCGAGGCGCAGCGCGCCGAACAGCATCATGACGAGGCCGCTCAGCACGACCGTGGCGAACAGATACTGCGGCCCATGCTGAACCACGAGCGCGACGATCACCACGGCCATCGACCCGGTGCCGCGCCCGAAATCATCCCGGGCCGGCCGCCGAACAGCGCCGTGATCGTGCAGATGAAGAACGCGCCGTACAGGCCCGCGAGCGGGTTGACGCGCGCGACGAGTGCGAAGGCGATTCACTCGGGCACGAGCGCAAACGACGACGTGATGCCGGCGAGCAGTTCGCTACGCAGCAACGAAGAACGGGAAGAACGGCGCGAGCCGGAACGGTCGGATTCCATGTAGCGGTATGGATTTACAGCGGATTGGCTGGATGTCGTTGCCACGCCCCACGCGTCGCGTTGGCTCGAAGGGGGGGCGGGGACAAGGCGGGGTGCGAGGCGGCGGCATGGCGCCGCCTCGAGGGCCCGCGAGGTCCGTGCGGCGCTCGCGGGTGAGCGTGCGCCATGATCCGGACGGGCGAAAGGGCGCATCCTGGCATGACTGCCGTCAGGTTGCCGGCGAGGCCGCGGGTTGGGCGGACGGCTCAGGGCGCCTTGAAGAGCCGCTCGCAGGCGAAGTCGACGAACGCGCGCAGGCGCGGCGTAAGGTGCCGGCTGGAGGGCCAGAGGATCGAGAACTGGCCCGGCGCTTCGCAGGCCGCGTCGAGCACCGTTGCGAGCGTGCCCGCCGCCAGCGCGTCGCGAGCGAGGAAGTCCGGCATGTAGCCGATGCCGAAGCCCGCCTCCACCGCCCCGCGCAAGGCCTCCATGTTGTTGCAGACGAGCGCGGCGCGTAATGCCGGCGGCGCGTCCTTTCCCGTGGCGAGGTCCCACGGCTGGAGCTTGCCCGTCGTGGGAAACCGGTAACGCACGCACGCGTGCGCTGCGAGATCGCCCAGCGTGCGCGGCACGCCCGCGCGCGCGAGATAAGCGGGCGCCGCGGCAAGCACGAAGCGAAACGGCCCGAGACGCCGCGCCATCAGGCTGGAATCGTTGAGCGCCCCGCTGCGGATGGCGGCGTCGAAGCCGCCTTCCACGAGATCGACGAGCCGGTCGTTGAAGTCCAGATCGAGTTCGATTTCCGGGTAGCGCTGCGCGAATTCGGGCAGCACCGGCAGCAGAAAGCGATAGCCGATGGCGGGCAGGCTCACCCGCAGGCGCCCGCGCGGCGTCTGGGCTGCCGCCGAAAGCAGTTCCCGCGTATCGCGCAATTCTTCGAGCATGCGATGGCAGCGCTCGTAGAACAGTTGCCCTTCCTCGGTGAGTGTGATGCGGCGTGTCGTGCGGTGAAAGAGCCGCACGCCGAGCGACTGCTCGAGCCGCGCAATGCTCTTGCCGACCGCCGAGGCCGAGATGCCGAGTGCGTGTCCCGCCTCGACGAAGCTGAGCGCCTGCGAGACGCGCACGAAAGCGACGATGCCGTTGAGATTGTCCATAGCGTATTCGAGTCGTCCCGCGCGCAACGATTCGCGAATCGCATTCCGCAATCTGCGGAACGCCAGCCTGTTTTTCTGCGCACGCTTGCGCATTATCGTAGTTCGCTCCGGCCGGCGCGCGCCCGGCGACCTCTGGAGCCTTTTTCGTGACGATTTCCCGCAACGACAACGAGGCGTCGCGCCGCGTCGCCATCCTGGCGGCCGTCTGCCTCGCCGGCCTCGCCTTGCCGCTCGCTTTCTCGGGTGGGGCCGTGGCCACCCCCGCCATCGGCCGCGCGTTCGCGCGCGACGCCGCCAGCGCCCCCGCCGCCCTCGCCTGGGTCACCAATGCGTTCATGCTCGCCTTCGGCAGTCTGCTGATGGCGGCAGGCACGCTTGCGGACCAGTACGGGCGCAAGCGCGTGTTCGCATTCGGCGTGACGGGTTTTACGCTGGCTTCGCTTGCGCTCGCGTGTGCGCCTACGCTCCTCTCGCTCGACCTGCTGCGCGCGGCGCAAGGCGTGTCCGCCGCGGCGGCGCTGGCAGGCGGCACCGCGGCGCTCGCGCAGGAGTTCGACGGCCACGCCCGCACCCGCGCATTCAGCTTGCTCGGCACGACCTTCGGCCTCGGGCTCGCGTTCGGGCCCGTGATCGCCGGGCTCCTGATCGAGCGCCTCGGCTGGCGCGCGGTGTTCGCGACCGGCGCCGTGGCAGGCGCGTTCGCGCTCGTATTCGGTGTACCACGCATGCGCGAGTCGCGCGACCCGAACGCGCGCGGACTCGACTGGCCCGGCACGCTCACCTTCACGGCAACGCTTTCGTGCTTCACGTACGGCGTGATCGAAGCACCCAGCCGCGGTTGGACCGAGCCCCTCGTGGCGGGTTTGCTGGCCGCTTCCGTGCTGCTGGCGTGCGCTTTCGTGGCAATCGAAAGACGCATCGCGCGCCCCATGCTCGATCTCTCGCTCTTTCGCTATCCGCGCTTCGTGGGCGTTCAGCTGCTGCCCATCGCGACCTGCTTCTGCTACGTCGTGCTGCTCGTCGTGCTGCCGCTACGGCTCATCGGCGTAGAGGGCTACCGCGAGATCGACGCGGGCTGGCTCATGCTCGCGCTCTCTGCGCCCATGCTGGTCGTGCCGCTCGCGGCGGCGGTGCTCACGCGCTGGCTCTCGCCGGGCGTGGTCTCGGGCATCGGCCTGGCCATTGCGGCCGCGGGGCTGTACGCGCTGGCGCTGGCGTTGCGCGGCGGTGCGAATGCGTCCGCGATCGGGCCGATGCTCGCGATCGGCACCGGCGCGGCCATGCCCTGGGGCTTGATGGACGGCCTCTCCGTGAGCGTCGTGCCGAAGGAGCGCGCGGGCATGGCCACCGGCATCTTCAGCACGACGCGCGTGGCGGGCGAAGGGATCGCGCTGGCCTGCGTGAGCGCGCTGCTGGCCGCGCTCACGCAAACCCGGCTGCTCGCAGCGGTCCACGTTCATGCCGACGCGGGCGCGCTTGCGCAGACGTCGGCAAGACTCGCGGCGGGCGACCTCGCGCAGGCTGCGGCGTGGCTGCCGGGAGTGCCAGTGTCCGCGTTGCGTGCGGCCTATGCCGATGCCTTTTCGGTGCTGCTGATGGGGCTGGCTGCGCTGACGCTTGGCTGCGCTATCGCGGTGCTCGTGTTCCTGGGGCGGACGCGCGCAGCAAGCGCCGTGCAAGCGGATTTGCCGGAGCACACCGCAACGATCGTGCATGAAGGAGGCGAGGCACACTCCCGTTCGCGTGTTTGATACGATTCGCTCCACCCGCCCCCACAGCGAACCCCATCATGGCGCGTGAAAACTTCAGCGATCTTCTTGCGTTTCTCGCCGTCGCGCGCGAGCGCAGCTTCACGCGCGCGGCCGCGCAGCTCGGCGTCTCGCAGTCGGCGCTGAGCCACACCATCCGCAGCCTCGAAACGCGCCTCGGCCTGCGTCTGCTCACGCGCACCACGCGCAGCGTCGCCACCACGGAAGCCGGCGAGCGGCTCTTTCAGGCGCTCTCGCCGCGCTTCGAGCAGATCGACGCCGAGCTTGCCGCCCTCACCGAACTGCGCGACAAGCCCGCGGGCACCATCCGCATCACCGCGATCGATCATCCCATCGACACGGTGATCTGGCCGAAGCTGCGCCCGCTCGTCGCCGACTATCCCGACATCAAGGTCGAGATCACCGTGGACTACGGCCTGCGCGACATCGTCGCCGATCGCTACGATATTGGCGTGCGCCTGGGCGATCAGGTCGAGAAAGACATGATCGCGGTGCGCATCGGGCCGGACGTCAAGATGGCAATCGTCGGTTCTCCCGATTATTTCGCCACGCACAAGGCGCCGCGCGCGCCGCAGGATCTGCTCAAGCACAACTGCATTACGCTGCGGCTCACGTCGTCGGGTGGCCTGTACGCATGGGAACTCAAGAAAGACGAGCATGCGCTGCAAGTGCGCGTGGACGGCCAGCTCACGTTCAACGCCATGCCGCAAATGCTCAACGCCGCGCTGGACGGTCACGGCCTCGCGTTCGTTCCCGAGAACGCCGCGTTGCCGTTCCTCCGCGCAGGCCGCCTGAAAAGCGTGCTCAAGGACTGGTGCCCGGTATTTCCGGGCTATCACGCGTTTTACCCGAGCCGGCGACAGTCGTCGCGCGCGCTCGCGCTCGTGATCGACGCGCTGCGCTATCGCGCGTAGCGTAGCGCGCCCTGGTGCCGATTAACTACCGGACTTGCGCCCTTCGACCGGATAGCCCGGATCCGTATATCCCGGCGTAGAGGCATGCCCCGGCGCCACGAGGCTGTCGACGAACGTTTCGTCATCGGGGCCGAGCTGGAGGTTCAGCGCGTCGATATAGCTGTCCCAATGCGCTTCGGTGCGCGGACCGGCGATCGTCGAACTGACGTGGCGATTCTTGAGCACCCAGGCGAGCGCGAACGCGACAGGCGTCGTGCCGCGCTGCGCGGCGTAGTTCGCGATCTCGCTCGCAATCCGCAGTGACTCGGTGCGCCACTCCGTCTGGTGGATGCGCCGGTCGCCGCGGCCCGCGCGACTGTCGCCGGGCGGCGGTGCATCGACGGCGTACTTGCCGGTCAGTACGCCGCGCGCGAGCGGACTATAGGGCACCACGCCCAGCCCGTAATGCGCGGCCGCGGGCAACTGCTCGACCTCGGCCGTTCGATCGACGATGTTATACAGCGGCTCGCTTGCCACGGGCCGGTCCATGCCCATCTGGTCCGCGAGGCGCACGATCTCGGCAATGCGCCAGCCACGGAAATTCGACACGCCGAAGTAGCGCACCTTGCCCTGGCGGATCAGATCGCCCACGGCGCGCACGGCTTCGTCGAGCGGCACGTCGGGCAGCGCGCGGTGAAAGTAGAGGATGTCGATATAGTCGGTCCCGAGGCGCTTCAGGCTCGCCTCCACCGACTGGTAGATCCACTTGCGCGACTGCCCCTGCTCATTCGGCCCCTGTGCGAACGGGAAACCGAATTTCGTCGCGACGACCCAGCTGTCGCGCTGCGCCGCGATGGCGCGGCCGACGATTTCTTCCGAGCGGCCCGCGTGATACACGTCGGCCGTATCGATGAAATTGATCCCCTGTTCGAAGGCCTTGTCGATGATGCGCTTCGACGCGGCCTCGTCGGTCTCGCCGCCGAACATCATCGCGCCGAGGCACAGCGGGGAAACCTTGAGCGCACTGCGGCCCAGATTCCGATAGTCCATATCCTCTCACTTCGAGCTAGTTGCCAAAGTAGGGATTTAAATACGTAGTCGCTTTTCAATAAAGGCCCGGATCGCGCATGCTTTCATGAATGGGATTCATGAAACGCTATTGAAGGACCGCGCCCTCCGCCGGCAGGTTCGCGCTCTCGCGCAGACAATCCAGCGCCAGCGCCACCGCCGCGCGGCTCACGCTGTCGCGCCGCCAGTACATCGCCACCCCGCCCGAACTGGCGAGGGGCATCGGCATGGCGAGCACGCGCAGCACGTTCAGCCGCGAGAAGCGCACGGCCGCGCGATGCGAGGCCACGCCGATCAGGTGCGTCTGGTTCAGGAGCGTCACGTTGAGCATCGACGAATTCGACTCCACGGTGTGGCGCGGCATGCTGCGCCCCGCCGCGGCGAGCGCCGTTTCGAGCGCCGTCCGAATGGGCGTGCCGGCCGGCCAGACGATCCACGCATACTCGAACAGATCGGGCCAGTCCAGCTTGCGGCGTTTTGCGAGCGGATGCCCGAGCCCCACGACGAAGTTCACCGGGTCGCGATAGAGCGTTTCCATTTCGAGCGTCGGGTCGACTTGCGCACTGGCCGCGCGTCCCACCACGATATCGAGGTCGCCATGGACGAGCGCCGGCATCATGAGGTTCATCGTGCTTTCGACGAGGCGCACCTGCGCGCGCGGCATGGCCTCGACGAGCCGCGCGACCGCGAGCGGCACCGTGTCCGCCGCCGAAACACCCGACGTGCCGATCGAAATCAGCCCGCTGCCGCCCTCGCGCAGCGCATCCATGTCGTCGCGCGCGCTGTCGAGATGGCCCTCGATGCGCCGCGCATGCTCGATCAGCGCCTCGCCATAGGGCGTAGGCCGCAGGCCGCGCGCGTGGCGCTCGAAGAGCGGCAAGCCGATGTCGGCTTCGAGGTCCTTGAGCCACTTGGACAGCGCCGGCTGGGTGGTGTTGAGCGCCTCGGCCGACTGGCTCAGATTGCCGGTCTGCGCCACGGAAAGCAGCATCTGCAGGTGCCGCAGACGCAGGCGATGTGTCCAGTCCATGTGTCCCCCACTTAGCTATACCAAAAAACATATGGATAAGAAGAAATCATGATTTTACTGGATATGGCTCGCTGGCTTATAAATTCGTTCAACGGCAATGCAGGCCAAACGCCGTGCCGACGAATACACAGGAATAAAGGAGACTCGCATGTCCAGCATGTCCGCCAGCACAACCACGCCCGAACGCGATGCCTACTATGCGCAGATCGCGCGCAGCGGCATGTCGCCGCTCTGGGAGTCGCTGCACGCCCTCGTGCCGAAGTCGCCGCGTCCGCAGGCCCTGCCCGCCATCTGGAAGTACGCGCAGCTGCGCGAGCTCGTCATGCAGGCGGGCTCGGTCATCAGCGCCGAAGAGGCGATCCGGCGCGTGCTCGTGCTCGAAAATCCCGGTCTGCCCGGCAAGTCGAGTCTCACACCCAATCTGTATGCCGGCCTGCAGCTGATCCTGCCCGGTGAGATCGCGCCGAGCCATCGCCATACGCAGTCGGCGCTGCGCTTCATCGTCGAAGGCAAGGGCGCGTGGACGGCCGTGAACGGCGAGCGCACCACCATGCACCCCGGCGACTTCATCATCACGCCCTCGTGGACCTGGCACGATCACGGCAACCCGTCCGTCGAGGAAGGCGGCGAGCCAGTGGTGTGGCTCGACGGTCTGGACATTCCGCTCATCGCGCATCTCGACGCGGGCTTCGCCGAGAACTACCCCGAGGCCACGCAGCCCATTGCGCGCACCGAGGGCGATAGTTTCGCGCGCTTCGGCCACAACATGCTGCCGGTACGCCATACGGTGAGCGATCCGACCTCGCCGATCTTCAGCTACCCGTATGCGCGCAGCCGCGAAGCGCTCGACACGCTCTACCGCGGTGGCGAACTCGACGGCTGGGACGGCGTCAAGCTGCGCTACGTGAATCCGGCCACGGGCGGCTGGCCCATGCCCACCATGGCGACCTTCATGCAGTTCCTGCCGAAGGGCTTCAAGGGCAAGACCTACCGCAGCACCGATTCGACCGTCTATTGCGTGGTGGAAGGCAGCGGCGCGGTGCGCATCGGCGAGGAACGCTTCACGTTCGACCCGCACGACGTGTTCGTCGCGCCCTCGTGGGTGCCGGTCCAACTCGAAGCTGAAAGTGACGCGGTGCTCTTCAGCTACTCCGATCGCCCCGTGCTCGCCGCGCTCAATCTGCTGCGCGAAGAACGCATCGGCTAACGCTTCGACGGCGAGCGCGCGTCCGCCTCGATACGCGCGCGCAGCTTGCTTCGGCATCCCTATCAATCTGTTCACTCTCTCAAAGAGCAACCATCATGGCATTCGTTTTCCAGCCCGAGGCGCCTGTCGCCCTTGCCGTCGCCGGCTCGACCGATCAGTTCGCCGTGCGCCGCGTGTACTGCGTGGGCCGCAATTACGCCGCGCATGCGCGCGAAATGGGCTTCGACTCGGATCGCGAGCCGCCCTTCTTCTTCTGCAAGCCCGATAACGCCATCGTGCCGGTCGCCTACGGCGAAACGCTCGAACTGCCGTATCCGGCGCAAACGCAGAACTACCACTACGAAGCCGAACTCGTGGCGGTGATCGGCAAGGCGGGCTCGGACATCGCCGGGGAACACGCGCTCTCGCACGTGTGGGGCTACGCCGTGGGTCTCGACATGACGCGCCGCGACCTGCAGATGAAGATGCGTGAAATGGGCCGCCCCTGGGAGATCGGCAAGGCGTTCGATCTTTCCGCGCCGGTGGGCCCGGTGCATCCGGCGAGCGAAGCCGGCCACTTCGAGAAAGCAGGCCTGTGGCTCACCGTCAACGGCGAAACGAAGCAGAAGAGCGACGTCTCGCACCTCATCTGGTCAGTGGCCGAAACGGTTTCGTATCTCTCGAAGTTCTTCCGCCTCGAACCGGGCGACGTGATCTTCACCGGCACGCCCGAAGGCGTGGGCCCCGTGAAGGCCGGCGACACCATGAAGGTGGGCGTCGAGCGCCTGGGCGAGCTGACCGTGAAGGTGGTTTGAGCTGCATCCGTTCTACAGGAAAGTCCATCGTGCAGCTCTACAGCTTCTTCAATAGCTCGACTTCGTACCGCGTGCGCATCGCGTTGCGGCTCAAGGGCGTCGAACATGAGTATCTCGGCGTCAACATCCGCACCGGCGAGCATCGCGCGCCGCAGTACGTCGAGCACATCAACGCTTCGGCAACGGTGCCCGCGATCGTCGAAGGCGACTTCCATCTGGGCCAGTCGCTCGCCATCATCGACTGGCTCGATGCGCGCTATCCCGAGCCGCGTCTGATTCCAGCGGAGCCGCAAGCGCGTGCGCGCGTGCTCGAACTCGCGTACCTGATCGGCTGCGACATGCATCCCGTCAACAACCTGCGCGTGCTCAAGTATCTGCAGGATGTGCTGGGCGTGACGCCGGAGCAGAAGAGCGTGTGGTATCGGCACTGGGTCGCGCAAGGCATGGCAGGCGTGGAGCGTCTGCTCGCGCAGGCCGCCGGGTCGCACGATGGACCGTGGTGCTTCGGCGCGGCGCCCACGCTGGCCGACTGCTGCCTCGTGCCGCAGATCGCCAACGCGTTGCGCATGGACTGCGATTTGTCCGCTTACCCGCGCAGCATGGCTGTCTACCGGCACGCCTGCGAGCATCCCGCATTCGCAGCGGCCGAGCCACGGCGTCAGCCCGATTACACCGCCTAGCCGCGCGCCGCGGGCCTCAAACAAGTCATTCAGGAGACAAGACATGCAATCATCCAACGCCAGACGCAGCGCGATCGTGGTGGGCGGCGGCATCGGCGGCCTTGCCGCGGCGCTTGCGCTCGCGCGGGCCGACGTCCGCGTGCTGCTGCTCGAACAGGCCCCGCAGATCGGCGAGATCGGCGCGGGCATCCAGCTCGGCCCCAATGCGTTCACGGCGCTCGACGCGCTCGGCGCGGGCGAGGCGGCGCGCAATCGCGCCGTGTTCACGGACTCGCTCACACTCATGGACGCGACCAACGCGAAGCCCGTCGCGCGCATCGAAACGAGCGAGCGCTTTCGCGAGCGCTTTGGCAATCCATATGGCGTGATTCATCGCGCGGACATTCATCTGTCGATTCTCGAAGCGGTGAAGGACAATCCGCTCATCCAGTTCCGCACCGACACGCAGATCAAGTCGCTCGAACAGAACGAGCACGGCGTAACCGTGATCGACCAGCATGGCGAGCGCTACAGCGCCGACGCCGTGATCGGCTGCGACGGCGTGAAGTCCGCGGTGCGCGCGGCGCTGATCGGCGACGAACCGCGCGTGACGGGCCACGTGGTCTACCGCGCCGTGGTCGACGTGGAGAACATGCCGAAGGATCTGCAGATCAACGCGCCCGTGGTGTGGGCGGGGCCGCACTGCCACCTCGTGCACTATCCGCTGCGCGGCGGCCGGCAGTACAACCTCGTCGTGACCTTTCATAGCCGGGAGCAGGAAGTCTGGGGCGTGCGCGACGGCAGCAAGGAAGAAGTCCTTTCGTACTTCGAAGGAGTCGACGCGTTGCCGCGGCAGATGCTCGACCGCCCGACGTCGTGGAAGCGCTGGGCCACGGCCGACCGCGATCCGGTCGAGCAATGGAGCTTCGGGCGTGCGACGATACTCGGCGATGCTGCGCACCCGATGACGCAGTATGTGGCGCAGGGCGCTTGCCAGGCGCTAGAGGATGCGGTCACGCTGGGCGTTGCCGTCAAGGCTGCGGATGGCGATTTCGTCGAGGCGTTCAAGCGGTATGAGGCGGCGCGTATTCCGCGGACGGCGCGTGTGCTTTACTCTGCGCGTGAGATGGGGCGTATTTATCACGCCAAGGGCGTGGATCGGCTCGTGCGCAATGCGATGTGGGTGGGGCGCAGCCAGGAGCAGTTTTATGACTCGCTGCAGTGGCTTTATGGGTGGAGTGATGAGAACTGTCTCGATTCTGGCGCGGTTTGAGCCGCTAGTGCGTTTGAGGTTTTCCTGGGCTTTGGCCGTGGTTTCTGGCCGTTTTGGCCTTTCCTTGTTTTCGCGTCGGTGTGCAGGCGTTGCCCCTGTGCGGGGCGGCACCTACTTTCTTTGCGGCGGCAAAGAAAGTAGGCAAAGAAAGCCGCTCAAACCGCCAGCGCTTGCCACAGTTCACATCTGGCCGTAAATGGTGAATGGCTCCGGAGCGTCTGTCACCTCGCACCACCAAAGTTAGTGACAAAGCAATCATTCATCCCGCTGCTCGCTACGCGCGCTGCGGTTGGGTCTGCAAGGGAAAGCGGGTGGCACGCGTGAGCATTCGCGAGAACTCATGTACCCCATCGGTGTTTGGTTATGCCCTTCGGCGCGCGTAGCGCCGCCGGAAGGATGAGCGCCTTGTCACTACCTTTGAAGGTCCGGGGTGACAGATGCTCCGGAGCCATTCACCATTAATGGCGAGATGTGAACTGTGGCAGGCGCTGGCGGTTTGAGCGGCTTTCTTTGCCTACTTTCTTTGCCGCCGTAAAGAAAGTAGGTGCCGCCCCGCACAGGGGCAACGCCTGCATATCGACGCGAAAACAAGAAACCACAAAAACAGCCAAGACCGAAAACAAAAAAACCTAACGCGCAAAATACATATCGTGAAGCTCATCCACATTCACATCCTTAGCGCGCGCAGCAAACGTAACCTTCCCGCCCTGCATAAGATAAACCTGGTCAGCAAGCCGCAGCGCCATATTAGTATTCTGCTCCACGAGCACAATAGTCCGCCCGGCAACCTTGAGCCGCTCTAGAATCGCAAACACTTCCTGCACCATCACAGGCGCAAGCCCAAGCGAAGGCTCATCGATCAGCATGAGTTGCGGCGAAGACATGAGCCCGCGCCCAAGCGCCAGCATCTGCGCCTGCCCGCCTGATAGCGTGCCCGCAGGCAGCCCGCGCCGCTCCTTGAGCAGCGGAAACAGTGCATAGACCTCCTCGAGCTGCGCTTTCGCCCCAGCGCGACGCGTTTTCGCAAACGCGCCCAGCATCAGGTTCTCCTCGATCGACATGTCGCGGAAGATCATGCGCCCTTCGGGCACCATCGCAATGCCGCGCTGCGCCATGTCCCACGTGGGCACGCCCGCGAGCGGCGCACCATCGAAGGTGATCTGGCCGCGCTCCAGCGGCACGAGCCCCATGATCGCCCGCAGCAGCGTAGTCTTGCCCGCGCCGTTCGGGCCCACGATGGTCGTGACCTCGCCGCTCGCAATATTGAGCGTAACGTCCCATAACACATTGATCGCGCCATAGCCGGCGCGGGCGCTACTAACCTCAAGCATGAGCGGCCTCCCCCGTATAGCTGCGCACGACCTCCGGATCGCGGAACACCTCGGCAGGTGGCCCGTCGGCGATCAGCTTGCCGAAATTGAGCACGCATACGCGCCTGCACAGGTTCATCACGGTTTCGATATCGTGCTCGATGATCAGGATGCCTACGTTGTATCGCTCGTGCACCGCCAGCAGCGTTTGCATGAAGCGGCGCTTGGTGGCCGTCTCCAGGCCCCCCAGCACTTCGTCAAGCAACAGCAGCTTCGGCCCCGTCGCGAGCGCCTTCGCTACCTCCAGCGCCTTCAGTTCGGTGAGCGCGAGTTCCGTCGCCGCGTCGCGCTGCGCCTTGCCTTCGAGTCCCAGGAACGCGAGGATTTCGTCGATGCGCGCCTCGTCAACCCGCCCCGTACCGAAGCGTTGCGCGACGATCAGGTTCTCGCGCACCGTGAGTTCGTGCATGGGCTGCGGCACCTGGAACGTGCGCCCGATGCCCAGGCGCGCGCGCCGGTAAAGCGGCGCTTTCAGCAGATTCACGTCGCCGAAACGGATCGATCCGCTCGTGGGCCGCACGAGCCCCGAAATCGCGTTGAAAAGCGTCGTCTTGCCCGCGCCGTTCGGGCCGACCAGCCCCACCACGTCGCGCGTGCCGAGCGAGAGCGATACACCGTTGACCGCCGTGATGCCGCCGAAGCGGATCGAGACATCCTGCAGGCGCAGCTCCGCCGCCTGTTCAGCTTGCTGCATAAACACCTCGCCGGGTACGTTTGAAGCGCAGCGCGGTCAGACCCGCGGGGCTCACGATGATCATCGCCACGAGCAGGATGCCCAGCACGATCTGGTGTCCCGTCGGCAGCAGGCTCTTGAGCACGAGCTGATCCACTAGATAGACCGTCACCGCGCCCACCAGCGGCCCGAGTATGGTGCGATAGCCGCCGCAGATTGCCGCGATGATCGGCACGACGGCCCAGCTCGCGTTGAACGCGTAATCGGGTTCGAGAAAATTGATGTAGTGCGCGTTGAAGGCGCCCACGAGCCCCGTCATCAGCGCCGAGAGCATCAGCATGGCGAGCTTGAGCATCACGCTGTTGACGCCCACCACGCGCGTGGCGTCCTCCGACTCGTGCATCGCCCGCAGCGCGAGTCCCACATGGCTGCCGCGCAGCCGCGCATAAATCGCGGCGAACGCGAGCACGAGCGTGAGCACCACGAGATAGCCGCCGCTCTTGCTGCCGAAATCGAAGCCCGCGACCTTCGGCAGCCCCGGAATGCTGGAAAGGCCGCTCGCGCCGCCCGTGAGGCCGGACCATTCGGTCGCGATGATGCGGAAGATCTGCGCATAGGCGAGGATGGCGAGCGCGAAGTACGGCCCCTTCAGGCGCAGCGCGGGCGCCATGGCGAGCGAGGCGACTGCCGCCCCCACGCCGCCCGCGAGCATCGCGGGAAACACGGGCCAGCCCGCCTTGAGCGTGAGGAGCGCCGAGATATACGAACCCACGCCGAAAAACGCCGCGTGTCCAAAGCTCACCATGCCGCCGAGGTTACCGAGCAGCGCCCACGCGAGCGCCACACCCGCGATCGTGAGCGAGGCCACCGCCAGGCTCATCAGATACAGGCTCTGCCCGAACACGAGCGGCACGCCCGCATACAGCACGGCCAGCGCCACGGCGAGCCCAGCCAGGCGCGGGCCCGACCAGGCCGTCGTGGTTTTCAATGTCGACATCGATCTCATCCCCTTCGTTTCGCCACACCGAACAAGCCGTTCGGCAGCACGTAGAGCACGAGCAGAAACAGCAGCATGCCCGCGAGTTCCTGCAACGCCGAACTGGCGAGCGTGACGGTGAGCGCCTCGGTAATGCCAAGCAGCATCGCGCCCGCCAGCACGCCCGGAATCGAGCCCACGCCCGCGAGCACCGTGATGATGAACGCCTTGACGGTGAGCGCTTCGCCAATGGATGGCTGGATCGCGCTCGACGCGTAGATCGACACGCCCGCACACGAAGCGAGCAGCCCTGCCACGATGAACGAGATCAGTTCGGTCTTGCGCGGGTCGATACCCATCAGGCGCGCCGCATCGCGGTTGCTGGAAATCGCACGCACGGCGCGGCCATACCACGAACGCGAGAGCCACCACCAGAGCGCGAGCATCAGCACGACGCTGATACCGAACGAGAGCACTTCGCTGCGCATGGAAAGCAGGTTGCCGAGCATCACGCTGTCCTGCAGCCATGCGCTGCCGGTCGAGCGCACGTCGGCGCCCCAACCCAGCAGCACGGCGTTGGTCAGCACGATGCCGATACCGTAGGTCAGGATCAGCGAGTTCAGCTCGCGGTCGCGTTTGATGCGGCTAACCAGATACCACGCGGCGGCGGCGGCCGCGCAGACCACCGGAATCGCCACCGGAATCGCGAACACGGGATTGAGGCCGAGCTTCGTCTCGAACGTGTAGGCGATATAGGCGGCAAGCAGCACCAGCTCGCCGTGGGCGAGATTGATGATGCGCATCGAGCCGAACACCAGCGCGAGCCCCAGCGCGACGAGCGCGTAGGCGCCGCCCACGAGCACGCCCGAATACAGCGATTGCAGCAACAGGTCCGTCATCGCGGCTCCTCCTTCGTTGCGCGCGCAATTACCACGGCAGCGCGGGGTAGTTCAGCTTGCCCGTCGCACGCTCCTTCGGCCACACGAGCACGATGCGATTGCCCTGGATCTGCGCCATGTTGTTCAGGAACGCGGGGTTGTCGCCGTTCGGCGCGAAGCTCACCTTGCCGATCAGCGTGTCGTGCGGCTTCGCGCGCAGTTCGGCGGCAATGCCGTCCTGCTTGAGCGTGCCCGCGTCGGCGGCGCGCGCCATGGCGTCGAACAGCAGCCGCGACTGCACGTAGGCGAATTCGGCCAGGTAATCGGGTTCCTTGTGATAGGCGGCCTGGTACGCCTGCACGAAGGCCTTGCCGTCGGCCGTGCCGAAGTCCGCGGGATACGGCAGCATCGCGCAGCCGATCACGTTGTTCACGAGATCGGGATAGTCGGTGGTCATCTTCGGCGTGACGATGGACCACGCGCCCATCACGGCTTTCAGTTGCGGGCGCAGCACCTTGGCCGCACGCAGAATGCCGATATAGTCGTTCTCGTACGCGATCATCAGCAGGACTTCGGGTTTGTCCTGCAAGCGCACCTTGTTCACGAGCGGCTTGAAGTCCGTCATCGCCGGGTCGAATGCGTGCACCGTCACTGTCACGCCCTGCGCGCGCAGTTGCGTCGAGACTTCGTTGCTGAGGTCGGTGGTGGCCTGCTTCGTCGAGGCGAGAATCGAAACCGACTTCACGCCCATGGCGTTCAACTGCCCCACCACGGCCTTCGAATAGCCCGATGCGGGCCCGATGCGGAAAAAGTGCTTGAGGCCGCGCGTAGTCATCGCGCTGTCCACGGCCCCCGAGGTGATATAGACGATGCCCGCCTTGTCCGCCGCTTCCGAAGCCGGGCTCACCGAATTGGAGCCGTAGCCGCCCGTAATGGCGAGCACGCCTTGCGAAGCGAGCTTCTCCACCGCCGATACGGCCTTGGCGGGCTGCGCCTCGTCGTCGACCACGGTGAGCGCGACCTTATGTTTGCCGCTACCGCTGTTGAAGAGATCGGCGGCGAGCCGGATGCCTTCGAGCTGCGCGTTGCCCGCACGCGCCATCGAACCGGTGAGCGGCAACTCCACCCCCACGGGCAGCGTGTCGGCAAATGCGGCGGGCGTGTGGGCGAGCAGCGCGCAGGCGCTTGCGGCGCCCGCGCCGATGCGAAAGAGTGCGCGCACGAGGGCGCGCGGCTTGCTGCGAGTCGCGAAGCGGTCCATCGAACCTCCAAACCTGAGTCTCGGTAATAGGAAGCGGCACCGTTCAGATGCGGTGCTCGCCCTGTTTCGTTGTTCTATGTTCTTGTCACCACGGCACGCCCGGATACACCGGCTTCGCCGTCGCGTAGGTCGCGGGCCACACGAGCGAGAGCTTGCCGTCGTGCGCGAACTGGCCCATGTGCGCCACGTAGTTCGCGTTGTCGCCGCGAGCGTCGAACGCCACCTTGCCAATGAACGTGTCGTCGCGCCGGGTGGCGCGCAGCGTGTCGGCCAGACCGCCCTTGTCGAGCGTGCCCGCCTTCTGCGCACTCGCGATCGCGTCGAACAGCAGTTGCGCGTAGACGAACGACGTCTGCGACTGATAGTTCGAACCGGTCTTGAAGAGCCGCTGGTACGTATCGGAGAAGTCGCGCTGGTCCGCCGAGCGGTAGTCAGCCGGCGAAGAGAGCACGGTCGCGCCATACACGTTCGGCACGAGGTCGGGGAACGACTGCGCCATCTTCGGGCTCGCGAACGCCCATGGCGCCGCTATCGCCTTCAGCTCGGGCTTGAGCACGCGCGAGGCCCGCAGAATGCCCACGTAGTCGTTCTCGTAGCCGATCATCGCCATGGCGTCGGGCTTGTCCTGCAGCTTGACCTTGTTGATGAGCGGCTTGAAGTCGCTGATCGAGGGATCGTAGGCATGCAGGAAGGTCTTCACGCCTTGCGCCTTGAGCGCCGTGTCGAGCTGCTTCGCGAGGTCGCTCGTCGCATCCTTCGTCGAATAGACGATCGCCACCGACTTCACGCCCAGCGTGTTGAAGAGGCCCACCATGCCCTTCGTGTAGCCGGGCGTGTTGCTCACGCGAAAGAAGTTCTTCAGGCCGCGCGTGACCATGTCGTCGCTGGTGCCGCCCGAGGTCACGTAGACGAGCCCGGCCTTGTTCGCGGCTTCCGATGCCGGCCCGGCGCAGTTCGAATTGGCCGCGCCCGCGATCGCGACCACGTGCTGCGAGGCGAGCTGCTCGACGGCGGCGACGGCCTTGGCCGGGTTCGATTCGTCGTCGACGGCCACCAGCGTGATCTTGTCCTGCGGATGGCGCCGGTTGTAGATGTCGGCCGCCACCTGAATGCCGCGGTACATTTCGGTGCCCGCCTGCGCGAGCGCGCCGGTGAGCGGCAGTTCCACGCCCACGCGCCACTCCGTGGCGTGCGCGAACGACGGCGCGAGTGCGATGGCCAGCGCTGCCGCCAGCGTGCCGCGCAGGTTCGTCGGCGCGGGCCGTCCGCGTCCCGGACTGCCGATGCTCCCGTGCTGCGTCTTGATTCGCGTCATGTCTCCTCCTTTGCCCTTGGGGGCTTTTGTGTGCTTTGGAGTGTGCTGCGCGGCGGCGCCTGATTCGCATAGGCGCGCCACTGGACAGGTGCCAGTGTGGTTCAGGCGCACGAGGCCAACAATTCGTTTTCGGGAAAGCGGGCGTTCGGCTGGCTGGAAGTCGGCATTTGTCCCGATGCCTGCACACGCGCAATCGACGGGTCCGGCGAGCAGGGGCAAAAAAAACCGCTGCACTGAGGCAGCGGGCATGGAGAAACGGCACGGCGCACCGCATTCGCGATGCGCCATCAAACAGACGGTCTTTGGTGCGCTCAGGCCGGCGCGTTTTCGGTGCTCAGCTTCGTCACCATGCCGGTCTTGGCGTCGTAGGCGTAGCCCTGCTGCTCGAGATGAGCGCTGACCGCTTCGACGACCACTTGCTGCTGGGACTCCTTGCGCAGCAGTTCATGCTCGGGCACGACCTGGCCCAGCTCGGCGGCGAGGCGGCGGCTCAGCGAGGCTTCGCCGGCGCTGCGGGCCAGACCCACAATCGCCTTTTCGTTGGCCTGGGCCAGTTGCTGCTTCAGTCCGTTCGCGTACTCGGACCAGCGCTTGATGTTCTCGCGCGCATCGGTAATCGCGGCGGCGTGCTTGGCCGTCTCGCTGGCAAGCTGGGCCTTCAGCGTCTCGACTTCTTCCGGATCGGCGGCCGCAGGCTGTGCCTCGGCTGCGCCCTCGGCGGCTTCGCTCGACGCCGCGGCCTTGGCGAATTCGCCCAGTTCGGCGAGTTCGGTCGCCTGCTGCTGCGCGGCGTCGGCGCGCTCCTGCGCCTCGGTCAGGCTCGCCGTGAGACGGGCGATCTCGGAGGCGTCGGCCGTGCGCTCGTCGCTCAGGCTGGCGAGCTGCTGCCGGGCATTCTGCAGTTCGGTGGCGGCGGCATCGCGCTCGGCCTGGGCACCGGCGACCTGTTCGCGCTGGGCCGCGTGCGCTTCCTGCTCGGCTTGCAGCGCCGCGCGAATCGCTTCCAGTTCGCCCTCGAGCTTCGCAACCGCTTCCGCGTGAGCCGTTTCCAGCGCTGCGCGCTCCGCTTCGTCATTCTCCGTCGAGGCTGCCGGTTCGGCCTGCTCGCTTTCCTGCGCGGCTGCCGCAGCGGCTTCGGCTTCCGCGGACTGCGCCGCGTGCGCTTCGCGCTCGGCGGCCAGTTCGGCGACCGCGCGCGCCAGTTCCGCCTCGAGGGCCGAAACGCGCTCGGCCAGTTCCTCGGCGCGCTTTTCCGCTGCGTCGGCGCGCTCGATCGCGCTCGCGATGTCTTCCTCGAGAGCCGGCCCCTCATTGGGCCTGGTCTCGTAGGCGCGCGTCATGTTATCCAGCTGAACCTGCAGGGCGTCGAGTTCCTGGACCGTGCTCTGCAGCTCTTCGAGCGCGTTGTCGCGTTCGTTGCATGCGTCCTCGACGCGCTCGCGCATCGACAGCAGGCGGCGCGCCACGGCGCGCTCGGCCTCGTCCTGCGCCGACGTCCACAGACGGTCGAGCGCGTCGCGCATCGTGTCCGTCACGGTTTCCGGCAACGCGGGGCGCTCGACGACCTGCTGCACGCGCGGCGCCCGCTCTTCGCGCCACTTGCGCAGCGAGGCAGCCACTGCGACCACCGAGCCGGTATGAACTTCGGACCAGATGGCCATGGGAGAAACCTTCTGGCCCTCGTCGGCCATCCGCTCCGCGATTTCAGCCACCAGTTCGTCCGTGATCGTAATGCTGCTTGACATATCTGCCTCGAGAAAGTGCGAGCCCACCCCGCGTTTCTAGAGATTGTCAGGCAACCCCCTCCCGGTTAATCGCTCGAAAAGCCGGGTTTAAGGGGAGGTGTTCACAGGATTGCGCCGCCACTTCCGAAGCGCTTGCGGCAAGCAACTCGCCCTGGGCGGCGTTTTCGGTGTTCTGGCGCAGCGCGGAAGTCAGTTCCTTGCTGGCCGCCGGGTTTCTGTGGCTCGGGTCAGGCAGCCAGCGCCAAGCCAGTGTGCGGTCAAGCGAGGCGGGTTATCTCTGCGGCTTCGAAAACGCCAGCGTAGTGGGCCCCGCATAGCCAAGCAGCGCCGACACCTCCGCGGCGCCACGCGCGATCAGCGTCTTGAAGCGCTCCATGCCCGGCACGCCGCGGCTGACCGGCGTGCCCATCACGAGCGCCGCGATCACCGCGCCCGACTCGTCGCGGATCGGTGCGGCAAAGCCCACCACGTCGGCGGAACTCTGCTCGACCGTGGCGGCCACGCCGGTCTCGGCCACTTCCTTGAGAAGCGCCTTCAACTCGCGTTTTTGCGTGCGCGTGGCGGGCGTGTGGGCGCGCAGTTCGGCCGTGCGGAAATACTCGGTTTGCTGCGCCTCGCTCATCGCGGCCAGCAGCACGCGTCCGCCCGAGGAGGAAAAGAGTTCGCGCCGCTCGCCGATGCCCGCGATGAAGCGGATCGCGCTGCGGCTCTCCGCCGACATCACATAGACCATGGAAGGCCGGTCGCTCGCGAGTTGACCGATCAGGATCGTTTCGCCCGCTTCGAGCGCGAGGCGCTCCATCACGGGGCGCGCGATCTCGGGAAAGCGCCGCTGCGCGACGATGGCCGCGCCGAGCTTGAATGCTTCCACGCCGAGGGCGTACTTGCCGCCGTCATGCGTGAGATAGTGCGCGTGCGTGAGCGCGCGCAGCAGCGCGAGCAGGCTCGTTTTGGGCGTGGTGCTGAGGTCCGCGAGTTCGGTGAGCGTGGCGCCTTGCGGATGGTCGGCAAGAATGCGCAGCACCTGCACGATGCGCGTGGTCGCGCGCGGCCCGGGCGAGGCGGTGGATTCGGTGCCCGCTTCGCGGTCTTCGGGGAGGTGCGCCATGGATCGATCGACGGTTGAACGGTGCGAAAAATTATACATGCCGCCCTGCTCCCGAAAGTGATGCGGACCGGCCGCGACGGTGTGGCTTACCTCTGCTCAAACGGCCTCCTCATGCGCGCCGCGCGTGCGCACGCTCGCGTTCGCGCCGATCGCCCCGCTCGCGCACAGCGCATCGATGCGCGCGGCGTCGAGCCCGAGCAGATCGTCGAGCAGCTCACGCGTATGCTCGCCGAGCAAAGGCGGCGGCACCTCGTATTGCACGGGCGTCGCCGACAGGCGCAGCGGGCTCGCCACACTCGGCGACGTGCCCGCCAGCGGATGCGCAATGCGGCGCACGGATTCACGCGCACGCGCATGCTCGGAGCCGAACGCCTGCGCCACATCGTTGATCGGCCCGCACGGCACGCCGCACGCTTCGAGTGCGTCGATCCACGCGTCGCGTGTGCGCGTGCGAAACGCCTTTTCGAGCACCGGCAGCAACAGAGCGCGATTCACGCTGCGTGCGCTGTTGGTCGCGAAGCGCGGGTCCGCTGCGAGTGCGTTCAACTCCATCGCGCCGCACAGCGACCGGAACTGGCTATCGTTGCCGCACGCGAGAATCAGATGGCCGTCGCTGGCCGCGAAGGTCTGGTACGGCACGACGTTGGGATGCGCGTTGCCCAGGCGCCGCGGTGCCTCGCCCGTGCAGAGATAGTTCATCGACTGGTTCGCGAGCATCGCCAGCTGGCAGTCGAGCAGCGCAATGTCGATGTGCTGGCCGAGGCCGCTGCGCTGCCGCTCGATCACGGCGGCGAGCACGCCCGTCGTCGCGTACATGCCGGCCATCAGGTCCGTGACCGCCACGCCGACTTTCTGCGGGCCGCCGCCGGGCGTTTCGTCGGGCTCGCCCGTCACGCTCATGAGGCCGCCCATGCCCTGAATGAGGAAGTCGTATCCAGCTCGATGCGCGAGCGGCCCGCTCTGCCCGAAGCCCGTGACCGAGCAGTAGATGAGCGCGGGATTGAGCGCCGCGAGGCTTGCGTAATCGAGCCCATACTTCTTCAGGCCGCCCACCTTGAAGTTCTCCACCAGCACGTCGCATTGACGCGCCAGTTCGCGGATCAGCGCGGCGCCTTCGGGCGCGGCGATGTCCACGGCCATCGACAGCTTGCCGCGGTTCGCGCACTGGTAATACGCGCTCTCCACGGTGTCGCGGCCCGCTTCGTCGCGCAGGTAGGGCGGCCCCCACGAACGCGTTTCGTCACCCGGGCCGGGCCGTTCGATCTTGATCACCTGCGCGCCGAGATCGGCGAGATTCTGCGTGCACCACGGCCCTGCCAGCACGCGGGAAAGATCGAGCACCCGTATGCCTTCGAGCGGCCGGCCGCGCTGGCCGCCTTGCTGTGCCTGTTGTCGTGCCTGCGCTTTCGTTGACTGCGATGCCGATGCTGCTCTCGTCTGCTGCTGCATGTGAAATGACCTCTGCCTGGATTGCGAAACTGCACGTTCGGGCGCTGCGCGTACGCCATGCTCAGTCGAGCGGCTTGCCCGCAGTCTCGGGCATGCGCCAGTAAGCGATAAGGCTCACGGCCGCGCCCGCGCACACGTAGGCGAGAAACCAGCCCTCGCGCTGCTGCGATTGCAGCCATGTCATGAGATACGGTGTCGTGCCGCCGAGCAAGGCGACCACGAGGTTGTACGCCGCGCCGATGCCGATGCCCCGCACCGCGGTCGAGAACAACTCGGCCATGATCGCGGGCGCAATGGCCGAATAGAGTCCATAAGTGAGCAGCCCGAAGCATTCGACGAGCAGCATCGACGTCACGCTGGGCCCGATCGAGCGCACCACCGGATAAAGGAACACGAGATACGCCGTCGCGAACACCATCAACTGCGGACGCCGCCCGAAGCGATCCGACAACGCGCCGAAGAACGGCTGCGCAATCATGAAGATGGCAATGCTCAGCGTGCTGGCCAGAAAGGCGTCGGCCGGCGTCGCGCCCGCGTGGCGGATCGCGTAGATCGGCATGAAGCTGATGAAGAGATAGAAGCTGAACGCACCCAGCACGCTGATGCCCACGAGGCGCAGCACGGCCGTGCGATGTTGCGTCCACGTCCACCACAGCGAGCGGCGCTCGATACGGCCCGAACGGCGCAGTTGCTCGAACGCGTGCGTTTCGCCCACGTTGCGGCGCATCCAGAAGCCTGCGAGCGAACCGCAACCGCCAATGAAGAACGGAACGCGCCAGCCCCACGTCACGAGCGCTTCCTTCGACATCACGTTCGTCATCACGCTGGCGAGCGCGGAAGCGAGCAGCAGGCCGGCCGCGATGCTGAAGAACAGGAAGCTGCCATACAGCCCGCGCCGCTTCGCAGGCGCGGATTCCGCGAGGAAAGTGGTGGCCGCGCCGTATTCGCCGCCGACCGAGAGGCCCTGCACCATGCGCAGCACCGTCATGAGCACGGGCGCAAGCACGCCGATCGTCGCGTAGGTGGGCAGCACGGAAATCAGCAGCGACGAACCCGCCATCATCATGATGGTGAGCGTGAGCGCGGCGCGCCGCCCGAAGCGGTCGGAGAAGCCGCCGATCACCCAGCCGCCCAGCGGCCGCATGAAAAAGCCCACGGCGAACACGGCGAAGGTTGCGAGCAGCGAGGCGGTGTCGTTCTCGGCGGGAAAGAATTGCTTGCTGAAGTAGATCGCAAAGGTCGTATACACCGACCAGTCGAACCACTCCACCACGTTGCCGACGCTGCCGGCGAATATGACGCTGGCCGTGCGTCGCGGCGCCGCTTCGGCCGCTGCGCCTGCCTGCGCGATTTCGGGGTTGGCGTTCATCCAGCTTGTCTCCTTGAATCCTGTTTTCAGGTTTATTCGAATCGTTCTGGCTGCCGGGCCGGCGGTGCCGGTCTCGGGTTCCGAATGTAGCATCGGATTCTGAATATCGAACGAGGCGCGTGCCTGGCGTATACCCTCTAAGCGTCCAAAATTCGGGTAATTGTTCTTTATAAACAGAAAGTTACCGGCGCATCATCGGTCGACCAGGCTGTTCCGATATTCGAACCGTGTTGCCGATATCGAAACTCGATTCTAGAATCGGAACACGATACCGGCGCAGCGCGCCATCCCACACCGGAGGAAGACAGGCATGACGACACACGAGGACGCCCAACTGCTCGGACGCGGTTTCTACTGGCAGGAGCTGCAAGCAGGTCAGCGCTTTCGCACGTTCCGGCGCACGGTCACGGAGACCGACCTGGTCAATTTCATTTCGGCGACCGGCATGCTGGAGGCGATCTTCATCGACGCGCATTTCGAGCACGGCGCCATGAGCGGGCGCCCCGTGCCGGGCGCGCTCACGAGCGGCCTGATCGAAGGCCTGCTGTTCCAGACCATGGTGCAAGGCACCGGGCTCGCCATGCTCGAGTTCTCGATGAAGGCGCACGCGCCGGTGCTCGTCAACGACACGATCTACGGCGTGGTGGAAGTCGAGGAAGTGAAGCCCACCTCGAAGCACAATCGCGCCGTGGTCACGAGCCGCGTGGAAGTGCTCAACCAGCGCGACGAACTCGTGCTCTCGTACACGGTCAAGCGCATGCTCGCCGGCCGCCCCGAATGAGCGCGCAAGCGCCTGATGACTTCGCACTGCCAGGAACTGCACTGTAAAGCGCAGCACGCTATGACCGACCCATTCACCCTCCGAACCATTCCGCCCGAAGACGAGGCGTTGCGCGCACCGGTGCGCGCGTTTCTCGCCGAAGCGCTCGAAGGCGTGCCGCCCGCCGTGCGCGCGCGCTCGTGGCTCGGCTTCGATGCCGACTTCAGCCGCCAGCTTGCGGCGCAAGGCTGGCTGGGCCTCACGCTGCCGCGCGAATACGGCGGCGGCGGGCGCAGCCCATTTGCGCGCTTCGTGCTCGTGGAAGAGCTGCTTGCGGCCGGCGCACCGGTGTCGGCCCACTGGATCGCCGACCGCCAGAGCGGCCCGCTCATCGCACGCTACGGCACCGAGGCGCAGAAGGCGTTCTATCTGTCGCGCATCTGCCGGGCCGAGGCGTTCTTCTGCATCGGCATGAGCGAGCCCAACGCGGGCTCCGACCTCGCGAGCGTACGCACGCGCGCCGAGCGCACGGCCAGCGGCTGGCGCCTCTCGGGCCGCAAGATCTGGACGACCAACGCCCCGCACTCGCACTTCATGATCGCGCTCGTGCGCACTTCGGGCGCGCCCGAGGACCGGCATCGCGGGCTTTCGCAAGTGATCGTCGACCTGTCGCTGCCGGGTGTGCATGTCGCGCCGATTCGCGACCTCGCCGGCGACGCGCATTTCTCCGAAGTCACTTTCGACGATGTCGAATTGCCCGAGGACGCGCTGATCGGTACCGAAGGCGCGGGCTGGGAACAGGTCACCGCGGAACTGGCGTTCGAGCGCAGCGGTCCCGAGCGCATTTATTCGAGCATCGTGCTGCTCGAGGAATGGGCGCATACGCTGCGCGAAGCCGCACGCACTGCTCACTCGCCGGTCGGCGAAAGCGAGCGCCGCACGCTCGGGGCGTTCGTAACCGAACTCGCCACCTTGCGCGCCATGTCCGTGGCCGTTACGGGAGCGCTTGCCGACGGGGCGAGCCCCGCCACGCAGGCCGCGCTCGTGAAGGACCTCGGCACCAGCTTCGAGCAGAGCGTGCCCACGCTGATCGGCGACGCGCTCGGCGCGCATCCGCAGCAGGCCGTGACACGCGAGCTAGCCGATACGCTCGACTACGTGACGAAGATCGCGCCGTCGTACTCGCTGCGCGGCGGCACGCGCGAGATCCTGCGCGGCATGATCGCGCGCGGCCTCGGGCTGCGCTAAACGAACGACGAACATGGAGAAGAACACCATGGATGACATGCTGACCGAATCGGCGCGACACGTGCTCGCGCGTCACTGTACGCCGCAATTCGTGCGCACCGTGGAAGCGGCGCGCGACCGTCACGCGGGACGCGCCCTGTGGGACCAGCTCGACGCGCTCGGCTTTCTCGACGCGCTCGTGCCTGAGGAGAAAGGCGGCTCGGGCATGCGCCTCGCCGCCACCGCGGGCGCGCTGTTCGAATTCGGCGCGCACGCGCTGCCGCTACCCGCCGCGCACACCATGATCGCGCGCGATCTGCTCGCACGCGCGGGCGTGGAAGCGCCGCGCGGTCCCATCGCCATCGCGCTTGGCAACGCTTCGCGCCACGGCGCGGCGTTCGTGCCCTACGGTCTCGTCGCCGACACGCTCATCGTCGAAACCGCCGATGGCGCGAGCCTCGTCGAGCTCGCCAGCGCCGATCTGCGCGCGCACGGCGATAGCCTCGACGCCACGCTCACCTACCCCGCGCACGCGGCCCGCACGCTGCCCGCCAGCGTGCGTGGCGTGGGCGAACTGGGCGCGCTCGCCACGGCCGCAACGATGGCGGGCGGCATGCAGCGCGTGTTCGACATCACGCTCGGCTACGTGAACGACCGCCAGCAGTTCGGCCGCTCACTCGGCAAGTTCCAGGCCGTGCAGCAGCAGTTGAGCGTCATGGCCGAGCACGTGGCCGCCACGCGCGTCGCGGCGCAGTTGGGCTGCGCGGGACACCACACGTCGGAACAGCGCATCGCGGCGGCCATTGCGAAGGCGCGTGCGAGCCGCGCCGCGCCGCTGGTGGCGAACGGCGCACACGCGCTGGTGGGCGCGATGGGCATCACCGCCGAGTTCGACCTGCAACTCTATACGAGACGGTTGCACGCGCAACGTCTTCAATATGGATCGGAGTCGTTCTGGGACGACGTGGTCGGCACGCACGCGATCGATCATTGGAACAATGTCGCCGCCGGCGTGATCGGCATTTACGACGCGCTCGACGAGGCCGCGGCGGTCGGCACGTAGTCCCGCACCACGCGGGCCTCACGCCGTGCCAACGCGCTCGAGCACCACATCGAGCAGCACGTTCGCGCCGTCGATGAGCTGATCGTCGTCCGTATGCTCGCGCGGATTGTGGCTAATGCCGCCGCGGCTCGGCACGAAGATCATCGCGGCCGGCGCGATCCGCGCAATCATCTGGGCGTCATGGCCCGCGCCCGAGGTCATGCGCCGGTTCGAGAAGCCCCGGCGTTCGGCGGCGGCCTCGATGGCGCGTGCGAGTGCCGCGTCGAATACCACCGGTTCGAAACGCACGAGACGCTCGGTCTCGATCTTCACGCCCTCCTTGTGTGCCACCTCCGCCAGAAAATCGGCGAGGCGGCGCTCGGCGTCCTGCAAACGTGCTTCATCGGGGTCGCGCAGGTCGACCGTGAAAACGGCCTTGCGGGGAATCACGTTGATGACGTTCGGCTCGATGCTCAGCATGCCGATGGTGGCGAGCGTCGTGCCGCTTCGAACCGCGAGGTCGCGCAGGAACGTGGCGACCGCCGCGGCCACCCAGCCCGCGTCATGACGCAAACGCGTAGGCGTCGTGCCAGCGTGATTGGCGTTGCCTTGCACGCTCACGCGCTGCCACGAAATGCCTTGCAGATTCTCGACCACGCCGATGCGCACGTTTTCCGCTTCGAGAATCGGTCCCTGTTCGATATGCAGTTCGAAATACTCGTGCGGCGTGATCGCGCCCGGCTCCATCGCCCCCGCGTAGCCGATGCGGGCCAGTTCGTCGCCGAGTCGCGTTCCATCGATGCCGCGCGCGTCGAGCGCCGCTTCCACGGCCAGGCCGCCGGCGTAGACCAGCGAGCCCATCATGTCCGGCTGGTAGCGCACGCCTTCCTCGTTCGTGAATGCGCCCACGGTGATGGACCGGCCCGGCTTCACGCCCGCTTCGCGAAACGCGCGCACCACGGCGAGCCCGGCGAGTACGCCATAACAACCATCGAGCGCCCCCGCGTTGCGCACGGTGTCGATGTGGGAACCCATCATCAGCGGGCGTTGCGAGCCGGCGTCGGCGCCTGCGTGCAGGGTGCCGAACACGTTGCCGATACGGTCGATGCGCACGTCGAGATCGAGTTCGCGCATCCACGCGACCACGCGGTCGCGTCCGGCTTTTTCGTCGTCGGTGAGCGCGATGCGGGTGCGCCCGCCCGCTTGCGGATCGGCGCCGATTTCACCCAGTTCGCGCAGTTGGCGAAGCAGCACTTCGCCGTTCAGTTTCAGCGTATTCATGATTGGTTGGTTCCGACCGGCAAGGCGAGGTGCGCGATTTCCGCGAAGTAGCGTGCGCCGGTCATCAGGATGTCGTCGTTGAAATCGTAGCCGGCGTTGTGCAGCGGAATGCCGCCGCGTTCCGGCGCGTCGCCGTTGCCGATGAAGATGAAATTGCCGGGCACGACCTGCAGGAATGCCCCGAAATCCTCGGAGATCATCATCGGCTGCACGTTGGCGTCCACGGCGGCGTCTCCCGCCACGTTGCGCGCGGCGTTCACCGCCATGTCGACGAACTGCTCGGAATTCACGGTCGGCGCGAACTCGTGCGTATACTCGAAGCTGCATTCGGCGCCGTGCGTCTGGCAAATGCCGACGCTGACTTCACGCTTGCGGGTTTCGAGCAGCGCCTGCACGTTCTTCGAATAGCTGCGCGTATCGCCCTTGATGATCACGTTCGAGGGAATCACATTGCGAATGCCGTCGGTGATGAATTCCGTGCAGGAGATCACGGCTTGCAGGCCCGGGTCGAGATTGCGCGACACGATGGTCTGCAGCGCGAGCACGATCTGCGCGGCGATGACGATCGGATCGGCCCCCATGTGCGGGCGCGCCGCGTGCGTGCCGCGGCCCTTGATATGGATAACGAAGTTATCCTCGCTCGCCATGATGCCGCCCGCGCGCGTGGCGAACGTGCCGGCGGGCATGCCCGGCATGTTGTGCGCGCCGAAGATCGCATCGACGGGAAAGCGGTCGAACAGGCCGTCCGCCATCATCGCCTTGGCGCCGCGGCCGTGCTCCTCCGCAGGCTGGAAGATGAACCGCACCGTGCCGTCGAAATCGCGCCGCTCGGCGAGCAGCCGCGCCGCGCCGAGGACCATCGACATATGGCCGTCGTGCCCGCAGGCGTGCATTTTTCCCGCGTTCAACGAGGCATGCGCGCGGCCCGGCGCCTGCTCCGCGATATTGAGCGCGTCCATGTCGGCACGCAGGCCGATCACGCGCTTGCCGTTGCCGACCGTGAGGTTCGCCACGAGCCCCGTGCCGCCAACGCCGCGGTGCACCTCGAGCCCAAGTGTCTCGAGGATGTTCGCCACGTAGTGGGCAGTATGGATCTCCTCGAAGCCGGTCTCGGGACGCTGGTGCAGATACTGTCGCCAGCTTTTGAGTTGGCCTTGCAGTGTGCTTTCCATGTGGGTGTCCTCTTTTCAGTTACTGCGTGACCTGACTCAGCCAGGCGTCGCGACGCGCCGCCACGGTTTGCGCAGACGCGCCGACCAGTTCCGCGTACACGCCCGGCGCCGTGGCGCCCTCGGTGCTGATCAGCAGCACGCGTGAGTTCGCGTCGAGCCCTGCTGCGCGCGCAAGTTCGGGTTCGCGCATGAGCTTCGCAAGGCCCGCGAGCCCTGCCGCGCCCGACTCGCCCGATACAACGGGTACGTCGCCTGCCGCGCCGGTGGCGAGGCTGCGCATCGCGTCCACGGCGTCCTCGTCTTCGATCAGCATGAAGTTGTCGACGCACGGCTCGAGTATCTGCCACGCGAGCGGCGAGGTCTCCCCGCACGCAAGGCCCGCCATCACGGAGTCGACCGACCCTGTGGCTTTCGCGGCGCGGCCGGCGATGGCGCTTTGATACAGGCAGTCGGCCTGGCGCGGTTCGACCACGATGAAACGCGGACGCGCGGCGCCATGATGCTCCCACAGATAGCTGGCTACGCCGGCCGCGAGACCGCCCACGCCGCCCTGCAGAAACACATGCGTCCACGCGCCGCCAGACTGTTCGATGACTTCCGCCGCGATGGTGCCGTAGCCTTGCATGACATCGCGCGGGATCGCCTCGTAGCCGTCATAGGAGGTATCGGAGACGACGTGCCAGCCGTTCGTCTTCGCGAGCTGCGCCGCGTGCTCGACCGATTCGTCATAGTTGCCCGCGATGCGAACGATACGCGCGCCGTACGCGGCGATCGCCGCTTCGCGCTCCGCGCTGACGTTCGCATGCAGCACGATCACGCAGTGGCAGCCAATCGATTGCGCGGCTGCCGCCAGCGCTTTGCCATGGTTGCCATCGGTCGCGCTGATGACCGTGAGGTTCGTGACCATCCCGCCGTAGCGGCCCTCGATCAGCTTGCAAGGATCGATCTCCTGCTGGGGCCACAGGCGCATGATGAGGCGCATCAGCGCGATCGGTGCGCCCAGCGCCTTGAAGCTGCCAAGAGGAGAACGAAACGATTCGTCCTTGAGGCCGAGGCGGGCCACGCCCAGGCGCGCGGCCGCACCGCCCAGGTCCCAGAGCGGTGTGGGCTCCGGGCTGATCAACGCCCAACGGGCGAGCCATGCCCGGCTTTCGTCGCCCGACTTCACGTTCAGGATGGCCCCGAGCGTTTCCGGGTAAGCATGGCGCGCGGCGCGCGGGTTGGCGATCAGCATGGGTTGGCTCCGGTGGATTTGCGATGTCGAAATGATATTGCGCAGCCCCCGTGAAAACGTCTCATAATGCGGTCACGTCACGCAAAAAAATATCGACTTTCAGGCTTCCGCGTAAATGGCGACACATCTCGACTCCTTCGACCGCAAACTCCTGACGGAAGTCCAGCGCGACGCCCAGACTCCGCAAAACGAACTCGGCGCGCGTGTGAACCTCTCCACGGCGGCGGTGAACCGGCGTTTGCGCCGTCTCGTCGACGAAGGCGTGATCGACCATTACGCGGCGATCGTCTCGCCCGAGAAGGTCGATCATCCCATCACGATCGTTGCGACCGTCGAGGTGGAGAGCGAGCAGATCGACCTGCTCGATACGATGAAGCGCACCTTCGAGCGTTGCCCGCAGATACAGCAGTGCTACTACGTCGCGGGCGAGTGGGATTTCGTGCTGATTTTCGCGGTGCGCAACATGGACCAGTACACGGAACTCACGCGCGAGCTATTCTTCTCGAACAACAATGTGAAGCGGTTCAAGACGCTGGTGAGCATGAGCCGCGTGAAGGTCGGGCTCGAAGTGCCGCTCGCGCTGGACGGCGAATGAGGAACGCGGGTTGCGACGCAGACGCAACGCGGTCATCTGAACAACCGGAGCCACGACCCATGAGCAACGCCGTGCATCACGCTGGAGCCATTGAAAGCGAAGAGTTGTTCCACCACCCGGACGTCGCGACGCTGCGTGCGGACCTCGCGCTCGCACTGCGGGCCGCCGCGCATTTCGGGCTCGGTGAAGGCGTCTGCAATCACTTCAGCGTCGCGCTTCCCGGCGAAGACGGCCTCTTTCTACTGAACCCGCGCGGCCTGATGTGGAGCGAGGTGATGGCCGACGATATCGTCATCGTCGACGCACAGGGGGACGTGATGGCAGGCCGTCACGCCGTGGAGCCGACGGCGATGTTCATTCACGCCGCCATCCACGGGATCGCGAAGAAGGCCTGTGTGCTGCATACCCACATGCCGTACGCAACCGCTCTCACGCTCACTGAGGACTGCGGGCTCGACACGACCTTGTCGCAGAACGCCATGCGCTATCACGGCCGCGTCGCGCTGGACCGCGAGTACAACGGGCTCGCGCTCGGCCCCGAGGAAGGCGAGCGCATCGCGCATGCGCTCGACGGCAGGGATATCGGCTTCCTCGGCAACCACGGCGTGGTGGTGTGCGGCGAGCGCATCGACTACGCGTTCGACGACCTCTATTACCTCGAACGCGCCTGCGCCGTGCAGGTGCTCGCGGGCTCCACCGGGCGCGGGTTGCGACCGGTGGCGGCCGATCTCGCACAACGCGTGGCCGACCAGATTCAGGGCGAGCGTTTGCAGTCGGAGCTGTTCTTCGCGGCACTGCGAAGAACGCTCACGCACGCTTGACGCAAGGGCCGCCCTACTTCCCCTGCCACACCGCCTTGCGCTTCTCCGCGAACGCCGCCGCGCCCTCTCGCGCGTCGGCGGAAGCGAACACCGGGTCCGTGATCTCGCGCTGACGCGCGAACATCTGGGCACTGGACCAGTCGCGCGACTCGCGCATCACGCGCTTGCTCGCCGCCACCGCGAGCGGCCCGTTCGCCACGATCTTCTGCGCGAGTTCGAGCGCGCCCGCCAGCGCTTCGCCCGGCGCGGTGAGACGGTTGACGAGACCGAATTCGAAGGCCCGTTGCGCGCCGAACATGTCGCCCGTGAGCACGAGTTCCATGGCGATGCGCTCGGGCAACTGCTGTTGCAGACGCAACAATCCGCCCGCTGCGGCGCATAGCCCGCGCTTCACTTCGGGCAGACCGAACTGCGCGTTGTTCGCGGCCACGACGAGATCGCTCGCGAGCACGACTTCGAAGCCGCCGGCGAGCGCGTAGCCTTCGACCGCCGCAATGAGCGGCTTGTGCGGCGGCGCTTCAGTGAGCCCGGCAAAGCCGCGGCCCGGCAGGCTCGGCCTTTCGCCTTTGAGAAAGCCCTTCAGGTCCATGCCCGCGCAAAACGTGCCGCCCGCGCCGGTGATGATGGCGAGCCGCAGGTCGTCGCGCTGCTCCAGTTCATCGAGTGCCGCGGCTAGCGCTTCGGCCACCGCCTTCGTGCAGGCGTTGCGCGCCTCGGGACGGTTGATCGTGAGGATCTGGATGCCGTCGCGGGACTCGATCAGCAGTTCGTCGCTCATGGTCGGCCTCGCTCAACGCGGCTGCATGCGAATCGCGCCGTCAAGGCGGATGGTCTCGCCGTTGAGCATCGGATTCTCGAGGATGTGCAGCGCGAGCGCGGCGAATTCGTCGGCTTCACCGAGGCGCGGCGGAAACGGCACCATGCGACCGAGCGATTCGCGAATCTCCTCGGGCAGGCGCGCGAGCAGCGGCGTGTCGAAGAGACCCGGCGCGATCGTGCACACGCGGATCCCCTTGCTCGCCAGGTCACGCGCGGCCACGAGCGTCATGCCCACCACGCCCGCCTTCGACGACGCATATGGCACCTGCCCGATCTGCCCTTCGTACGCCGCCACCGAAGCCGTGAGCACGCAAGCGCCGCGCTCGCCGCCCGCATCGGGCTCGTTGCGCGCCATCGCCGCCGCCGCGAGGCGCAGCGCGTTGAAGGTGCCGAAGAGATTCACGCGCACCACGTTCTCATAGGCTTCGAGCGAGCCCGGCGAGCCGTCCTTCTCGATCAGGCGCACCGCGCCGCCACGGCCCGCGCAATGCACGAGCGAGCGCAGCGTGCCGCGCTTCGTGGCCGCCTCGAATACGGCGTTCATGTCGTCGGCGCTCGTCACGTCGGCGGGCACGAAGCTCGCGTGCGCGCCGAGTTCATCGGCCACGGCCGCGCCGCGCGAGCCGGCGAGGTCGGCGATCACGACCTGTGCGCCTTTTGACAGCAGCCGCTTTGCGCTCGCGAGGCCCAGCCCCGAAGCGCCGCCCGTCACCACCGCCACCGTGCCGGCGAATTTGTTCTGTTCGTCCATGTGTCGTCTCTCCTTTGTTGTTCGTGGTCGCGCTTTAGAGGCGTTCGATGAGCGTCGCGTTGGCCATGCCGCCCGCCTCGCACATCGTCTGCAGGCCGTAGCGGCCGCCGCTCACTTCGAGAGAATTGAGCATCGTGGTCATGAGGCGCGCGCCCGAAGCGCCGAGCGGATGCCCAAGCGCGATCGCGCCACCCGCCGGGTTCAGCCGCGCCGCGTCCGCGCCCAGCGCCTTCTGCCAGGCGAGCGGCACGGCGGCAAACGCCTCGTTGACTTCGAAGTGCGCAATATCGTCGATGGCGAGGCCGCGCTTCTTCAGCAGACGTTGCGTGGCAGGAATGGGGGCGGTCAGCATCATCAGCGGATCGTCGCCGCAGACGTCGAACGCCACGATGCGCGCACGCGGTTTCAATCCCAGTTGCGCCGCCTTCTGCTCGCTCATGATGAGCAGCGCCGAGGCGCCATCCGAGATTTGCGAGGCGTTGCCCGCCGTCACGTTCCAGCGGATGCCCGGAAAGCGCGCCGCGAGTTCGGCGCTCTCGAACGAAGGCGCGAGGCCCGCGAGCCGCTCGACGGTCGTACCGGCGCGGATGGTCTCGTCGAGGTCCACGCGACGCACGCCTTCAGGACCCGCCACATCGATCGGCACGATCTCGCGCGCGAACTGGCCCGCGGCGCGCGCGGCGTCGGCGCGACGGTGCGACTCGGCCGAATAGGCGTCGAGCGCCTCGCGCGTGAGCGCCCACTTCTGCGCCACGAGATCGGCGCTCACGCCCTGCCCGACCATGCCTTCGGGGTAGCGCGCGTGGTACAGCGCGCCGTACGGATCGCGGCCGATGCGCGAAGAGCCCATGGGCACGCGGCTCATCGACTCGACGCCGCCGGCCACGACGATCTCGTTGACGCCCGCCATGATCGCCTGCGCCGCGAAATGGATGGCTTGCTGGCTCGACCCGCACTTGCGCTCGATGGTGGTGGACGGCACGTGCTGCGGAAAGCCCGCCGCGAGCCACGCGAGGCGGCCCGGCGTGGAGGCCTGCTCGCCCACCTGGCTCACGCAGCCGATCATCACGTCGTCCACGCTGCCGGGGTCGAGGTCGTTGCGCACGATCAGTTGCTGCAAGACCTGCGAGAGCAGATCCACGGGATGCAGGTCGACGAACGCGCCGCCCGCCTTGGTCCGGCCCATCGGGCTGCGCACTGCGTCGACGATTACCGCGCTGTTGGTCATGGTTCTCTCAACGGTTGGAAGTGTCAGGAAAAATGAATCTCCTGACTCAAAATACACCTCACCGGCTCACTATTTCAATAGTGGTAAACATATTTCGGTACTATAGGATCATTTTTATTGATTTCTGGATCACGATCCGCAACACTGCTCGGGCAACTTGATCCTCAGAGGTCGAAAAAGGAGACATCAACATGTGGCTGCGAGCCGCGCGGCATCACGAATGCGAAAAAATGAGCCAGGCGTCTTAAAAAATTGTTCCGGCGTGCGGCAGAAAGCTAGAATCCGGGGTTTGCCGCGCGCCGCACCGGCGCGGCGCGCCCTTACCCCGACGAAGGACCCGACATGAACGATCAGGCCAACTCCCGCACCGACGACGCCGCGGACTCGCAGCTCGTGAGCGCGCTTGCGCGCGGCATCCGGATCCTGCAGTGCTTTTCGATGGGAGACGCGGAGCTGTCGGCGCGCGATCTGGTCGAGCGCACGGGGCTGCCCAAGCCCACGGCGCTGCGGCTCATCAACACGCTCGCGGAGTTCGGCTTGCTGCGCTATTCGGAGCGCATTTCGAAGTATGTGCTCGGCACGGATATGCTGAGCCTCGCCGCCCCGGCGCTCGGCCGCATGACGATCCGGCAGATCGCGCGGCCGATGATGCAGGAGCTGGCCGACTACTGCCACGGCCAGGTGACGCTCGCGGTGGGCTACCGCCTGAACATGGCGTACGCCGAAGTGATTCAGGGCGAGGGCAGCGCGGTGTATCGCTCGGAAACGGGCACGCGGCTCTCGCTTTCGCGCACGGCGTCGGGCCGCGCGTATCTGTGGACCGTGCCGGGCGCCGAGCGCGAGCAGTACCTGCAGGACACGCTCGCGCGCGACCCCGCCAAAGGCGAGTTGCTCGCGCAGCGCCTCGCGCTTGCGCAGCAGGAGTTGCGCGCGCACGGCTGCACGCTCTCGCATGGCGACATGCAGCGCGAGATCCATTCGGTGGCGATTCCGTTGTCCGCCCCGATCGACGACGAGTATTGGGTTTTTAGCTGTTCGATTGCAGTTTTCAACATCAGCGGCAACCAGCTGACCGACGACATCGCCCCCCGGCTGATGTCGCTCGTCAGGCGCGTGGAGGCAGCGCTCGGCAGCATGACTGGGGCCGCGCATGACATGGAGACGAGACCGTGGAGCGTGTCCGCGAACTAGCTGTAGCAGCACCCACGCGGGAGGCCCTGTGCTTCCCCGCACTCAAGCAGATCATCACTTACAAAGAGCTGGACGAACGCGCGGAGCGCATCGCGCACTGGCTCCTCGGCCTCGGCCTGCAACCCGGCGACGGCATCGCGCTGCTGTTCGAGAATCACCCCGCGCTCGCCGTCATCGCCATAGGCGCCGAGCGCGCCGGCCTCTACTACACCCCCATCAGCATCCAGTTGAAAACACGCGAGGCCGCGCACGTCCTCGCGGACTGCGGCGCGCGCGTGCTGATCGTTTCGCGGGCCATGCACGAACTCGCCGCCTCGCTCGTGGCCGAAGGTGCCGCGCAGGACGTCGCTTGCTTCGTTGCGGGCGCGGGTGCGGGTGAAACCCTGCCCGGCTTCGCCTCGCTCGAAGCGGCGCTCGCCGGGATCGATGCGAGCGCGCCGTTGCCACCGTTGCCGCCGTTGCCGCGCGGACGCGACTTCCTCTATTCATCGGGCACGACCGGCCTGCCCAAAGGCATCCGCAAGCCGCTCGTGCCGTTCGAGCAGCGCGATGCCGACGACACCGAAACCGCGGCATGGCGCAAGACGTTCGGCTTCGACGCCGATTCGGTCTACCTGAGCACCGCGCCGCTCTACCACGCCGCGCCGCTGCGCTACCTCATGCGCGTGCTGCACACGGGCGGCCGCGCCATCGTGCTACAGAAGTTCGACGCCGAGGCCGCGCTCGACGCCATCGCGCGCTACCGCGTCACGCACAGCCAGTGGGTGCCGACGATGTTCATCCGCCTCCTGAATCTGCCCGGGACCACGCGCGCGCTGTACGACGTGAGCAGCCTGCGCGTGGCGATCCACGCAGCGGCGCCGTGCCCGCCGCACATCAAGGAGCAGATGATCGCGTGGTTCGGCCCGGTGATCTACGAGTACTACGCGGGCTCGGAAAGCGTGGGCCTCACGGCGATCGACTCCGGCGAATGGCTCGCGCATCGCGGCTCGGTCGGGCGTTCGATATACGGACAGATCCACATCGTCGACGATGAGGATCACGAACTGCCCGCGGGCGAGATTGGCCGCGTGTTTTTCGAAGGCGGTCCCGCTTTCGAGTACCACAACGATCCGGTGAAGACGCGCAGCGTCTACAACCGCCACGGCTGGGCGACCTACGGCGATATCGGCCACGTCGACGCGGAAGGCTATCTGTACCTGAGCGACCGGCGCGTGGACCTCATCATCAGCGGCGGCGTGAACGTGTATCCGCAGGAGATCGAGAACGTGCTCGCCGAGCATCCCGCCGTGGCCGATGCCGCCGTGATCGGCGTGCCGCACCCCGAGTTCGGCGAGGCCGTGAAAGCGGTCGTGCAGCCGCGCGAGCGCGACGCCGCGAGCCCGCTGCTCGCCGAGGAGCTGATCGCGTTCTGCCGCGAGCGCCTTTCGCATATCAAGGTGCCGCGCTCGGTCGAATTCGAGGAGGCGCTGCCGCGCCACGATAACGGCAAGCTGCTGCGGCGCCTTCTCAAGGAACGGTACCGCCAGCCCGCGGCTTGATACGGATAACGAAAGAGCACGAGACACTGGAGACATTCCCTATGCGCACTGTATTCCGTGACGATCACGAGATTTTCCGCGAGCAGGCCCGGCGCTTCATCGAACGCGAAATCGTGCCGTTCCATCATCAATGGGAACAAGAAGGCATCGTGCCGAAGTCGGTCTGGCGGCGAGCGGGCGAGGAAGGGCTGCTGTGCTGCACGATTCCCGAAGAGTACGGCGGTGGCGGCGGCGACTTCGGCCACGCGGCCATCATGATCGAGGAGCTGGCGCGCGTGAACGCGAGCGGCATCGGCTTTCCGCTGCATTCGGATATCGTCGCGCCTTATATCTTCGCGTATGGCACCGAGGCGCAAAAGCGCGAGTGGCTGCCGAAGCTCGCGCGCGGCGAGCATATCGGCGCGATCGCCATGACCGAGCCGGGCACCGGCAGCGATCTCAAGTCGGTGCGCACCACCGCGCGCAACGACGGAGATCACTACGTCATCAACGGCCAGAAGACCTTCATCACGAACGGACAGAATGCGAGCCTCGTCGTGGTGGTCTGCAAGACCGCGCCCGAACTGGGCGGCAAGGGCGTTTCGCTGATCGTGGTCGAAGACGGCACGTCTGGCTTCAGCAAGGGCCGCAAGCTCGACAAGATCGGCCTGCGCGCGCAGGACACGTCCGAGCTGTTCTTCGAGGACGTGCGCGTGCCCGTCGCGCAGCGGCTTGGCGAGGAGAACCAGGGCTTCTCGTACCTCATGCGCGAACTGGCGCAGGAGCGGCTCGTGATCGCGGTGCGCGCTGCCGCGTCGATCGAGGGCATGCTCGAGCGCACGATCCGCTATACGCGCGATCGCAAGGTGTTCGGCCAGGCCATCTTCGACTTCCAGAACGCGCGCTTCAAGCTCGCGCATGCGCGCGCGAAAGCGGAGATGGTGCGCACCTATGTCGATGACTGCATCGCGCGGCACCTGCGCCGCGAGCTTTCGCCCGTGGACGCCGCCATGGCGAAGCTCAACGCGACCGAACTGCAGAACCAGCTGCTCGACGAATTCCTGCAACTGCACGGCGGTTACGGCTACATGTCCGAGTACGTGGTGGGCACCGCGTGGGTCGATGCGCGCGTGATGCGCATCTACGGCGGCACCGACGAGATCATGAAGGAAATCATCGCGCGCACGCTGTGAAGGCGCGTGAATCGGCACACCAGCAAGCAGGCAGGAAGGCACACATGATCAAACCTCTGGAAGGCGTTACCGTCGTGGAATTCGCGGGGCTGGGCCCCGCACCGTTCTGCGGCATGCTGCTCGCACAAATGGGCGCACGCGTGATCTGCATCGGCCGCGAAGGCGCCCCCGCGCCATCCGGACCGCTTGCGCGCGGGCGCGAATACGTCGCGCTCGACCTCAAGAGCCGCGACGACATGGCACGCGCACTCGATCTGATCGCGAGCGCCGATGCGTTGATCGAAGGCTTTCGCCCCGGCGTGATGGAGCGGCTCGGGCTCGGCCCGCAAGTGTGCCGCGCGCGGCGCGCCTCGCTCGTCTATGGACGCATGACCGGCTGGGGGCAAACGGGCCCGCTCGCCCACACGGCGGGCCACGACATCAACTACATCGCGATTTCCGGGGCGCTGCATGCGGTGGGTCTCGCGGGCGGCGAGCCCGTGGTGCCGCTCAATCTGGTCGGCGACTTCGGCGGTGGCGGCATGCTGCTCGCGTTCGGCGTGGTGGCGACAATCCTGCGCGCGCGTTCGACGGGCGAAGGCTGCGTGGTCGACGCCGCCATGACCGACGGCGCGGCCATGCTCATGAGCATGATGTACGGCTTCTACGCGGCGGGGCACTGGCAGGACGCGCGCGGCACGAATCTGCTCGACGGCGGCGCGCCCTTCTATCGCACCTATCGTTGCGCGGATAACCGCTATATCGCCGTCGGCTGCATCGAGCCGCAGTTCTACGCGGCGTTCATGAAAGGGATCGGCGCCGAAGACCTGCTCGAACTGCCGCAGCGCGACCGGACGCACTGGCCGCGCGTACACGAACGCATCGCCCGGACGGTCGCCACGCGCACGCGCGACGAATGGACCGCCGTGTTCGAAGGCAGCGACGCATGCGTCACGCCGGTGCTGAGCCTTGCGGAAGCGCCGCTCGATGCGCACAACACGGCGCGCGGCGCGTTCGCCCAGAGCGGCGGCGCGTGGCAGCCGCAATGCGCGCCGCGCTTCGTGGACTACGGCAACGAGGGCGTTTAACCTCGCACCGCGCCCACGGCTGCTTCGTCGTCGGCGAGGAGCGACAGCTGCCCGCTCGCCACGATTTGGCTCAGCGGCGCCGGGCGGCCGAGCAGATAGCCCTGCACTTCGTCGCAGCCTTCGTCGGCGAGCAGCGTGAGCTGCGCCTCGGTTTCGATGCCTTCGGCCAGCACCGGAATGCCGAGGCTCTTGCCGAGCGCGAGCACCGCGCGAATGATCGCGGTGGCCTGGCGGCTCGACTCGGCCTCGCTGATGAAAGACTGGTCGAGCTTGATCTTGTCGAACGGGAACGAGCGCAGCGTGTCGAGCGACGAGTAGCCGGTGCCGAAATCGTCCAGCGCGATATTCACGCCGATGGCCTTGATTCGCTGCAACACGTCGAGCGAGCGCTCGCGATCCGCGAAAATGGTCGTCTCGGTGAGTTCCAGTTCGAGCCGCTCGGGCGCGAGGCCCGTCTCGACCAGCACGGTCTCGACGAGCTTCGGCAGGTCCGCGTGCGAGAACTGCACGGGCGAGAGATTCACGGCCACCTTGTAAGGCGGCACCCACGAAACGGCACGCGTGCACGCCTCGCGCAGCACCCAGGCGCCAATGCCGAGAATGAGGCCATTCTCTTCGGCAAGCGGGATGAATTCGGCGGGCGAGATGAAGCCGAGCCGCGGATGCTCCCAGCGCAGCAGCGCTTCATAGCCGCAAATTTCGCCGCTCGCGATCGAGGTCTGCACCTGGTAGTGCACGCTCAGCTGCCCGCGCGCGAGCGCCTCGCGCAGGTCGTGCGTGAGCGAGCGGCGCGCCCGCGCGATCTCGTCCATCGCCGGCTCGTAGAAGCACACCGACTGCGCCAGGTCCGCCTTCGCGCGATACATGGCGAGGTCGGCGTTGTTGATGAGCACGGTCTTGGTGGTGGCATCGTCGGGGTAGATGGCGACGCCAAGGCTCGCGCCCGAGAGCACTTCGGCGTCGTCGTAGCGCACCGGCCGGTACAGCGCGGTTTCGAGGCGCGAGAGCAGATCGCCGAGTTCCTCGCGCGAGGCGAAGCGCGTGAGCGCCACGAACTCGTCGCCGCCCACGCGCGCCACGAACTCGCCTTCGCGCATCAGGCTCGAAAGGCGCCGCGCGAGAATGCGCAGCACTTCGTCGCCGGCATGATGGCCGTGCAGGTCGTTGATTTCCTTGAAGCGGTTCAGGTCGATGCCGATGAGCGCGAGCTTGCGCGTGTCCTGCGTGCGCGCCAGTTCGGCGTCGATGCGTGCGTTGAAGCTCGCGCGATTGGGCAGGCCGGTGAGCATGTCGCTCATCGCCATCGTGCGCAGATGCTCGACCGATTCAGCGCGCACGCTGTCGTCGAGCAGGAAGCTCACGCAGCCCGCGCCCGCGATCACGAGCGCCATGCACGCCACGGCGAGCGCGAGCGCATGCAGCGCGGCGGGATTCGAAAAGTGTCCGTCGATCGGCATCGGCACGACCTGGAACGCGGACATGCCGGTGAAGTGCAGCGCGGCGATGGCGAGGGCGAGCACGCCCGCCACGAGGCGCGCGGACGCGGCGGCGCTAGCCTGCGCGCTGGCCGCGTCCTCCTGCTGGCGCTGCGTGGCCACGCCGGCGAGATGCAGTGCGAGCGCGCTGATCGCGACGGCAAACACGAACGACAAGGCGATCCCGATGCGATTCCAGATCACGATGCCTTCCACGCGATACGCGAGCATGCCCGCGTAATGCATGAGCGCGACCGCCAGCCCGACGATCGCGCCGCCCAGCGCGGGCGCCGCGCGCGTGAGACGGTTCGCGGCCTGGCTCGTGGCGAGCAGGAATCCAGCGAAACTGCCCACGAGCGCGATGAGCAGCGACGTGATGGTCAGCACGGGATCGAAGGCGATCGGTACGCCCGGCTCGAAGCCGAGCATGGCGACGAAGTGCGTGCACCAGATATCGGCGGCGGCCACGACGGCCGCGATGAACGACCAGCCCATGCGCTGCAGCGAACGCGCGGCGAACGCGCGCAGGACGAGCCGCGCGGTGACCCACGAGCCCGCGGCGCAGATCAGCAGCGCGACGAGGACGAGCCACAGGTTGTGCTTGTAGACGATGCAGCCCGCCACGCTCATCATGGGAAGATCTCCTTGTTCACCACTCGTTCACCCCGGACGTCGCACGACATTATCACGACAATGCGACGAGGCCGAGCACCTCTCGCAGCTTCGCGCTCGTCGCGTGCAGCGACGACGACGCGGCGGCCGCTTCGTTCACCAAAGCGGCGTTGCGGCGCGGGGTGTCGTCCATCTGCGCGACCATGGCGTTGACCTGCTCGATGCCCTGCGCCTGCTCGTGGCTCGACGCCGTGATCTCGCCCATGATGTCGGCCGCGCGCAGACGATGCGCGAGCACGATCTCGACGGCCGTTTGCGCGACCACGTAAGCGGCATGCAGCAGCACGCGCGGCAGGTTCGCCTCGCGCGTGCAGTACACGGCGAAGTTGAGCGCCTGCAGCCGGTCGAACGCGACGTGATGCAGCGCGAAGAATCCCGCGGCGAGCACGATCGGGCGCCAGTCGCGATAGACGAGCAACAGGCCCAGCAGCACGAACACGCCGAAATGGAATTCGGTGACGCCGTGCGCCGCCTGGATATGCAGCGCGACGAGCGCGGCATTGGCGAGCGTGAGCACGACGCGCGAAAGCGCGGTGCCGCGCGCGCAGAAAAACACGAAGCTGCCGGCGCCGAGGAACAGCGCGGCGCCTACGAGCGCGAGCTGCAGTTCGTAATAGACGAAGCCGATCAGTACTGCCGCGATGGCGGAGAGGACGAGCGTGGAATACATCACCGCGTCAGCGGCGCGCGCGACGTCGTCGAGCGCACGAATGGCCACACGCGGTTGCGAGCCGGACGGTCGAAACGACTGCGCGCGACCCGGCGAATCTGCCAGCATGAACGACACTTGGATCAGGAAAAAAAGTTGCAGGTAGGCGTTAATGCGGCGGCGGCTGGTGGACCTTGATGCGCCTGAAGGGTTTCGGCTGCAAAAAGAGCCGCCTAATGGCGTCGGCGCGACTCGTTGGCGGGCTCGACAGAAAAATCGGGACCCGCGCACGAGTTTACGGCAGCAAATCAATAAACTTCAGGAAACCCTTTACGGGACAAGTATTTGCAAACGTTTGCAGCGATTTACTCCTGTTTTCTTCCTGTTTTCAACTCGATCCCCATTTATTCGGACGCGTGATCGCGGAGATAAACCGTGATATCGGTGGCCGGCACATCGACCACCATTCGGCGCAACGTCTCGACGATAAAGCCGCGGTGAAACGTGTAGTGATTGACGACATGCAAAAAGATCTGAGCGCGCGACATGACGCCCTCTGGGCCGCCGATGTACTGAAAATGCACCACCTCGTCGGCTTGCGCTTCGCTCAAGCCGCCCATCCACGCCAGGTACCAGGCGTCCAGATCGCGCTGCATGGTTCGCAGCTCAGGGAGGGTCGTGGTATCCGGCAGGAGGCGCTCGGTGAAGCCGTGATCGCGCTGCTCGAGGTGCGCCCTGAAAATCGCGCCCACGGCATAGCCATGCCCCAACGCGCGCAGGTAACTTCCGAAGGTCATGGCGCGCGTGGCCACGACCTCTTCCTCCGGCAGGCGCGCAACGACGTCATAAATGACTTCGTTCGCCCATTGGGTATATCGGGCCAGCATGATTTGATTGGATAGCGGCATCCACGCCTCCTTGTCGATTGAACCGGATTGCTCTGCACTGGTCGGGACGCGCTCCGTAAGCCGGGGCGCATACGAGCACCTCCATGCTAAATTTTCGCTTTCCGTCCCGCACTCGCGATCAGGTCAATCGAGCAACATTTCGGGCCATGTCAGCAACCATTCCGGCAAGCTACGAGGAAGTCCCACGCGACGTCATCACGACTGCGCGCGTCTATCCCTCGGGTTTCGTGCACCCTCACCACACGCATGAACGCGGCCAGTTTGCCTATGCGGCGCAAGGTGCGATGTCGGTCTCGACGGCGGCCGGCAACTGGATCGTGCCTTCGCAATGCGCCATCTGGCTACCGGCCAATTTCCCGCACGAAATGCAGATGAACGGCGAGGTGCGCATGCTCAACGCGTTCGTGCACACCAGCCTGCGTGAAACACGCTCGCTGCCGCAGCGCTGCTGCGTGCTCGGCACGACGCAGTTGCTGAGAAACCTGATGTCGGAAGCCGTGCAGCAGCCCGCGCTGTACGCGCCCATGACGCGTGCCGAACGGATCATGGCGCTGCTAATCGACGAGATCGCCACCATGACGCCGCTTGCGCTCAATGCGCCGTTGCCGGACGCGCCGCGACTCGCCGCTCTGTGCCGCGGCGTGCTCGAAGCGCCGTCGATGACGCTCAGCCTCGACGAGGCCGCGAGCCGCGCGGGGCTGAGCCGCCGCAGCTTCACCCGACTCTTTCGCGAACAGTTGGGAACCAGCTTCGTTGCCTGGCGCGAGCAGGCGTGCCTGATCGAGGCCGTTGCCCGGCTGAACCGGGGCGAGTCGGTCACGCGCGTCGCGTATGAACTGGGCTACGGCAGCCCCACGGCGTTTTCGACGATGTTCAAGCGCGTCATGGGCGTGTCGCCGCAGCGCTACCTCGACGGCGAGCCGTAAGGCCGCGCGGGATCTCTGCGTCGCTGGCGAAACTACCAATAGCACGATCGTTCTATTTTAGGTACGCTAGGCGCCTTCTCCTCCCAAGATGCGAGACCGTTCCGCCATGTCGCTGATCCTTTCCCGCCGCGATCTGAACTTCCTGCTCTACGAATGGCTCGATGTCGAAAGCCTCACGCGCATTCCGCGCTACGCCGACCACACGCGCGAGACCTTCGACGCCGCGCTCGACACCTGCGAGAAAATCGCCACCGACCTCTTCGCGCCGCACAACAAGAAGAACGATCAGCACGAGCCGCACTTCGACGGCGAAACGGTCACGATCATCCCCGAGGTGAAGACGGCATTGCAGGCGTTCAGCGACGCAGGCCTGATGGCCGCGGGCCAGGACTACGAATACGGCGGCATGCAGTTGCCGCTCGTCGTCGAGAAGGCGGGCTTCGCGTGGTTCAAGGGGGCGAACGTCGGCACGAGCGCCTATCCGTTCCTCACCATCGGCAACGCGAACCTGCTGCTCGCGCATGGCAGCGCAAAGCAGATCGACACCTTCGTGCGCCCCGAACTGGAAGGCCGCTACTTCGGCACGATGTGCCTTTCCGAGCCCCAAGCGGGTTCGTCGCTTTCGGATGTCGCCACGCGCGCCGACTTCGAATGCGATTCCCCGCTCGGCGCGCAATATCGTCTGCGTGGCAACAAGATGTGGATCTCAGGCGGCGAGCACGAGCTGGCCGAGAACATCGTGCACCTCGTGCTCGCCAAGATCCCCGGTCCCGACGGCAAGCTCATTGCGGGGGTCAAAGGCATCTCGCTGTTCGTCGTGCCGAAGTACCTCGTGAACGAGGACGGCTCGCGCGACGAACGCAACGACGTCGTGCTCGCGGGCCTCAATCACAAGATGGGCTATCGCGGCACGACGAACTGCCTGCTGAATTTCGGCGAGGGCACGCGGCACACGCCGGGCGGCCGGGCGGGCGCGATCGGCTATCTCGTGGGCGAGCCGCATCAGGGGCTCGCATACATGTTCCACATGATGAACGAGGCGCGCATTGGCGTCGGGCTCGGCGCGACGATGCTCGGCTACACCGGCTATCTGCATGCGCTCGATTACGCGCGCAACCGTCCGCAAGGGCGTCCCGTGGGCGCGGCGGGCAAAGATCCGGCTTCGCCGCAGGTGAGGCTCGTGGAGCACGCCGACGTGCGCCGCATGCTGCTCGCGCAAAAGAGCTATGTCGAAGGCGCGCTCGCGCTCAACCTCTGGTGCGCCAAACTCGTGGACGAAGCGGGTGCCGCCAGCGGCGCGGAACGCGAGCCGCTCTCGCTGCTGCTGGACCTGCTCACGCCCATCGCGAAGAGCTGGCCTTCGCAATGGTGTCTCGCAGCCAACGATCTCGCCATCCAGGTGCACGGCGGCTATGGCTACACGCGCGAGTACAACGTCGAACAGTTCTATCGCGACAACCGTCTCAATCCGATCCACGAAGGCACGCACGGCATTCAGGGGCTCGACCTGCTCGGCCGCAAGGTCGTCATCAAGGATGGCGCGGCGCTCAAGATTTTCGTGGCGCGCGTGCAGGCCACGCTCGAACGCGCACACGCTTCGGGCGCGGCAGACGAGGCCACCCAAGCGAACGCGCTCGCAGCCGCACTCGAGCGGCTCACGCAAGTCACGGGGCAGTTGTGGGCAGCAGGCGACCCGGCGGTGACACTCGCCAATGCTTCGGTGTACCTGGAAGTGTTCGGCCACGTGGTGCTGGCCTGGGTGTGGCTCGAACAGGCGCTCGTGGCACGCGCGGCACTCGCAGCGCCCACTCAGGCAAGCGGCGAGGAGGCGGACTTCTATCGCGGCAAGCTCGCTGCGGCCGCCTACTTCTTCGCATGGGAGTTGCCGAAAACAGGCGCGCAGTTCGATTTGCTCGCCTCGCTCGACCGCACTACGCTCGACATGCAGGACGCGTGGTTCTAAAGCCGCGATCACGGAGCGAAAGTAAAACGCCCCAAAAGACCGGACTCGCGTCGTAATGCCGTTCAGTTAAGCAACTGAACGGCATTTTTGTTGGTGGAGCAAAGGGGTTGTAAACACGTCGCGGCGATGTTAACTTTCGTCGCCATGCTGGTTGACGCCCTTCCCCTGCTTGTCGAAGCGCACCCGCCATTCGAATGGGATAGGCTGGGACAGCATCTGCCATACGAATGGATTGAGCAGGCGGTCCAGGCTAGCGGCAGCGCCAGCATCCGGCGTCGCCGTCTGCCTGCGCAGCAGGTGGTGTGGCTGGTGATCGCCCTGGCGCTATACCGGCATCAGTCAGTCAGCGAGGTCGTTGACGCACTGGGGCTTGCGCTTCCCGCACCCGATGCGTCATTTGTCAGCAAGAGCGCCATCGCCCAGGCTCGACAGCGCACTGGCGCGGCGCCCCTGGCGTGGCTCTTTCACGAATGCGCCAGGAACTGGTCTGTGCAGGATCAGGCGCATTACCTCTTCAAGGGATTCTCGCTGTTCGCAATGGACGGCACCACGCTGCGCACGGCCGACAGTGCCGTCAACCGCGAGCATTTCGGGTCGTCCACAGCCGCGCATGACCGGGTCGGCAGCTACCCCCAGTTGCGCGCAGTCACGCTTACTGCCATTTCCACCCACCTGGTGCGCGACGTCGAATTCGGCCCTTACGACGTGAACGAGATGATCTCGGCGCGCCAGCTTGTTGCGCGGGTGCCGCAGAACTCCATTACGGTGTTCGACAAAGGGTTTCTGTCAGCCCAACTGCTGTGCAACCCGGTCTCGGGCGGCGCAAACCGGCATTTCATCATTCCAGCCAAGTCCAATACGCGCTGGGAGGTGCTCAGCGGCGAGCCCGGCGACCAGTTGGTGCGCATGCGCGTCTCGCCGCAGGCGCGAAAGGCCTGTCCGGAACTGCCTGAGTTCTGGCAAGCCCGCGCCGTGCTTGCCGTCGATGCGCGTGGCCGGCAACGGGTATTGCTCAGTTCCCTGTGTGATCGGGAGCAGTTCAAGGCAGCGGAGATCGTGTCCTGCTACGCGCGTCGCTGGCAGGTCGAGACCAGCTACCGGGAATTGAAGCAGTCGATGCTGGGGATGGCGCTGACCCTTCGCAGCCAGACCGTCGAGGGCGTCTACCAGGAGTTCTGGGGCGCGCTGATTGCCTACAACCTGATTCGCCTGGAGGTGGCGAGGGCCGCGCTTGAGGCCGGACGCACACCCGCAGACCTGAGCTTCATCCGCGCGTTTCATACGATTCAGTATGAGATGTCATGGGCAGCGGTGACACGCTCGTACGGCAAACTTCCTGCGCTGCTTGTACGCCTGCGCGAACGGCTCAAGCAGCTTGCCAACAAAAAACGGCCCGGGCGCTCTTGCGCCCGGGCCGTCAAGTCCAGACCTTTCCGCTACACCGTTCGGAACCTGAAACGGGACCTTAACTGAACGGCATTAGGACTCGCGTCGGCCTTTTGGGGCGCTGCCCGATACCTCGCCCGAGGCATCGGATCACATCACATGCGTTGGACCGTCAGTTCGCCGCCTGCTGCTCGAAGCGCCTGAGCAGATCGTTGCCGCGCGAGTTGGCCGAATCGAGCGCCTGCTGCGGCGTCTTCGCGCCCGTCCAGACCTGTTCGAGTTCCTCGTCCACGATCGTGCGGATCTGCGGCATGTTGCCAAGGCGCAGGCCCTTGGTCCACGGCAGCGGCGGCTTGTTGAGCATCTGTTTCGTGGCCGTGTCGGCGCCCGGATGCGACGCGTAGAAGCCCTGTTGCTGCGTGAGTTCGTACGCGGCCTTCGTCACCGGCAGATAGCCCGTGTCCTGATGCCACTTCGCGGCCACGGCCGGCGAGCTCAGGTACGCGAGGAACTTCGCCACGCCCTTGTAGACCTCGGGGTTCTTGCCGCCCAGCACCCACAGGCTCGCCCCGCCGATGATGGCGTTCTGCGGCGCGCCCTTCACGCTCGGGTCGTACGGCATCATGCCGGTGCCGAACTTGAACTTCGCATACTGCTGTACGTTCGCCAGCGCGCCCGACGAGCCCATCATGATGCCGCAGTCGCCGCTATAGAACTTCGCGGTGGCTTCATCCTTGCGGCCCACATAGGTGAAGGTGCCCTGCTTCGCCATGTTCTGCAGGAAGGCGATGTGCGCGACCTGCAGCGGCTTGTTGATTTCGAGTTGCGCATCGAGGCCGTCGAAGCCATTGTTGCGCGTCGCGATCGGTGCGCCTTGCCACGCGCTGTAGTTCTCGATCTGGATCCAGCCCTGCCAGCCGGTGGTGAAGCCGCAGCTCATGCCCGAGGCCTTGAGCTTCGCGGCCGCTTCGGCGACTTCGGGCCAGGTTTTCGGCGGCGCGTCGGGCAGGCCGGCCTTCTTGAAGGCGTCGCGATTGTAGTAAAGCACGGGGGTCGAGCTGTTGAACGGCATCGACACCAGATGGCCCGTCTTCGCGTCGCTGTAGTAGCTCGCGATGGTCGGCACGAAGGCCTTTTCGTCGAGCGGCACGCCGGCGGTCTTCATCACGTCGTACACGGGCAGCACGGCCTTCTTCGCGTTCATCATCGTGGCGGTGCCGACTTCGTACACCTGCAGGATGGCGGGCGCATCGCCGCTGCGATAGGCCGCGATGCCGGCGGCGAGCGTCTGGTCGTAGGTGCCCTTGAAGACGGGCACGATCTTGTATTCGCTCTGCGACGCGTTGAATTGCTCCGCGATCGCGTTCACGCGCTCGCCAAGCTGGGACTCCATGGCATGCCAGAACTGGATTTCCGTGGCAGCATGCGCGGCTTGCGCGCCGCCTGCCAGCACCACGGCGGCGATCAGCGCGCGCAAGCGGCCGCGCGAACCCGCGCGTTGTATCTCGTGCTTTTTCATCTGGGTCTTCTTCCTGTTATTGATCGTTGTCCCTGCACATGCGCGCGTTGAGGCGCGGCGCGGGACTTTGGTTCAGGACTTCGATTTTCGACTTCGATACATCGGGCCGTCCGCCGGCGGTCGCGCGCACGGCACCCTCGGCCCAAGGCAGCGCAAGGGTAGCACAGCGATTGGGACGCCCGTGTGATGGCTCGTGCCGCGGCGTATCAATGGTCCACGGCATCGTGGCAACAGACGCAGAGCTTGTTGCCTTCGGGGTCGCAAAAGTACGCGCCGTAGTAGTTCGGGTGATAGTGCGGGCGCAGGCCGTGCGCGCCTTCGTCGGTGCCGCCGTGCGCGAGCGCGGCGGCGTAGGCGGCGTCGACTGCCGCGCGCGAAGGCGCGAGCAGCGCGACCATCTGGCCGTTGCCGGGTTGCGAGGCGTTGCCGTCCCACGGCCGGCCGACGAGGAAGAGCGGCCGCGGCACGCCCGGCTCCATCCAGCCCGCCCAGGGGTAGTCGGGCTCGCGGAATTTCAGCACGAAACCCAGCGCCTGCATGAGCGGGGAATAGAACGTAAATGCCTGCTCGAAATCGTTCACGCCGATGTACACGTGAGAAATCATCGCCATCGTCTTTGCCTCCTCGTTTGCAGCGGCGCGCGGGTTGGTGTCAATCGCGCCGCTGCGCCATGAACAGGACAGAAGCCGGCTTGCCGCTGCGCGGGTCGAGCGGCTCGCGCATCGCACGCAAGTCGAAACCGCTCTCGTCGAGCAAGGCGATCCAGCTTTCGAGCGTGCGAAAGTACCACGGCGGCGCATCGCGAAACGCACTGCTGAATCCGGCCCACGATCCGGCGCGCCAGCCGTCGACATAGGGTTCGTCGCCGCATGCCACGAGTGGATGCAGCGTCTGCACGATGAGCGTGCCTTGCGGCGCCAGCAACGTGGGCGCCGCGCGCAGCAAAGCATCGACACTGGTCGAGCCGATGAGCGAGAAGTTGCACACCACCGCATCGGCGCGGCAGGGTAGTGCGCCCTGCGCGACCTGCTCGTAGGTTAGCAGGCGGCAGTCCGTGAGCCCCGCCGCGCGCGCAGACTCCACGAGTTCGGGCACCGCGTCGACGCCCGTGACGGTGACGCCGCGGCGCGCGAGCGCCAGCGCGAGCCAGCCTTCGCCGCAGCCGAGATCGATCACGCTGCGCGGCGCGCACGCGAGCACGGCGTCGAGCACCGCTGCGTCGGTCACGAGCCGGCGGCTCGCGATCTCGCCGCCGCGCACGGCCGCGATCCAGGGCGTCGCGTTGCGCTGCCATGATGCGAGGACTTCGGCGTCGGTGCGGATATCGCGACTCATGGGTCTCCTTGTCAACGCAGATCGTGGTTGTGCCACCGAAACGCGTATTATGCGCGCCGCCGGAGACCCGGAACGGCGCGCCAACTCGACGGCAGGAGGACCGGTGTCGCGAATTACGAACTGAAGAACGGCACGCAGAAGCCGGCCGGCCCGACGCAATCCCCGGGACCGTTGGGCTGCGGATGCAGGTTCGCGCATCCTGAGAAGGCAGCGGCGACCGTAGCGCACAGAGCAGCGCGCAACACATAAGAAAGCATGCGTGATTTCATGAATGAGATGGTGTGAGCCGACGTTGACTTGCCGCGATGCGCGGCTCGGGCGGGACGTTCCAGATGATGTCCGGCAACATGTCGCCGAACCTCTGGGGCCTGCGCGGCACCGAGGACCTCGGCAACGGCCTCTCGGCGATCTTCAAGCTCGAAAGCGGTTTCAACGTCGACAACGGCAAGCAGGGCCAGGGCGGCCGCCTGTTCGGCCGCACGGCCATGGTCGGCCTCAATTCGAGCACTGCGGGCAGCGTCACGCTCGGCCGCCAGTACGACCCGCTCATCGACCTGCTGCAGCCGCTCACCAACGACGGCGCATTCGGCTCCGCGTTCGCCACGCCCGGCGACATGGACAACTACGACAACAGCTACCGCACCAGCAACTCGATCAAGTATGCGAGCCCCAACTTCGGTGGCCTGCAGATGAGCGCGATGTACGCGTTCGGCGGCCAGCCGGGCAGCACCGGCGCGGGGCAGACGTGGGCCGTGGCGGCCGCATACAACCATGGTCCGTTCGGCTTCGGCGCGGGCTATTTCAAGGCCAACAGCAACGGCGGCACGGCCGCGACGTTCGACGGCCTGAATCCGAACAACGACGTCAACGTGGATTCCGCCGCCATTACGGGCGGCTTCGTCTCCGCGAATTCGCTGCAAATCATTCGCGCGGCCGGCGACTACACGTATGGGGCGGTGACGGCGGGCCTCGCGTACAGCAATGTCGAGTACGCGAACTACCAGAGCGCGTACGGCGCGAACAGCAACACGAAGTTCAACACGGGCCAAGCCTTCATCAACTATCAGGTCACGCCGGTCGCGCTCGTGGGCTTCGGCTACAACTACACCAAGGGGCACGGCAACAGCGTGGACGCGAGCTACAACCAGTTCAGCCTGGGCGGCGACTACTTCCTCTCGGAGCGCACCGATATCTACGCGCTCGCGGGCTACCAGAAGGCTTCGGGCAAGACGATCGACGCCGATACGGGCGAGTTCGTCAACGCGGTCGCCTCGTTCGGCGACTTCGGCAACGATGCAAGCAACGACGAGCAGGCGATGGTCATGGTCGGGCTGCGTCACAAGTTCTGATTCGCGTTGTGCGAGGCGCGCGCGGCGGGCACGCTGGAAATCGCTCGCCGCCATGAACTTCGGCTATAATCGCCCCCTGTCTTAGGGGAGTAGTCTGCAACGCCGGCTTTGGCGTTGCGCCGCCGTCAACATAATTGGTGCCCCTGCACCATGGCGCCGGCAGCCGTATTGCGGATCATTGCAGCGAATCGCTGCAATAGCGCGGCCTGACGAGACCTATGACGTTTTCCCTTTCACCCGGGCCGGGCGAAGGGATACGTCATGGTTTCGGTGCCCGGCTCGCACATCACGGCAATAACAATGACTCGTCTCGCCCCCCATCACCCCCTCATTTGCGCCACGGGGCGTTCGTCATGATCTTGACGTTCGCCTTGCTCGTTGCCGCGGCCGGCATCATCTACCTGTCCTGCGAGACCTTCGTCAATAGCGTCGAGTGGCTCGGCCACAAGCTCAAGGTCACGCAAACCGCCACCGGCACGATCCTCGCCGCATTCGGCACCGCGCTGCCCGAGAGCGTGGTCACGCTCGTTGCCGTCGCTTTCGGCGGCGATCCCGCGCACAAGGAAATTGGCGTAGGCGCCGCGATTGGCGGGCCGCTCGCGCTCAGCACGATCGCCTATGCCGTGGTGGGCTTCGCGTTGCTTGCGACGGCGAAGCGCGTGGGCCGCGAGCGCGCGGCTACCGTCGACGTCAATACGCGCCGTCTGCGCCGCGACCAGCTCTGGTTCCTCGCGATCTTCGTCGCGAAGATCGCGCTCGGGCTCGTGGTGTTCAGCTTCAAGCCGATACTGGGGATCGCGTTTCTCTCGGCCTACGCGTTCTACTGCTGGAAGGAGCTTTCCGCTGAAGATAGCGGCGAGGTGGAAGCCGATCTCGAGCCGCTGAAGCTGCGCCCGCACGACGACAATCCGGCCATGGTGTGGATTCTGCTGCAGACGCTGGGCGCGCTCGCGGTGATCTTCGCGGCCTCGCATCTGTTCGTGCAGCAGATCGGCGCCGTGGGACCGTGGCTTGGCCTGAGCCCGCAGTTGACCGCCGTGTTGTTCAGCCCGATCGCCACCGAGCTGCCCGAGATCATGAACGCGATCATCTGGGTGCGCCAGGGCAAGGAGCGGCTGGCACTGGCGAACATCAGCGGCGCGATGATGATTCAGGCCACTATTCCCACGGCGTTCGGCCTCTTCTTCACGCCATGGCATCTCGGCACGCCTTCGATTCTCGCGGCCGTGACGACGATGGTCGCCATCCTGTTCCTGCAGTGGGCGTTTCGTGCGCCGAAGGTACGCAGCCGTCAGCTCACGCATGTCGGCTGGCTCTATGCGGTGTTCGCGGCGTTGCTGTTCGTGGTGTGACGCGGCCGGGCGCCAGGCTCAGGCTGCCGCGGCGGCCTGGGCGGCGCCCGCGTGGTGATGGAGCCAGCGGATCATGTCCGAATGCCTGACCACGCCGACCAGCCGCCGCGCATCGTCCATCACCGGAATGTCGTGGTAGGCGTGCTCGATGAAGATCGGTACCAGATGCGCGAGCGGCGTGGCCCGATGGACCGCGTGCACGCCGGCCGCCATCACGGCTTCCACCGTTTCTTCCACGCGCGCCGACTCGCGCAGCACCGCGCGGCGCAGCGAGTTCCAGATACGCTTGAGGCCAGCCGCCGGTGCGAGGTCGCCGAGCGCGTGATGCGTGACGACGCCGACCACGCGATCCATCGCATCGACCACGGGCAGCGTCGAAGCACCGTGGCGGCGGAACATCTCGTGCGCCGCCCGCGCGCCCATGGTCGCTGGCACGGCGGGACAGCCAATCGACATGATTTCCTCGCAAGTTAGTTGTTCGAACGACTTTTGCGGAAAATCCAGCGGCTCGAGCAGATGTTGCGAGAGCGCGGCAAGCGGCGCGGCAGCGGCTTCCGGCGTGGGACGAAATGCGGCGCGCGGATAGCGGTGCCCGGTCAGCGCGTGGAAAGCGAGCGCCGCACTGAGCAACGCAAAGGACTGGAACACGATCGGCGCGAGCACGAAGTGAAAGCCGAGCGCATGAACAGCGGGGCCGCCGAGCACGGCGGTCAGCGCGACCGCGCCTGAAGGCGGATGCACGCAGCGGCACAGGAACATCGCGCAGATCGCGAGCGCCACCGCCACGGAAGCCGCCGCGACCGGCGACGCGATCCATTGCGCGCACGCCACGCCCACCAGCGCGGAGACGAAGTTGCCGCCGAGAATCGACCACGGTTGCGCAAGCGGGCTGTCCGACGCGCCGAACAGCAGCACCGCGGACGCGCCCATGGGCGCCACGAGCAGCGGGATGTCGCCCGCCGCGCCGAACATCACATGGGTTGCGAGTCCCGTGAACGCGATGCCGATCAACGCTCCGGCACAGCGCCGCCCCCGCTCGCGCCATTGCGGCGCGGCCGGGTTGGGCACGAAACTCGTCAACCATTCGATGAGCGCGATGCGGGACATAGCTGGGGCGGGCTGGTCGGTATGTCGGCCAGATTACCGACGCACGCCGAATATCAACAATTGATATTTCTGTGCGTACATATAATTCATCCTGTATGCATGTTTGGATTCGCCGCGCGTGTTTTTTCTCGGCAATTCGGAATCGTTTGGTCTACAATAACGACATGAAACCCGATACCCGTTCTGGCCCCGGCCGTCCACGCGAATTCGACGAGCAGGAAGCCGTGCAGAACGCGCTAGAGGTATTTCGCGCGCGCGGCTATGCGGCAACGTCGCTGCCCGACCTGATCGAAGGGACGCAACTCTCGCGCGGCAGCCTCTACAAGGCGTTCGGCGACAAGCACCAGCTCTTTCTCGCGGCGCTCGACTTCTACACCGAGCGCGGTATCGCTCGGCTCACGCGCAACCTGCGGCACGCCTCGGCGCGCACCGCGCTGCGCGAGGCGCTGCGTCATTACGTGCGCCTTTCCGCCGGCCTCGAAGGGCTTGCTGGCTGCCCGGTGACAGCCGCCGCCACCGAGTGTCTGCCCTTCGACGCCGAGGTGAAAGCCCGCGTCACGGACATGTTCACGCGCATGCAGGCGCTGCTCGCCGGCGCGATCCGGCGTGGCCAGGCCGCGGGCGAACTGGCCGCCGGCCAGAATGCCGACGATCTCGCGCGCTTCCTGCTCTGCACGATCGAAGGCATGCGCGTGCTGGGCAAGACCGACGCCGGCGAGAATGCGATGGATGCAATCGCTGAAATCGCGCTCGGCGCCATCCGCTAGTTTTTTTGCTTAATTGGGAACTGAATGGTTCCATATGGAGGCCGCATGACGAACCTTTCGACTGTGGAAATGCCGCCCACGCGAGCGGGCGCGCGCACCTGGTGGGCGTTGACGGTGCTGCTGATGGGCACGCTGTTGCCGCCGCTCGACTTCTTCATCGTCAACGTCGCGCTGCCGTCGATGCAGGCCGACCTGCATGCCAGCGCCGACATCGCGCAGCTGGTGATTTCGGCCTATGCGGCGACCTACGCAATCTTTCTCATTACGGGCGGCCGGCTCGGCGACCTGTACGGACGGCGACGCATCTTCCTCGTAGGGATCCTCGCGTTCGCAGCGGCTTCGGCCGTGTGCGGGTTCGCCAGCTCGCCCGCTGCGCTGGTGACGGGACGCATCCTTCAGGGCGCCGCCGCGGCCGTCATGGCGCCTCAGGCGCTGGCGTCGATCCATGCGCTCTTTCCGGCGCACCAGAAGGGGCTTGCGCTCAGTCTCTTTGGTGCCGCCTATGGGATCGCAGCGGTCGCCGGCCAGGCGCTCGGCGGCGTGCTCGTTTCGGCCAACGTGTTCGGGCTCGGCTGGCGCAGCATCTTTCTCATCAACCTGCCAGTCGTGATGGCGGCCGCGCCTGCGGCGTACTGGCTCGTGCGTGAAAGCCGCTCGAACCACCCCGCGAAGCTCGATCCCGGCGGCATGGTCCTGCTCGCCGTGGCGCTGGCTGCGCTCGTCGTGCCGCTGATCGAAGGCCGCGAGCGCGGCTGGCCGGTCTGGACGTGGGTGTCGCTCATTGCCGCCGCGCCCCTGTTCGCGATCTTCTGGCGCTACGAGGCGCGCGTCGCGTCCGCCGGGCGCGATGCGCTCGTGCCGCCCGTCATCTTCGCCGCGCCTGGTCTCGTGCGCGGGCTCGTTGCCACGCTCTTCTTCTATTCGCTCGCACCGTTCTTCATGATGTTCGCGATTTACGTACAGCGTGCGCTCGGGCTCGCACCGCTCGAAGTCGGCTTGCGTATTCTGCCACTGGGCGTCGGCTTTCTGGTCGGGCCGCTGCTCAATCCGCTGATCGCGCGACTTTTCGGGCATCGTTCGGCGGCTGCCGGCATGGCGATCGAGGGCTGCGGATTATTTTGGACTGCCATGCTTGTTCACGACGAACATCTGCACGCGCTGAGCGCGTCGCTCTTTCTGATCGGTTTCGGCCAGGGCGTGGCGCTGCCCGCGCTCGTCAGGCGCAATGTCGAATGTGTCGATCGACGCTGGTCCGGTCTTGCCGCCGGGCTCGTCAGCTCGTTCTTGCAGGTGAGTGCCGCGCTCGCAGTGGCGCTGCTCGGCGGCCTGTTTTTTGCGCTTGCCGGGCCGGATGCGAGCAGCGCGCAGGTGGCTCGCGCGTTCGCGACGACCGTTGCGATTATCGGCATGCTGCTTTTCGTTGCAGCGTTTCTCGCCGGCGGCCGCAATAATCCCGTGCCGCAATTGCGCAAACAACACGTGTGAAATACGTGCTTCGATTGCGCCTGCATGAAGCGATGGCCATGCATCGGGACGCGTGACTAACACGGCCTGTGCGCCATGCCGCTATGACGGGAAAGCGGATCGTCGCTTTCTAAATTAGTTTTCATCTGGAGTGCGCCGCAACTTAAAGCATGCGTTCCGATTGGGCACCGATAATGCCTTCCAGTTTCAGCACTGCGAGGAACGCAACATGCAAAAGCCGATGTCGATCGAACTCGTCAACGAATACGGCCAGCACGCGGTGTGCGTGAAGGTCGGCGGTCAAGCCGCCCTGCTCGACGCGCCCGATGTGGACGGTCTGATCGAGGAACTCAGCAAGCTGCGCGCGCTCATGCAGCCGGCGGTTCCCGAGCAACCTTTGCGCTCGCATCAGTATGTGCTCGAGATCGATCCGAGCTGGTACACGGAACGCAATCCTCTCTTCGACGGCACCGTGGTGTTTCTACGCCATACCGGCCTTGGCTGGGCGGGTTTCGCCATTCCCACCGAAAGCCTGCATCGGCTCAAGGCCGCACTCTCGGCCCACGAAGCCGCCGCGCAGCACGAAGCGCATGCCTATGCGCAAGCGCTGCCCAATTAGGCGCGCTGCCGGCCCACTCATTCTTCCCGTCTGACCACGCACGTAGCGTGGATGAAACGTCGCCGCCATGCGCGGCGTCGATGCCCGCGCTCGCCCTCGTGGCGGCGCGTCAGCGCAGGACTATCGCCCATGAACCAGCTCCAAGCCATGCGCGTCTTTACGCGCGTCGTCGCGATCTGAGCAGCTTCAACCTTGCCGGCAAGCAGCTCGGCATGTCGGCCGCGGCCGTCACGCGCAGCGTCTGCATGCTCGAAGCGCACCTGAACATGCGCCTCCTGAACCGCTCCACGCGCAGCCTTTCGCTCACCGAAGCCGGACGCCTCTATCTCGATGGCTGTCGCGCCGTGATCGAGAAGCTCGATGAAGTCGAATCGGAACTCGTGCGCGCCACGCGCGACCCTAGCGGCGTGCTGCGCATCGCCGCGCCCGCCGTGTTTGCAAGCTCGGGACTGCCCGCGGTGCTCGGTGCGTATCGCGCAGTCAACCCGCGCGTGGAATTCGACGTGACGGCGTACGACACGCACATCGACCTGATCGAAGGCGGCTTCGACGTCTGCTTCGCGACCGACCGCCAGAGCGTGAATGCCTCGCTCGTGAGCCGCAAGCTCACCTCGATCGAGGAGATGCTGGTGGCCACGCCCGCCTGGCTCGCGCGCCACGGCATGCCGCGCGATCCCGCCGACCTGGCCGACCACGGCCTGCTCGCGGTTTCCGATGCGCCGCGCCACTGGGAGTTCTCGAACGCCGAGGGCGTGCAGCGCATCAACGTGAACGGCCCGATGACCGCCAACGGCTACGCTACCGTGCGCGCCGCCGCGCTCGCCGACATGGGCATCGCGCTGCTGCCGCTGCCTCTCGTCGCCAACGACCTCGCGCGCGGTGCGCTCTTGCCCGTGCTCAACGCGTTCGACGTGAACGGCGGCGTGCAGCACATCTCGATCGTCTATTCCGGCCGCAATTACCTCACGATGAAGATCCGCAGTTTCATCGACTTCGCCGTGGAGCAGTTCCGCACGCACGTGGCGCAGACGCGGTCCGCGCCGGCGCCGCTGCGCGCGGTTGCCTGATGCGGCTTTCTGTTCTCTTCGTCACACGTGTAAAGCTATGCCCAGAATACTAACCATTGAAGACGACGCCGTTACCGAGCGAACCGTCGTGCCCACGCTCGCCTCGACCGGCTTTACCGTCGACGTTGCCCGCTCGGGCCGCGAGGGCATAGCGATGGTGATGGCGGGCGACTATGACGTCGTCGCGCTCGAGCGGCGCCTGCCCGATCTCGACGGTCTCACGATCGTCACCACCATGCGCGGCGTGGGGATCGAAACACCGGTGATCGTGATGAGTTCGACCACCGGTGTGGAGGAGCGCATCCAGGGCCTGCGGGCCGGCTGCGACGACTACCTCACACGGCCGTTTTCGATCGACGAGATGTCCGCCCGTGTCGAAGCGCTGGTGCGCCGGCGCACGCGCCCCACGACGACGGAAACCGTACTGCGTGTGGGCCCGCTCGAACTCGATCTCGTCAAGCGCCGGCTCAGTTGCCGCGACAAGGTGCTGCGCCTGCGCCCCACCGAGCTGCGCGTGCTCGAATTCATGATGCGCCATGCGGGCCAGGTGCTCACGCGCACCATGATCTTCGAAGGCGTGTGGGGCGGCCGCTTCGACCCGGGCACCAATCTCGTCGACGTGCACGTGGGACGCCTGCGCAACCGCGTGGATACACCGGGCCAACCCTCGCTGATCCGCACGATACGCGGCTCGGGTTATCTGCTCGGCTGACGCGATCTTCAACATTGCCGCCGTTCTTTCTGCTTCCATTGGACTAGTTACATGAAGGCTCTCATGATCATCGCTGCGCTCGCCGGTGTCGTCACCGCCACGTCCGCTTTTGCACAGACTTCGGCACCCGCAGCCGGCACACAGGCCAACCAGCCCGCGGCAGCCACCCAGGTCGCGGCGAACGACACGGCCCCCACCGTTGCGCCCGGCGGATGGGTACCCCCTTATGGGCAACCGGTCCATGAAAAGACGCGTGCCGAGGTGTACCACGAGCTCGTTCAGGCGGAGCAGGACGGTCAGCTTGCGTACCTGAACTCCACGCTCTACGCGCATTGAGCACGACAGGCGGGGTTTTTCAGGCACAGGTGAACGGCACGCGCTCAGCGTGCCGTTTGCTTTTCGATGTTAACAAACTCACGCGTCCGGGCGCGGATAGGTAACCGGTTCCCACAAACGGTTACCTCAACGCGCGCATCAGTCGAACGTCGGCAAGGTCAGTTGATAGCCGTAGCGGCTGATGGTGTGGATGCGCATTTCGATGCCCTCGCGCGCGAGCTTGCGCCGCAGCCGCGAAACGACGAGGTTGACGGTCGAAGCGTCGATGTCGTCCTTCTCGGGCCACGCGTAGCGGATCATCTGGTCGCGCGGCACGGGCACGTTGGTTTGACGCAGCAGGCATTCGACGAGCAGGTACTCGCGGCGCGTGAGCTCCGCGCGGCGCGCACCCTCCACGATCTCGCGCGTACCGGCATCGAACTGCGGCGCGTTCTGGACGGGCTGTGCGCCGCTTGCGGTCGGCGCGGACTGTACGCCCTGCACGACGACGCCGCACGCCGCCGTGGTGCGCAATAGCGCGTGCATGCGCTCGTGCATTTCGATGAACGAGAACGGGTGGTGAAAGCACGCGTCGGCGCCCGCGCGCAGCACCTTCGAGCGCTCGCTCGCGTTCGCTTCGATGCCGAGCACGGCGATGATCGTCGCGCCAGCCGCGACCCTGGCGAGCCAGGGCAGGATGCCGTGCAGCGCAGGCAGCAGCGCGCTGTCGAGCGCCACGACGATCACCGCATCGAATGGCTCCTCTCCGGCGACGAAAAGCCCGTCGCGCAGGTCTTCCGCACGCTGCAAGCTGTGCGCGCTTTCGTGCAGGGCCTTCTGGAGCCAGGCGCCTTCAGCGTGATTCGGGGAGATAAGGAGGATGCGCATGACGGCGAGAGTCCGACGGCCGGACGGGAGGTGTCAGGCGAGCGAGCGCGGCCAGCATTCCACGCTCATGCGCGTACCCGGGCCGCCAGGCTTTTCGCCCGCCAGTTCGCGCGCGTCGTCGATACGCAGCGTGAAGTCATGGACGCGCATCACCGCGGCCACGACGCAAAGCCCCAGGCCCGAGCCGGCGATATGACGCACCGCCTCGCCGCGATAGAAGCGCTGCAGGACCGCCGCGCGCTCGCCAGGCGCAATGCCGGGACCGTTGTCGGCCACTTCGAGCAAGGGGCCGAGCGGCGTCGAGCGCAGCGTCACGCTCACCACGCCGCCTTGCGGCGCGAACTTGATGGCGTTGTCGATGAGATTGTTGAACGCCTCGAACAGCAGCGCGCGGTCGCCGTGAATCTCGGCGACGGGCTCGGCCGCGATGCGCCATTCGAGTTCGCGGCTCTCGGCGAGCGGCTCGTAGAGGTCGGCGAGTTCCTGCACCAGTTCGTGCAGGTCGACGGTCGCGAAGCCGCCGCGTCGTTGCAGCGTGCCGATCTCGGAGATGCGCAGCATCGCGCGAAAGCGTTCGAGCAGCTGGCCGGTTTCGGTGCGTGCCTGATCGAGCAGCACCGCACCGGCGGCGTCGCCGCGCACGCTGTCGCGCTCGGCCACGCGCGCGAGCAGTGTGTGCAAATGCACGAGCGGCGTACGCAGGTCGTGCGCGATGCCATCGCAAGCGCCCTTCACTTCGCCCATCAGCCGCTCCACTTCGTCGAGCATGTGGTTCACGAGATGGGCAAGCATGTCGAGTTCGTCGTCGCCGCCCACGGGCAGGCGCCGATCGAGGTCGCCGCGCGCGATGCATTCGGTCACCCGGCGGATTTCGCGCACGCGCCGGATCTGGCGCATGCCGAGCACGAGGCCGCCCGCCGCGGCCGCAAGCAGCGCGAGCACGGCACCTGCCGCGAGCGTGCGCACCATGATCTTGCGAATGCGCAGCACGCTCGTCATGTCGCGCGCGACGACGAGGCGCAAGCCGCTCGGCCGCACCTCGCCCATGGCGCGGACCACAGGCGATACGTCGCGATCGAGCAGCTTCACCGTATGGGCGTGCGTGCTGCCTTCGCGCGTGTAGGTCAGGTGCGGCGGCGGTGCGAGCAGGTCGCCCGCGACATAGCGGCCGTCACTCGTAAAGAGTCCACAATAATTGACGTGCATGCGCTCGTGTTCGAGCCGCTGATGAATCGCCTCGGGCAACTGCGCATCGGGAATCGAATCGAAATAGATGAGTTGCCAGCCCATGATCGAATCGGCATCGCGCTCGATCGTCGTACTCGCGGTCCACGCAATGAAGCCGACCAGCAGCGTGAGAAAGACGCCGAACAGCGCGGTGTAGGCGCACAGCCAGCGGAACGTCGTGGTGGGCCAGCGCCGGCGCAACGGCGCGGACGCGGCGGAAGAAGAACGACTCGACAAAGCGGTTTATCCGAGAATGTAGCCGGAGCCGCGCACGGTCTGAATGAGCGGCGGCACGCCCGGCGGATCGATTTTCTTGCGCAGACGGCCCATGTGCACGTCGATCAGGTTGGTGCCCGGATCGAAGTGGTAGCCCCATACGGCTTCGAACAGCATGGTGCGGGTGATGGTCTTGCCTGCATGGCGCATCATGAATTCGAGCACGCGATACTCGGTCGGCAGCAGCACGACTTCTTCGCCGTCGCGGCGCACCTTGCGCGAAATCAGGTCGAGTTCGAGCGGCCCTACGCGCAGCGCGGCCTCGCGAGCGACGCTTGCGGCCTGGCGGCGGCGCAGCAGCACCTCGAGGCGCGCGGTGAGTTCCTCGGGGTCGAAAGGCTTGGTGAGATAGTCGTCGCCGCCCGCGCGTAGGCCGCGCACGCGTTCGTCTACATCGCCGAGCGCGCTCAGCATCAGCACCGGCGTCTGAATGCCGACCGTGCGCATGGCCGTGAGGATCGACAGGCCGTCCACGCCCGGCAGCATACGGTCGAGCGTAATGGCGTCGTATTCGTCGCTCATCGCGCGCGCCATGCCGTCGCGGCCGTTATCGACCCTCGCGCGTGGTGAGCGGCACGCGCAAGATGCCCTCCACGAGGTCGCGCGTGGACGGGTCGAGGCGCACGAGCGGCGCGCTCGCGTGAACGAGCGCGCCGCGGCGTAGCGCGAGCATGCGCTCCTGAATTTCGATAATGGACCAGGGCTGCACAAAGCACGCATCGGCGCCCGCGTGCAGCAGGCGCGCGCAGTCCGCGGGCGTCGCGCGCGTGAGCGCAACGACGATCGCCGGCGCGTCGGGCAAACGCGTGAAGGCCTCAAGCGCGCTGGCGATGCCATCGTGCGCCTCGGACGCGGCAGCGCAGAGGAACGCCGTATCGAACGGCTCCTGCGACGCGAGATAGACGGCGTACTCGACGTTATCGGCAACCTCGACGCTGTTCAGGCTCTCGCTCAACGCCTTGTACAGGTAGCTTCGCTCGGTACTCGAGGACGAGCACAGCAGGAGTCTCATCGTTTACGGGCCCGCGTGGCCGTGGCGCGCTTGATGCGTCCAGCAGTCGAGCGTGACGATCGTCCCCGGATTCGCCGCGCCGATGGCAAGGCGAAAGTCGTGCAGCCGCACAATCGCCGAGACGATGCCGAGCCCGAGGCCGGTGCCCGGAAGGTGGCGGGTGCGCTCGCTGCGATAGAAGCGCCCCAGCACCGCGGCGCGTTCGCCGGGCGCGATGCCGGGTCCGTTGTCGGCGATGGCGAGCTGCGGTCCGCGCGAGCCCGCGCGCAACTCGACCTGCATCGCGCCGCCGCGCGGCGCGAACTTGATGGCGTTGTCGAGCAGATTGCTCAGCCCTTCGAAGAGCAGCGCGCGGTCGGCGTGAATGGGTTCGAGCGGCGCGCTGGCGGCGTGCATGTCGATGCCTATTTACTCGGCAAGCGGGGCATAGAGTTCGCATAGCTCGCGCACGAGATCGGCCAGGGCCACGCTCGCAAAACCGCGGCGGCGATCGATCGCGCCGATCTCCAAAATGCGCAGGAGTGCAGAGAAACGACCGAGCACGGCATCGGCCTCCCCTCGCACACCAACCAGCACGCCAGCGAGCACCGCCTCGCCGCGCTGCTCCATCGCTTCGGCGCCGTGTGAGAGGCGCAGGCGCAAGCGCGTGAGCGGTGTGCGCAGATCGTGGGCAATGCCGTCGCAGGCGCTCTTCACCTCGCCCATCAGGCGCTCGACTTCGTCGAGCATGCGGTTCACGAGATGCGCGAGCATGTCGAGTTCGTCGCGCCCGACGACCGGCAGCCGCATCGCGAGGTCGCCGTTCGCGATGCGTCTCGTGGCGCGCTTGATCTGGGCGACGCGCCGGATCTGCCGCATGCTCAGCACGAGTCCGGCGCACAGGCTGCCGGTGAGACACAGGAGACCGCCGCCGATCGACGCCTTCATCAGTTCGTCATGAACGTGGCGCACGTCGGAGAGCGTGCGCGCGACGACGAGGCGCGCGCCATCGGGTCGAATCTCGCCCATGACGCGCAGGGACGATCGCGCGGAGCCGGGATCGAGCGCGAAGGTCTGGCCGCGCGTGTGCTCGTGCGACTGGCCGTAGTGTCCGAGCGCAAGACCCGTGGGTATCGTGCGGATATCGCCGGCGAGCCAGCGCCCGTCCGGCGCGAACAGGCCGTAGAAGTTGTCGCGCCGGTCGGGGCGTGCGAGGCGCGCGTCGATGGCGTCGGCGAGGCTCGCGTCGCTGCGCGAATCGAAGTAGCGCAGTTGCCAGCGCAGGCCGCTGTCGGTCTCGCGCATCATCGCGCGCGTCACCGAGTATTCGATCACGCCGAGCAGCGCCATGAATGCGAGCGAGAAGATCGCTGCGTAAGCGGTGAACCAGCGGAACGTGGTCGTCTGCCAGTGGTCGCTGCCCATGTCCCGCACGTCCGGCGCCGCCCGCGACGACGCCGGAAGGAACAGGCCACGCCCGAGCGCCACCCAGGCGGGCAGGTTCATCGCGCGCCTCGCATGCGGAGCCCCGAGTCGGGCAAGGCCGGCACGCGTGCGCGCGGTGCTTTCTCGCAGACTGACATGGCTACCCCCGATGGCAATGAATGGCCGGCTCGACGACTCACTGGCGAACCCACGAACGCGGATGCGCTCGTGCCTGGCCATCATAGAGGCGGGCCCCCGACACAACGGCATCACGGCAATGAAGAGCGCGTCATCTTCTTACTGGCATGTGACGCGGACCTGTCAATTTGTCAATTCGTGCGTACGCGAGTTCTCGCGTCACGCGCGCGTGGGGCAGATGAACCTTCTGTCATCCTGCTGAGCCGGATCCAGCGTCGGCACCTCCTTATCCTCGAATCCGCTTTTTCGCGCGTTCGCGCTTTGTCATTTCGTTGCGGGTTCATCAAAAGGAGGATGCATCATGAAGTCATGGCTGAAGTTCGTATGGGTGCCGTTTGTGGGAGCGTTGAGCGTGAGCGCGGTCGCCGCGCCGCATCTCACGCAACAGGAATGCCACAGCTACCCGTTCGTCAAACCGGCCCATGAGGTCACGCATGCGGATCTGATACGGGAACTCGGTGAACTCGAGGCGGTAGGTTACGAACCGAACTCGGACGACAACACCTATCCCGCCGATATCGAAGCCGCCCAGCAGCGTCTCGCCGATCTGTACCGCAGCGATTGCCTGCCGCAGCACACCGCGGCCGCGGTGACCTTTCCCGCGAATTCGGACTGGGATCAGGAAGCGCTCGGCGGGCCGTAGGTCACCGATGGATTTTGTGCAGTGCACCTTGTCCGGCTGGCGCGTGGCTTTTCGTGCCCGCGGCGGGTCGCGCCCAGGTGGACCTTCGCCGGCTCCCATATCTGGTGACCTGAGTTGGGTAACCGGAAATGGGAGGATCGGTTCGTCCAAATTGGTCAACGAGTGCCCTTCTCCAGGTCGCTCGCCCCCCGTGGCCTGGATCGAGCGGGTGTCCGGGGCCGGCAAAGCGCTTTATGGTGGAGATCCACTGGCTTTGTAGTCATTCAGCTGCTCCCATAGGCAGTTACCTTTGATCCAGGAACGGCACCATAGGCGGAGACCATTCAGGGATTTTTCTCGATGATTCAATGGCTTGATCCAATATCTAAAAGTCGATTCTCAAGAAGAGGGGGCTTAGGTAGTGGTCTATGGTGCCCGCAAAGCGTTGGTAGACGGGCTAGGTAACCAGGAATGGGGTTACGGAGGTTGGTGACCACTCACATGCGTTAAGGTCCCCGGTTTTGGGAGACGTCTTTCTCATCGAACGCGTGTTTCAGTGTTTACCTTTTACGCTTTAACAACTTTAGTAAACCTTTAGGCGCCGCAAACCGTTACCAGGCAAGGCTCTGCGGCCGATTTGGTGGCGCGTTATGGGATTTGCGGTCCCGGGTATGGGAGTTCCGGGTTGTGGATATGGGACTTCGGTAGCCGGGCATGGGGTTTACGGGTTGTGGATATGGGGGGAAGGTCGCCCGCTATGGGAAAAGGAGCGGTTTTGCCTTCAGGTCACGGTTTATGGGAGTCGGTGAAGGTCGCCGCTTATGGGATGAGGTGCCCTTCCCGACTGCGTTCAAGAGGTCTCCTTGCCTCAGCTCAGGTAACCGTTTTTGGGAATTCCCTTGGGTAACCGGATATGGTGGCCTGTCGGGAGAGGAATCCCGGTGCAATCGAGCGCCGAATTGGCTCCCCCGCATGAATCCTTGCACGCGGAGAAGCTCGCTGGAGCCAGGTAACAGCCTATGGGATGCGGTATAGGTCACCTGGTATGGGAGCAAGCGCTGATTCCCAGACCTCCGGCGCCGACTTTTGCCTCCGTATGGGTAGCCGTTTGTGGGAGCCGGTTCAGGTCGCCATTTATGGGCGTCATGAGCGTGTTGAGGCTTGGCTGACCCGCTTCGGGCGACAACCTGGATAGCAACGCGAAAATCCCATGGACGGCTACCTGTGGAGCCGACATTCACAGAGTGAGTACTCACATTTGACCTAAAGGTCACTGCCTATGGGATGGTTTTCAGGGCGCGGCGATGCAAAGGTCACCAGTTATGGGTTCATGTGCGGGGGTCTGTTCTGGGTGCCCAGGACGGGTTCCCGGTAGCTATCGAGGCACAGAATCGCCGCCTGTCAATGCTCTTCGCCCGTGGGTGTCGTGCCGCGTCACGATTGCGTTTGCGGCCTTGAGTCACCTGGTCGCTTGGTATACAGTTACCAACCGACCAGGTTCCCTTTTATCGTGGTTCATATGGCAAGAAAAAAGGCCGAAGCCGGCGACGCCGACAAACAAGGTGCACTCGTATTCCAGCAAGGCCAGCCGCCTGATCTGTTCCGCAAGGCCGTTCCGGCGATTCATATCGCACCGAAGTCCGGATCGATCAGCCTGCAGCAGCGCAAGATGTTCAGCTCGCTGATCAAGAACGCCATTCGCCAGGATTCCCTCGACCGCGGCCGCTCGTCGTTCGAGATCACGATCTCCGCCCTCTCCCAGGACGTCGATCTGAACAGTAACAACACCGAGTACGTCAAGGAAACGATCAACTCGCTCATCAGCACGGTCGTCAACTGGGACTACCTCACACAGGACAAACGCAGCATCTGGAAGGCCTCCGGTTTGCTCGCCGGCGCCGAACTCGAGCGATCGGTATTGCGCTACACCTTCTCCGAGCAGATTCGCGGCGAACTGCTCAATCCTGAAATCTACGCGATGATCGATATGCGCATCACGCGTCAGTTCAGGAAGGCGCATTCGCTCGCGCTGTGGGAGAACGTCGTTCGCTACGAGGCCGTGGGTGTGACGGCGCGCTTTCCGCTCGCGACGCTGCGCGACCTGATCCTTGGGCAGGATACTTCGGCGCAATCGTACAAGCTCTACAAGCAGTTCAAGAGCCGTGTACTGGTGCCCTGCATCAAGGAAGTCAACGAGATATCGGATCACAATTTCGAGCTCATCGAGCACAAGGTGGGACGCTCGGTCGTCGCCCTGCAGTTCCGCGTGACCCGCAAGCCGGAGACCGATCCGTCCCAGGAACTGCGGGCAAACGAAACGCTGCTGATCGGCGAGATGTCGAAGTTCAGCATCCCGGTTTCCGAGGCGCGGCGCCTGCTCAAGCAATACGGCGAGGACAAGATTCGCACAGCGGTGGCTTATACCGCGGCGCGGGTGGCGCAGAAAAACGCGGCGCCGCTCGCCAACGTGGCGGCGTATTTCCGCAAGGCGCTGACCGAGGGCTACGAGTTGCCCGGTGCGAATGCCGCCTCGCCCGCCGCCGACGCTGGCCGCGCGAGAGAAAGTCAGGATCAGGTGAAGGACCGCTATATCGCCGCGAAGATCAATGAGGCGCGCGCCTACTTCAACGAACTCGAGTACGACGATCAGACTGCGCTGATCAAGCGCTACAACGAGACGGTCGGCATGGACAAGCTCAAGGTGTCGACGGCGAAGGTGCCGAGCAAGATGGCGTCGACGAACTTCTTCCGTTGGGTGGTGCTGGACACCTGGGGCCAACCGACTGCTGCCGATCTGCTCGAATTCCTGTTGAGCGGACAACAGGCGCCCGCTGGGGGCGAAGGCCTGCAGGCTGCGGAAATCGATCTGGCGTTGAAAGCCCGGGACGAGTGAAAGCGATCGAAGAAACGGGACGGCGGCTTCGGCCGCCGTTTTTTTTTGTGCGATTCGCTGTGAGGACACACGGGCCGCGGGCAAGGAAATTTGGCTAAATATAACGACGTAGAAATCGTAGCTAAATATATATTCCGATTTTTCTGCTTGTTAGACAGGCTGGATTTCTTCGTGGTGGGCCCGGCTTCGACTGCTTGAGTGCTGCGGAGTGATATTCGTGATTCGTCTCGGCTCGCAGAGGCTGCTGATGCCGCTTGGTTACTTGGTGCTGTTCGCGTTGATCTCCACGTGGAGAGTCGCTGCTTTAAACAATCCAGAATGTACAGGTTCGCAGACGCATTCGTAGTGGACAGTATTCGCTTGCTGTCACAACCCAGCCGGCCATCCTTGATACAAGTTACTCACGCGCTAGTATTTTTCTCGAATGGCGATTGATGAATCTCCACGTGGAGATTCGCTGGATATCCGTACAGGCTGGATCGTTTCTGGCTCATCCACAGCGCACTCACAGCGAGGGGCAAATCGAGGTCAAGCCGATGACTCTCCACGTGGAGATTTGCTCAATGCCCCTCCGCCGGGAAATGCCGCTCCAGTGCTTCGTTCCAACTCAAACTTTTCCACTCCCCCCACCGTCACAAGCGCATTACACGGCTATGCAAAGATGCCGTGTCTAATTGATCTAATTGATCTACGAGCACGCGAGTTCCGTATGCTGCGATGGCAGCAGTCTGCGATCTCCACGTGGAGATCAGCTTCCACCATCGTTGAAATATCGCAATCCAGTCAATCCGCCCGCTCGCCAACCTTCTCCGGTGCGTCCAAACCTTATCCGTTCGGCCAATTGGTTGTGAACTGACAACGTCTGAGGCGGAAATCCTAGAATTTACTTTAAGTTGCCATTAGACTCTCGAATGACTTGCTGGAGTCTCCACGTGGAGAGTGCGCCTCGGAGGCTCGTCCGCTGTTGAACAATTGCATGGAGAAACGAATGGGTCTCGTGATAGCCGTAGCGAACCAAAAAGGTGGGGTTGGCAAAACCACCACCAGCATGAATCTGGCTGGGGCATTTCAGGCTGAAGGCTATAAGGTCTATGTCGCCGATGCCGATGGTCAGCAATCTTGCATGAGTTGGTGTGCGGCGGCAGGTCCCGAAACGCCTCTGCCGTTCCGCGTCGGCAGCATTCACAAGCTGGAGAAGATGATTGGGCCGGAGATCGCCGCGTTGGCGAACGACTACGACGTCGTCATCGTCGACTGCCCGCCCAATATCAACGATCTGACTACCGCGCGCGTTCTTGCCGTCGCCGACGCCACTGTCATTCCGACGGATGCATCGCCGATCGACATCTGGAGTAGCGAAGGGATGATGGAGTTGGTCGAGCGAACCCGCGTGGCCAACCCGGCCGGAAAATTCGCAATTTTGCTGAATAAATCTAATTCGAAGACGCTCCTGCACACGCAGATGAGCGCCATCCTTGCCGAGAGCAACGTCCGCGTATTTTCGGCAACCATCAAACAGCGAGAGCTCTATCGCCAGACGGCAGCGCTCGGCCGCACCGTCTTCGATGTGCGCGGCGTGCGCGGGACGAAAGTCGCGAAGGACGAGATCAGCGCCGTCTACAACGAGATCATCGCGCTGGTTCAGGATGAAGAAGAGGAGATGGTCGATGGCCGCTAAGCTGAATTTCACCAGCAAGGTCCGCGCAGGCATGGCTGCCGAGCGCGTTTCGGCTGGCGAGCGTCTCGCCGAAGCCGATGTCGTCAATATCGCGCAGCGCGACGCGGGCGCGTCCAACGTCGCGGACACCCCGGCCGACCAGCCTGCCGAAGTCATCGAGGCACCGCTTTCGCTGCATGCGGTCCGGAAGATTTCGGTCGAAGATGTCGTCTCCAATCCCTACAATCCGCGCGCGTTCTATAGCGCGGAGACGATCGACGAGCTGGCCGAAAGCTTTGCCACGCAAGGGCAGATCACGCCGATCCTGGTCACGAGACTCGCAGCGTTTCCCGGCCAATATGTGATCGTCGACGGCGAGCGGCGTATTCGCGCTGCGCGTTCGCGCGGCGACAAGTTCATCGACGCCGATGTCCGCGAGGGTCTCGACAACCAGAACCTGTACCTGCGCGCCTATCACGCCAACAAGGAGCGCGAGGAGCAGACGGTATTCGACGATGCGCTCGCGTGGAAGAAACTGCTCGACGATCGTGTCTACGTCGACCAGATCGAGTTGGGAGTGGCCGTAGGCGAAGATCCGAAGCACATCAGCAAGGTGATTGCGCTCACGTCGCTGCCGCCTTATCTGCTGCAGAGAATGGCGCAGAATCGCAAGGACGTCGGACTCGGACACGCCTACAACATCAAGCTGATCTTCGACCGTGCGGGCGCAACGGTCGCCGAGCATTGGCTTCAGCAGGTGGTCGAAGGGAAGGCGAGCGTGCGCAAGCTCGAGGCGGCGGCCTCGGCGGAAGCGGGGGCGCGCAGCGTCGGGCCGCGCCGTACGCACTACCAGTCCCGTGTCCAGTTCAACCGACCGGATGGCGTCGCGCTAGGCGAACTGAAGCTGTTCGGCGACGGGCGCGCGGAGTTGAGCCTGAAGGGCATCGCGCCTTCCGATCAGCAACGTCTGGCCGAGCGCGTCAAAGCGGTCATCGAGCAATGGGCTTCGGAAATGGATACAACCGGGACGACGACCTGAGCATCGCGACCATCGGCTAACGGCAGCAGGGGAGGGCATCGTCAGACGCCCTTTTTCGTTGTAGCGGTGAGGTGAGCCGTACGCGAGCCACCACCGGGGTCGAATCCGTGAAACAGAAGAGAAAAAATGCGGAATCAGGCATACTGATTTAAAATCAAAGGGTTAGACAGAGTTTTCTAGAATGTTTCACGAAACATGTTAGCTGAGACAGGCTTAAATTGCGCTTTTTGGATTTTCCGTCGTGGCGATATCCGCGCCAGGCGAAAAACGTAGCAAACAAGACGTAATTTGTAGTGCATTACAATCCACAAGATTGTGAGCGATTGACAACGCCCGCCCCCCAGGTCATGCTTGGTGAGATGAACTGCCGCCTTTTCACGATTGCGCTGATTATTAGCACCATTCAACGAATGGTGGGTTAGCGTACGTCTGGCAGCAGTGACAACAACCCGCCCCACGAGGCGGGGTTTTTTGTTTCCGCCTCCTGGCCAAAACGAAAGTGAGTACAGGAGCCGTCATGCAGGTGCATCAAATCCGCCCCACCGCCGAAGCAAACGAAGCCACCGAAGTCGCCGAAGCCACTGATTCCGCTCAGCCTCGTCGCGACGAAAACGACTATCTCCGCAAGATTCTCACGGCGCGTGTCTACGACGCCGCCCGCGAGACCGAACTCGAGCGCGCCCCGAACCTCTCGGCGCGTCTGCGCAACGCCGTGTTCCTCAAGCGCGAGGACAACCAGCCGGTGTTCTCCTTCAAGCTGCGCGGCGCCTACAACAAGATGGCGCATCTCTCGCCCGCGCAGCTCGAGCGCGGCGTGATCACCGCCTCCGCGGGCAATCACGCGCAGGGCGTGGCGCTGTCGGCGGCGAAGCTCGGCGTGAAGGCCGTGATCTGCGTGCCGGTGACCACGCCGCAGGTGAAGGTCGATGCCGTGCGCGCCCACGGCGGCGCGACCGTCGAGGTCGTGCAGGCCGGCGAGTCGTACAGCGACGCCTACGCCCATGCCGTGCGCCTGCAGGAAGAACGCGGCCTGACCTTCGTGCATCCGTTCGACGATCCCCACGTGATCGCCGGCCAGGGCACCGTGGCGATGGAAGTGCTGAGCCAGCATCAGGCCCCGATTCATGCGATCTTCGTGCCGATCGGCGGCGGCGGGCTGGCTGCGGGTGTGGCGGCCTACGTGAAGGCCGTGCGTCCGGAGATCAAGGTGATCGGCGTGCAGACCGACGATTCCTGCGCAATGGCGCAGTCGATCCAGGCCGGCAGGCGCGTGGAGCTCACCGAAGTCGGCCTGTTCTCGGACGGCACGGCCGTCAAACTGGTGGGCGAGGAAACCTTCCGCCTTTGCCAGCAGTATCTCGACGAAGTGCTCACGGTCGATACGGACGCGCTTTGCGCCGCGATCAAGGACGTCTTCCAGGACACGCGCAGCGTGCTCGAACCCGCAGGCGCACTGGCCGTGGCGGGCGCGAAGCAGTATGCGGAGCGCGAGGGCATTGAAGGCCAGACGCTGGTGGCGATCACCTCGGGCGCGAACATGAACTTCGACCGCATGCGCTTCGTGGCCGAACGTGCCGAGGTGGGCGAGGCGCGCGAAGCGGTGTTCGCCGTGACGATCCCCGAGGAACGCGGCAGCTTCAAGCGCTTCTGCGAACTGGTCGGCACGCGCAGCGTGACCGAGTTCAACTACCGCATCGACGACGCCGAGCGCGCGCACATCTTCGTGGGCGTGCAGATCCGCAACCGCGGCGAGTCGCAGCAGATCGCGAAGACCTTCGTCGATCACGGCTTTCCGAGCGTCGATCTCACGGGCGACGAGCTGTCGAAGCAGCACATCCGCTACATGGTGGGCGGTCGCTCGCCGCTCGCGCACGACGAACGTCTGTTCCGCTTCGAGTTTCCGGAACGGCCGGGCGCGCTCATGCGCTTTCTCTCGTCGATGGCGCCGAACTGGAACATCAGCCTGTTCCACTACCGCAACCAGGGCGCCGACTACAGCTCGATTCTGGTGGGCATCCAGGTGCCCGCCGCCGAAGATGCCGAGTTCCGCCGCTTTCTCGCCACGCTCGGCTATCCGCACTGGGAAGAGACGAGCAATCCGGCGTACCGGTTGTTCCTGCAATGAAAATAGTCAGTCGTCCCACCAATCGGGACGCCTGCATCTGAAGCGCATAAAGCGCAGTAAGAGTGCAGGAAAACACCAGGCCCCGCAGCAGTGCGCGTCAGTATACTGAGCCACTGCTGCCGGGCGTGGTCGCCTCGGGAAGAATGGGCGCCGTGCGTCGGATTCACCTGGAGGAAGACAAACATGTTGCGCATCGCTCTTGGCTGTCTGATGGCTCTTTCCACGATCGTCGCCGGCGCGCTGCCCGGCGTGGCGCACGCGGACGCGGCGCATCCCGTCGTCGCGCTGCTGCCCGGCGTCACCGATCCCTTCTACTTCACGATGCATCGCGGCGCCGAGCGCGCGGCGAAGGAAGAAAACATCCAGTTGCTGTTCCAGGTTCCGAAGGCCTGGAACACCACGGAACAGGTGCCGATCCTCAAGGCGTTCATCGCCAAGCATCCCGACGTGCTGCTCGTTTCGCCCGTCGACAAGCAGCAGCTCATCGGCCCGCTCAAGGAAGCCGCCGACGCCGGCATCAAGGTCATCACCGTCGACACCTATATCGGCGACGGCCATTATCAAACCGGCAAGGGCGACGCCGACTTCCCGCTCTCCTATGTCGCTTCGGACAACCTGGAAGGCGGCCACGTGGCGGCGCGCGCGCTCGCGAAGGCGATCGGCGACAAGGGCACTGTCTATTGCGAGAACAACAAGCCGGGCATTTCCAGCACCGACGCACGCGCGCAAGGTTTCATGGAAGAGATGAAGAAGCACCCCAACATCAAGGTGCTGGAGACCCAGTACAACGAGGACGACGCCAATCGCGCCGCCTCGCACGTGGCGGCGGTGCTTGCGCGCAATCCCGACCTCGCGGGCGTCTTCGGCGCCAACACGTTTTCGGGCGCAGGCGCGGCGCAAGGCGTGAAGAACGCGGGCAAGCAGGGCGTGGTGAAGGTCGTCGTGTTCGACGCCGTGCCGGGCATCGACGAGCAGATCAGAAGCGGTCTCGTCGATATCGCCATTGCGCAGCTTCCCGACGAGATGGGCTATGACGCCGTGAAGTTCGCCGCCGACGCCATCCACGGCAAGAAGATTCCCACCTACAAGGGCACGGGCTTCGTGGTGCTGGACAAGTCGAACATCGACAAGCCGGAGATGAAGCAGTACATCTATTCGAACTAAGCCACGCGCACAGAGCCACATGAACGACAAACGACTCGACAGGCTCGCGCTCGTCAGCAAGGTCTGGCCGTGGCTCTTTCTCGGCACGCTGCTCGTTTTCTTCGAGGCGTGGGCGCGCATCTCGGCGCATCGGTCATTCGTGTTCAACGCGTACAACCTGCAGTCGATCGGGCTTGCGGCGAGCGCGCCGCTGTTGCTGGCCATCGGTCAGACCTTCGTGATCATCACCGCAGGCATCGATCTTTCGGTGGGTTTCGTGATGGGGCTCGCGGCGGTGTGCGTCGCGCAGTTCACGATTCCCGGCGGCGCATCGCCGTGGATCCTGCTGCTGTCGATTCCGCTCACGGTGCTCGTATGCCTGATTCCAGGCTTCGTGAACGGCGTGTTGATCGCGCGCCTCGGTGTGCCCGCTTTCATCGGTACGCTCGGCATGTACGGCGTCGCGCGCGGCGTGGGCTTTCTCGCTGCAGGCAGCGGCATGACCGTCTCCGTCAACAATCCCGGGCTCGCATGGCTCGGTGGCGGCTGGACGCCCGTGATCCTCACGGCGGTGCTGCTCGTCGTCATGCACTTCGTGCTCTCGCAAACACGCTTCGGCCAGTACACCTATGCGATAGGCGGCAATCCGCAGTCGGCGGTGCGCGCGGGCATCAACGTGCGCCGTCATCTGTTCGCGATCTATCTGATTGCGGCGGCGTTCGCGGCCGTGGGCGGCATCGTTTACACGGCGCGCTTCGCCGCGGGCGCGGCCAACGCGGGCGAACCCATGCTGCTCGATTCGATCGCGGCGGTCGTGATCGGCGGCGCGAGTCTCTTTGGCGGCACCGGCAATGTCATCGGCACGCTGATCGGCGCGCTCATCATCGCCGTGATCGAATTCGGGCTCGTGTTCATCGACGTCAACGCGTTCTGGCAATTCATCGTGGTCGGCATCGTCATCATTCTTTCGGTGCTGATCGACGAGTACAAGGATCGGCTCGGAGGCGCGCAATGAGCGGCGCGAGCGGCACGCCGATTCTGGAGGCGCGCGACGTCTCGATCCGCTTTGGCGGCGTGGAGGCGCTCAAGCGCGTGTCGTTGCGGCTGATGCCTGGCGAAGTGCTGGCGCTCGCGGGCGACAACGGCGCGGGCAAGTCCACGCTCATCAAGATCCTCTCGGGCGTGTATCGCGCCGATGCGGGCGATCTGCATTTCGAAGGCCGTCCGCTCCAGCTGCGCGATCCGCAGGATGCGCGCTCGCAGGGCATCGAAACGATCTATCAGGATCTCGCCCTCGCCGACAATCTCGACGTGGGCAGCAACATCTTCCTCGGCCGCGAGCCCGTGCGACGGCTGTTAGGCTTCCAGGTGATCGACCGGCCGCAGATGGCGCGGGTGGCGCGCGAAGTGCTCGAGCGGCTCGATATCGTGATTCCACCGCGAAAACTCACGGGCCCCGTGAAAATGCTCTCGGGCGGCCAGCGCCAGGCCATTGCGATAGGCCGCGCGATTTACTGGAACGCGCGCGTGCTCATCATGGACGAGCCCACCGCGGCGCTCGGTGTGCCCGAGCAACGCAAGGTGATGGAGTTGATCCGCGGGCTCAAGGCGCAGGGCGTGGCCGTGATTCTCATCTCGCACAACCTGCACGATATTTTCGCCGTGGCGGAGCGCATCGTCGTGCTGCGGCGCGGCGAAGTGGCGGGCGAGCGGCGCGTGGTCGACACCGACGGCGACGAAATCGTGCGGCTGATGGTAGGCGACACGTATTCGAACGGCGCGCACTGAAACCTGGCGTGGTGCATTCGCCTGCGCGGTGCGGGCATTCGATGGACAATGTCGGCTCGAACCCTCACCGCATGCCTGCTTCCACCATGAACTACCTCGATCCCGCCGATATCACGAGCTGGCACGCCCACGTCTATTTCGACGCGGCGACGCGCGACGCCGCATGGACCTTGCGCGAGGCGATCGATGCCCGCTTCGGCGAGATCGTGCAGATCGGGCGCTTTCACGAGCGCCCGGTCGGGCCGCATCCGATGTGGTCGTATCAGCTCGCCATTGCGCGCGAGCATTTCACGACGGTCGTCGAATGGCTCACGCTCAATCACGGCGCACTCGACGTGTTCGTGCATCCGAACACCACCGATGCCCTGCGCGATCATCGCGACGCCGCCGTGTGGATCGGCCATTCGCACACGCTCAATCTCGGCGCGCTCGGCGGCTGATCGCTCCGTGGATTGCGTCGGCCCGTAGCCTGCGGCACGGCGCAATCCTCGACATGCCCGCGGGCCTCAGTGCCCGAACGACTCCGTCTTTGCCGCCGACGATCCGCTCGCCTGCGGCCGCGCGGCCTGCTTGATGAGCAGTGCCGCGCCGGCAATCAGACCGGCGACGGCGACCGTCGCGAAGATGCCTGCAAACGTGAAGTGCCGGCGCGCGAGTTCGGCGACGAGGAACGAACCCGCAATGCCGCCGAAGCGCCCGATGCCGAGCATCCAGGCCACGCCGGTGCCGCGCCCCTGGGTAGGATAGAACGCGGCGGCGAGCGCGGGCATCGACGATTGCGCTGTGTTCATCAGCACGCCGGCCACGAACACCACGAGCACGAGCAGGGCCACGTTGCCCGCCGCCTGGCCGATGAGCCACACCGAAAGCGCGGTGAGCACGTAGCACGCGGCGATGATGCGGTTCGCGTTGAAGCGGTCCATGAGCATGCCGCTCAGTACCGCGCCCACGCCGCCGAGCGGGAAGAGCGCCGAAATCAGCGTGGCGCTCGAAGCCGTGAGGCCGGAGTCCTTGAGCAGGAGCGGCATCCAGTTGATCGACGCGTAGAAAATCACGAGCCCCATGAAATACGCGACCCACAGCATCACCGAGCCGACGAGGTATATCGGCGAAAGCACGACGCCGAGACCCTTGCCTTGCGTCTGCGGGGCGTGCTCCGTCATCGTGAACGCCTGCGCCTTGGCGGCGTCGGGCGAGATGCGGGCAAGCGCGGCGCGAATCCGCTCGACGGGCCGCTGGTTCGCCACCATGTAGCGCACCGATTCCGGCATGCGCAGGAAGAGCGGCACGGCGAGCACGAGCGGCGTCACCCCGCCGAGCATGAGCACGCTGCGCCAGCCGAAGTGCGGAATCATCCACGCCGCGAGAAAGCCGCCGCAGGCCGCGCCGAGCGGAAAGCCGCAGAACATCAGATTGATCACGGTGGCGCGGTTCCGGTCGGGGCAGAACTCGCCCATCATCGTGACCGCGTTCGGCATGGCGGCGCCGAGACCCACGCCCGTAATGAAGCGCAGCCACGTGAGCTCGCCGATGCTGGTGGAGAACGCCGAAACGAGGCAGGTCACGCCGAACAGCAGCACCGAGCCGACCAGCAGGGAGCGGCGCCCGAGGCGGTCGGAGAGCGGTCCGGACGCGAGTGCGCCGCAAGCGAGGCCGAAGAGCGCCGCACTCAGCACGGGCGCGAGCGCGGGCTTGGGGATGCCCCATTCGCCGAGCAGCGAAGGCGCGATGAAGCCGATCGCGGCGGTGTCGAAACCGTCGAGCAGGACGATCACGAAGCACATCGCGAAAATGAACCACTGGAACGGCGAAAACGGATGTTCGTTGATGAAGCTCTGGACGTCGACGGCACGCGGCTGGTCCATGGTTTTGTCTCCTGTCGACTGAGGTTGTCGTTGTGTCGGCCCGCCGTGGCGAGCTGCTTTTTCTGGTTTGCCTTACAACCCGGAATAGTAACCGCAGCGCGGCGTTTGCTGGAGATCATCATCGGGCGTGGCAGGCGGCCGTCTGCTAGCCTGAATGCAGCACGGCGAGCACGCGCGTGCTGCAGCGTGTCGCGTTGCGCGACAAGGAGTGCCAGATGAAGCCTTTCTTCGCCCACGCGGCCATGCCGTGCCTCATGGCAAGCGCGATGCTGGCAGGTGCGCCCAGCCAGGTTTTTGCCCAGCTCGCGCCGAATGACGACCTGCGTACGCCGCAAAATAGCCTCGCGCTCATGCCGGGCGCCCAGCCCGGCAGCGAATACCCGACCCATGGCAATCGCCAGGCCGGCGAGATGCCGGTCGGTCCCACCGATCCGCGCGGGCAACTCGCGAACGGCCACCCGAACAACGCCGAGGCGGGTGGCTACGGCGCGCCGTTGGCGGGCGTGCGCTCAGGCGGGCAAAGCGGCACGGGCATGTAAGCGACGGGCCGCTTCAGGTCCGCTCGGGTTGCCAGGCAAGCTGGGCTTCGAGCGTTTCGCCGGGCGCGAGCACGGTGCCGCCCACGTCGATGCGCTGCACGGTGCCTTCGTGACGCAGATTGAGCCAGTCCGTCGTGTTGCTGACGGGTTCCGCGCAGAAGTAGGGCAGGCCCGGCGGGCAGAAGACCACGAAGAAGTCGAGTGGCGTGCTCGCGCGCAGCGCGAGGCGACGGCCTTCGTGCGGCCACTCGATGACCGCTTCGCGGCGCCAGCCGGAGAAGTTGTTGTCGAGATCGAAGTCGTCGACGATCAGGCCGGCCTGCAGGGCGTCGACGGCCGGGTGGGCGCTGAGCGAGACGGGCAGGACTTCCGTGTCGATCTCCCACATGGCGCGCACGCGTGCGGCGATGCGAGTGCCGGGCGGGCGCGGATAGTACGGGTGATGGCCCAGGCCGAACGGCATGGGTCGCGCGGCGAGGTTGCGCGCCCACAGGCGCACCGTGAGGCCGCTGGCGTCGAGCGTGAGGTGCTGGCGCGCCTCGTAGCGAAACGGCCAGCCTGTGCCGGTGTGTGAATCGGCCTTGCGCGATCCGTGGGATCCGTGCGCCTGATGTGGCTCGTTCGGCTCGTGCAGGAAGTGCAGCGTGAGCGCGTCGGCCGTTTGCGCCTCGACCGTCCAGGGGCGCCGCCATGCGTGGCCATGCAGCGCGTGGCGCAGCGCGCCGGTGCCGCTCGGCAAGTCGATCATTTCGCCTTCGAAGCGGAATCGCCCGTCGCGGATGCGGTTGCAGTACGGCATCAGCGGAAAGCTCGCCATGCCGAGCGGATCGCGCGCGTCGATGGCGGCGCGCGTGGCGGGGCGCAGCCAGTGTGACGCCGGGGCCATCCCGGCTGCGTCGTAGAACGCGGCGATCGAGCCGCCGACGTGCGGCGCGACGAGCGCGCGCGCATCGCCGTGGGCGAGCGTGACGAGCTGGCCGTCGTCGAGCGCGGCGGCGTCGAAGGCGATCTCCGGGGGCGGCGAGGGTGTCGGTCGGGCAGTCAAATGAGCGTTCTCCAATGCATCGCTTTATTACTAATAAAAGATAATATAGGTGCTGAAATCGCTGATGATGACGCCAAAAAATGGTGACATACGCCAATTGATGGCCCAAATTATTAGTGCTACGCTTCGGGCCAACAGCGCGGCCCCGAGCGCGCGCCGCCGCGCCGCGCAGCCCTCCCGCAGTCCCCTCAAATCCGATGAAAAAATCGACGCAACGCCGCCCGACCATGACCGACATCGCGAAGGCCGCAGGCGTGTCGCAATCGACGGTTTCTCTCGTGCTCAACGGCGCGGTCGGCGCCAAGCTTTCCGAAGCGACGCGCCTGAAGGTGCACGAAGTCGCGCAGTCGCTTGGCTACCAGTTGCCGATCCGCGCGGTGCAGACGCCCGCCCCCGCAGGCGAGCGCAATCTCATCGTCTATCTCGCCGACGAAGTCTCGACGAGTCCGCACCCGGTCGTGAGCATCGACGGCGCGCGCGACGCCGCCTGGAACAACGGCTGTCTGCTCGCGGTGTTCTCGACACACGGCAACGCGCAGATGGAGCAGCAGGTGCTGCAGACGCTCGCCATGCCGAACGTGCTCGGCGTGATCTACGCGACCGTGTATACGCGCAAGGTCACGGTGCCGCCCGCGCTGCTGAAGGTGCCGGCTGTGCTGCTCAACTGCTACGCGTCCGATCACGCGCTCTCTTCGGTCGTGCCGGCCGAAGTGGCGGGCGGCCATACGGCCACCGAATATCTGATCGAAGCGGGGCACCGGCGCATCGGGTTCATCAACGGCGAAACGTGGCAGGACGCCGCGAAAGACCGCCTGAAGGGCTATCGCCAGGCACTCGCGACCGCGGACCTGCTGTTCGACGAGCGCCTCGTGCGTGACGGCGACTGGAGTTCGGGCAAGGGTTTCGAACTCACGCTCTCGCTCATGCGCGAGCCGAATCCGCCCACCGCGATCTTCTGCGCCAACGATCTGACGGCGATCGGCGCGATCGAAGCGCTCAAACAACTCGGGCTGCGCGTGCCCGAAGACGTTTCGGTGATGGGCTACGACGACCAGGAAATCGCGCGCCACACCCATCCGCCGCTCACCACCGTCGTGCTGCCCAACTACGAGCTTGGGCGCTGGGCCGTCGAGACGCTGCTGCAGGAAGAGCAGAACCGCAGCGCCGGCGCGCCGGTGCGCCACCGCACCGTCAAGCTCGACGGACCGCTCATCGAGCGGACCTCGGTGTGCGCGCCAGACCCCGCCTCCCCCGTGAATACCCTCATTAATATCTCCGAAAATTGACTGGTAATATTAGCTGAAGCAGTGACCGTAATAATTCGGCGTCGAGCGTCGTGCGCGGTGCCGATGAAACAAGAAAGACAAATAAAAGCCGCGGTGGGGCCGCAGGCCTGCGCCGTTCGTGTCATCACAGCTTTGCATGGGACCGCACCCGGCGCTCAAGCGCAACGAGCGGTCGACAGGAGACAGCCATGCGTCATCAACGAATCCAGTCCGCCCTCATCGCCGCCGGTTTTTGCTTCGCGAGCGCGTTCGCCGTGAGCGCTCACGCGCAGTCCAATGCCGGCGCGCAGAAAGTCCAGTCGAATTCCAGCGAGAGCTGCACGAATGCCAAGCCGGGCGGCAAGAAGCTGAGCGACATGGTGGTGGGCTTCTCGCAGTCGGAGAATGAACAGAACCCGTTCCGGGCGACCGAAACCGCCCCCGTTCGCGCAGCGGCGAAGGAAGCGGGCGTGAAGCGCCTGCTCTACACGAACGCGAACGCCAACCAGGCCAAGCAGGTCGCCGACATCGAAAGCATGATCAACCAGGGCGCCGAGGCGCTCATCATTGCGCCCAACGACTCCACGGGCCTGCAGCCCGCGCTCGCCCAGGCCCGCGCGAAGGGCATTCCCGTCGTGACGATCGACCGGCAGACGGCGGGTACGGTGTGCGACGACTTCATCACGTTCCTCGGCTCCGACTTCTACCAGCAGGGCGAGCGCGCGGCGAAGGCGCTGGCCGACGCCACGGGCGGCCACGCGATCATCGCCGAGATCCAGGGCGGCTACGGCAACACGGTGGAAAGCCAGCGCACGGACGGCTTTGCGAACGGCCTCAAGCCCTATCCCGGCATGAAGATCATCGCGGCGCAAACCGCGAACTGGTCGACGACCGAAGCGCAGAAGGTGATGGAGCAGATCCTGCTCGCGCACCCGGACGTCAACGCCGTCTACACCCACGCCGACACGATGACGGTCGGCGCGATCAAGGCGCTGCGCCAGGCCGGCAAGCTCAACGGCGTGAAGATCGTTTCGATCGACGGCACGAAGGAGATCGTCACGGATATCTCGAACGGCATCGTCGCCGCCGACGTCGAAACCAACCCGCGCTTCGGTCCGCTCGCCTTCAAGTCGCTGGAAGACTATCTCGCGGGCAAGCCGGTGCCGCAAAAGCAGATCATGGACGACGCGCTGTTCGACCGGAACAACGCGCAGCCGTCGCTCGCGCAGGGCAAGGTCTACTGAGCCGCGTCCGCACGATGACGACGAGCGCTCCCGCCGATCGCACCGGTCGCCCCGGTTCCGCCACGGCCGCGCCGCGCGCCGTGCTCGAAACGCACGGCGTGTCGAAGACCTTCGGCGTGGTGCGCGCGCTGCGCGACGTCTCGCTCACGCTGCGCGCGGGCGAGGTGCACGGCCTCGTGGGCGAGAACGGCGCGGGCAAGTCCACGCTGATCAAGGTCCTCACCGGTTTTCATCAGCCCGACTCGGGCGCGCTCACGCTCGACGGCGCGGACGTCGCGTTCGACAGTCCGCGCGCGGCGCAGGGCGCGGGCGTGTGCGCCGTGTATCAGGAGATCAACCTGATCCCGGAGCGCAGCGTCGCCGACAACATCTTTCTGTGCCATGAGCCGAAACGCTTCGGCATCCTGATCGACCGGAAGCGCATGCTCGAGCGCGCCGCCGACATCGTGCAGCGCTACCGGCTCGCGGTCGATCCGGCCGCGCGTCTGGGTTCGCTCGGGCTCGGTGCGCAGCAGATGGTGGCGATCGCGCGCGGCGTTTCGCTGGGCGCGCGCGTGCTGATCCTCGACGAGCCGACTTCGGCCCTGAGCGGCGCGGAAGTGGACGTGCTATTCGAAGTCGTCGATCGCCTGCGTGCCGAGGGCATCGCGCTGCTGTTCGTGAGCCACCGGCTTTCCGAATGCTACCGGCTGTGCGATCGCTTCACGGTGATGCGCGACGGCGCAGTGGTCCGCACGGGTACGCCCGCAGAACTGCCGCGCGCGGCATTGATCGCGGCCATGCTGGGCCGCGAGAGCGCGGGCGAGCACGCGTGGGCCGAACGCTCGGGCAGCGCCGATGCGGACGCCGACGGCACGCCTGCGCTCGCCGTCGACCATTTGCAGTGGGGCAACCGCGTGCGCGACGTGTCGCTGCGCGTGGCCCGCAAGGAGATCGTCGGCCTGGCTGGCCTGCTCGGTTCCGGCCGCACGGAAACATTCAAGACGATCTTCGGCGCGCAGAAGGCCGATGGCGGCGCGGTCGATATCGCGGGCCGCGCGCTCGTGCATGCAAACCCGGCGCGCTCGATCGGACGCGGCCTCGCCTTCCTGTCCGAAGACCGCCGAGCGGAAGGCATCTTTCCGCGTCTCTCGGTGCGCGAGAACATCGTCGCGAGCCTGCTGCCGCGCATTTCGCGCTTCGGCTTAATCTCGCGTGCGAAGGAAGCGCAAGTGGTGCGGGAGTCGATCGAGCGGCTTGGCATCAAGACGGCGGGCCCCGGCGCACTCATCACGACGCTTTCGGGCGGCAATCAGCAAAAGGCGCTGATCGCGCGCTGCCTTTCGACACGCCCGACGGTGCTGCTGCTCGACGATCCCACGCGCGGCATCGACGTCGGCGCGAAGGAGGAGGTGCATCGCGTCGTGCAGGAGCTTGCGCAGGAAGGGCTCGCGGTGGTGGTCACATCCTCGGAGATGGAAGAGCTGCTTGCACTGACCGACCGCCTCGTCGTGCTCAACGAAGGCGCGACCGAGGGTGGCATCCCGACCGCCGGCGCGCATCCCGACGACGTGCTCGCCGTGCTGGCCGGTGCCGGATCCGGCGACAGCGCCGACCACGGCGGCGGCACCGCGTGAGCACCCCCGCGCCAAACCCGCCACAATCCACGACAACCGTTCCGATGGCGACCAACCTTGAATCGAACGAGGCAAGCTTGAGCCCCTCGAATCCTTCGAATTCCTCGAACCGTTCCGTCTCGCCCGCGTCCGGCGCGGCGGCGCGTGCGCAGACCTGGCGTACCGTGCTGCGCGAGCACAGCGTGTACTTCGCGCTCGCCGCGCTCGTAGCGTTCAACCTCGCCGTCACGCCCGGCTTCTCGAATCCCTTCGCGGCGCGCAGCCTGCTGTTCGAGGCGGCGCCGATCGTGTTGATCGCGCTGGGCCAGAATCTCGCGATCGCGACGCGCGGCATCGATCTCTCCGTAGGATCGGTGATGGCGCTCGCCAGCGCGTCGATTGCCGTGCTCCTGCCGTATGGCGTGGGCCCGGCGCTCGTGGGCGCAGTCGCGGTGGGCGCCGTCGCCGGCTTGTGCAACGGGTTCCTCGTGGCGCTGCTCGCCGTCGATCCGCTGATCTCGAGCCTCGCCTTGCTGGTCGCCGCGCGCGGGCTCGCGCAGGCGCTACTGGGCGGCTCGCGCGTGAATCTTCCCGACACGCCCGCGTTCGATCTGCTCGGCGCCGGCGCGCTCGGCCCGCTGCCCATCGTCATGCTGATCGCGCTCGGGCTCGCGGTGCTGGTGGCGTTCGTGGTGCGGCGCACGACCTTCGGGCGCTATGCGATTCTCGTGGGCGCGAGCCGCGGCGCCGCGTTTCTCGCGGGCATTCCGGTGCGGCGCACGCTCTTTCTGGTCTATGCAGTGAGCGGCACGCTTGCCGGACTCGCCGGCGTGTTCGCGTCGTCGCGGCTTGGCGCGGCGGATCCCAACTATGTCGGTGTGAACTTCGAACTCGATGCGATTGCCGCCTCGGTCATCGGGGGCACGCCGCTTTCGGGCGGGCGCATCTCGATTGTCGGTGCGGTGTTCGGCGTGCTGCTGCTACAGGTGCTCGACGCGAGCTTCATCATGAACAACATCAGCTTTACCTACGCGCAGATTCTCAAGGCGGTGTTCATCGTCGTCGCGCTGTATCTGCAACGCTCGGGGGGCTGACGCGATGCAAAAGGCCCAACCAGTGGACGCTCAAACCGCCGCCGCGCCCGGTGCCAGTCGGCGCGCGCAGGTGATCGCACTCGTGCAGTCGCGCGGGGCGATCGCGATGCTCGTGGTCGTCGCGCTCGTGGCCGGGATGGTGTTTCCCGACTTCCTGCGCCCCGCGAACCTCGCGGACATCGCCTCGAACGGCGCGTTTCTCGGGCTCGTCGCCGTGGGGCAGAGCATCGTCATCATCCTGGGCGGCTTCGATCTCTCGGTCGGGTCGATGGTCGGACTCGGCACCGTGCTGGCCGCCTATGCCGCGCCCTACGGATGGGGCGCCGCGATGCTCGCGCCCGTGGCGGCGGGTTTCGTCGTCGGTCTGGTGAACGGCGTGCTGATCGCCCGTGCGCGCATGGCGCCGTTCATCGTCACGCTCGCGGCGCTGCTCGGGCTCAAGGGGCTCGCGCTCGTGCTCGCGAGCCAGGATCTGCTGATCGCCAATCCAGGGTTCTTCGCGCGTATCGCCAATGGCTCGGTGTTTGGCGTCAACAATCTCATCTGGGTGCTGGTGGTCGTCTATGCGCTCGGCGGCGCGCTGCTCAATCACACGCGCTTTGGCGCGGCGATCTTCGCGATCGGCGGCAACGAAGAGGCGGCGCGCATGCTGGGCGTGCGCGTGGAGCGCGTGAAGATACTCGCCTATGGATTGTCGGGTGCCCTCGCCGGGCTCTCGGGGGCGCTGCTGGCGTCGCACCTGGACTCGGGGTTGTCGGGGGCGGGGACCGGCTACGAACTGCAGTCGATTGCCGCGGCCGTGATCGGCGGCGTGCTGCTCACGGGCGGCGTGGGAACGATGGCCGGACCGTTGGCCGGCGTGCTGCTGCTCGGTGTCATCGACAATGTGATCAATCAGGTCGGCACGCTGAGCCCGTACTATCAGAACCTGGCGAGCGGCGCATTCCTGCTCGCTGCGGTAATCGTGCAGACTGTCCTCACCGGCCGCCGGCATGGCGCCACGCGGGCTTCGGCGGGCGCGACGCGGCGGCGTGCGGCCGCGGGCTCTTAGCGGTCTCGAGCTGCGCGGTTGCGAACGCGCTTGGCTGATGGCGTGCCTATTGACGCGAAACGATCAGCTTCACGCGCGTCGAGCCATCGGTCTGCGCGGTGATCTCGGTGCGGCTGCCGCGCTGCCCCAGATAGAAGTGCTGGCGGCCGGGCGAGTTCACGTCGTGCGTTGCGTCGGGCAGGCACGAGGCAATGTCGGCGCCTACCCCTTCGAGCGCGTTCGTCCCCGATCCTGCGTCGCGCGCGCTCCAGACGCACTGAAAACTCCCGCCGCTCGTTTCGCACTGCGCGTCATCGCCATAGGGTTGCGCGACGGCGCGTCCGTCGTCAGGACTCAATGACGCGAAACCCTGCGGCGGCGCCGCGACGATGCGCTTCAACGCTGCGCAGGGGCTTGCGCTGTCGTCCGCATGCGCGGCCAGGGGGATGCCTGGTATGACAATCGCCGAGCAAAGCGCGAGGATCCGGGTGATCGGTGGGTTCATGGCGTTCCGCTGCGTGAGAGCAGCGCCTCATCGTGGCAGGTGAGGGCAGCGCTGCAAGCGGCGTGCCGGGAATAGCCCTTGCAGGGTCGCGTCGGACTACGCATCACGAGGAGAACGCCATGAGGGAGCCGTTCGATCGCATGATGAAAGCGGGCGCATTGCTGGCTGGTCTGAGCTTCGCGATGGCGAGCAGCGGCGAATCGCGCAACGAGCAGGAACATGCCTGCCGCGGCGATGCGTTCCGCTTCTGCGCGAGAGCGATTCCGAACAAGAAAAAGATCGAGGCGTGCATGAAGCAGCACTACGATGAGCTATCGCCGCCGTGCAAGGCGCTGTTCGACCCGCCGACGACGGACGATCCGAAGTCATGAGCGCGAATGCCGCTCAGTGAAAAGAGGCGCGTTGCGCCTCTTTTCAATTGAGACGATGGAAAAGGGCTTGCGGACTCGCGATCGGGGCGCTAAGATTCGCCCCCTTCGCAGTTCGATGTCTCAGACGTCAGGGCAGCGAGGGCCGCCGCGGAAACCGGCGGACGCGGGAGTCGGCAGCTTTTTCAAGCGGTGAGCGAAAAAAAAGGGGTTGACGAAGCGAAAAGGATTCTTCATAATTTCGTTTCTCTGCTGCTGACGCAGCAACGCAGAAAGAAGCCGGTAGTTGAGCAGTTTTAACGGCGCTTTCGCGATCGATCTTTAAAAATTTACAGCCGATAAGTGTGGGCGCTTGATGCGGTGGCGACCTGATGCCGTTCTTCGGAGCGGAATCAGGAGCAGCAAAAGTATCAAGAGTCTCACACTAAAGTAAGTCAGGTTTTTGAAGCAATTCAAATTCCTGTCAGCTTTGAGTGAGCGACCGGTCTCGAGAGAGACCGAAAACAGTAACAGGTATTGAACTGAAGAGTTTGATCCTGGCTCAGATTGAACGCTGGCGGCATGCCTTACACATGCAAGTCGAACGGCAGCGCGGGAGCAATCCTGGCGGCGAGTGGCGAACGGGTGAGTAATACATCGGAACATGTCCAGTAGTGGGGGATAGCCCGGCGAAAGCCGGATTAATACCGCATACGATCTTTGGATGAAAGCGGGGGATCGCAAGACCTCGCGCTATTGGGGTGGCCGATGGCGGATTAGCTGGTTGGTGGGGTAAAGGCCTACCAAGGCGACGATCCGTAGCTGGTCTGAGAGGACGACCAGCCACACTGGGACTGAGACACGGCCCAGACTCCTACGGGAGGCAGCAGTGGGGAATTTTGGACAATGGGCGAAAGCCTGATCCAGCAATGCCGCGTGTGTGAAGAAGGCCTTCGGGTTGTAAAGCACTTTTGTCCGGAAAGAAATCCTGGTGGCTAATATCCGCCGGGGATGACGGTACCGGAAGAATAAGCACCGGCTAACTACGTGCCAGCAGCCGCGGTAATACGTAGGGTGCGAGCGTTAATCGGAATTACTGGGCGTAAAGCGTGCGCAGGCGGTGATGTAAGACCGATGTGAAATCCCCGGGCTTAACCTGGGAACTGCATTGGTGACTGCATCGCTGGAGTATGGCAGAGGGGGGTAGAATTCCACGTGTAGCAGTGAAATGCGTAGAGATGTGGAGGAATACCGATGGCGAAGGCAGCCCCCTGGGCCAATACTGACGCTCATGCACGAAAGCGTGGGGAGCAAACAGGATTAGATACCCTGGTAGTCCACGCCCTAAACGATGTCAACTGGTTGTCGGGCCTTCATTGGCTTGGTAACGTAGCTAACGCGTGAAGTTGACCGCCTGGGGAGTACGGTCGCAAGATTAAAACTCAAAGGAATTGACGGGGACCCGCACAAGCGGTGGATGATGTGGATTAATTCGATGCAACGCGAAAAACCTTACCTACCCTTGACATGTACGGAACCCTGCCGAGAGGCGGGGGTGCCCGAAAGGGAGCCGTAACACAGGTGCTGCATGGCTGTCGTCAGCTCGTGTCGTGAGATGTTGGGTTAAGTCCCGCAACGAGCGCAACCCTTGTCCCTAGTTGCTACGCAAGAGCACTCCAGGGAGACTGCCGGTGACAAACCGGAGGAAGGTGGGGATGACGTCAAGTCCTCATGGCCCTTATGGGTAGGGCTTCACACGTCATACAATGGTCGGAACAGAGGGTTGCCAAGCCGCGAGGTGGAGCCAATCCCAGAAAACCGATCGTAGTCCGGATCGCAGTCTGCAACTCGACTGCGTGAAGCTGGAATCGCTAGTAATCGCGGATCAGCATGCCGCGGTGAATACGTTCCCGGGTCTTGTACACACCGCCCGTCACACCATGGGAGTGGGTTTTGCCAGAAGTGGCTAGTCTAACCGCAAGGAGGACGGTCACCACGGCAGGATTCATGACTGGGGTGAAGTCGTAACAAGGTAGCCGTATCGGAAGGTGCGGCTGGATCACCTCCTTTCCAGAGCTCATCGCTCAC